>NZ_JBYTEL010000013.1:0-156985 GCF_058789195.1 Cupriavidus sp. FW216-B1 | reverse complement strand
GGCGGGTGGTCTTGTCCCTTTTCGCGCGTGGCCCCCGCCGCCGCGGTCTCGAAGGCCAGCGCCGAGGAGTCGCGCTCGTGATGGCTGCCGTCGAGCAGCACCGCCCTGAAGTCCACCAGCGGATGGCCGGCCACCACGCCCTGCGCGGCGGCGCGGCGGATGCCGGCTTCCACCGCGGGCACGTACTCGCGCGGCACCGCGCCGCCGGCGATGCGGCTCTCGAAGCGGATGCCCTCGCCGCGCGGCAGCGGCTCCACGCGCAGCAGCACCTCGGCGTACTGGCCGGGGCCGCCGCTTTGCTTGCGGTGCAGGTAGCGCGCTTCGGCCGCGCGCGTCAGCGTTTCGCGATAAGCCACCTGCGGCCGGCCTACCGTCACCTCCACGTTGAAGCGCGCGCGCAGCTTTTCCAGCGTGACTTCGAGCTGCAGCTCGCCCATGCCGGACAGCAGCGTCTGCCCGCTTTCCGGGTCCTGCCGCAGGCGCAGGCTGGGGTCTTCCTGCACCAGCGCCTGCAGGCCGCGCGACAGGCCGGCCTGGTCGGCGTGGGTGCGCGGCTCGATGGCGACGTCGATCACGGGCTCGGGCGCGTCGATGCTTTCCAGCACCACGGGATGCGCCGGATCGGTCAGCGTGTCGCCGGTCACGGTGGCCTTGAGGCCGGCGATGGCCACGATGTCGCCGGCCACGGCCGCGCCGCGCTCCTGCTTGCTGTCGGCATGCATCTCGTACAGGCGCGCCACGCGCTCGCGCTTGCCGCTGCCGGCGTTGAGCACGGTGTCGCCGGCGGCCACGCGGCCGCGGTAGATGCGCACGAACGTAAGCGTGCCGTGCGCGTCGTGCACGACCTTGAAGGCGAGCGCCGCCAGCGGCTGGGCCGGGTCCGCGTCCAGTTCGGGGCGCGCCACGTCGGCCGGCGCCGGCAGGTAGCCGGTGACGGCGTCGAGCAGCGGCTCCACGCCCTTGTTCTTGAACGCGGAGCCGGCCAGCACCGGCACCGCGGCGCCGGCCACGGTCACGCGGCGGATGGCCGCGCGCAGCGCCGCCGCATCCGGCTCGCGGCCAGCGAGGTAGCCTTCCAGCATGGCGTCGTCGTGCTCGGCCAGCGTCTCCAGCAGGCGCTGGCGCCAGGCCGCGGCCTGCTCCGCCATCGCGTGCGGCACGGGCTGCGTGGCGTAGGCCTGCCTGCCGGCGCCGTCCGGCCACAGCAGCGCCCGCATGGCGACGAGATCGACCACGCCGGCGAAAGCGGCTTCGCTACCGATCGGCAGTTGCAGCACCAGCGGCACCGCGCCCAGGCGCTGCTCGATCATGCCCACCACGCGCAGGAAATCCGCGCCGGTGCGGTCAAGCTTGTTGACGAAGGCGATGCGCGGCACGCGGTAGCGGTCGGCCAGGCGCCAGTTGGTCTCGGTCTGCGGCTCCACGCCGGCCACGCCGTCGAACACCACCACGGCGCCGTCGAGCACGCGCAGCGAGCGGTTCACCTCGATGTTGAAATCGATGTGGCCGGGCGTGTCGATCAGGTTGATGCGGTGGCCGCGCCAGGCCACGGTGGTGGCGGCGCTGTTGATGGTGATGCCGCGCGCCTGCTCCTGCGGGTCGAAGTCCAGGGCGGCGGCGCCGTCGTGCACTTCGCCGAGCCGGTGGCTGGCGCCGGTGTAGAACAGGATGCGTTCGGAGGTGGTGGTCTTGCCCGCGTCCACGTGGGCGATGATGCCGATGTTCCTGACGACGCCGTTGTCGTTGTCGTTGTTGTTGAGTGCCTTGCGTTCCATGATGGGCTGCCTTTGCGAAAACACCCTGGCGGGTGCGTGCCGGCCAGGGTGTTGTCGGTGTCCCCGGCGGGCGGTCTGTGCGATGCCCCGGGACTGCGGATGGCAGCCAGGGGGCTATGGAATCGCTTGCGGGGCGGCGCCGGCATGCCGCATGCGGCACGCAGTGACATCGATGGCGGCGACAGCCGATGCCGTTACCACGCCAAGGGACGAGCGCAAGCTCCCGTTCCCTTGGCCGGTTTGAATCGTGGCGATCAGCTTGTCGTAGGTACGCATGGCGTGTGAGATGGTGGCGAAGTGCAAAAACAAAACCCCGGCGGGCCTGCGGGGCCGTCCGGGGTTTGTGCATGCTTCGCGTTCCCCGGAGCGGCCTGCCAGCCTTCCGGGCGCGAGGCTCGGAAGACTAGACGTGAATGGCCAGCAGCACGCGATCACCGTGCGGTGCCGCGGCAAACGCGGCAAACCCTGCGAAGGGCGCGGCGGTGCGTCGGGCTGCTTGTTTCATGTTGTCCGGACTCCAGAGATTGGCGCGCAGTCTAGCACCGTTGCATGAAACGTGCAGGGCGCGTGGCATGCGTGCAGCGCCCGGCAAAGTGCACTAGGCTGGAAGCCGAGGACACCCCGCAGGAGATCCCCATGCCAAGCCATCCCGTCCTGGAACGGGTCACCGCCCGCATCGTCGCGCGCAGCGCCGCCACCCGCCAGGCCTACCTGGCGCGCACGCGCGCGCTGGCCGGACAGAAGGTGGAACGCGCGCACCTGTCCTGTACCAACCTCGCGCACGGCGTGGCGGCCATGCCCGAGCAGGCCAGGATCCGGCTCAAGGCGCAGGAGCGGCCCAACCTCGCCATCGTCTCGTCCTACAACGACATGCTGTCCGCGCACCAGCCGCTGGCGGCATATCCGCAATGGCTCAAGGAGGCCGCGCTCGAAGCGGGCGGCACCGCGCAGTTCGCCGGCGGCACGCCGGCCATGTGCGATGGCGTGACGCAGGGGCAGGACGGCATGGACCTGTCGCTGTTCTCGCGCGACGTGATCGCGCTGTCGGCGGCGGTGGCGCTGTCGCACCAAATGTTCGACGGCGCGCTGTACCTGGGCGTGTGCGACAAGATCGTGCCGGGGCTGGTGATGGGCGCGCTGTCGTTCGGGCACCTGCCCGCGGTGTTCGTGCCGGCCGGGCCCATGACCACCGGCATCGGCAACGAGGAAAAGGCGCGCATCCGCCAGCAATACGCCGAGGGCAAGATCGGCCGCGCGGAGCTGCTCGAGGCCGAGAGCAAGTCGTATCACGGCCCCGGCACCTGCACCTTCTACGGCACCGCGAACTCCAACCAGATGCTGATGGAGATGATGGGCCTGCATCTGCCCGGCACCGCCTTCGTCAATCCCGGCACGCCGCTGCGCGAGGCGCTCACGCGCGAAGCCGCGCGCCAGGCGCTGCGCCTCGTGCACGGCGGCGAGCGCTACACGCCGGTGGCCGACGTGCTCGACGAGCGCGCCTTCGTCAACGGCATCGTGGGGCTGCTGGCCACCGGCGGCTCCACCAACCACACGCTGCACCTGGTGGCGATGGCGCGCGTGGCGGGCATCGTGCTGGGCTGGGACGATTTCGCCGAGCTCTCGGAAGTGGTGCCGCTGCTGGCGCGCGTGTACCCGAACGGCAGCGCCGACGTGAACCAGTTCCAGGCCGCCGGCGGCCTGCCGGTGGTGATCCGCGGGCTGCTGTCGCTGGGCCTGCTGCACGACGACGTGACCACGGTGGCGGGCAAGGGGCTGGCCGACTACACGCGCGAGCCGGTCCTGCGCGACGGCAGACTGGTGTGGATCGACGGGCCCGCCGCGCCGCTGGACGACAGCATCGTGCGCGCCGCCGCGCGGCCGTTCGCGCCCGAAGGCGGCATCAAGCTGCTCGACGGCAATATCGGCCGCGCCGTGCTCAAGATCTCCGCGGTCAAGCCCGAGCACCACGTGGTGGAGGCGCCGGCGCTGGTGTTCCACACGCAGGACGCGCTGATCGATGCGTTCAAGCGCGGCGAGCTGGAGCGCGATTTCGTCGCGGTGCTGCCGTGGCAGGGGCCGGCCGCCTGCGGCATGCCCGAGCTGCACAAGCTCACGCCCACGCTGACCGTGCTGCAGGGGCGCGGCTTTCGCGTGGCGCTGGTGACGGACGGCCGCATGTCGGGCGCCTCGGGCAAGGTGCCGGCGGCCATCCACGTCTGCCCCGAGGCGCTGAACGGCGGCGGCATCGCGCGCGTGCGCGACGGCGACCCGATGCGCGTGGACGCGCACGCGGGCGTGCTGGCGGTGATGGTGCCGCAGGCCGAATGGGACGCGCGCGACATCACGCCGCCGGACCTGTCGGCCAACCGGCACGGCGTGGGGCGCGACCTGTTCGGCGGCTTCCGCAAGCACGTCGGCTCGGCGGAAGAAGGCGCGTGCGCGCTGTTTGCCGACGAGGGCTGACGGCGGCGGGCGTGGCGCGCCGCGTTGCCGTGTGGCGGAGCCTGCGTCAGCTCAGGCGCTGGGCCGCGGGCTCGGGCCGGGCGCCGTCCGGCACGCGCACTTCCTGCACCGGCACGGCGAGCGGGCAGCCGGCCGCTTCGAGCGCCGGCTTGATGCGCTGGTAGAAGGCGAAGCGCACGTTCCAGTAGTCGCCGGCAGCGGTCCAGCAGCGCACGTTGAGCGTGACGCCCTGCGCGGCATAGTTGACCACCATGACTTCGGCCGCGGGTTCGGGCAGCACGCGCTTGTCCGCCGCGAGCATGGCGCGCAGCGCGTCGAGCGCGGCCTGGATGTCGGCGCCGAAGGTGACGGTGACTTCGATGTCGAGCCGGCGCGTGGGGTTCTCGCTGTAGTTGGTGATGGCGCTGCCCCAGATCTTGCCGTTGGGCACGCGCAGGCAGACGCCGTCGAAGGTGGTCAGCTCGGTCATGAACAGGCCGGTCTCGCGCACGGTGCCGGCCACGCCCTGCGCGTCGATGTACTGGCCCACGCGGAACGGCCGCAGCAGCACCAGCATGATGCCGGCGGCGATGTTCTGCAGCGTGCCCTGCAGCGCCAGCCCGATGGCCAGGCCGGCCGCGCCGAGCATGGCGACGATGCTCGCGGTCTGCACGCCGAACTGCGACAGCACCAGCACCACGGTCAGCACGCGCACGATCCATTGCGTGACGCTGGCCAGCATCGGGCGCAGCGTGGCGTCCACGCTCGGCCGGTCGAAGGCGTGCAGGATGGCCGCGCGGGCGCGCCCGGAGATCCACCAGCCCAGGATCAGGATGACGATGGCGGCGATGCAGTTCAGGCCCTGCTGCACGGCGAGCTGCGCGAGGTAGGTGCCGGCAGCTTCCAGCTTCTGCGGGTCGATGAAGTTGAGGTTCATGGCGATCGGCTCCGGCGGAGAAAACAAGGACAAGGACAAAGATCGGGACAAGGCGAAGCGCGATGGGAACGCGCCGGGCGTACCCGTTTCTGCGTACCCCGACAGCGCGCAAACCCGGCGCCACGGCGCGCCGGTTTCGCGCGGCGCGGCACCGGGACCTGCCCGCGATAGCCCGACCGGATGTCGGACGATCACCGGCAATGGCTCGATATTGCGGATGTATTCAGGACAGAAGCGCGGCAGTGAGGTTCCCGCGCGCGGCCGCGCGAGGCGCGCGCGAAATAGCGCCAGCTAGCGCCAGCCCTTGTCGCGCAAGGGCTGGCGCCGCGTCGAAAAATTTCGCCGGAGGTCAGGCCGATGGCGTGCGGGCCGGATGCCCGCGGGCATTCGCGGCAGCGCCGCCGCATGGGACCGGCGGCACGCAGAAACGGGTACGCTTTCGCGTCTGGAAGGGATTCGGAGGGGATTCGAAAGGGATGCGCGGCACGGCGCGCGGCGCCGTGCCGGGAGCCCGCGGCGGCCGGCTCAGGCGGCCACGGGATGGTCGTGCAGGCGGTCGCGCTCGGCGAGTGAGGGGAACAGGCGCATCCATACCGCCACCACCACCAGCGTGCCCAGGCCGCCCAGCAGCACCGCGCCGACCGGCCCGAGCAGCGCCGCCGTGACGCCCGACTCGAACTCGCCCAGCTGGTTGGATGCGCCGATGAAGACCGAGTTGACCGCGCCCACGCGCCCGCGCATGTCGTCGGGCGTGTCGAGCTGGACCAGCGTGGAACGCACCACCACGCTGATCATGTCGGACGCGCCGAGCATGACCAGCGCCACCATCGACAGCGGCAGCCAGCGCGAGACGCCGAACACCATCGTGGCGACGCCGAACACCGCCACCGCGCCGAACATGATGCGGCCCACGCGCCGGTTCATCGGATGGTGCGCCAGCCACAGCGCCGTGGTCAGCGCGCCGATGGCCGGCGACGAGCGCAGCAGGCCGAGGCCCCACGGGCCGGTGTGCAGGATGTCGCGCGCGTAGATCGGCAGCAGCGCGGTGGCGCCCCCCAGCAGCACGGCGAACAGGTCCAGCGAGATGGCGCCGAGCAGCACCGGCCGGCTGCGGATGTAGGCGATGCCCGCGAACAGCGTGGCAACGCTGACCGGCGTGTTGTTGCGCTGCACGAGCTGGCGCAGCTTGAGCGCGCTCACCAGGCAGGCGGCGATGGCGAACAGCGTGGCGCTGATGGCGTAGACCACGCCGGGGCCGGCCACGTAGGCGAAGCCGCCCAGGGCCGGGCCGATGATGATGGCGGTCTGCACGGCCGAGCTCGACATGGCCACCGCGCGCGGCAACTGGCGCGCCGTGACCACGCTGGGCAGCAGCGCCTGCAGCGTGGGCGTCTCGAAGGCGCGGGTGGCGCCGATCAGGGCCACGAAGACGAAGATGTGCTCGCGCGTGATCCAGCCCTTGAGGCTGGCCACCGCCATCGAGACCGCGATCAGCGCTTCCAGCGTCTGGCACGAGCGCACGATCACGCGCCGGTCGAAGCGGTCGGCCACGTGGCCGGACATCAGCAGCAGGACCACCGAGGGCAGGAACTGCACCAGCCCCACCATGCCGAGCATGAAGGGATCGCGGGTGAGGTCGTAGATCTGCCAGCCCACCGCCACCGTGAAGATCTGGTAGCCGATCGTGGTGCACAGGCGGGCAAACCAGAACAGCCGGAACGAAGGGTCGCGAAAAACGGAATCCGGCTCGGCGGCCGGAACGGTGGCAGGGGTCGACATGGATGGCGGCAAGGACGGGAAAGTCGGCGGGGCACGCAGCAAGGCCCCACGCGGCGGAACGTAAGAAAGCGCCTGAAGCTGCCCTTTTCCCTGGAACGAGCCTGGGAGCGGGCCTCCTGTCTGGCCTGATGCTTGATTCCGCAAGCTTTGGATTCTATCCGAGCGGGCCGCCGCATGCAGCCGCATGCGGCAAGTTCTATGTATCGAATCTGACACAATAGCGCCGCAGTGACGGTATCGGCACCTGCGACGTGCCCTGCTGCGGCGACCGGACCGCCCCAGACCCGCTTCCGCCAGCGCAAGCCGCGACACCGCGGCAGCCTGCGCGCGCCGAACGTCAGACGATCTCGCGCGTCTCGCGGAACTCCACCTTCGGGAAGCGCTCCTGCGTCAGGCGCAGGTTGACCATGCTCGGCGCGAGGTAGACGTGGTCGCCGGCGCCGTCGAGCGCGACGTTGTGGCCGGCCTTCTCGATCAGCTTCTCGATCTCGGCCGGGTCGCCCTTGAGCCAGCGCGCGGTGGCGCATTCGTGCGATTCGAAGATCGCGTCGACGCCGTATTCATGCTCGAGCCGGTGCGCCACCACGTCGAACTGCAGGATGCCCACGGCGCCCAGCACGAGGTCGTTGGAGGCGATCGGGCGGAACATCTGCGTGGCGCCTTCCTCGGCCAGCTGCTGCAGGCCCTTCTGCAGCTGCTTGACCTTGAGCGGGTTGTTCAGGCGCGCGCGGCGGAAGAACTCGGGCGCGAACGAGGGGATGCCGGTGAACTTGAGCGGCTCGCCCTCGGTGAACACGTCGCCCAGGCGGATGGTGCCGTGGTTGGGCACGCCGATGATGTCGCCCGAATACGCTTCCTCGGTGGTGTTGCGGTCCTGCGCCATGAAGGTGATGGCGTTGTTGATGGCGACCGTCTTGCCGGTGGACACGTGCAGCAGCTTCATGCCGCGCTCGAAGCGGCCCGAGCACACGCGCACGAAGGCGATGCGGTCGCGGTGGCGCGGGTCCATGTTGGCCTGGATCTTGAACACGAAGCCGGTGAACCTGGGCTCGTCCGGCTCCACCACGCGGGTCTCGGTGTTGCGCGCCTGCGGCGGCGGGGCGAGCTCGCACAGCGCGTCGAGCAGCGACTGCACGCCGAAGTTGTTGATGGCCGAGCCGAAGTAGACCGGGGTCTGCTTGCCGGCGAGGAACGCGTCCTTGTCGAACGCATGCGAGGCGCCGCGCACCAGTTCGATCTCGATGCGCAGCTCCTCGGCCTGGCTGCCCAGCATGCGGTCGAGCTCGGGGTTGTCGAGCCCGTCGACCATCGCGGAGGTGCCCTTCTCGCCGTGCGGGTCGAACAGTTGCACGCGGTCGTCGATCAGGTGGTACACGCCGCGGAAGGACTTGCCCATGCCGATCGGCCACGTCATCGGCGCGCACTGCATCTGCAGCACGTCTTCGATTTCGTCGAGCAGCTCGATCGGCGAGCGGCCTTCGCGGTCGAGCTTGTTGATGAAGGTGAGGATGGGCGTGTCGCGCAGGCGGCAGACGTTGAGCAGCTTGATGGTCTGCGCTTCCACGCCGTTGACCGAGTCGATCACCATCACCGCGGAGTCCACCGCGGTCAGCGTGCGGTAGGTGTCCTCGGAGAAGTCCTCGTGGCCCGGGGTGTCGAGCAGGTTGACGATGTTCTCGCGGTACGGGAACTGCATCACCGACGAAGTCACCGAGATGCCGCGCTGCTTTTCCAGCTCCATCCAGTCGGAGGTGGCGTGGCGGTCGGCCTTGCGCGCGCGCACTTCGCCGGCGACCTGGATGGCGCCGCCGAACCACAGCAGTTTTTCGGTCAGGGTCGTCTTACCCGCGTCAGGGTGCGAAATGATGGCAAAGGTGCGACGACGCGCAATTTCGGATACGAGCGAGCTCACGGCGGTGGATTCTGCAAACGGAAGATGGAAAGGCCCGGGGCGCAGCGGGCCGGCGCCAGGGGCCGGCGGGACCATCAGCTCGAGGTCGGGGCGCCGGGCACTGCGGGCATGCACGAAGGGAATCGGGCGGTATTTTACCGGTTCGCGGGCGCGGCGGCGCGCGGCGCGGCCTGCGCGCCCGCGCCCTGGCCGCGCAGGCTGCCGAATTGCAGCGCGTACTGGCGCGTCAGCTCGGCCCCGAAGAAGAAGATTTGCGCCGAGTAATACACCCACAGCATCAGCGCGACGACCGAGCCGGCCGCGCCGTAGGAAGACGCCACCGCGCTGTTGCCGAGGTACAGGCCGATCAGCCGCTTGCCGGCGGCGAACAGCAGCGCGGTGATGACGGCGCCCATGATGACGTCGCGCCACGCGATGCGCGCATTGGGCAGCATCTTGAAGATCACCGCGAACAGCAGCGTGACCACGCCGAACGAAAACGCGGTGGAGAGCACGTCGGCCACCGGCGCGAACCAGGACTGCGTCCACATCTGGCCCCAGAAGCGGTCCACCACGGCCAGCGCGGCGTTGACGATCAGCGACACCAGTAGCATGAAGGCCAGCACCAGCACCAGGCTGAACGACAGCAGCCGCGCGCGCAGCAATTGCTGCCAGCCCGCGCCCTGCGGCGCCGGCGCGGCCCAGATCTCGTCCAGGCTGCCCTTGAGCTCGGCGAAGGCGCTGGTGGCGCCGACGAACAGGATGCCGGTGGCGATGGCGGCGGCCAGCCCGCCGCCGCCGGCGCGGTGGGTGGCGGCCAGGATCTCCTGGATGGCGGCCGCGCCCTGCGCGCCGACCAGGCCGTCGATCTGGGCGAAGATCTCGCCGCGCGCGGCCTCGGCGCCGAAGAAGATGCCGGCGATGGAGATCACCAGCACCAGGATCGGCGCGAGCGAGAACAGCATGTAGAACGACAGCGCCGCGCCCTTGCTGGCGGCGCGGTGGGCCACCCAGGCGCGAACCGAGGCCCCCACCACGCTGGCGGTGCGCGCGGCGGTGTGGCGGTCGGGCAGCCAGCGGCCCGGGCGCGGCCGGGGCGCATCGGCGTCCAGGGGGCGGCGGGGCGCATCGGCGGGATTCACGCGCGGGTCCGGCGGGGAGGTGGCCATGAGGACGGCACGGGCTACGCCGGCATGGTTAGCGCTCCTTGCGCAGGCCCCAGACGAGCGACACCGCGAACAGCACAAGGAAGACGATGAAGAGCAGCTTGGCTACCTGGGCCGCCCCGGCGGAAAGGCCGCCGAAGCCGAACAGCGCGGCAATCACGGCGACCACGAAGAAAAGCACGGCATAGCGCAACATGATGAGACTCCGGCAAGGCTTCTCCCGTTTTTGCATGTGGCCGAAAGTCCATGATACAGCCGCCCGCGCGCTTTGCCCAAGCGCGCGCGCAGCGCGCCAGCGGCTAGACTGGAACCGGAAGGCAGGCGGGCGGCGGCCATGCCGGGCGCCGTCCTTCCGGCCGTCTTTCCCGAACCCAGTCAGAAGGAGGCACCATGAACCGGACCACCGCGCACTGCCTCGGCATTGCCGTCTTCCTGGCGCTCGGCGTGCTTGCCGCCACCGGCTGCGAGCGCAGCCAGCCGGGCCCGAAGCCGATCTCCGGCGGCATGGCCGAGCAGGCCAGCGCCGCGCCGGCACGCTAGGCGCGCCGCGCATCCACGCCGCGACACGGCATGCGCGGGGCGCGATGGCGGCGCGGACATCGCCGTTGCCCCGCGCGCCATCCCCGCGCCCGCGCCACTTCACGCACCCTCCGCAAGCGTCCGGCGTACCCGTTTCTGCGTGAATGAAACGGTCGGCCACCGTGCGCGCCGGCCGCCGGCGCGCCTGTTACAGCCCTGCAACCAACGCCGGGCCGCCAGCGCGGCCCCGCGCGGGCGGACTCCCTGCCGGACACGGCAAGCCGCGCAGGCGATCGGCCGCCGAAAGCCGCCGCCGGCGCGGCCGGCGGCGTGTTTCAGTACCGCAACCAAAGCGTCCCCCCGTTCGGGGGGAACCTCCCCGCGTGCTCCCGCGCCGCCCGCAAACCGGCCCCGGTGCTGGCTTCGCGCGGATTGGCATGCTTGTCGCTCTGTGCCCGGCAGGGAGACATAAAAAAATGACGCGACGAGTCCTACAACGCGGGAGTGAGTTCTGCCATGCGTCAGCCGCCTGCGCGTATGACGGCACGAAGGCGATCGCATCGGCTGGCGCGGCCCGCGCCGTCGGTGTTGCAGCTTTTGTCGCCGCCCTTGCTCCCCTCTGCGCGATTGCCGGCACAGGCGACATCGTCGTTCTGCGCAGCGTCGAGCCGCGTATTGCCTATCGCGGCATTCCGCAGGGGGACATGCCGATAGCCGCCGCTGTCGAGCCGTTTCCGTCCCAGCGCTTCCAGCAATCCGCCGCCGCCGTGGCGAGCGACCTGACCGACAGCGACCTCGCCGCCGCGGTGGGCCGCAGCGCCGCGGGCGGCGCCGCGCCCGCTGCCGGCCAGGCGGTGCCTGCGCGCCGCGCCGGCCTGCCGGCCCAGGCCGAAGGGCTGGCCGCGGGCGTCACCACCGCCGGCGTCGCGGGCGGCATTGCCGGGCAGGTAACGCAGGCCACCGGCAGCGCGAGCGGCGCCTTGCTGCGCGGGCTCGCGCCGCTGGCCACGGGACTGCGGCCATGACACCGGCGCGCGCCATCGCCTGCGCCGTGCTCGCGCTGGGCGGCATGCCGGCGCACGCGCAGGTGGCGGGCGCGCAGGTGGCGAGCGCGGACAACGCCGGCATCGGTCCGGGCGCGCTGGCCGGCGTGGCCGGGCGCGCCGCCGTCAACGTGGCCGCGGGCAGCGGCAACGCGCAGAGCAACCAGGCCGCGATCTCCACAGCCGCCGCCGCGGTGCAATCGATGCAACGTGCCGGCGCCACCGCGCCCGCGGCCGGCGCCGCCAGCCAGATCGGCGGCGGCGCGTTTGCCGGCGCCAGCGGGCTGATCGCGGCCAACGTGGCCAGCGGCAACGGCAACCTGCAGAGCAACGCGGCGGTGCTGGCGCCGTCCGCCGCGGTGAGGATCGAGGCGATCTCGGACGGCCTGCTGGCCGCCGCATCGGCAGGCGGGAGCCGCCCGGGTTCAGCGGGCCGCGCACCGGGACCGCGCGAGGCAGTCATCCAGCCGGATGCCTACCGCAACGCCAGCGGCCTGGTGCAGCTGAACCAGACGGCGGGATCGGGGAACGTCTCGTCCAACGTTTTTGTGCTCCGTCCCCCGGCGGGCACTTTTTTCTAGCAAGGGAAGGAGAAGATCATGAAAACGAGAATGCTCGCCATCGCAGCGATGGCCGCGCTTTCCACCAGTGCGTTCGCCGGCGGGTTCAGCTACTTCGATCGTCCCGACGAGGCCGACATCTTCAACCAGACCGCCATCAGCAACGACATCTACGTGCGCGGCTTCGGCTTCGCCTGGGGCGACATCCGCTTCAAGTCCGAATCGGGCGCGGTGGTCGACAGCCAGCAGAGCGCGCGCGGCAACGGCGTGCGCATCGGCCCGTCGAACAATGCCGCGTCCGGCGGCGGCAGCGCGCTGGTCAACGCGCAGGGCAATATCGGCGTGAACGTCTCCGCCGGCGCCGGCAACGGCCAGTCCAACCAGGCCGCGCTGGCGAGCATCGACGCCGCCGACGTGTTCGCCTCCGCGCAGGTGTTCTCCAGCCAGAAGACCGGCGGCAACGGCGTGCGCATGGCCGGCGCCGCCAACAGCGCCACCCTGGGCGACGGCATGCTCGCCGGCGCCAGGGGCAACGTCGGCGTGAACATCGCCGCCGGCGCCGGCAACCTGCAGAGCAATGCGCTGGCGGCCTCGGTCAACACCGGCGGCGGCACCGGCCGCGGCGGGCAGCCGGTCGGCGTGCTGGCCAAGGCGAGCGCGTCCAACGACCAGTCCACCTACGGCAACGACCTGTCGATGTGCGGCTGCCGGCCGAGCAACACGGCCTCGCTGGCCGGCGGCGCGCTGGCCAACGCGGTGGGCAACATCGGCGTGAACATCTCCGCCGGCGCCGGCAACGCGCAGAGCAACGGCCTCGCCATTTCCACGGCGACGCACTGAGCGCGGCGCCGCGGCATGGCCGCATTGCGGCCGCGGTACGGAAAGACGCGGCGGCGGAGCCGGGCACCGGGGGGTACCGGCTCATCCCGCCCGAGGGAGGAAACGAGATGCGCGCGCTATTTCGCGTGACCGGGGCATGCCTGCTGCTGGCCGCCGCCTGCGGCGCCAGCGGGCAGGGCACGATGACCATCAACCTCGATGGCCAGGCCATGCTCAGGAAGCCGGTCAGGAGCATGCTGGAGATGCGCTACCAGAACGTGATGCGCCAGCAGCTCGACTTCAGTTGCGGCGCGGCGGCGGTGGGCACGCTGTTGCGCTACGGTTACGGCTTCGACCTCGCCGAACCGAAGATCGTGGAGGACATGCTGCGCATCTCGGATGCCGACACCGTGCTCAAGAACGGCTTCTCCATGCTCGACATGCGCAACTACGTGGAGACGCTGGGGCTGCGCGGACGGGGCTTCCGCGTGGACTACGGCGCGCTGCGCCAGCTCCGGATCCCGGTCATCACGCTGCTCGACGTCAACGGCTACCTGCACTTCGTGGTGGTGCGCAGGGCCATCGACGGGCGCGTGTTCGTGGCCGACCCGGCGCTGGGCAACCGCATCATCAGGGAAGAGGATTTCGCCGCCAACTGGAACGGGCTGGTGTTCGCCATCGTGGGCCGCCCGTTCGATGCGAACTCGCCGCTGCTGGACTTCACCGCGCCGGCCCTGCGCGAGCGGACCAACGCCGCGCTGGCCGGCGGCATGGTGCCGGCCGCGCTCGATTTCGGCCTGATCCGCATGGACTATTTCTGACATGGCCACCGCGCTGCGCCTGTTCTGCCTGACCTGCGCCGCCGGCGCGGCGATGGCGGCCGCGCCGGCGGCGCGGGCGGTTTCGGCCGCCGACGACGCGGCCGCCATCGTCGGCGCGGCGGCGCGGGCGGAGCCGGTTGCCGACGACGAACTGGCGGGCGCGCGCGGCAAGTACCTCGGGGCCAGCCTGGTCAGCGGCTTCATGGTGGAGATGGTGTCGCGCTGGCAGAACGACAGCGCGGTCGCCACCGCCACCGCGCGCGTGGCGGCGGCCAACCTGGCCGCGGGCGCGGCGGCGGCGCAGGCCAGCGCGAGCCTGTCGGCGCGCGTGCAGAGCCTGGGCGGCGGCACGGTGCAGGGCAACGGCGGCGTGGCCAGCGCCGCGGTGCAGGCCGCGGGCGTGGGACAGGTGACGCAGATCGCGGGCGATGGCAACTCGGTGCGCAACGTCAGCACCATCACCACGCAGACCGCGCCGCTCGCGGCGCCGGCGGCTGGCGGCAACGGCACCGCGCCGCAGGTGGCGCAAGCCAACGGCATGACGGCCAGCGCGGCGGTGAGCCCCGGCGGCGGGGTCTCGGTGGCGATCCGGTCGGCGGCCGGCAGCGCGACGCAGAACGCGCAGGGTGGCGGCCTGATGCAGGCCGCGCGCGTCACCGGCGACGCGCAGCAGGTGCTCAATCTCACCAACATCACGCTGCAAGTGCAGCAACTGACGAACCGGCAACTGACGCAAACGAGCATGCGGGACGCACTAGCGGCGATCGCATCGATGCGACGATAATCGCTGCATGCGGGGGTGGCGCACCTGCTTGACGCGTGTTCAGATTTCCGGGGGGAAAGATGAAGACCGAATTCGCTGTGCTGGGAACCCTGGCGGGAACCCTGCTCTCCACTGGCGCGTGCGGGCAGGTCGGTGCCCAGGCGCCGGGCGCGGACGAGCGGATCGAACGATTGACAAGACTGGTCGAGCAGCAGGAGCAGACCATCAGGACTCTCGAGCGGCGCCTGGACGAGCTGGAAATGGCCGGGGCGCGCGGCCGGGGGGTCGTGGAGGGAACGGGGAGAACCGGGGAAACGGGGAGCAGTGCCGAGGGGAACGCCGGCGGCGGCATGGCCGCTGCGGGCGTTCCCTCCCTGGCACAGGACGCCGCGCCGGCCACGCCCGGCAACCTCGCCGGCGGCGCCGGCACGCCGGTGGTGGGTTCCGACGCGCGCGCGACGCAGCAGCAGGCGCGCGTGCAGAGCAAGGACCTGGTCTACCAGACCGAGCACGCGCCGCTGTTCGAGCGGCGCCTGACCATCGACAGCGGTTTCGTCTACAGCTACTACGACCGGCGCGCGCTGTCGCTCTCGGGCTTTCTCGCGCTCGACGCGATCTTTCTCGGCACCATCAACCTGAACCAGACCAAGTCGCACACGCTCACCTACGACACCATCTTCCGCTATGGCCTGACCGACCGCATGTCGATGGACTTCGACCTGCCGGTGACGTACCGCAACACCAACTTCATCTCGGGCGGCGCGGGCGGCTCCGCTGCCAGCCTGTCCGACGCCACGCTCAGCACCACGGCGCTGGGCGACATCAGCATGGGCGTGTACTACCAGTTCCTGCGCGAGAGCGGCGCGGCGCCGGACGTGGTGGGCAGCGTGCGCGTGCGCGCGCCCACCGGGCGCTCGCCGTTCGGCATCAAGCTGGTGTCGGCCGACCCGAACAACAACAACCTCAACGTCGCCGCGCAACTGCCGACCGGCAACGGCGTGTGGGCGGTCACGGCGGGCCTGTCGGTGCTCAAGACCTACGACCCGGTGGTGCTGTTCGCCAATGCCAGCTACACCTACAACATCAGGCGCTCCGTGAGCGACATCTCGTCCGTGCAGGGCGAGGCCGCGCCGGCCGACGTGAAGCTCGGCGACACCATCGGCTTCGGCGGTGGCCTGGCGCTTGCGCTCAACGACCGCACCTCGATGTCGCTGGCCTTCAACGCGGCGCTGTCGGGCAGCACGCAGGTCACGACCGCGGGCGTGACGCAGACGGTGGTCGGCAGCCGCGCCAACGTGGCGACCATGACGTTCGGCTTCAACCACGTCATCACCAAGGGGCTGTCGGTGAGCACCGCGTTCGGCATCGGGCTGACGCCGGACGCGCCGAACTATACGGTGTCGCTGCGGTTTCCTTATACGTTCTGAGGGGATGGGGCGGGAGAGAAAAAACGGGGCCCCGGCGCGGCGGGATTGCAGACGGCAGGCGGCGCCAGTCGCCGAGGGTTTGCTCCCCTCTCCCATGAAATGGGAGAGGGGAGACCACAAGCGGCAAGCAAATGTTGTCGGCGACCTGTACGCGCACCGCAGCCCGCCTGATCCCCGTCGCCCGCAGCCCGCTATTCCCCCGCCCCCGGCCTCGCCTCGATGCGGATGTTGTGCTTGTGCATCAGCCGGTAGAGCGTGACCCGCGAGACGTTGAGCTCGCGCGCGGCGGGCACCACGTGGAAGCCGTGGCTCGCCATCACGGTGCGGATCGCCTCGCGCTCGGCTTCCTCGCGGATGGCGTCGAGCGTCTTGCGCGGGGTATCGGTGCCGCCGTGCAGCTGCAGGTCTTCCGCGGTGATCTTGCGGTTGTCCGTCATCACGATGGCGCGCCGCACCCGGTTGATCAGCTCGCGCACGTTGCCGGGCCATTCGTACTGCATCATCGCCTGCGTGGAGCACGGCGAGAAGCCGCGGATGCGCCGGTGCGCCTCGTGCCCGTGCTCGGCGAGCACCGCGTTGGCCAGCAGCAGGATGTCCTCGCCGCGCTCGCGCAGCGGCGGGATCGACAGGGTCAGCACGCACAGCCGGTGGAACAGGTCGGAACGGAAGCGCCCGTCGGCCTGCGCCGCCACCAGGTCCACGTGCGTGGCCGAGATGATGCGCAGGTCCAGCGGAATCGACTGGTGCCCGCCGAGCCGGGTGATGGTGCCTTGCTGCAGGAAGCGCAGCAGCGCGACCTGGCTCTCCAGCGGCAGGTCGCCGATTTCGTCGAGGAACAGCGTGCCGCCCTGCGCCTGCTCGATCCAGCCGATCTTGCGCTGGTTGGCGCCGGTGAACGCGCCCTTCTCGTAGCCGAACAGCTCGGACTGCACCAGGTGCGGCGGAATCGCGCCGCAGTTGATGGCCACGAACGGTCCCTTGCGCCGGCTCGACGCCTCGTGCACGGCCTGCGCCGCCAGCTCCTTGCCGGTGCCTGATTCGCCGGAGATGAAGACCGGCGCCTCGTTGTGCGCCACCTTGGCCAGCGAGCGGAACATCGCGCGCATGGCCGCGCATTCGCCGATCATCGGGCCATGCCCGATCAGCTCGTGGCTGCGCGCGCCGTGCAGGCACGCCATGCCGTGCGCGTGCTTGAGCGTGTAGAGCAGCTCGCTGAACGAGAACGGCGTGCGCACGTAGTCCACGCAGTAGTCGCGGATCAGCCGGCGCACGCGCTCGTCCTCGAGCATGCGCGAGGAGGTGATCGCCACCCACATCACGTGCAGGTATTGCAGGCTCTGCTCGAGCTGCGCGAGCTCGGCGTCGCTGTACTCGCTTTCGAGATCGAGCACGCCGGCCATCGGCGCGCTGCCCCGCACCACGCGGCTCAGGTCGCGGATCTGCTGGATGTGGCGAATCTCCCAGCCAGACCCGAACTGGGCCGGATCGAATCCATAGGGTTCATGGCGCGACACGACCAGCACCTGTGCGGTGCGTGTCGCCACCTTGCACAGTCGGTCCATAGCGTTCTCCCTGCCGTTGGGCATCTTGGCTACCCGGGCTTGCGCGGCGGCCTCGCTGAGGTGCGGGCTTTGCGCGTGGCCAAGCCGGGGCGGTTGGGGGAGGTCCCCCATTCGCAACGTGGGCATTACGGCCTGGACAGACTGCGGGACTGCTCGCCGAGGATGGCGTCGTGCTCGCCACCGGCCTGGAGCTGCTCGCGGATGCGCCGGCGCACCTGGTCTTTCTCGCGCAGCAGTTCGCCGCGCGGCGCTTCGGGGGACTGGCCGGAGTACCGGTAGTAGAGCGTCTTGTAGGTAAGCTGGCTGAGGATCCATTCCTGGAGCAGCGAGCGCTGGCGCGAAAGCTCGCCCTCGAGCGAACGCTGGCGCTGCAGCAGCTGTTCGATGGCGGCGCGCACGTGGGACGGCAGCGCGCCATCCTGGCTGAGGAAGGCTTCGACGGCGCTGGCGGCCGGATCGGTGCGCTCGGCAATGCGATGTCGGCGCGGCGTTTCGGCGGCAGCCTCTCCGAGGGCTGCCCAGGCGCGATGAATGGAAAGACTGGCGGACTCGCTGATGGGCCCCATAGCGGGTCGCCGGATTTCTCCTGCATTCATGATGTGATCCCCGTTGAACAACACCCCCGGCACTACACGTTCGCGATTACCACTTATCTTTCATCTTGTTATTTGCTTTCTTGTCGAGGCATGCGTGTATCCGCATGCTCCCTTCGTGGTGGCGAAGCCATCTGGACGATGGTCTGGTCGGTCATTCAGTCCTTGCCCGTTCTGCCGACGGCGGACTCTTCTTTCTGTGGTTATTCCAGATAATGCGTTGCGCCAGACGGCGCCACTCCGGAACGCCGGAGTCAAGAAGGGGCGCCTTGAAGCGCCCCGCTATTTGCCACGACTCTAGTTCAGTGCATTTGCGGCGGTTTGTCCAGCCCTCAGTATGGGGACTCACGCCAATATCATCCTTTAGTATGAGCCCGCTCCCATACACTGCCTGGGCTGACAGGTAATTAGCCACTTACATTGTGCGCAGAAACGGGTACGGGCCGGCGTTGCGCGCATGCACGCCGGCGGCGGCTCAGGCACGCAGAAACGGGTACGGCATCGCGCCGGGCGGCGCGGAGCACGCGCGTCGGGATCACGCAGAAACGGGTACGCCCGGCTCGCCGGCCTCTCGTTCGCGGCCTGCCGGACGAGGCCGGCCGGATCAGTGGCCGGGCAGGTAATAGAACTTGAAGACGAACACCGCGGCGATGATCCACACCATGACCGGAACGGTCCGGGCGCGGCCGGTCAGCAGCTTGAGCCCGGCGTAGGTGATGAAGCCGAACGCGACGCCGTTGGCCACCGAGTAGGTGAACGGCATGCCCAGCGCCGTCAGCACGGCCGGCACGACTTCGGTCGCGTCGGACCAGTCCAAGTCCACCAGTTCGCGCAGCATGAGGCAGGAGACGTAGAGCAAGGCGGGCGCCGTGGCATAACCGGGCACCGTGCCGGCCAGCGGCGAGATGAACAGGCAGGCAAGGAAGAGCACCGCCACGGTCACTGCCGTCAGCCCCGTGCGCCCGCCGGCCTGGACGCCCGAGGCGCTCTCGATGTAGGCCGTGGTGGACGAGGTGCCGAGCAACGAGCCGGCCATGATGGCCGTGCTGTCCGCCATCAGCGCCTTGTTCAGCCGGTCCATCTTGCCGGCCTTGAGCAGGCCCGCGCGGTTGGCCACGCCCATCAGCGTGCCGGTCGCGTCGAACAGTTCCACCAGGAAGAACACCAGCACCACGTTGATGATGCCGATGGAAAGCGCGGCCGAGATATCGAGCTTGAGCAGCGTGGGCGCGATGGACGGCGGCGCGGAAAACACGCCGTGGAAGGCGTTGTCGCCCACCACGAAGCTGAGCGCGGTGGTCAGCAGGATGCCGATCAGGATCGCGCCTTTGACCTTGAGGTGGTCGAGCGCGACGATGGCGAAGAAACCGACGATGGCGAGGATGGCCGGCGTCCGGTGGAGATCGCCGATCGTCACCAGCGTGGCCGGGCTGGCCGCCACGATGCCCGCGTTCTTCAGCGCCACGATGGCGAGGAACAGCCCGATGCCCGCGGTGATGGCGATGCGGATCGAGTGCGGGATGCCGTTGACGATCGCCTCGCGCACGCGCAACAGCGTCACCAGCAGGAACAGGCAGCCGGAGATGAACACCGCGCCGAGCGCGGCCTCCCACGGAAAGCCCATGCCCTTGACCACGGTGTAGGCGAAGTAGGCATTCAGGCCCATGCCCGGCGCCATCGCGATCGGGTAGTTGGCGTAGAAGCCCATGATCAGGGTGCCGATCGCGGCCGCCACGCAGGTGGCCACGAACACCGCGTCCTTGGGCATGCCGGCGTCGCCCAGGATGCTCGGGTTGACGAAGATGATGTAGGCCATCGTCAGGAAGGTGGTCAGCCCGGCCAGCAGCTCGGTGCGGACGTCGGTCTGGTGCTCGCTCAGCCTGAACAGCCGCTCGGCGAGCGACGGGCTGGCGGGCACCGCTGAACGGCTGCCAATGGGTTCCGGTGTCGGCATGAAGGTTCCTCTTGTCCTGTTGCGTGGCGATGCTTTGTTTCGGGCTGACGCCGGCGGCGGGCGGGGCGTGGCCGGACGGTCTTACTGGTCTGACTGTCCGGCATATTCTCCCCGGCGGTCGCCGCCGGGGAGAATAGCTGGCATACAAAATATGTGATGGCCTTGCCGGCACCGGCGGTGAATCCGAGCCGGCATCCAGAATCACCCTACCTTGACGCTGGCGCTAATCCACCGTATAAACCCCGCTAGATTCAAGCGACGAGGCAACAGCACATTCGTTAGCCACCGTCATGGTACTTCCGTTGTCCATGGTGTCCTTTCCTTGAGTTGCTTTGCTGGATATGCGTGAGCTATCCGTTTCTTTTTAAATTTTTGTCAGGAAAAGCAATACCATGCAAACCGGTATCGTTAAATGGTTCAACGACGCCAAGGGCTTCGGTTTCATCAAGCCGGACGCTGGCGGTGACGATCTCTTCGCACACTTCTCTGAAATCCGCGCGGACGGTTTCAAGTCGCTGCAGGAAAACCAACGCGTGTCGTTCGAAGTCAAGAACGGCCCGAAGGGTCTGCAAGCTGCGAACATCACGCCGCTGTAAGCAGTAGACTGGCACTCCGCCTGGAGTGCGACCCAGTCGAGAAACCCCGCCTTCCGAGGCGGGGTTTTTTTTGCCCTGCGCGGGCGGGCGAGGCTGATTCTCGCCATCGGTAGCAGGGCACGGCTCGCGCTTCCTGCCGCGTTCCGAAAGCCACCAGCGCGGCAAAGGGCAGCCCGCCTTTTCCTCCGCCCCCATCCCGCCGGACCCACCCGAAGATGTGCTGACTGCTCCGCAGAAACAGGTACGCTTCCGTGCGAGCGGGAGTGTCGTCCCCCTGTCTCGAGCCACGCCTCGGTGTTCGCAGAATTGGGTACGCGTCGGCTTCGCCCAGCGCGGCCGCCTGTGCCGGACCGCGAAATCCGGGGCCCCCGCATGCGCAGAAACGGGTACGCAAAGCCCCTCTTAAGCCATCACAGGCCGGCTTTTCACATCGCTCCCGTGCCGGATATGCCCGCAGAAACGGGTACGCTTCCGGCCAGTGCAGCGGCCTTTCGTGACTAACCAGCTCCCTGGCTCGAGCAACCGCACGTCCCGCTGACGTATTGGTGCAACGCAGAAACGGGTACGCAATGCGAATTCGCAGCACCCCACCCGTTTCCGCCTGCACGCAGAAACGGGTACGCCAGGCGTGCGTTTCGGGGCGATTTCGACCGTCCAGCGCTCCCTCGCCTGGTTTCCCCCGCCCTCCTCCCGGACCTTCGTCGTCCCATTTTCTTGGCATGGCAATGAAACGGGCGACAGCCCGCAGAAATAGGTACGCCCCGATGCTTGCCATCGCATGGCAAACGTTCGCAGAAACGGGTACGGCACATCGTGAACCCATCCCGGCATCCGACACCGACATTCCAGGCCACCCTCCATTACCCCGCAGAAATGGGTACGGAGACGTATACCCTTTTGCAGCCTGTGAAATATCGAGTGCAAGCACTCGCTTTTTGGCTAAAGCTTATGTATAATGGCAATGGGAAATTCCACATCACCCGGCCCTTGGGAAAGCATTCGCAGAAACGGGTACGGAAGCGACCGAAATGCATGGTGGAATGTCTCGCAGAATTGGGTACGCTTCGATCCTGGTCCCGAGTAATTGATGCTTTCGCAGATTTGGGTACGCCGCAGAAACGGGTACGCATGGCCGGGACTATCAGGGTCGATGGCACGTCGCTTCAGGGCGCCCGCAGAATTGGGTACGCAAATGGAACGCCGGGCGCCCGAATGACGCAGAAACGGGTACGCTGCACCGCAACGGCGGCGTGGAAAAGCCGGTTCCGAACCCATTTCTGCGGGGATAACTTCGTGCGCCAGGCGTGTTTACCCCGGCGCGAGACGTAAACGGCACCCCGCCCGCAGAAACAGGTACGCTTTTGGCCTCTGTCGCTGTGGAAAAGCCTGTGGGAACAGTGAGTTATCCCCGCAGAATCCGGTTCGCGCTTTGCGCTGAAACGGGTTCGGTATACCGCAGAATCTGGTACAGCACTTCGCAGAATCGAGTACGGTTCCACGCAGAATCGGGTTCGCGGAGGGTGTTTTTCCGTATACGGATCAATGACTTGAGAGCCACGTATACGGTTTACGAGTAGTTAACCCATACGCTTATCGTTTACTGGTAGCTGAGGTCCGGGCATCCGTGGACAACCCTGCCGGGTTGCCCACCGCTGTCCGCCCCGCAACCAGTCATGAGACCCACCTACCCCAAAACAAGCGGGCTAACAGGAAATTCGCCTACCGTACCTGTTTCTGCGTGACAAGGCTGTTTGCTTCGCGTAAAAAGTCGTGTATTCCGAAGCACGCCAATATGCCCATCAAACGCACCCAGACCATCCTGGGATCTCATGGCCCGGCCGACATGGACCATGAACCATCCCGCATCATCGTTCCCGGCGACGAGAACAGTCTGGTTCCGTCCGAGAAATTCCAGCGCCTGTTCGATGAGGCGCAGGCTATGGAGCGGGAAGATGCCTGGCAGAGCGGCGAGGTCGGCTTCCTGAGCCGGGCCAGCGTGCAGGTCACGCTTCCGTACCGCGCGCCGAAGGGCGCGCCTCCGGTCTGGACCCGGACCAGCGGCAATATTTCGCTGATGATCCAGCCCGGCTACTTCACGCAGCAACGATCCGAGAAAGCGAGCAATGGACGCCAGAAACTGGTGTCCGAGACCGTTTCGCTGGGCTATCCCTACGGTTCCTACCCGCGCCTGATGCTGGCCTGGATCGGCAAGGAAATCATGGCCAAGAAGAAGCGCGGCGAGTTTACCGGGACGGTCGAGGACCGGCGCATCTCGCTGGGCAATTCATTGTCGGAGTTCATGTACAACCTGGGCATTCCGATGGCCACGGGCGGCAAGCGCGGGACCATGACGCTGGTGCGCCAGCAGATGATCCGGCTGTTCTCCGCCACCATCGCCATCGTCCAGAACAAGTCCACGCCGGCGCAGAACCAGAATCCCAATCACGAACCGCTCTCGATCGACCGGGTCGGTTATCTGTTGGCCGACCAGTTGTCGACCTGGTGGGACCCTATGCAGCCCGGGCAGGGATCGATGTTCGAGAGTTTCGTGGTGCTGTCCGAGCCGTTCTTCAACGAGCTGGTCAACCGGCCGGTGCCCGTCGACATGCGCGCGCTGAAGGCGCTCAAGCAATCGCCGTTCGCGCTCGACGTCTACTCCTGGCTGACCTATCGTTTCTTCACCATCCAGCGCCGCACCGAGATTCCGTGGGAAGCGCTGCAAATGCAGTTCGGCACCGAAACCGAAAGCGAGCGCAAGTTCCGCGCGCTGTTCCGCAAGGCGCTCAAGGATGTGCTGGTGGTCTACCCCGGCGCAAAGGTGGATGCCGACTCATCCAAGGCACTGATCCTGCAGCCGTCGCGCACCAGCGTCCGCAAGCTGGCCTGAGCGACGGCTGGCGAATTGCCGAACCCGCCCGCCATCGGCCGGCGGGTTTTTGTTTTCCGGCACCGCCGGTTTCCGCTGCGACGCGTTGCCGCATGGGGTTCGGTGGCAACTGTGGGGCAATTGCATCACCCGCGGCAAGACCGGCCGCGAAAAGAGAAAGGGCAAGCGCGGAACGCTTGCCCTTTGTCTGCTGGCCGTACCGGAATGATGGTTCCGGTGCAGCCGGCTATTTCGGCTGATTCGTGAGATCAGGCCGGCTTGATGGCGGATGCCTGCAAGCCCTTCGGACCTTGCTTCACTTCAAACGTGACGCGCTGACCATCCTTGAGCGTCTTGAAGCCCGAACCCTGGATTTCCGAGAAGTGCGCAAACAGATCCGCACCGCCATCGTCCGGGGTAATGAAGCCAAAGCCCTTGGTCTCATTGAACCATTTGACCGTACCGGTTGCCATGTGAATTTCCTTTCGAAGCAAGTTCTTGTACACAACGCAAACAACGCTAACAACCGCTCAAGCACGCTAAGTTCTCGTAGTTACCGAACGGATGCCGACGAGGTTGACACGACTTGACTCGACTGTAGCGGGCATCATAACCAGTTTGTCTAGTTGTGTCATGTGCGGCGAAAGACGCACTATGCCTAATGTAGGCGGATTCCATGCCGCATTTCAAGCGGAAATCTTTCATTTCCATAACGCGGAATGTTTCAGCTAATTTTATATTAAAAATATAAAATAAAAAAACAGTTGAGCCGGCACGTCACTTTGTCTACAGTTGCGCCTAGGGTTAATCGCGCGCTTTCAGCGCTGAAAGAGAGGTCGCAAGTGCCAGCTAAAATCATCACGGTCTTCAACCAAAAGGGCGGATGCGGCAAGACGACGGTCAGCATGCACCTCGCGGGCACGCTGGGCCTGCGCGGCGCGCGTGCCATGCTCGTGGACATGGACGAGCAGGGCACGGCAACCCGCTGGGCGGCGCAGGCCAGCGACGAACGTCCTTTCCCTGCTTCGGTGATCGGCCTGGCGCCCTCGGGCGGGGCCATGCACCGGGAAGTCCGCAAGTTTGTCCAGGATTACGACTACATCGTGGTGGATTGTCCTCCCGCCGTGCATTCGGCCGCGCCGTCGAGCGCACTGCTGATTTCCGATCTGGCGATCATTCCCGTCGTGCCCTCGCCGCCCGACCTGTGGGCAGCGGTGGCCGCCAAGACGCTGGCCCAGCATGCCCAGGTCCAGAATGAAACGCTGCGGATCCGCGTGATGGCCAACATGGTGCAGCGGCGCGTATCGATCGCGCGCCAGGCCATCGAGATCCTTGGCGACGATGCGGATGTGCCGTTGATGAATGCGATGATCGGCTCGCGCTCGGCGTTTCGGGAATGCCAGGCGATCGGTTGTACCGTGCACGGTGTGGCCGGTGCGCGCGAGTCGGTGCAGGAAGTCGACCTGATGGTCGACGAAGTATTGTCTTTGATTGAGCAATAGGTATGGCGACAAAACTGAAGAGCCTCAAGGCCGGCATGTTGGCCGGCATGGCGGCGGAGAAGACGCGGGGCGATTCCCTCGACCGCTTCGCGCGCGCCGAGGCCGCGATTTCCCAGCATCCGAACGGATTGTTGCAGGCGCGCTCGCGCGAGGTCAGCCCGATTTTCAGCGCTGAAAGTGACCCGGCGAAGGAAGGCGGCCGCGTCCTGATGAAGGTGCCGCTGGCACAGCTTCACGACAATCCGTTCAATGCGCGGCGCATCTACGACCCGGTCGTGGTGCAGGAGCGGGCCGCCTCGATCGCCACGCATGGCCAGAAAACGCCTGGCCTGGCCACGCCCGACCCGGCGCGCCCGGGGCATTACATCCTGATCGACGGGCACTATCGCAAGCGCGCGCTGGCCTCGGCCGGCAAGCTCGAGATGGAATGCTTTATCGAGAGCGACGTCAGCGATCTCGATTTCTACCGCCTCTCCTTCCTGCTCAACGAGCAGCGCTCCGACCAGTCCGCGCTCGACAACGCCATTGCCTGGCGGCAATTGCTGGACGAAGGCAAAGTCCAGAAAGAGGAAGATATATGCGAATTGACGGGCATGTCCGCCGGCACCGTCAACAAGACGCTGGCGCTGCTGCGCCTGCCGGAATCGGTGCTGGGCGTGATGCGCGAGCGGCCGGCGGCGATCGGCATCGCCACCGGCTATGAACTGACGCTCTATTGCAAGATCGTCGGCGAGGACCGCACCCGCGATCTCGCCACTCGCATCATGGTGGAGGGGCTGTCGAGCCGGGAAGTGGAGGCCATCCGCAAGCAGGCCCAGGATGGCAAGTCGCGCAAGATCAAGGAAATCAGCCGCCAGTACAAGATCCGCAGCGATGCCGGCCAGTTGCTCGGCACCATCAAGGAGTGGGATTCCGGCCGCGTGATGCTCGACGTGCAGGTCGGCGACCGCGCCGCGCGCGAAGCCCTCGTCGAAGTCCTCAAGGCGCGTTTTGGCTTGGACAAGACGGCAAGCTGAGAGGCCGGCGGGGGAGGCTGCGGATGCGGGCTCCCCCGCCAGAACACCCCGCCCAGATTAAGCAACTCCGCCAGCAGCGGCACCATCCCCGACATCCGACGTCACCGAAGCACCACCCCCACGCGAAACCACGGGCTTCATCCGCGTCCGCCGCCCGGCCAGATCGCGAGGCGAGCGGGCCGCAAATTCTCCATCCGCTTCCGCCCGATAGCGCTCTATCGCCTGGCTGAGCAGCGCATGCAGGCCCCGGACCGAATATCCCGCGCCGGGTGAACTGTCGGCCTTGCGCCGGGCCCGCCCGGTCGGCGGCAGGCGCGGCGGTCCGACCAGGACGATGGGCTGCCCAGCGAGTGTGTCCCAGTCCAGCCCCCGGTCGTGCCAGTGGCGCACCAGCGCCGCGCGCGCCGCTTCGTCCAGATCATTTTCCGGGAAATACTTGTCCGCATCGCCCGCCGCGCCAAGCTGGTCGCGCCGGAATTCCGCGAGCTCGGCAAAGCCGATCGGCAGCGCCTGCAGCACGCGCACGGCGGCTTCGGCCGCGCGGTAGCGCAGGCCGTCGTCCGCCCGCGCCTGGGCGGATAGCCAGCCCAGGAAGCGTTCCAGCGAATCGGTCTCCAGCGCCGTGCCCGGCCGCAGCGGGGCCCCGCGCCGGGCACGCGCGCGCGGTTCCGTACGCGCCCGCGGCTCCGGTTGCCAGACATGGGATGCCACATGGCTGCGAAGCTGCAGCCATTCGAACAGGGCGCCCAGGATGCGCGACGCATGCAGGACGCTGCTCTCCGAAAGCGGCCCGGTGAACGGCCGCCACGCCACCGAATCGCGCGGCGCGCGCGGGCCGACCCAAAGGCGCTCGGGGGCCGGCTGGCGCAGGAAGGCGAGGTAGTCCTGCCGGTCCTGCGCGTCGAGCGCCGCCAGCGGCTTGCGGCGCGCCGTGGCGGCCCACAGCAGAAGGCGCTCGGCTTCCTTGCGATAGGCCAGCCAGGTACTTTGCTGTGATTCATTTGCAGCCAGCCACGCGCCGACGGCAGCAAGATCGCTTGTAAAAGTGCTTTTTATTCCACTCGAAGGCTCGCCATCGGCTCCGTGAATCGGCTCCCGCATCAGCTCGAACGGCACCAGTTGCCGCAGACCCGGCGCCAGCACGGCTTCGCCGAGCTTTCCCCGCGCCCCCACATGATCACGCAGCAGCGGCGCGCCATGCTCGTCCCTGACGATATCCCGATGCTCGGCAAGCCAGCGGTTGATGGCTCCGCCGGCAAGCGCGCCGATGCGCGGCACCGAGCGCCACCAGGCATTGCCGTGACGGTTGGCAAGCTCGACCAGAATATGTAGATTCGATATCTTCTGCGCGCGCAGGCGCCGCGCCAGGGCAGGGGAGAACCACAGCTCGATGCCGTGATCGGCCCGCGGCCGCGCCGTGCCCAGCCGCTCCAGCTCCGCCAGCGCCTCGACGCGGCGGTCCATGCCGCGGTTGGAGCGCCCGGGGCCCATTTCCAGCAATTCCGCCAGATCGGGGCGGCTGTGGAGGTGGGCAAGCTGCACCATGCGGTCGCGCAGGCCCAGCAGCACGCGCAGCGCGGACTCCCCGCCGGGGTCGTCGTCGCCGTCGTCGGACAGGTAGCGATCGGCCACCATCGTGGCCGGCATGCCCTGGACATAGGCCCGGACCGCGGCGAACTCACTGCGCGTGAGTGTCAGGCTGGGCACTTTGGCGGATTGCATGGCGTGAGCCCCGATTTGGGGCTAAGGTATTGATTCATAAGGCACTTGAACAGTCACCAAATGCATCCGGGTAGAAATGCATAGTGAAATCTAATGCCGATAATTATAGCCCGGATTATCCCGAAACCCGCAACGCCGGCGGGAACCCGCTGCCGAAACCGGCGCCCGCCTCTCCTGTTTGCGCCCCGTTGACCGGCCCGCGCCGGGTGTAACCCTGACTTGCAATCATGTGTTGCAGTGCATATGCTCTGACCAGAGTTAGATTTTTTTAACTCTGACTTAAGAAGTATCGAAGAAGCAACGAAAGCGTAATAACAACGCAAACGGGGCGATCCGTAGACGGCACCAAGGGAAGTCAGGCACGCAGCGAACCTGGACGGGCACGCAGCGGCAGTCGGGAGTCGGGCCGGATCGTAGGGAAGCGCATCCACAGGATAGTGGGGCGTTTCCGACAGCATGTGCGGGTTGTCGCGGGGCTCGCCATGCAGCAACAAGAAAGAGAGCGGCCATGGCCACCATCCTCTTGATCGAGCCTCATCCACTCCTGCGCCTGGGTCTGCGCCATCTGCTGACGCAAGCGGGCCTGCATGGCGATCTGGTCGACATCGACCCGGGTTCCCTGCCCTATCCTGCCGAATGGCTGTGCCACGCCGATTTGATGATCTACGGCCTGTCGCCCGACCCCGCCACGCACTGGCAGGAAATGGAACAGGCCTGCCGGTCGCTGATGCCGCGCCGCGTGCTGGTGCTGGCCGATGAAGTCTGCACGCCGCCCGGCGCCGGCGAACTGCCCGGCAATGTGCGCGGCCTGTTGTCCAAGGCCTGCAGCGCGGACATGCTCGACGCGGCCATCCGGCTCGTGCTGGCCGACGGCGAATGCTTTCCCGCGCGGGCCCAGGCGGCGCGCGCCGGCGAGCAGCAGGCCTTCTCGCGGCCCGCGGCGCAGGCCGCGCCCGCGCCGGACAATCTGCACCGGTTCGGCGGTGGCATGTCGCCGGATGGCGAACGCGAGCACCCGGCGCGCGCGGTGCCGCCCGGCGGCCCCGCCGCGTCCGACCCCGAGACGCCCTCGGCCGGCTCGCACCTGCTCAACATTACCGAGCGGCAGTATGAAGTGCTGGCGCTGCTGGCGCGCGGTTATCCCATCAAGACCGTAAGCCGGCTGCTCAATATCTCGGTGGCGACGGCCAAGACCCACGCCTGCACCCTGTACCAGCGGCTGCAGGTGCGCAACAAGGGCGAGGCGGTCTACGTCGCGCTCCAGCGCGGGGCCAAGCTGAGCTGGCCGGGGCCGGCACCGGCCCTGGCCACGCGCGGCGCCGGCCAGCCGCCGGTGGAACTGGTCAGCGTGTCCCAGGCTGCCTGACGGCACGGCACGGCACGGCACGGCGCGTCCGCCCGCGCGCATGCGCGGCGGCGCCGGCCGCCGGCGCCTCTCCATCCTCTGCGGTACGCCGCCTCATCCGAAAGCATGAGGCGGCGCCCGGTCGCGCTTGCTACGCTGGTTCCCAACTGAAGTCTCTGCGCGCGGCCGGCGCCGTGCCGGCGCGCGACCCTCCCAACCCGCTGTCACCTCTCCCGATGACAACGCTCCTGCTTGCCCACAACATGATGCTGCGCCGGGGAGTGCTGCGTCAGCTGCGCGAATTGTCGGCGCTCGCCCCGGTCCTGTCGCAGACGCCCGAATGGCTGCTCGAGGCCGCGCCCGCGGACCTGCCGCGCGGTCCCATCGATTTCGCGCTGCTCGACTGCAGCGGCACCGACGCCGATCCCTTCCGGTTGCTGCATGCGCTGAGCACGCGGCTGGCGCCGCGGCGCTGGCTGGTCATGAGCGAAACCGTCGACCCCGTCTTCACCGGCCACGCGGCCTATCTCGGCGCCAGCGGCTGCCTGGCCGTGCCGGCCTCGCCCGAGCAGACACGCGCCGCGGTGGCGCTGGTGCGCGCCGGCGGCCAGTGTTTCCCGCGCCGGGGCTTCGTTATGCCGCTGTCTTCCCCCATCGGTTCAGGTGGGTCTACGGCAAGGGGATGAGGCGCCGGCTGGCACGGCCTCCTATGCTGAAAGCGCGCGGATAACGAAGCCGGGACAGCCAATGTCGATCCGGCCGGCGCGCGTTGCAGAGGGGGTCGTATGGAAAACGGGCTGGACATCCTGGTCGTGCGCGGCTTCGCCGTGCCCGAAGGCCGGGGCAAATGGGCGTGCTGCTATGAGATCAGGCTGACCACCGGGCGCGACGGGCCGCTGCTGTACCGCGGCGAGCTGCACGGCCGGCGCTACGCCTGCGAGGCCGCGGCGATTGCCGCGGCCACCTTCGCCGGCGAGCAGGAAGCGCGCCGCCGGGTGGCGGCGGTGCGCGACGGGTTGCTCGCGCGCCATGAATACTGTGTGGTGGTGGCCGGCGAGCAACCGCGCGAGCCGGCGGCCGGCTGAGCCGCCGGGCGGCTGCCGGCACGACGCGCGCGCCACCGCGGCAGTCGCGGCAGTCGCGGCCGACATGGCGGGATAACGGGAGGGCGACGACGAGCGCGTGCTCGGGGGACCGGAGCGATCCGGTGCGCAGGCCAGGCAGGCTTGCGCGCACGCGCGGTTCGGCCGCAGCGCAAGCTGCGCCGGAACTTGATGGCCACGGTCGAGCCGTCCGGCAGATACGGCACGCCGTGGCCTGTTCTTTTTCTGGCGCGGGCGAAGGCCGCCGCCGGCGGGATCGGCCTGGCGCCGCGCAAAAAAAAGAGTCCGCCGACCGGGGGACCATGCGGACTCCAAGCGGCCTGCCCGATTCCGCTCGGACAGGCCACTCTCCGACGATAGACAAAGCATGCCGGCAACTGTATCGGCCAGAAGCAGCATTCGCCGCCCGGTGCCGGCGCGCGCCGGCGAAACCCGCCGGCCCGGCGCATGCGCCGCCGCGCCGTGCTGCGCGCGGCGGCGCGGGCCGCGCCACCCTGGCCGCTTCATGCTTCCGGCTGGGTTGAGACAAGGCGGGATCAAGCCCGGACGAGCGCGGCGCGAGGTAAAACGGGCGCCGCCGGGCGCAGGGCGGCGGCCTGACCGGCACGGCGCGGATCGCGGGAGGCGGCCGCGGCAATCGTGGCACCCGTAGCACCCGTAGCAACCATGAAAGGCAACTGTGATACTTTGCCCGCGTACCGAAACCAAACCTCACCACGGCCATCCCGATGCACTGGCATTTCATCTCGCGCTTCGGCGAAACCTCCCTGCTGCTGCCCTGCGCGGTGCTGATCGCCATCTGGCTGCTGTATGCGGGCGCCTACGCCGGCGCGCGCCGCTGGCTGCTGTCGTTCGGCTCCGCCGCGGCGCTGGTGCTGGCGTCGAAGCTGGCCTTCATGGGCTGGGGCATCGGCTGCGAGGCGCTCAACTTCACGGGCTTTTCCGGGCACAGCACGATGGCCGCCTCGGTGCTGCCGGTGATGCTGTACCTGGTGGTGCCCGCGCGCCATCCGCGCCTGGCGCTGGCCGCGTCCGGCGCCGGCATCCTGCTGGCGCTGCTGGTGGGCGTCTCCCGCCTGAAGCTGCAGGCGCATTCCGATTCCGAAGTCATCAGCGGGCTCGCGCTCGGCTTTGCCGCGAGCTTGTCCTTCATCGCCTGGAGCGCGCGCCCGCGCCGCTCGGCGCCCGCGCTGGCGGCGGTGATCCTGATGGCCGTGATGCTGGGCGTGCCGGTCGCCGGCGTGGCCGCGCCCACGCACCGCTGGCTGGAGATCCTGGCCACGCGCCTGGCCGGGCGCGACAAGCCGTTCCAGCGCGGCCAGTGGCGCGAATGGGCGGCCCGGCACGAGGGCGCCGCGGTGTTCGCCTGCGCGCCGCCGGCCCAGGCCGCGCGCTGAGCGCTTAGGGCGGCAGGGCGGCAGGGCGGGAGAGGGCGGAGCGCGCGAAGGGGATGCCACGGCGCCCCTGTGTGTGCCAGCAAACAGACCGCCGGGCCCGCGCGGCGCAACCATGATCTGCATCACTGGTCCGGCCTGCCGGATGGAGGCAAATCATGTCCGCGATCCGCGCCTTCGTGGGCGAGCGCCAGGCTGCGCTGCAGATGCTCTACCGCTTTGCCGATGCCGCCATCGTCGCCGCGTGCGGCGTGGCCGTGGGCGAGCTGCTGTTCCCGCACGGCCTGCGCAGCGCCGCCCCGGTGCACGGCTTCATCACCGTGCTGTGCTCGGTGAGCACGCTGCTGGTGTTCCCGGCCTGCGGCCTGTACAACTCCTGGCGCGGCCGCAGCCGCATGGCGCTGGCGCTGCGCACGCTGGCCGCGTGGGGCGCGGTCTGCATGCTCGGGCTGATCGCCGCCTACCTGATGCACCAGTCGGCCGCGCTGTCGCGGCTGTGGTCGATGAGCTGGCTGCTGAGCGTGGCGGCCATGCTGCTGGCCTCGCGCGTGGCGCTCTACGGCATGCTCGGCAGCGTGCGCGAGCTCGGCATCAACGCCAAGCGCGTGGTGATCCTCGGCTACGGCTCGCTCGGCCACGAGATGTACCAGCGCGTGGGCAGCAACCGCGGCGCCGGCTACAACGTCGCCGGCATCTACGACGAAGGCATGCAGCCGGTGCCCGCCGGCGTGACGCGGCTGGAGTCGCTCGAGCAGGTCTGCGCCTTCGTGCGCAACAACGGCGTGCGCGAAATCTGGCTGACGCTGCCGATGGCCGCGTGCCGCGACCTGTACGACGTGGTCTCCCATTTCCGCAACGACCTGGTGGACATCCGCTGGGTGCCCGACATCATGTCGGTCGAGCTGCTCGGCCACCGCTTCAGCGACTTCCTCGGCCTGCCGGTGATCGACCTCAACAGCCCGCCGCAGTCGGGCATCACCGGCCTGCTCAAGGCCAGCTTCGACCGCGCCTTCGCGCTGGCCGCGCTGGCCGGGCTGTCGCCGCTGCTGCTGGCGATCGCCGCGGCGGTCAAGCTGTCGTCGCCGGGGCCGGTGCTGTTCCGGCAGGCGCGCCTCGGCATGGACGGCAAGCCGTTCCACGTCTACAAGTTCCGCACGATGGTGCAGCACCGGGAGCACGGCGTGACCCAGGCCGTGCGCGGCGACGCGCGCATCACGCGCGTGGGCGCCTTCCTGCGCCGCACCAGCCTCGACGAACTGCCGCAGTTCTTCAACGTGCTGCGCGGCGAGATGTCGGTGGTGGGCCCGCGCCCGCACGCCATCGAGCACAACGAGATCTACAAGGAAGTGATCGACCGCTACATGCTGCGCCACCGCGTCAAGCCCGGCATTACCGGCTGGGCGCAGATCAACGGCCTGCGCGGCCAGACCGACACCGTGGACAAGATGCGCCGGCGCATCGAGTTCGACATCTTCTACATCCGCAACTGGTCGTTCCGCCTGGACCTGCACATCATCCTGCGCACCGCCCTGCACGGCTGGACCGGCAAGGCCGCCTACTGAGCACCGCCGGGCACCCGCCCGGCAAGCACCGCGCGCGCCGGGTGCTCGCGTTCGCCGTCCGGCGACATGCCGCCGCCGCGGCGGCGCGAAGTTGGTGGGCCAGCGCACCGAAGCCCGATGGCGGCTGCGGCCCAATGATGAAACCCGATCATCCTCACCGAGGAGTAACAGAGATGAAGGCAACCATTCGACAAATCCTCGCCGAGGTGGCGCGGCTCGACGTATCGGTCGAGGCGCTCGACGACCAGGCCGATCTCTACGAAGCCGGCCTGTCGTCGCTGGCCACCGTGCACGTGATGCTGGCCATCGAGAATGCGTTCAACATCGAGATCCCGGATGCGATGCTGACCCGCCAGCTCTTTCGCAGCGTGAATTCGCTGGCCGCCGCGGCCGAGCAGCTCAGGCAGCAGCAGGAGGCAGCATGAGCCCCCCGCTGGCCAGCGTGGAGCTGGCGCGCCCGGCCGCGGTCCATGCCGGCACCGCCGGGCTGATGGCGGCGGCGGCCCTGGCCGCCGCCGAGGCCGCGCTGCACGCCGACCGCGTCGACCGCGACGCCGCCTTCCCGCACGAGGCCTTCGCGGTGCTGCGCCAGCATGGCCTGCTCGGCGCGATGGTGCCGGCCGCGCACGGCGGCGCGGGCGCCTCGCTCGACACCATCGCGGCGATCTGCCGCGTGCTCGCCGCGGGCTGCGCGTCGGCCGGCATGATCTACGCGATGCACCAGATCCAGGTCGCCTGCCTGATCGAGCACGGCGGCGGCAGCCCCTGGCACGAGCAGCTGCTCGGGCGCATCGCCGGCGAGCAGTTGCTGCTGGCCTCGGCCACCTCGGAAGAGGCCATCGGCGGCGCGCTGCGCAACAGCGGCTGCGCGGTCAACGTCGACAACGGCCGCTTCCACCTGCTCAAGATGGCGCCGACGATCTCCTACGGCGCGCACGCCGACGCGATCCTGGCCACCGCGCGCCGCCATGCCGACGCCTCGCCCTCCGACCAGGTCATGGTGTGCCTGCTCAAGCCCGACTTCACGCTGGAAAGCCTCAGCACCTGGGACACCCTGGGCATGCGCGGCACCTGCAGCAACGGCTTTCGCCTGGAGGCGCGCGGCGCCTGCGAGCAGATCCTGCCGGTGGCGTTCGGCGAGATCGCCGACGGCACCATGACGCCGGTCTCGCACATTCTCTGGGCGTCGCTGTGGACCGGCATCGCCGGCGACGCCGTGCAGCGCGCCAAGGCCTTCTTCCAGGGCCAGGCGCGCGCGCGTCCCGGCTCGCTGCCGCCGTCGGCCACGCGCGTGGCCGACGCGGTGGCGATGGTGCAGATGATGGAAGGCCGGCTCGAACTCGCGCTGGCCCACCAGCGCCAGCGCCACGCCGGGCTGTCGGTGTCCGCGCTGTTCTCGCTCGCCGCCGAGATGAACGGGCTCAAGACCAGCGTCTCCGCGCTGGCCATCGAGGCGGTGCAGCAGGCCATGATGATCTGCGGCATGGCCGGCTACAAGCACGGCACGCCCTACAGCCTCGGGCGCCATCTGCGCGATCTCTGGTCGGCGCCGCTGATGATCAACAACGACCGGATCCTGACCAACACCGCCAGCCTGCTGCTGGCCGAGCGTTCGAGCTGAGGAGCACCACATGGATGCCAACGTTAGCGTGGACAATGCCGGCGCCGCGCCCGCCACGTCCGCCGGACTCGCCGAACCCGCCGGGGATGCCGCCGCGGCAACGCCCTACGGCGACCCGCAGGCCGGCCAGCGGCGCTACCAGCAGGCGCTGATCGCGGCCGGCCTGCTGATCCCCAGCGGCGTCGACGGCGTGTACGGCCGCAGCGCGGTGTTCGAGGCGATTGCCGACGGTCTCAACGTGGCCGTCAGCGCGCTCGGCACGGACCAGCGCGCGGAAGTGATGCGCTTCCCGCCGGCCATGTCGCGCAAGGACTTCGAGGCCAGCGGCTATCTCAAGAGCTTCCCGCAGCTGGCCGGCACCGTGCACAGCTTCTGCGGCAGCGACCGCGACCACCACCGCCTGCTGGCGCGGCTCGAGGACGGCGAGGAATGGGCCGACGAACAGCGCCCCACGCGCGTGGTGCTCACGCCCGCGGCCTGCTATCCGATCTACCCGGCGGTGGCGCGGCGCGGGCCGATGCCGCCGCAGGGGCTGGTGGTGGACGTGCTGTCGTACTGCTTCCGCCACGAGCCGTCGATCGACCCGGCCCGCATGCAGATGTTCCGCCAGCGCGAGTACGTGCGCCTGGGCAACGCGGAGCAGATCATCGCGTTCCGCCAGCTGTGGATGGAGCGCGGCCAGCAGCTCGCCGGCCTGCTCGAGCTGCCGCACGAGGTCGACGTCGCCAACGACCCGTTCTTCGGCCGCGGCGGCAAGATCGTGGCCGACAGCCAGCGCGAGCTGAAGCTCAAGTTCGAGCTGCTGGTCCCCATCAACGAGGGCGCGCCGCCCACCGCCTGCATGAGCTTCAACTACCACATGGACCACTTCGGCCAGGTGTGGGAGCTGCGCACCGCCGACGGCGAGCCGGCCCACACCGGCTGCGTCGGCTTCGGCATCGAGCGCCTGACGCTGGCGCTGCTGCGCCACCACGGCTTCGACCTCTCGCAGTGGCCCCGCGGCGTGCGCGCCATGCTGGGAGGGCTGTGATGCTCGTCGCCCCCCGTACCCTGGAGCGCGTCGCCCACGTGTCGCACGCCCTGCACAGCGGCAATCCGGTCTGGCCGCAGACCAACTGCTATGTCGACCTGTGGATCGAGCTGCTGCACGGCTGGGCGCTCGATCCGGTGGCGGCGCTCGGCTTCACCGTGGCGCAGGATTTCGAGGGCGACCAGTTCACCTTCTTCAAATACCCGCACGACGACCTCGAGCGCCTGTACGGCGTGGTGGTGCAGGAACTCTCGCTGTACGAGTCGATGGAGGCGCGCGTGGCCGCGCAGACCTGCCGCGGCCACGTGGTGCTGCTCGAGGTGGACAGCTTCTACCTGCCCGACAACCGCGCCACCACCTACCGCCGCGAGCACAGCAAGACCACCATCGGCATCGACGTGATGGTGCCGGACGCGCAGTCGGTCGGCTACTACCACAACGAGGGCTACCACGTAGCCAGCGGCGAGGACTACGACGGCCTGTTCCGCCGCCTGCCGGGCCTGGCCGGCGACGTGAACCTGCTGTTTCCCTACGCCGAGGTGGTGCGCCGCCGCTTCCCGGCGCTGGAAGGGGCGATGCTGGTGCGCGCCGCGCTCGCGCTGCTGCGCAGGCACCTCGCGCGGCGCCCGCGCCAGAACCCCATCGCCGCGTTCCGCACCGCGTTCCCGGCGCACCAGGAAGCGCTGATGGCCGGCGGCGAGCAGGTCTTCCATCCCTATGCGTTCTGCGTGCTGCGCCAGCTCGGCGCCAACTTCGAGCTGCTCGGGCAGTACCTGCGCTGGCTGGCCCAGCACGGCCAGCCGATGCCGGACAGCATCGCCGGCGCGTGCCAGAAGATGGCCTCCGAGGCGATGGTGATGCAGTTCCGCCTGGTGCGCTCCGTCATCAGCCGCCGCGTGGACCGCTGCCTGGACTGCCTGGACCAGCTCGAAGCCTCCTACGAGGCGGCGGTGCCCGCGCTGGCCGGCTACGTGGGCGAAGCCGAATACTGACGCGCCCGCCGGCCATGCACGCGCCGCTCGCACTCGCGCCGGTCCCCGGGCGGCCCGCCTGCCGGCAGCCGCTCGCGCACGGCTGGACCCTGCTGGAGACGCCCGCCGGCGCCGCCGCCTCGCCGGCCGCGCTGGCCAGCCACGCGCCGTGGCTGCCGGCCAGCGTGCCCGGCACCGTGGCGCAGGCGCTGCAGGCCGCGGGCCGGTGGCAGGCCGCCGCGCCGCGCGCGCTGCACGACCACGACTACTGGTATCGCGTGCCGCTGTCCGGCAGCGGCGCGCATCGCCTGCGCCTGCATGGCCTGGCCACCATCGCCGAGGTCTGGCTCGACGAGACGCGCGTGCTCGACGCGCACAACATGTTCACCGCGCACGAGGCCGAGCTGCATCTCGACGGCAGCCACGTGCTGTACCTGTGCTTCCGCGCGCTGCACCGCTGGCTGCGCGGCCAGCGCGGGCCGGCGCGGTGGAAGCCGCGCCTGGTCACGCCGCCCTCGCTGCGGCTGGTGCGCACCACGCTGCTGGGCCACATGCCGGGCTGGTGCCCGCCGGTCCATGCCGTGGGCCCGTGGCGCGGCGTCGACCTGCTGCCGCTCGACGCCGCCAGTCCGCTGCTGACCGCGCGCTACGACCTGCACGCCGCGCTCGACGCCGATCTCGCGCGCGGCACGATCCGCCTGTGCCTGCGCGACGTGGCGCCGCTGCCGCCGGGCGTGCTGCCGATGCTGTGCGCGGACGGGCGCGAGGCGCCGCTGGCCGCGGTGGACGCAGGCCCGGGCGGCATCGCCTACGAAGGCGAGCTCGCTATCCCCGCGCCGCGCCTGTGGTGGCCGCACACGCATGGCACGCCCGAACGCTACGCCGTGCAACTGCGGCTGGGAGAACTGCGCATCGACTGCGCGCAGGTCGGCTTTCGCCGCATCGAAGCCGAGCGCGAGACACCGCAGGGCGACGAAGGCTTCGCGCTGCGCGTGAACGGCGAGCGCATCTTCTGCCGCGGCGCCTGCTGGACCAGCCACGATCTGACCGGCCACGCCGATGCGCCCGCGGCCGTGGAAAAATGGCTCGCGCTGGCGCACGGCGCCGGCATGAACATGGTGCGCGTGAGCGGCGTCACCTGCTACCAGGGCGAGGCCTTCTTCGATGCGTGCGACGCGCTCGGCCTGCTGGTCTGGCAGGACTTCATGTTCGCCAACTTCGACTATTCGGCCGATGCCGAAGCGGCGCGCCCGCTGATGGCGCAGGCCGCGCGCGAGGTCGGCGAATGGCTGGCCGCGCACCGCCACCACCCGAGCGTGGCGGTACTGTGCGGCGGCAGCGAGGTCGAGCAGCAGGCCGCCATGATGGGCGTTGCCGCCGCGGCATGGCGCCAGCCGCTGTTCGACGAGATCATCCCGGCCTGCCTGGCGCGCTGGCATCCCGAGGCGGTCTACGTGCGCAATTCGCCCAGCGGCGGCGCGTGGCCGTTCCAGCCCGACAGCGGCGTGACGCACTACTACGGCGTGGGCGCCTACCAGCGCCCGCTCGACGACGCGCGCCGCGCCAGCGTGCGCTTCACCTCCGAATGCCTGGCCTTCGCCAACGTGCCGTGCGCGCGCACGCTGGCCGAGGCGCTGCCGGTGCCGCCCGCGCACGACCCGCGCTGGAAGGCGCGCGTGCCGCGCGACGCGGGCAGCGGCTGGGATTTCGAGGACGTGCGCGACTTTTACCTGCGCGAGCTGTTCAAGGTGGACCCGCCGCGCCTGCGCTACGAAGACAGCGCGCGCTACCTGCAACTGTCGCGCGCGGTGGTGGCCGAGGTCATGACCGACGTGTTCAGCGAATGGCGCCGCGCCGGCTCCACCTGCGCCGGCGCGCTGGTGTGGCAGTTGCAGGACCTGCTGCCGGGCGCGGGCTGGGGCATCGTCGACGCGCTGGCGCGGCCCAAGTCCGCGTGGCACGCGCTGCGCCAGGTGTGGCAGCCGCTGCAGGTGCTGCTCACCGACGAAGGCCTCAACGGCATCCACCTGCACCTCATCAACGAGAGCGCCGCGCCGCGCGCGGTGCGCCTGCAACTGCAATGCTGGCGCGACGGCGAGACCGCGCTGCTCGACGTCACGCGCGAGCTGTGCCTGGCGCCGCGCGCCACGCGGCGCGTGAGCGGCGCCGAGCTGGCCGGCGCGTTCTTCGATTTCACCTATGCCTACCGCTTCGGCCCGCGCCAGCACGACGTGGTGCGCGCCGCGCTGTTCGATCCCGCCGACGGCGCCTTGCTGAGCCAGGCCTGCTACCTGCCCGACCGCAGCGCGGCCGCGCTCGAGCCGCCCGAGCTGGCGGTGGCGGTGACGCGCGAGCACGGCGACTGGTGGCTCACGATATCGGCGCGGCGCTTCGCGCGCTGGGTCCACATCGAGGATGCCACCATGCGCGCCGAGCAGGACTGGTTCCACCTCGCGCCCGGCAGCCGCCGGCGCGTGCGGCTGCTGCCCGAGGCCGGCCCCGATGGCGGAGTGCGCGGTGCGGGCCCGCCCGGCGCCGCGTTCATCCCGATGGGGGAGATCCATGCGCTCAATGCGAGACGCGCGCTTGCCTACAGTGCGCCGGGCGCCTGATGCGCCGCGCTCGCACCATACTGCCCGCCGCGCCGGGGCGGCGTCCGCGCGGCATTGGCCCTGCCCCGGCAATTGCTCTCAAACCTACCGAAGGATGACCGGGTTTCAACCGTGCGGCTACTGTTGGCAGGCCCACATATAGCCCTTAATGAAGACACAGATGCCGCACGAGCCAGGGTCACGGAATAGGCGGCCGGCGCGGGTCCCGCGAAGTGCGCGGACCGGCTCCGGTGTTAAGTGTTCGTGCGGCTGGTCACGGGGAGAGGGAAATGATCAGTCAGCGTTCGGATCTGCACGTCAATCATGTGCTGGGTGCCTTGCCGCGCAAGGATTGGGAGCTGTTGTCGGCGCATCTCGAGCTGGTGCGCATGCGCGCCGGGCAACTGCTGACCGACTCCGGCCAGCGCATCCATCACGTCTACTTCCCCACCACGGCCATCGTCTCGATGCTGTCGCTGCTGGAAGACGGCGCCACGGTGGAGATCGCCGCCATCGGCAAGGAGGGGCTGGTCGGCATTCCGGTGCTCACCGGCGGCGACACCATGCCGTGCCGCGTGGAAGTGCGCACGCCGGGCTTCGCCTACCGCCTGTCCGCGGCCACGCTCAAGCAGGAGTTCCTGCATTCGCCGGCGATCCAGCGCGTCACGCTGCTGTACGTGCAGGCCGTGCTCACGCAGATCGCGCAGACCGCGGTGTGCAACCGCCACCACTCGCTCAACAAGCAACTGTGCCGCTGGCTGCTGCTGGCGCTCGACCGCATGGCTTCCAACGAGCTGGTCATCACGCAGCAGGTCATCGCCAACATGCTCGGCGTGCGCCGCGAGGGCGTGACCGAGGCCGCCGGCAAGCTCGAGGACCTTGGCCTGATCCAGCACAGCCGCGGGCACATCACCGTGCTCGACCGGCATGGCCTGGAAGCGCATTCGTGCGAGTGCTACAAGCTCGTCAAGCGCGAATTCGATCGACTGCTGCCGGCGCTGGCAACCGTCTGAAGCCGGCGCGGCCGATGGCCGACGGGCAATGGGGCGAGCGTGGCCGACGGGTCGGCCGCCCAGGGAGAATGCCGTGAACAGGTTGTTCTTTGCCGGCGCGACGCCGGCTGCGAATGCGCCGGCGCAGCCGCGCGCGCGCGGGCGGCGCGCGCTGCTCGACCACCTCGGCTGGATCGTCGGGCTCGCGGTTGCCGGCGGGGTGGCCGGCGCGCTGGTGGCGCTGTCCACGCCGCCGCGCTACCGGGTCGAGGCGCTGGTGCAGATGGCGCCGCGCAATGCCGCGCAGGGCAATGTGTCCGCGGCTCAGTTCGATGCCGGCATGCTGACCAGCCGCGCGGTGGTCGGGCCGGTGGTGGAGCGCCTGCGCCTGGACGTGTCGGCCGCGCCGGTGCGCGCGCCGCTGCTGGGGGCGCTCGCCGAGCGCCTGGCCGAGCCCGGCCGCGTGCTCGCGCCGTGGCCCGAGGGCCTCGGTTACGCCTGGGGCGGCGAGCGCGCGCGGGTGGACAGCCTGTCGGTGCCCGAGCGCCTGCTCAACGTGCCGCTCACGCTGGTGGCCCAGCCCGAAGGCCGCTACCGGCTCTACGCGGGCGAGGCCATGCTGCTCGACGGCGCGGTCGGCGAGCCCGCCGCGGGCAACGACGTGGAGCTGCAGGTCGGGCAGCTCGACGCGCGGCCCGGCACGCGCTTCGAACTGATGCGGCGCGATCCGCTGTCGGTGATCGACGCCATCACCGGCGAGCTGGTGGTGGACGAGCACACGCGCGACGCCGGCACCGTGCGCATCGCGTGGCGCTACCCGGACCGCAAGCTCGCCGCCGCGCTGGTCAACGGCGTGGCGCAGTCCTACATCGACAGCCAGACCAGCCAGCGCCGCGACGACGCCGCCGGCAGCCTGGCCTTCGTCACCAGCGAGCTGCCGCGCGTGCAGCGCGAGCTCGAGCGCGCGGAAGCGGCGCTCACGCGCTACCGCGCGCGCAGCGGCACGATGGCGCCCACGCAGGAGGCGCAGTCCTACCTCAACGGCAGCATGGACTACCAGCGCCAGATCGCCGCGCTGCGCCTGGAGCGCACCCGCCTGCTGCAGCGCTTCACCACCGACAGCAACGAAGTGCGCACCGTCGACACGCAGATCCAGGAACTGGGCAAGGTGCGGCGCGACATGGATTCGCGCATGCAGAACCTGTCCGAGACCGAGCGCGAATCGGTGGCGCTCACGCGCGACGTCAAGGTCGCCGAGGACATGTACATGACGCTGCGCAACCGCGAGCAGCAGCTCTCGCTGGCGCAGTCCGACCGCTCCAGCACCATGCGCATCGTCGACCCGGCGCTGCCGCCGGCGCGCCCGGACGGCCCGGGTCCGCTGCCGCTGGCCGGCGGCGGCGCGCTGCTCGGCCTGTGCCTGGGCCTGATCGGCGTGGCCGCGCGCCAGCGCCTCAAGCCCTCGGTGGCCGACGCGGCCGACGCCGAGGCGCGGCTCGGCATGCCCATGCTCGGCGAGATCGCCTTCAGCAGCGAGCAGGCCGAGCTCGAGCAGCAGGCCGAGGTGCATCGCCGCCTGGGCATGATGATGGGGTTCGCCGGCGCGCCCGGCCCGCGGCTCTACGCCCCGGCGCCCGGCACCGCGCTGGCCGAGCCCGGCGAGTTCGCCTCCAGCGAGGGCGACCGGCTGCTGCGCTGCGGCCTGCACGACCGCTTCCTGCTGGCGCGCCGCTCGCCGCATTCGGTCGCGGTGGAAGGCCTGCGCAGCGTGCGCGCGGCGCTGCATTTCGCCGTGCGCAACGCGCCCGACTGCGTGCTCGCGGTGACGAGCCCCGCGCCCGGCGCGGGCAAGACCTTCGCCGCGGTCAACCTCGCGGTGCTGTTCGCCGAGGCCGGCCAGCGCGTGCTGCTCATCGACGCCGACCTGCGCCGCGGCAGGGTCGCGCACTGGTTCGACCAGGCGCCCGAGCCGGGGCTGGCCGACCTGCTGGCGGGGCGCGCCGATCCCGCCACGGTGGTGCGGCCCACGGTGGTGTCCGGCCTGTCGCTGATCACCGCCGGCGCCACGCCGCCCAACCCGTCCGAGCTGCTGATGATGCCCGCGCTGGCCGAGACGCTGCGCATCTGCAAGGCGCGCTTCGACCTCGTCATCATCGACACGCCGCCGGTGCTGGCGGTGGCCGACGGCACGCTGGTGGCCAACCTCGCCGGCGCCACGCTGCTGGTGGTGCGCGCCGACGTCACGCCGGCCAGCCAGGTCGACGAAGCGCTCAAGCGCCTGGCGCGCGCCGAGGCCCGCCTGGCCGGCGGCATGCTCAACGGCGTCACGCGCCGGCGCAGCAACCGCGCGGACTTCGCCGCGATGAACCCGTACCTGGGCCTGCCGCTGCCGCCCGCGCGGCCCGAAGCGCTGGCGCTGGAGGCGCGCGCCGCGCCCGCTCCGGGCGCGGACCAGCATGGCTCCATGCCGGCGGCCTGACGGCCCGCGGCATGGCGCGGCGGCCGGCAGCGTACCCGTTTCTGCGTGCCCGCGGGCAGGCCGCGAGTGGGGCGCAAACGCGGTGCTTTCCGGCCCCGCATGCGCGCCGGCAGCGGGCTTCGGCGCCGCCGCCGGCACGCGCGCAACAACAAAGCGTACCCGTTTCTGCGTGCGCAAGATGCCAGGGGCCCAAGCCCCGTTTTTCATTGGGAGAGGTGATGAAACCGGTCTTGTTCGAAGGATGCGCCGGCTGGCTGCATGAAGCCGCGGGCAGCACGGGCGTGGTGCTGTGCAACCCGCACGGCCACGAGGCGATGTGGTCCCACCGCGCGTTCCGGCACCTGGCCGACGACCTCGCCGCGGCCGGGGTGCCGGCGCTGCGCTTCGACTATCCCGGCACCGGCGACGCCGCCGGCAGCGGCGCCGAGCAAGAGCACATCGCGTGGTGCGTGCACGGCATCCTGGCCGCGGTCGGCACCCTGCGCGAGCAGGGTGGCGTGGAACGCGTGGTGCTGTGCGGCCTGCGCCTGGGCGCGGCGCTGGCGGTGCTCGCGGCCGAGGCGCTGGCCGCGCGCGACCCCGCCGTGGTGGCCGGGCTGGTGCTGCTGGCGCCGGTGGTAAACGGGCGCAACTACCTGCGCGAACTGCGCGCGCTGCATACCGGCTGGCTCAACAACGTGATCCCCGACATCGCGCAGGCGCCGCCCGCCGACGGCGCGCTCGACGTGCTCGCCTACCGCTTCCAGGCCGACACCGTGGCCGCGCTCGAAGGCCTGCGCCTGGCGCGCCGCAAGGGCTGCCCGGCGCCGCGCGTGCTGCTGCTCGACGCCTGGCCGGGCACCGCGTCGCCGGTCGCAGAAATGGGTACGCTTTACCGCGCGTCGGGCGCCGAGGTCACGCTGGACGGCTTTCCCGAGTACGCCGGCATGATGCAGGCGGCCGAGTACGCTCGCGTGCCGGAGGCCGCCTGGCAGGCCGTGCTGGCGTGGCTCGGCCCGGTGCCCAGGGCCGCCGCGCGCGCCGCGCCGGCGGCGCAGGAGCCGCGCCCGGCGCTGGAGTGGGAGGTCGACGGCGTGCGCGAGCAGCGGGTCTGGCTGGACCACGGCCGCCAGTTCGGCATCCTGTGCCAGCCGGCGCGGCGCGCGCCCAACGGCGTGGCCATCGTGTTCCCGAACACCGGCGGCAACCACCACGTCGGCGACGGGCGGCTGTTCGTCATGCTGTCGCGCGAGCTGGCGCGCCACGGCGTGACCGCGCTGCGCCTGGACCTGTCGGCGCTCGGCGACAGCCCCGCGCCGGCGCGCCAGATGAGCATCCCCGCCGTATACGACCCCTGCGCCTGCGAGGACGCCAGCGCCGCGGTGGACTGGCTGCGCGCGCAGGGCCTGCGCCGCGTGGTGGTCTCGGGCGTATGCTCGGGCGCCTACATCAGCCTGCACGTGGCCCTGCGCAACCCCAACGTGTCCGGCGTGGTGCTGGCCAACCTCGCCAAGTTCCGCTGGGACGAGGCCGACACGGCCGCCGCCAGCGAGCGCGTGCAGTCCATGCGCGGCTACGCCGCCGCGGTGCGCCGCGTCGAGAACTGGCAGCGGCTGCTGCGCGGCGAGGTCAGGGTGGTGCCGATCCTCCACGGCTTCGTGCGGCGCGGCGCGCGCCGCCTGGGCCAGCGCGCCGCGTCCGCGCTGGCGCGCTGGCGCCGCGGCGAGGACACCACCACCGTGACCGGCTTCGCGCGCGCCGCCATGCGCGAGCTGGACCGGCGCGGCGTGCAGACCGACTTCCTGTTCGGCATGAGCGACCTCGGCCTGGAAGAAGCCAGGGACCGTTTCGGCGGCAACCTGGAGGCGCTGCAGGGGCTCGCGCACATCCGCGTGCGGACCCTGCCGAAGTTCGACCATTCGCTGTTCCTCGAGGAAAGCCGCGCGGCGCTGTGCGCCTACCTGGTGCGCTACATGGAGCAGCAGGCCGCGCGCGGCGAGGCGGCCGGCAGCGGCGAGCGCGTGGAGCTGGCCGACGCCGTGGCGGGCAGCGCGGGCGCCTGAGCCCGGCGCGGTTCAGTGGTTGTCGCCGGCAGCCGGCGCCGCCGCGCCCGCGTAGCGCTCGAGGAAGGCCGCGATCCTGGCGCGTGCGATCTGCGTGGCAAAGCCGCCCCAGTGATGGGCGAAGGCGTGGTCGGTGGCGCGCAGCAGGCAGGTTTCGTGCGGCACGCCGTGGCGGGCCAGCGCGTCGTCCAGCAGCCCGGCCTGCTCGGACGCGATCACGCGGTCGCTCAGGCCGATGAGCGTGATGGTGGGCGGGGTTTGCGCGCCGACGTGGCTCAGCGGCGACAGCAGGCGGTAGCGCTGCGGCTGCGCCGCGGGCGTGCCGCCGGCATACGCCCGCAGGGCGGCCCGTATGTGCGGCGGCGTGGCCGGCGCATCGTGCAGCCGCGCCAGGTCGGCCGGGCCGAACAGGTTGACCACGCTCCTGACCGCGACCGGCCGCGCCGCGCACGACGGCGGCAGGCGCGCGTCGCCCGCGCTGTAGGCGGCCAGCGCGGCGAGGTTGCCGCCGGCGGAGCTGCCCATGATGCTGATGCGCGCGGGGTCGACGTGGTAGTCGGCCGCATGCGCGGCGACCCAGCCCAGCGCGCACTTGACGTCGCCGACCTCGTCCTGCCAGCGCGCATTCGGCGGCATGCGGTATTCCACGTCGAACACCTCGTAGCCGAGCCCGTTCAGCCAGCGGTTCCAGTCCGGCGTCATGCTGCGGTTGCCGCGCACCCAGCCGCCGCCGTGCACCTGCACGATGGCCGGGCGCAGCGGGCCGTCGCCGGGCCGGCCGCTGCGCCACACGTCCAGCACCAGCCGGGTGCCGTCGGCGGCGGTGCCGTAGACCACGCTGCGCGCCGGCTGCGCCGGGCCCTTGTTGACGTGGCGCGCATTGGCGAGATAGTCGCGCAGCGACAGCGGCACCCCGAGCGCGCGCGCCTGCTGCCACGTGGCGATGGCCGGGACCAGGCCCATCGCCGCGGTCAGGATGGCCACCACCGCGGACAGCGCCGCGGCCAGCCTGGCGCCGGCGCGCAGCGCCGCGTACCACGACACCACCGCCGCGGCCGTGACCAGCAGCAGGTGCAGCGGGAACGAGAGCGCGAGCATCGGCACCAGGTAGGACAGCACTGCCCCGGTCCTGCCCGGCCCGCCCCAGTGCCACGGGATGAGCAGGCAGAGCGTCAGCGGCGCCGTGATCGCCACCAGGGCGCAGGCCAGCAGGGTCCAGGGCCACGTCCGGGCGCGGCGCGTCCCCAGGCTTGCGGTCTTGTGCATCGTTTTGTCTCCGCGATGTCGCGTGCCGCCAGCCGGTACCCCGGCATGGCCGGCACGGCTCAGAACTTGGTCCGGATGCCGAGCGTGGCGGCGAACATGCTGTCCTTGCCGCTGGCGAGATAGTAGCCGTTGACGAAGCCGCCCGCGGCGGTGTCCAGGCCGATGCCGGCGTGCTTCGCGTAGGCGCCGAGCACGTAGACGTTGGTGCGCCTGGACAGGCTGTAGTCGGCGATGAACAGCATCTGCCAGGGGTTCTTCGCGTTGGTGGCGGGCAGCCGGTTGAGGCTGGCGTTGGCGAGCTTGATGTCGTCGTAGTAATACGCCAGCATCAGGTTCAGCGCCGGCGTGGCGAGATAGTTGGCGCCGATCCAGTACATGTTGTCGCGCATCAGCGTGGCGCCCGCGCCGTTCTTGTCCAGGCCCCAGCGCACGCCGCCCTGCAGCGTGAGCGCGCCGTTGACGTAGTTGCCCGCGACGCCGGCGCGCCGGAAGGTGCCGCTGTCGCCGGCCGCGGTCAGGGTCGGGTTGTACTGGTCGTAGGCGACGGCGACGCCGTAGCGGCCGAGCGCGTAGTTGAGCGCCGTGCCGTAGCCGGTGTCGCGGCGGAACTGGCCCGGCACCTCGCCCGACGAGAAGATGCCGTTGCCGAAGGACCAGTGCGCCAGCGCGATCAGCGGGCCGACCTGGGCGGCGAACTTGGCCATGTTGTCCGAGCGCGAACTGTAGCCCCCGAGCGCGCCGGCCGGCTCGTATTTCGTGTACGCGGCCGGCGCGAAGTTGGCGAAGCCGTCGTAGATGGAGGTGCTCTGGCGGCCGAAGGTCACGCGCCACGCGCCGTGGCCGCCGAGGCCGACCAGGGCCTGGCGCCCGAACAGGCGGCCGTTGAAGGCCAGCCTGCCGTCGTCGGCGGTGAAGCCGCTTTCCAGCACGAACAGGGCCTTGAGGCCGCCGCCGAGGTCTTCCTCGCCGCGCATGCCGAAGCGCGAGCCGGCCAGGTTGCCGGAGCTCATGCGCACCGTGTTGTGGCCGGCGCCGGTGGCGTAGCCGTTGGCGGCCGTGGGGACCTTGTCGGAAAAGTGGCTCAGGTATTCGATGCCGGCGTCCATCACGCCATAGAGGATCAGGTTCGACTGCGACTGCGCCTGCGCCGATCCGGCGATCAGCGCGGTGCCGCCGGTCAAGATGGCGTTGCGCAAGTGCTTGCATGCTTGGGGCTGCTTCATCCTTGTCCACTCCTTTTTTCCAGTTGTTGGCGACATGGATCGCCGGCCGCCGCGGCTGGCGCGCCGCGCGCCGGTCATGCGCCGCGCGGCGCGGCGCGGCGGCGGCACGTGACGCGCACGGCGCCGTCCGCGGCGGCCCAGATGCGGGCCCGCCCGCCGCGCCGGTCTTCCTCGCTGTGCCGCACCGGGCCGCTGGCGGTGATCTCCGCGCCGTGCGGAAACTGCGCGCGCGGCAGCACCAGCTCGGTCGGCGCCGGCACCGCCGCGTCGGCCTCGTACTCGACGACGAACAGGCCCGCGCCGCGCTCGAAGGACATCGCGCCCAGGCGCCCCTGCACCGCGCACGCATAGGGCCGCGCGAAGCCGGCCACCGCGCGGCCGCCGTCGCAGGCCGGGTCGGCCGGGTCGATCTGGTCGGCCGAGAAGATCGAGAGGTCTTCCTGGTTCCACTGGTCGCCGATGCGCGGGTCGTTGCGGTTGCCCGCCGTGTAGTTCCACTGCGTGGCGCTGAGCAGCAGCCGGTCCAGCGCCTCGTACATCAGCTCGAGCGCCACCGTGTGCGGCGCGAAGGCGTCGCGCCTGCCGGCGGCCCACTGCGTGTAGGCCAGGCCGTCGTCGAGATCGTAGGGAATGCCGAATTCGCCGATCAGCGTGGGCGCGCCGCCGCCGGGAAAGCGGCGCGCGGCGTCCCTGAGCGCGGCCAGTTGCCGCACGTGCCGCTCGCGCAGCGCCGCCGGCCCTTCGGCGCGCTCGCCGGTCAGCAGGTCGACGCTGGCGCCGGGGTCGAAGGTTCTGGCCATCACCAGCGCCAGGTCGTACCAGTGGCAGGTGTTGACCGACTGCGCCGGCATGCGCGCGGGATAGTCGCGCCCGGTGAGCATGCCGATCGGATCCATCTGCGCCATCAGCAGCCAGTCGGCGCGGTGGGCGCGGATGCGCGCCGCGGCCTGGGTGAAGAACGGCGCGAACACGTCCTCGGCGATGTCCAGCCCGCGGCCGTCGACGCGGTCGAAGGCGTGTTCGTCGAGCGGCACGGCGATGCCGTCGTCGAGCCGGTAGATGCCCGCGCGCTCGAACGGGCAGGCCGCGCCGTCGCGCCAGATCGGGCGGGCGGCCGCGTTGAGCACGCGGGTGGCGCGCGGCGCGGCGGCGCTCGACGGGTCCAGCGGATTCGACGGATTCAGCGCGACCTCGGTCGGGATGCCGCGCGCGGTCGCCAGCGCCGCGAGCGGCGTGACGACGGGCCCGGGCAGCGGCAGGCCGCGGTCGGTCGAGAGCGCCTGCCCGAGCCAGCCCAGCCCCGGCTCGTTGAGCATGTCGAAGCCGATCACGTGCGGCAGGTCGCGCACGCGCAGCGCGATCTGCTCGGCCGCGCCGAGGAAATGCTCCAGCAGATAGTCCTGCACGTTGCGTCCCGCGATGCGGAAGTCCGGCGTCAGCCGGCGGCCGGCCCAGAACAGCGTCCACATGATGCCGTTGGCCGCCAGCCGGTAGTTGAGCGGCCAGCTCATGCGCGCATAGCCGGGCTGGAGCGGGCTGGCGTCGGCGAAGTCGAAGCGGTGCTGCATGACGTGCGCCGCGTCCGCGGCATCGAACGCGCGGCAGTCGAGCCCGACCGCCTCGAGCGTCCAGCCCGGCGCGCCGTCGCCGCCGCTCATGCGCGACCACGCATCCTGGTGGAGGTCGACGAACACGTACAGGCCATGCTCGCCCGCCTTGCGGCAGATTGCCGCGAAGTAGTCCAGGTAAGCGTGGTCGTATTGTCCGGGGCCGGCATGCTCGATGGCCTCCCAGGTGGCGAGCAGCCGCAGGCAGTTGAAGCCCCAGCCGCGGATGCGCGCGAGGTGCGCGTCCGCCTCCGCCAGCGGAAACGGGCGGCCGACGAACGAGACCTCGCGGTGGTCCGCGAAGTCGGTCGGGTACTGGGTGCCGCCGCGCGGATAGGGGACCTTGCTGTCGCCGCCGAGGTTCACGCCGCGCAGCAGGATCTGCCGGCCCTGGACATCGATGAATCGTTCGGCTTCGGTATGCAGGCGTGTCAGTGTCATGTCGTTCCCTGTCGTTCCCATGTCGGAGGTCGCAAGTTATTAACTTTCCAGTAGGTTAGTTTGTTTGCGCGAAAAGTACACATGGGGTTTACAATGGCACGCGGCAATTGCCCCCAAATCCGAAATCGGAGCCATCAGTGAAGCCCAGGAGAACGCGCGAGCACAGCACGTCCAACGCCGAGATGTCCGCGCAGACCAAGGCCGGGATCCTGAACGCCGCGATCGCGTGCCTGGCCGAGCTCGGCTACGCCGGCACCACGATTTCGGAAATCGCCGATCGCGTCGGCCTGACGCGCGCGGCCCTGATTTACCATTTCGAGAGTAAACACGCGCTGATGGCGGCCGTGATCGACGCCATCTACGACGAGATGGCGGCGCGCTTCGCCGCCGCGGCGCCGCCGTTCCTGGCGCCGCGCGAGCGCCTGCTGGCCTTGCTCGACTCCGCCGGCAACCACGCCTCGTCGGTCAACCAGATCGCGCTGCTCGAGCTGCTGCTCGCGGCGCGCCGCGACCCGGGCTTCCAGGCCGAGGTGCTGCCGGCCATCGCGCAGCGCGAGGCCGCGTTCGACGGCGCCTGGCGCGAGGCCATCGGCGGCCTGCCCAACGCGCCGCGCCTGGAGATGCTGCGCGACCTCAGCGTCGCGGTGCTGCGCGGCGTCACCATCGGCCGCTCGCTCGGCCATGACGTGGTCCGCATCGACCACCAGCTCGCGGAGCTGCGCCGCCTGTTCGTCGAAGCCATCACGCCCTAGGCGGCGGGCGCGCCGTTCAGGGTTTGTCCCGGTTGTCCATGATATTTACTGATGTGATAGTAAATTATCGACGGCGCCGTGGCGCCGCCGCGACCGCAGCCGCGGCCGGCCCCGTGCCGCCGCGGTCCGCTCATGCCGGCATGGCGCCGGCGCCATGACCGGAAATGCCACATGCCCGCACGATCCTCGCGTTTTCGTCCGGTAGTCCCGATTGCCGCGCTCACCGCGCTCGCGGTGGTGGCCGCCGCCATCGGCATCGCCGGCGGCGGCGTCGCGTCGCTCGCCGGCACGCGCGCCGCGCCGGGCGGCCCGGCCGCCGCGCAAGCCATCGTCGGCGACGGTCTCCACGGCCCGCGCGGCATGGCGTGGATTCCCGGCGGCCGGTTCATGATGGGCAGCGACCACGAATTCGCGCAGGCCAACGAGCGCCCCGCGCACGAGACGCGCGTCAGCGGATTCTGGATGGACGTGCATCACGTGACCAACGCCGAGTTCCGCGCGTTCGTGGCGGCCACCGGCTACGTCACCAGCGCGGAGAAGGCGCCCGGCTGGGACGCGCTCAAGGCCCAGTTGCCGGCGGGCACGCCGCGCCCGCCGGACGGCGCGCTGGTGCCCGGCGGGCTGGTTTTCGTCGGCACCGAGCGGCCGGTGCCGCTGCACGATTATTCGCGCTGGTGGCGCTTCGTCGCCGGCGCCGACTGGCGGCACCCGGGCGGGCCCGGCAGCGCCATCGCGGGCAAGGACGACCATCCCGTGGTGCAGGTGTCCTGGCAGGACGCGCAGGCCTATGCGCGCTGGGCCGGCAAGCGCCTGCCGACCGAGGCCGAATGGGAGTTCGCCGCGCGCGGCGGGCTGGAGCAGGCCACCTACGCCTGGGGCGACCAGTTCGCGCCGGGCGGCCGGCAGATGGCCAACGTCTGGCAGGGCCGGCAGCCCCAGCCGTTCCCGGTGGTCAGCCCCAGGGCCGGCGGCGCGGCCGGCACCAGCGCGGCGGGCACGTTCCCGGCCAACGGCTACGGGCTCTACGACATGACCGGCAATGCCTGGCAATGGGTGGCCGACTGGTATCGCGCCGACCAGTTCCGGCGCGTGGCGCGCGCGGGCCGTGTCGAGGCCGACCCGCGCGGCCCGGACCATAGCTGGGATGCCGCCGGCGTGCCCGCGCGCGCGCCGAAGCGCGTGATGCGCGGCGGCTCGTTCCTCTGCAGCCAGGACTATTGCCTGAGCTACCGCCCGAGCGCGCGGCAGGGGACCGACCCGGACAGCAGCATGTCGCACCTGGGCTTCCGGCTGGCGCTGGACGAGGCCGCGTGGCAGGCGCAGCGGGCCGCGCAACAACCAGCACCGCAAGCCGCGCCACAGTCCGCACCACAGGTTGCACAACAGGCCGCCGCCGGCGGCTGAAGCGCGCGCCGGCGCGGACCCCTCCGCCCCAACCAGCCGACACGGGAGGCATCACCGCATGAATCCACGCAACCGCATGAGGGCCGCGCGCGCCGGCCTGGCCCGCGCGCTGCGCCACGCCGCGCGCTGGGCCGCCCTGCCGCTGCTCCTGTGCGCGGGCACGCCGCACGCGCAGCCGCAGCCGCAGCCGCAGCCGCAAGCCCGGCCGAACATCCTCTGGATCACGGTGGAAGACATCACCACGCTGATCGGCGCGTATGGCGACCGCGCCGCCAGCACGCCGAACATCGACCAGCTGGCCCGCGAGGGCGTGCTCTACACCCACGCCTACCAGACCGCCGGCGTGTGCGCGCCCGCGCGCGCGGCCATGATCACCGGCACCTATCCGACCTCGGTGGGCGCGCACCACATGCGCACCGGCAGCGCGGAGCTGCCCGGCGGCGGCGCTAGGCCCAGGCCGGAAGGCATTCCCGCGAGCTATTCGGTGGTGCTGCCGCCGCAGGTCAAGGCGTTCCCCGAGCATCTGCGCAAGGCCGGCTACTACACCACCAACAACCAGAAAGAGGACTACCAGTTCGAGGCGCCCGTCACCGTGTGGGACGAAAGCGGCCCGGCCGCGTCCTACCGCAACCGTCCCGCGGGCAAGCCCTTCTTCGCGGTCTACAACTTCTTCCTGACCCACGAGGCGATGGTGGCCCTGCGCAAGGACGCGCTGCTGGCGGAGCCGGCCGCGGTGGCGGTGCCGCCGGTCTTCCCCGACACCGCGGCGGTGCGCGGCGACATCGCCCGCATGTACACCAATATCGCGCTGATGGACCGGCAGGTCGGCGAGCTGGTCCGCATGCTCAAGGACGACGGCGTGTACGACGACACCGCGATCTTCTTCCTGGCCGACAACGGCGGCAGCCTGCCGTGGATGAAGCGCGAAGTGCTCGAGCGCGGCACGCGCGTGCCGCTGATCGTGCGGCTGCCCGGCGGCCGGCGCGCCGGCACGCGCAGCGACGCGCTGGTCAGCGGCGTCGACCTCGCGCCGACCGTGCTGTCGCTGGCCGGCGTGCCGGTGCCCGGCTACATGCAGGGGCAGGCGTTCCTCGGCGGGCCGCCGGCGCAGGCGCCGCGCAAGTACGTATTCGCCGCGCGCGACCGCATGGACACCGAGTACGACCGCGTGCGCATGGTGCGCGACGCGCGCTACCGCTACCTGCGCAACTACATGCCGGACAAGCCGTATTACCAGAACCTGCGCTTTCGCCTGATGCTGCCGATGATGCAGGACATCCTGCGGCAGCGCGACGCCGGCACGCTGTCCGCCGCGCAGGCGGCGTGGTTCGGGCCCAAGCCCGCCGAGGAACTCTACGACGCCGAGCAGGACCCGTGGGAGCAGCGCAACCTGGCCGGCGACCCGCGCTACCAGGACAAGCTCGCCGAACTCCGGCAGGCCCTCGACGCCTGGACCATGCAGTACGGCGACCTCGGCGCCGTGCCGGAGCGCGACATGCTGGCGCGCATGTGGCACGGCGCGAGCGAGCCGCCCGCGACCGCCACGCCCGAGGTGATCGCGGTGGCCGACGGCGTGCGCATCGCGTGCGGCACCGACGGGGCGTCGATCGGCTACTGGATCGAGCGCCGCGCCGCGCCGCCGCCCGCCGCCGCCCACATCGTGCAGAGCTGGGACTACGAGCGCCTGGCCGGCGAACTGTTCGGCGGCAACTTCGCCCGGCTCGGCGACAAGCGCCCGGCCGCGCCCGCGTGGACGGTCTACGGCGGCGAGGTCATCCCGCTCGCGCCGGGCGAGATCCTCCACGTCAACGCGATGCGCATCGGCTATCGCGCGGCGCGCGTCGACTACGCCGACGGCCGCGCGGTCGTGCCGCCGGCGCGCTGATGCGCGCGTCCTTATGCGTGCATCCTTATCCGCCAACACAGGCAAGGGAGAAAAACCCATGACAATCCGTTCGCGCATGCGCGCCGCCGCGCTGCTGGCCGCCGCGTTTGGTGCCGTGTTTGGCGCCACGTTTGCCGCCGCATCCGGCGCCGCGCCCGACGCGGCGCGGGCCGCGGCACAGACGCCCACACAAGCGCCCACACAAGCGCCCGCACAAGCGCCCGCACAAGCGCCCGCACGGACAGCCGCGCCGACGCGCCCCAACATCGTCGTGCTGGTCGCCGACGACCTCGGCTGGGGCGATCTCGGCAGCTACGGCCATCCGGTGTTCCGCACGCCCAACCTGGACCGCATGGCGGCCGAGGGCCAGCGCTGGACCAATTTCTACGTGAGCTCGCCGGTCTGCTCGCCGAGCCGCGGCGCCATGCTGACCGGCCGCGTCGAAACCCGCACGGGCCTGTACGGCGTGGTCAACATGGTGCAGATCGAGGACGATCCCTACGGCTTCCCGGACCGGGAGACGACCGTCGCCAGCCTGCTGCGCGACGCCGGCTACGCCACCGCCCTGTTCGGCAAGTGGCATCTCGGCGACGCGCCGCGCGCCTACCCGACCCGCCACGGCTTCGATTCCTGGTGGGGCACGCCGATGTCGAACGACGCCTACTTCATCGGCGGCGTGTCCACCAGCGAGCTGCGGCGCCGCTACGCGGCCGGCGAATCGCCGCTGGCGCTGTTCTCGCTGTACTACGAGCAGGCCACCGCGAGCTTCCGCCATCCCAGGAGCGAGTACTGGAACCTGCCGCTGATCCGCAGCGAGCGGATCGCGAAGGCGGGCGGGGCCGGCTATCGCGACGAGGTCATCGAGCGGCCGATCGACCAGCGGCAGTACAACCGGCGGCTGACCGACCAGGTGGTCGGCTTCGTCGGCGGGAAGCACGACAAGCCGTTCCTGGCCTGGGTCGGCTACGAGAAGCCGCACCTGCCGCACCTGCCGGCGCCGGAGTTCGCCGGCAGCAGCAAGGGCGGCCCGGTGGGCGACGCCATCGCGGAGCTCGACCACAGCGTGGGGCGCGTGCTCGATGCGCTGCGGCGCAGCGGCAACGCCAAGGACACCGTGGTGGTCTTCGTCTCCGACAACGGCCCCTGGATCCTGTACGAAGACATGGTGGGGTCGGCGGGCATCCTGCGCGACGGCAAGGCATCCACCTACGAAGGCGGCTCGCGCGTGCCGGCGCTGTTCTGGTGGCCCGGCACGATCCGTCCGGCCGTGGTGGACGGCATCGGCGCGACCTACGACTTCCTGCCGACCCTGGTCGCGCTCGCCGGGGCGAGGCTGCCCGACGCGGCCATCGACGGCGTCGACCTCGGGCCGGCCCTGCGCGGGCGCGCGCCGAGCGCGCGCCAGGTGCTGCCGTACTACTACAAGGGCCGGCTGCAGGCGTGGCGCGACGGCGACTGGAAGCTCAACCTCTACGAAACCAGCGGACGCCCGGGCGGCCCGCAGCGCAAGCTGGACAAGCCCACGCTCTATCACCTCGGCCGCGATCCCGCGGAGAAATACGACCAGGCGGCGGCCGAGCCGGCGATTGCCGAACGGCTGGCGCGCGCGGCGCTGGCCTTCGAGGCATCGATCGCCAGGGCCGAGCCGGAGTTCGACCGCGTCAATGCGGCATTCGCGCCGCCGGCGGCCGGCGGCGCGGAGCCGAAGCGGAGTTCAGACGGAGTCGAAGCGAAGTAACAGTGCAGCAGAAGTGAAATCGAAGCGCAACCGAAACAAAAAAGGAGACGAGGAACATGCAGAGAAAGATATCGCTCATGCAGTGCGCGGCCGCCCTGCTGGCATGCGCGGCCGGCGCGGCCAGCGCGGGAGACCTGAAGGTGGTGGTCCGCAACGTCCAGGGCAGCGAGGGCACGGTGCGCGTGGGACTGTTCAACAATGCCGGCGAGTTTCCGAAAGGCCCGCTGTTCCGGGGCCAGGAGCAGGCCGCCGCGCCGGGCGAGGTCGTCGTGATGTTCAAGGACCTGCCGGCCGGCGATTATGCGATCATCGCGTACCAGGACAGGAACGGCAACGGCGACCTCGACAAGAACGTCATCGGGATCCCGGTCGAGCCGCTGGGTTTTTCCCGCGGCGCGTGGATCACGAGCGGCCCGCCGGCCTTTGGCGAGGCGAAGTTTTCCTTCGACGGCGCCAGCCAGACCCAGGCCGTCGGGCTGCGCTAGGCGCGGCGGGGCGGGCCGCGCGGGGCGGCGCCGCATTGTTTCATGTTGGATCGGATCAGCAGCAGAGGAAGTTCATGACGGCAGAAATCAGCGGCCAGTGGGATTGCGTCTCGCAGACGCCCAACGGCGAGCAGCACTCGGTGCTCACCATCGTCGGCACCGGCGCCGGCACCTTCGGCGGCACCAACGCGAGCGAGAAGGCCTCGGTCGAGGTCACCGACGGCGAACTGGACGGCGACCGCGTGAGCTTCAGGATGAAGCTCACCTCGCCGCTGCCGCTGTCGCTCAAGGTGGAGGCCGTGCTGGCCGGCGACACGCTCGAAGGCACCATCGCCGCCGGCATGTTCGGGCGCTTTCCGATGCGGGCCACGCGCAGGGCCTGAGCGCGCCCGCCGTGCCCGCCGCGCGCCGGCGCGGTCAGCGGCCCTGCACCACCTCCGCGTCCTGGTAGCGGTAGCTCAGGTAGCGGTACTTGCCGAAGTTGTAGTGCGCGCGGTACCAGCGGCCCTGCACGTTCAGGCCGTTGAACAGCACGCCCCTGACCTCGCCGCCGCCCTGCCGGATCGCCTTGCCGGCCGCCTCGAGCTCGTCCATCGTGGTGGCGTCCGCGCGCGCGACCATGAACACGGCGTCGGCCTTGGTGGCCAGGATGCCGGTGTCGGACGCGGCCAGCACCGGCGGCGTGTCGATCAGCACCACGTCGTAGCTCGACTTCAGCGCGGCGAGCAGCGAGTCCATCATCGGGCTGAGCAGCAGGTCGGCGGAATGCGTGGGCAGCGTGCCGGTGGGAATGAAGTCGAGCCCGGGCACCACCTGCCGGCGCACCGTGTCCTCCACCGGCGCGCCGTGCAGCAGCTCGGTCAGGCCGGGGCCGCGCGCGGTGTCGAAGCGGTGGTTGAGGTTGCCGCGGCGCAGGTCCGCGTCGATCAGCACCACGCGCTTGCCGCCGGCGGCCAGCACCGCGGCGAAGTTGGCGCAGATGAAGGACTTGCCCACGCCCGGCGAGGGGCCCGTGACCAGCACCACCGGATGGCGCGTGCCCAGCAGCGAGAACTGCAAGGCGGTGCGGAAGCTGCGCAGGCTCTCCATCGCCGGGTCCTCCGGCATGCGGCAGGCCAGCAGCGCGTTGGGTCCGCCCTGCGCCGCCAGGCGCGACTGCTCGGGGCTGAACGGGATCGTGGAGTAGACCGTGAAGCCGGTCTGGTTCTCGATGTCGTCGGCCTCGGACACGGCGCCGTCGAGCAGGTGGCGCAGGAACACCACGATCAGCGCGCCGGCCGTGCCGAGCAGCGCGGCGAACATCACCAGCAGCTTGCGGTCGGGCCGCACCGGCTGCAGCGGCACCTCGGCCGGGTCGACCAGGCGCGCGGTGCCGACCTTGCTGGCCTTGGTCAGGCGCAGTTGCTGCGCGTCGTTGAGCAGGGTCTGGTACATCTCGGTGCTGACCTTGACGTCGCGCATCAGCCGCACCACGTTCTGCTCCACCTCGGGCAGCTTCTGGATGCGCGTGGTCACGGCGGCCAGCGCGGTGTTCAGGCTGCCGATCTGCTCGTCGATGATGCCGATGCTCGGATGGTTGCCGGTGAAGCGCGTCACCAGTTCCTGGCGCTTCTGGCGCAGCTCCTGCAAGCGGGTCTGGATCTGCACCGACTGCGCCAGGATCAGCCGCGACTCCTCGGTCAGGTCGATGGTGCCGCGCTGGTTGCGCAGCGCGTTGTAGCGCGTCTCGGCGGTCTCCACCTGCTGCTTGACCTGCGGCAGCTGCTGCTCGAGGAAGGCCAGCGATTTCTCCGCCTCCTCCGCCCGGCGGCGCACGTTCTGGTCCACGTACTCGGTGCCGATCTCGTTGAGCGTGGCGGCGATCAGGTCGGGGTCGGGGCCTTCGAGGGTGATGCCGATCACGCCGCTGGACTTGCCGCGCTCGGAGATCTGCAGGGTCTGCTGCAGCAGCGCGATCGCGTTGGCGCGCGGCACCCGCGTCACCGTGAATTCGGCGCCGGGCCGCGCGTCGAGCTCGGCCACCACGATCTCGACGTTGCCGCGCGCGGTCGGCGCCAGCAGCGTCTGGCCCACGGTGCCGGTGGCGCCCTTGTCGTCGCCGTCGACGGCCAGGCGGTAGCGCTGGCCGTCGAGCGCGGTGATCCGCATGCGCTTGCCTTCCAGGCGCGCCGGCACGTCGAGCCGCGTCACCGCGATGTGCTCGTCGCCCCAGACGAAGCCGCCCCAGCCGAACAGCCCGGGCTCGGACAGCCCCGGGTTGTAGCGCGCCAGCGGCTGGCCGATGAGCGGGAAGTAGCGCGGCCGCGCGTCGATGAACAGGCGCAGGTTGTCCACCGCCTTGCCCACCACCATGCGCGAATGCAGCAGCTCGATCTCCGCCGACGCGGCCGGCTTGACCTCGAACACGGGCGCGATGCTGGCGGCGAGCTTGCCGCCGGCGTTGCTGTTGCCGGTGTCCTCCACCTGCACCACGATGTCGGCGCGGTAGACCGACCTGGTGAAGAATGCATAGGTCGCGCCCAGCAGGAAGATCGTGCCGGCCACCGCCACGAAGGTCCAGCGGTAGCGCACCAGGATGTCGAGATAGCCGGTCAGGTCGATCCCTTTCTCCCGGGCCGGGTGCGGCGAGCCCGGCAGTATGTCGTGCGGATTGATCGTGTTCATGCTACCTCCCCGTGGTATGGATCCCGTGCCATGGCGCGAATCCGCTCCGACCATGTGTCGACGCCCTGTCCGACGAGCCCGAGCACGATCCGGAACATGTTCTGCGAACAGCCGTAGGGGTCGGGTACGTCAGCGTGCATGAACTCGCAAAGCCGGTAGATCTTGCCGCGTGCCTGCGGAAACTGGCGCTCCAGCGCCTCTCTTTGTTCTGTGTCCATCACCAGCACCAGGTCGGCGCCGCTGACCATGCCGCCGTCCAGCGCGCGCGCGCGGTGGCCGGACAGGTCCAGCCCCCGCTCGGCGAGCAGCCGCACGGCATGCGGGTCGGCCGCGGCGCCCTCCAGCGGCGCCAGCCCGGCCGAGGCGATCGCGCATCCGGGCAGCGCGTCGCGCAGCAGGTACTGCGCCATCGGGCTGCGGCAGGTGTTGCCGATGCACACGACCAGGATCGAGCGGATCATGGCATCTACTTGATGGCCGTGGCCGAGCCGATGACCGGGCCTGTCGACGGAATCAGCAGGTTCATCACGCGGCTCCAGCGCACCAGCTCGCGCGCGTCCACGTAGACCACGTCCTTGGCTTCCAGCTCGAAGCCTTCGGCGATGGCCAGCGCCACCGGCGAGGTGCCGTCGAGGTGGTAGACCTTGGGCTTGCTGTCGGTGTCCTTGCGGATCACGAAGATCTGCTCGGCGTTGGCCGAGCCGGGGTTGACGCCGCCGGCGTCGCCGAGCGCCTCGTTGAGGGTCATGCGGCCGTTGCGCATGAGCAGCGTGGTGGGGCGCACGACTTCGCCGGTGACGAAGATCTTGCTGTCCTCGCGCTGCTCCACGCGCACGATGTCGCCGTTCCTGAGCAGGATGCGCGACGGGTCCACGCCGCGCGCCAGCAGCGCCGGGATGTTGATGCGCCAGCTGCGCTCGCCGCGCGTCAGGCGGATGCGGCTGTTGTCGCCGGTCAGGTTGACCACGCCGCCGGCGCGGTTGAGCGCCTCGATCAGCGTCATCGGCGCGTCGTCGATGGGCAGCATGCCGGGCGTGCGCACTTCGCCGTCGACGTAGACGCGCTGGCTGCGGAAGGCCAGCACGCGCACCGTCATCTGCGGGTCGCGCACCACGCGCGAGAGCACGCGCGCGATCTGGTCGCGCACCTCGTTGGCGGTCTTGCCGGCGACCTTCATCACGCCGGCGTACGGAAACTGGATGTCGCCCTGCGCGCTGACCACGTAGCCAGGCACGTTGGCGCCGCCGCCCACCGCCGGGATCTCGTAGGCCGCGCCGATGCTGTAGGTCTGGTTGGGGAACACCAGTTCGGGGTGGTCCCACACCACCACCGAGACGATGTCGCCGGGGCCGATGCGGTAGGGCTCGGGCGTGGCGAACAGTTCGTCGATCTTGTCGAGCTCGCGCTGGGCCACGTTGCGCTGGTTGCGCACCAGGTCGAGCGTGATCGGCGTGATGTCCGGCGTCGCGTCGGGGCCGACCGCGGTCACTGGCGCCTTGGCGTCGAAGTGCATGCCCGGCGAACTCGCGCACGCGCCCGCCAGCAGCGCCGCGCACAGCATGGCGAACGCGGCCAGCGGGCGCCCCGCGCGGCGCCGGCCATGCGCCTGTCCGCTCCGTGGTTCATCCCGCTGTTCGTCCGTGCCCCGCGCTTCCTGGTCGATGGTCTCGTTCACGGCAGCCTCCCCGCTCTGACGGGCCCGGCGCAACGACTGCGACAGTCCCCCGTGTTGTCATCCTAGGACGCCCGGCACCTCCCATCGGTGCGCTGTCCCACATTGGCGGGGGCTCGCGGAACCGGCGCAAAGCGGCGCCGGGCAAGGCGCGGCGGGCCGCGCGGGGGGACGCCGGCGGGCGGCTGGCGATGATCGATTGGCGGCTCGCGACGACAGAATGGCGAGGCCCAGAAGCACGGCGGGAAGCGCCGCCGGACAGACCCGGCCGCGCTTCCCGCGCGGGCGGCGCGGCGCGGGCGCTAGCGCATCGCCGAGGCGCCGGCGCCATACTCGGCGGCGGCGCGCACCGTGGCGCGCGGCGCGGCGTCGTCGCCGCTGACCCACTCCAGCGAGGCGCCGCGCTGGAGCGCCGCGTAGACCGCCTCGCCCTTGTTGCGCACCTTGAGCCGCTGGTACAGCGTGCAGGCGTGGCTCTTCACCGTGGCCACCGAGATATTGAGCATGCGGCTGACGGTCTTGATCGGGTGGCCGCGCGCGAGCAGCACCAGCACCTCGTACTGGCGCGGCGTGATCTGCAGCATCTCGGCCTCGTCGTAGGCGGTCTCGCCGTGGCTGCCGGCGTCGCCCGCCGGCGCGCCCTGGCGCGCCACGGCGGCCAGCGAGTCGCGCGAGCACGGCGTGGCCTGGATGCGCCCGCCCGCCGGGCCGCAGGCGGCGCCCTCGGCCAGCGGCGCCAGCACCGGCACGCGCCCGCCCGGCGGATAGCCGCCGACCGGCACGCCGGCCTGGCGGCCGCCGACGCCGCGCACGTGCTGGCCGCCCACCATCGCCAGCCGGATGCCAGCCTCGAGCACGGCCAGCGAAGCGGACTTGGGCAGGCAGCCGCAGATGCCCTGCGCCATCGCCAGCGCCGGGATCTGCAGGGGCAGGACGTCGGCGAGCAGCAGCAGGCGCTCGGCGCTGAGCACGGTGCGCACCTTGTTGAGAAGCTGCCAGCCGGTATCGGTGTCGGCCGGCATGCCGAACACGAGGAGGTCGCAGTGATTGCCGTCGAGCAGGGCGACGTCGGCCGGGTCGACGGTGATGACGTGGTCCACGCCGTGGATGCGTTCGAGCATCTGCAACAGGCCCAGACGCAACAGAGGATGACCCTCGATGAGCAGCGCGTTCATGTTCTTATTCCCCCGTTTGATTGCGGCAGGAAACAGGTTGAACGCAGCGGAATATGGACCTGCACGACCCAAGCTGCTGGCTTGCGTCGCCCCGATTTATCCCCGTACTACCGTCAGGCCGGTCCCGCTCGTCTTTATTTGTCGGAACCTGACTGCATGCCGGAAGGCTGACCCCCTGAACCCACCCCAAATGCCATTCGTCTTAAAACGAATTAAGGTCATCTTATGGTCTGCTTTGCGTTAAATCAAGTTGCTTTGCCGGCGCCTGGAACGGGGTGGAGGCATTTCCTTTCATCATCCGGAAAGCCTTGGTGGAAGCCGGATGGCGGGGTACCCGAAAGGGTGAGGCATATTCAAAAAGATTAAGTTTCAGCGGTGAAACAGTAATTCCGCGATTATGTTTCACCGCTGCAACGGATAGACCGCCGGAACGGGATTTTCAAAGCGCGCGGCGCGGCCGCGGCGGTGGCCTGACACAGATCTGAAACTTGTCCCCGGGGTGGAGCGTGGCGCATCCGCGCCCCCGCGGCGGGCTCCGCGCCCGTGCCGCCGCGCGACGCACGGATGAGAGTCATATCAGCCATCAGGATGAGGGGGATGGCCGCGCTCCGCCGGCGTCGGCGTGCTCGCGGACCGCCGCGCCGGCGCGGTCCGCGCATGCGGCGGCGCCGCTCCCCGCGCTCCCCGCGCTCCCCGCACTCCCCGCGCCGCATCGCGGCATGCCGCACCGCAGCGTGTGTGCCAACGAACAGAACCCGCCCCACCGCCCCGGCATCCTCGATGCAACGCAGGCCGCTGGCCCCGCCGCCGACGGCGGGACACGGCGGCGCATCCGTTCGCGGCGGCTTTTTCCTTTCCCGAGGTTCCCATGACAGCAGACACGGTGCAGGACCGCATCAACCGGCACGCCTGGCGCAGCTGGGGCGCGCGGCGGTGGTTCGGCACCGCCAGCGACTGGACCGATCCCGGCGAGGCCGCCGCCATCGCCTGGGTGGCCGACCAGGTGCGCGGCCAGCCGATCCTCGACGTGGGCGTGGGCGGCGGACGCACGGTGCCGCCGCTGCGCGCGCTCAGCAGCGACTACACCGCGGTCGACTACATGCCCGAGATGGTCGCGATCTGCCGGCGCAACCACCCGGGCGTGCGCGTCGAGCAGATGGACGCGCGCGACATGGCGGCGCTGCCCGACGGCCATTTCGCGCTGGTGATGTTCAGCTTCAACGGCATCGACGCGGTGGACCACGCGGGCCGCGAGGCCATCCTGCGCGAGTTCGCGCGCGTGCTGCGCCCGGGCGGGCTGGTGCTGTTCTCCACGCACAATCTGCGCGGGCCCAGCTACCGCGAGAATCTCTCCAAGTTCCTGCGCCTGCCGCGCCTGTCGGCCAACCCGGTCGCGGTGGGCGTCGACGCCGCGCGGGTGCTGTGCAACCTGCCGCTGGCCACCTTCAACTACCTGCGCCACTCGCGCCTGAACCGCGAGTTCGACGGCTACGCGATCCGCGTGTGCGCCGCGCACAAGTTCGGCATCGTGATCTTCTACACCGAGCTCGAGGCGCAGCGCCGCGCGCTGGCGCGGCTCGGCCTGCACACCGAAGTGGTGTTCGGCAACGTGGACGCGGCGCCGCTGCGCGACGGCCAGGATCTCGGCGAGGTCTACTGGTTCCACTTCATCGCGCGCAAGGCGGCCGGCGCCGCGCGGCAACCGGCGGGCAATGAGCGGGCGGTGAACGAGCAATGAGCCGGCCATGAAGCTCCTGCACGTCATCTCGTCGATCGATCCCGGCGGCGGCGGCCCCATCGAGGGCGTGCGCCAGTTGCGCGCGCCGCTGCGCGAGCGCGGCGTGCAGGTGCAGGTGTGCTGCGGCGACGCGCCCGATGCCGCGTGCGTGCGCGACAGCGAGCTCGACGTGATCGCGCTGGGGCCGTCCACGCTCAAGTACGGCTTCAACCGCCGCATGGTGGCGTGGCTGCGCGCGCACGCCCGCGACTACGACGCGGTGGTGGTCGAGGGGCTGTGGCAGTTCCACGCGCTCGCCGTGTGCCTGGCGCTGCGCGGCCAGCCGGTGCCGTACTTCGTCTTCGCGCACGGCATGCTGGACCCGTGGTTCCGCCAGCACTATCCGCTCAAGCACCTGAAGAAAAGCCTCTACTGGCTGCTCGGCGACTACTGGGTGCTGCGCGGCGCGCGCGCCGTGCTGTTTACCTCCGGCGAGGAGCGGTTGCGCGCCAGCGGCGCGTTCTGGCCCTACCGCTGCCATGAAGTGGTGGCCACCTACGGCACCGCGCGGCCGCCGCAGGATGCCGCGCGGCTGCGCGCGGCGTTCTTCGCCGCCTTTCCCGCCGCGCGCGGCAGGCGCAACGTGCTGTTCCTCGGCCGCATCCATGAAAAGAAGGGCTGCGACCTGCTGGTTGAGGCGTTCGCCGGCGTGGCCGCGCAGCATCCGGCGCTGCACCTGGTGATGGCCGGCCCGCAGGACGCGGCCCTGCGCGCCGCGCTGGAGCGGCGCATCGCCGCGCGCGGGCTGGCGGCGCGCGTGACGTGGACCGGCATGCTCGCCGGCGACCTCAAGTGGGGCGCGTTCCACGCCGCCGAAGTCTTCTGCCTGCCCTCGCACCAGGAGAACTTCGGCGTGGCGGTGGCCGAGGCGCTCGGCTGCGGCGTGCCGGTGCTGATTTCCGACAAGGTCAACATCTGGCGCGAGATCGTCGGGGAGGGCGCGGGCCTGGCCGGCCCCGACACCGAAGCGGGCACCCGCGCCTGCCTGCAGCAGTGGCTGCGCATGGACGCCGCCGCGCAGGCCCGCATGCGCGCGGCCGCGTCGCGGGCCTTCTGCGGGCATTTCCAGGCGGAGCGCGCGGCGCAGCGCCTGCTCGAGATCATCGGCAGCGAGGCCGCCGGCATTCCCGCGGCGGCCTCCGCGGTGGCGGGCTGACGCCATGCAGCCCGGCACCCACTTCCGCTTCGCGCCCGGCCGCCTGGCAAGCCTCTTCCACGTGGTGTGGGGCCAGGTGCTGCTGGCCTTCGTCGCCATCGCCGGGGTCCGCGTCTACACCGAGCTGCTGGCTACTACGGAGTTCGGTTACGTCATGCTGGCCCTCGGCGGCTACACGCTGCTGGACGGCCTGGTCGTCATGGCGTTCAGCCAGACCCTGGCGCTGTACTGCAGCCGCCAGAAGGAGGCCGAGGCGCGCCGCAGCCTCGCCGCCGGCCTGTACCTGGCATGCCTGCGGTGGTGGCTGATGCTGTCGCCGGTGGTGGTCGCGGGCGTCGCGGCCTTCTGCCTGCTCACCGGCCGGGGCGGCATTTCCGCCATCCTGCTGAGCCTGTCCACCTGCCTGTACCTGGCCGCCGAAACCGCCAAGGCGGCCATGACCACCCTGCTGAACGTCGACAGCGAGCATGCGCGGTTTTCCGCGTGGATCGTGGCGGAGGCCTGCGTCTGTTTCGCCGCCGTGACCGGCGCGCTGTGGTTCGGGCCGCGCGACGCAGCCACGTTCATCCACGCCTACGTCATCGCCAAGATCGCCACCACGGTTTTCTTCCACCATCGCTTCTACGGCGGCAGGTTCTTCCTTTCGGTCGACCGGAGCGTGCTGTCGGCGTGCCGCGCCGAGGCCTTGCGCTACGGCCTGCCGTTCAGCGTGATGGCCGTCATCGGCTGGCTCGGCAGCTACGTCGACCGCTACATCCTGAACTTCGCCGCGGCGCCCGGCACGGTCGGCGTCTATGCGGCGGCGGCCGGCACCATCGGCCGCCCGTTCGCCATCAGCGGCGCGATCCTGTCCAACTATTTCCGGCCGATCCTGTTTCGCCTTACCTCGCAGGACAACGCCGCGCAGGCGCAGGCGGTATTCCGCGCGTGGTGCGCGGCCGCCGCCTTCACCGGCGTCATGGGCATGCTCGGCGTCCATTACCTGGGCCCCCATCTGCTGCCGTTCCTGCTGGCCAGGCCGTACCGCGAAGGGGCGGTCACGATCATGCTGATCCTGTCGCTGGGGTTCTCCGCGACCATTGTCTGCCATGCGCTCGACAACATGATCTTCGCCGGCGGGACGAGCCGTTCGCTGGTGATGCCGCAGGTCGGCTCGGTGGTGGTCGGGGTGGTGGCGGTCGTGATCCTCGCGGGCCTGCATGGCGCGGTCGGCGCGGCGATCGGCAAGGTGGTGGGCGACGTGGCCAAGGTGCTGCTCACGGCGCTGCTGCTGGCGGCGCGCCGGCGCCAGGCCGGCAAGGCCGAAGCCTGCGGAGTGGCGCCATGAAGATCGCCATCGCGACCACCACGGGATTCCATCTCGTCCACCTGGCGCGCGAGCTGATCGCGCGCGGCAACGACGTGACCTACTACTCTTCCCATCCCCTCTACCGCATCGTCAGGGACGGCGTTCCGCGGCGCCATGCCCGCGCCCAGTTCGCGGCGCTCCAGCCCTTCGCCACCGGCGCGTTGCAGCGCGTGCTGCCCGCGCTCCAGGGGCGCTGCGTGGAGTCGATGCTGGAGCGGATGGACGAGCAGGTCGCGCGCCGGCTGGAGCCCTGCGACGTGTTCATCGGCCTGTCGGCGATGATGGACAAGTCGGGCGAGGCCGCGCGGCGCATGTACGGCGCGCGGGTGGTCGCCGACCGCGGCGCCATGCACGTGCTGACCCAGCGCGCGCTGACCGCGCACAACGGCGTGTCGACGCTGTCCGAGCGCTACGTGCGGCGCGAGCTGCGCAGCTACGAGGTGGCCGACTATGTCGCGCTGCCCTCGAGGAACTGCGTGCGCAGCTTCGTCGAGCACGGCGTGCCCGAGCGCAAGCTGTTCCTCAACCTGTACGGCGTCGACCTGGCGCGCTTCATGCCGACGCCGCGGCCCGCCGGCGACTTCACCGCGATCTTCGTCGGCAACTGGTCGCGCACCAAGGCCGTGGACATCATCTGCGCCGCGGCGCGGCGGCTGCCCGACGTGACCTTCCTGCACGCGGGCACCGCCGGCGACTGCCACATGCCGCAGATGAAGAACCTGCGCTCGCTCGGGCACGTTCCCAACGGCATGCTGCGCGAGACCTACGCGAAGGCGCACGCCCTGCTGCTGCCGTCGCGGCAGGACGGGTTCGGCATGGTCATGCTCGAGGCGCTGGCCTCCGGGCTGAGCGTGATCGCGAGCGAGAAGACCGGCGCGCCGGACATACGCCAGAGAATATCGAACAAGCACGCCGTGGAGATCGTCGAGGCGGAGTCGGTCGAGAGCCTGGTCGGCGCGATCACGCGCACGCGGCAGCGGGTCTGCGCGCAGCCGGCGCATGAACCGCGCCACCTGATGAGCGACGCGGACATCGCGTACTTCGGCTGGCAGGCCTACGCGCGGCGCTATGCGGCATTCATCGCCGCGATCGGCGGCGCCGGGGAGGGGGCGTGATGCCGCCGGTCGCCATCATCGCCGTGTACTTCGGCCGGCTTCCCTCGTATTTCGATCTGTGGCTGACTTCCTGCCGCTTCAATCCGGGGTTCGACTGGCTGGTGTTTACGGACTGCGACTGGCGCGCGTTCGACATCCCCGCCAACGTGCACATGCACGCGCTCACGCTGGACGAGTTCAGGCGGGTGGCGGCCGACGCCCTGGGCATACCGGTGCGGTTCGGCTCGCCGTACAAGGTGTGCGATTTCCGGCCGGCCTACTGGATGCTGCTGCCGCTCGCGGGCCGGCCATACGCGTACTGGGGGCATTGCGACCTGGACATGATCTTCGGGCGGCTCGACCGCTTCATCTGCGCCGACATCCTCGACGGCGCCGAGAAGATCTTCTCGGTCGGCCACCTGACGCTCTACCGGAACTGTCCCGAGGCGAACTTCATGTTCCGGCGCCATCACCCCGAACTGAACTGGGTCGAGATCCTCTCGGACGAGCGCCACCGCGGCTTCGACGAGCACATCGGCGTCAACCGGATCTGGCGCTATCACGGCGGCCGGACCTACGTGGACGAAACCATCATCGCCGACCTCGACCCCCACGTCAGGCGGCTCGAGTTCGTCAACGCGCTGCGCAACCGGCGGCAGCAGCTTTTCTATTTCGACCAGGGCAAGGTCCTGTGCGGGGTCTACTCGGGAGGGCGGTGGAGCACCAGCGAATACATGTACGTGCATTTCCAGAAGCGCGCGATGGCCAGGCGCAGCTGCGACCCCTACGCAAGCCGCTTCGCCATCGCGAGCGACGGCTTCGGCGGGCTCGCGGCGGTGCCGCCGGGCAAGGACCTGATCCGCGAGTACAACCCGGCGCGTCTCGCGGATCTTTCGAAGGAGCTGCCGCACCGGGTCAGGCGGCTGATCAGGAGCGTCAGGGGCAAGATCGCCTGAGGACGGGCGCGCCGTGCCGAGGGCGGCAGGGAACCGCCAGCGGGCATCCGCCGCGCCCGGCGATATGAATCGACATCACAATGACAGGTGTCCCATGAGAATGGATGCGAAATTCATCAGTGTCGTCATGCCGGTGCACAACGGCGCCCGCTATCTCGCCGAGGCGGTCGACAGCGTGCTCCGGCAGTCGTATGCCAACTTCGAGCTGATCGTCGTCGACGACGGCAGCACCGACGAGACCAGCCAGATCCTGGCGGGCTACCGCGATCCGCGGCTCGTCGTCGCCAGGCGGGAGCGGCTGGGCCTGGTCGGCGCCCTGAACGAAGGGCTGCGGCTGACCCGCGGCGCCTACATCGCGCGCATGGATGCCGACGACATCTGCGAGAACACGCGCCTGGAGGTCCAGGCCGGGTTTCTCGACAGCCACCCGGACATCCACCTGATCTGCACCGACATCACCACCATCGACATGAACGGCCGCGTCATCGGCAAGGAAACCGAGCGCGGCCTGACCAGCCGGGCGCTGGCCAACGCCCTGCTGTTCCGGGGCAAGATCAAGCCGATCATCCATCCGTCGGTGATGATGCGGCGCGAGGTGTATCTGCGCGTGGGCGGCTACCGCAATTTCGTCGGCGCCGAGGACTCGGACTACTGGCTGCGCTGCGTCGACGATTTCGAGTTCGCGCGCCTGCCGGAGCCGCTGCTGCGCTATCGCATCAACGTCGACGGCATCTCGTTCAAGCGGACCAGCCAGCAGGTGCTCAGCGCGATGCTCTGCGCCGTCACGCACAGGGTGAGCTCGACGACCGGGGTGGACATCTACGAGACGCGCTCCGACCTGTGGTCGCTGGCCGAGACCTTGCTGTCCGCGGAGGATCTCCTGCCGCCGACGATCAGGTCGATCGACCACTTCCGCGACTTCAAGTGGGCCCTGCGGCGCGGCTCGCCGGCGGCGGCCTACCGCGCCTTGCTGCGCGGCATGCTGGACAGCGGCCTGCTGCTGATTCCCTACGTGCACATGAAGCGCCTGACCGGCGCGGTGGACGCAGTCACCGGCATCATCGAAGCCAAGGTGCTGAAGGCCTGACCATGCTTCGTCAACGCTGACGCGGAGGTAACGATGGACATCGCCATTGGCTCGCTGTATTTCGCGGTCTGCATCACCCTGCTGGTCCGCATGCTCTCCCGGGGCTCGCTGCTGTCGATCCATCTCGGCCTGCTGGCCCTGTTCTCGATCGGCTACATGATCGTGCCGCTGCTGATGAAGACGGAGTCGCTGCTCGCACCGTTCGACCCCGAGACCATCGCGGTGGCGCTGTCCATCCACTTCCTCTACTTCCTGTCCCTCCTGCTGGGGTTCGCCTGCGTGGCCGCGGCGCGCAACATCCGCACCTTCTCGGCGCCGCGCCTCGATACGCTGATCGACACCCACCGCGGGCTGCTCTTTTGCGCATGCTTCGTCATCTATGTGATCTATTTCTTCACCAACGACCTGACCAGCTACTCGTCGGACGATTTCGAGCGGTTCTTCCACGAGCGCAGCCCCTACTCCGCGCTGATCGCGGCGGTGGCGGGCTATGCCCAGGCGCTGATGGCCGTGACCTTCGCGCTGAGCGCGCAGCGCTCGTCCCGCCTGGCGCGGCTCGCGATGGGGGCCGGCTTCGCCGTCATACTCGTTTTGCTGCTGTCCGCGGGGCAGCGGCTGGCCGTGCTGGCGCCCTGCATCATGCTGTTCGTGGCATTCGCCAACTTCGGCCAGAAGCGCAAGGCCTTCAAGATCCTGGCCGGCTCGGTGGCGATCCTGCTGCTGCTCAGCCCGTTCGCGGTCTATCTGCGCGAAGCCAGCACGCTGGCCACCGGCAAGGCCAAGATCCTGGAGGCCGCCTCGGGCTTCAGCTACGGCGACAGCACCGCGGGCACGGCGCTCAAGTCGATCGCGGAGCGGGCCGACCTGCTGGTCAACACCATCCACCTGAAGACGTACATCGACCATCACGACTACGTCGGCCCCGAGTACTACTATTCGGTGCTGATCAGTCCCGTTCCCCGCCTGCTGCTCGGGGAAAAGCCCTATCCGGTCAGCTCCGACGGCACCATAGACGGCGAGATATCCAATCTGGCGTGGCGCATCATCGTCGGCTGGTCCACCGGCAGCCTGACCGCGTTCGGCGCGATCACGGCGTACCGGCAGGGCGGCTGGCTGGTGCTGATCATCGATGGCCTGCTGGCCGGCGCGCTGGGCGCCTACCTGTGCCGGAAGCTGGCGGGGGGCGGCGGCGTCGGCGGGATGTTCTACGTCATCATCCTGCCGATCATCGCCGTCAAGCGGGTGCCCGCCAGCCTGATGGAGGCGCTCGCGGACATCCTGCCGATGCTGCCGGTATTCCTCCTGCTCGTGGTGCTGGACCGGGTGCTTCAGGGGCGGGCCCGGCGGCGCGCCCGCCGGTACGGGTACAAGGCGGCGCCCGGCTTCGGCGCGCGGCCCGGCCCGGCCGCGGCCATCCCGGTCGCGCCGGCTAGTGTGGCCAGCGCCGCGGCGCGCGAACCGACCCTGCCGGCGGGGCAGTGAGCCCCGGCGGGCCGGCATCGCGCGCGGCGCGGTGCGATGTCGTGAGTCGGCGTGAGTTGGCGTGGGCCGGCGTGAGTTGGCGTGAGCCGATGCTATTCCTGGCTCACGCGCGCGGCCGCGGAAGTCTGCGCGGGTTGCGGCCGCGCCAGCGCGAACAGCGCTTTCTCCAGTTCGCCGAGCACCATGTCGCGGTCCAGGTGCTGCTCGGCCCAGCGGCGCCCGGCCGCGCCCAGGTGCGCGCGCAGCGCGGGCTGCGCCGCCAGCGTGCCGATCGCGTCGGCCAGCGCCGCGGCGTCGCCGGGCGGCACCAGCACGCCGCACTGCGCCAGCGCGCGGCCAAGCTCGGTGGCCGGCTGCGCCGTGGCGACGACGGGCCGCGCGCTGGCCAGCATGCCGGTCAGCTTGGACGGCATCACGAGGTCGGCGGCGCCGGCGCGCTGCGGCAGCAGGTGGATGTCGGCGGCGCACAGCAGCGCGGCGAACATGGCGGCCGGCTGCAGCGGCAGGAAGCGCACGCGCGGCAGCCCGGCGCAGTCCGCCTCCAGCGCGGCGCGCCCGGCGCCGTCGCCGCAGAAGACGAAGTGCAGCGTGTCGTGGTCCTTCAGCAGGCGCGCGGCCGCGGCCATGACGTCGAGCCCCTGCTTGGCGCCCATGTTGCCGGCGTAGAGCGCGAGCACGGCGCCGGGCGGCAGTTCGAGCATGCGCCGCGCCAGCGTGGCGTCGGCGCCGCCGGCGGCGCCGATCTCGCGCAGGTTGACCCAGTTGGGCAGCAGCGCGGCGCGCTGCGCCGCGGCGCCCTTGCCGCGCGCCAGCGCGACCATCGCCTGCGAGATCGACGAGACCCGGTCGAAGCGCGCCATCAGGTGCTGCTCCACGCGCCGCGCCAGGCGCTGCAGCCAGGGCCGGCGCAGCAGCCCCAGCGCGAAGGCGGCGTCGACCTCGTAGTCCTGCACGTGCAGCCAGGTCTTGCAGCCGCTCCAGCGCGCGAACAGCAGCGCGGCCGGCGCGCACATCAGCGGCGGCTCCACCACGAACAGCACGTCGGGGCGCCAGCGCAGCTGCAGCATCAGGCTGGGCAGGCTGGACACGGCGAAGCTGGCCAGATGCAGCAGGCGCGCGAGGCCGGTGGGCCGGGCCGGCACCCACAGCGGCGCGCGGAACACCTCCACCCAGCGGCGGCGCTCGCGCCGGTACCGCCAGGCGCGGTAGCCCTCGGCCACGCGCCACGCCGGGTAGTACGGCGGCGCCGTGACCACGCGCACCTCATGGCCGCGCGCGGCCAGCCATTCGGCCTGCTCGCAGGTGTACTTGCCGATGCCGGTCAGCTCGGGCGCGTAGTTGAGGCAGTACATCAGTATCTTCATGGCGCGGCGTCCCCGGCATGGTGATGTGGCGGCGCGCGTCAGCCGGCCGTGTCCATGATCCGCACGCAGCCCGCGGCGATGGCGCGGCCCGCCGCGCCGGGCGAGTGGGCCAGCGCGGCGGCCTGGCAGCGCGCGGCGCTGGCGGCGTCGCCGAATTGCGCGGGCACCTGCGCCAGGCGCCGGGCCAGCGCGGCGGCGTCGCCGGGCTTGAAGTACAGGCCGGTGACGCCGTCGCGCACCAGCTCGCCGGCGTCGTCGTTGTTGACGCTCACCACCACCGGGCAACCGTAGCTCAGCGCCTCGCGCACCAGCGGGTGCCAGCGCTGGTCCGCCTCGGGCAGCACCAGGCAGCTCGCCTTGCGGTACTCGACCGCGACGTCGGCCGGCGCCATCGCGCCGAGAAAGCGCACCGAGGCGCCCAGCCCGAGCGCGTTGGCGGCCGCGCGCAGGGCGCCGTAGCCGGCGCCCTTGCCGACCAGCGACAGCGTGGCTGCGGGCCACTGCGCGCGCGATGCGGCGAACGCGCGCAGCAGCAGCGTCATGGCGGCGCTGTGCACCAGCGCGCCCACGTACAGATAGTGCGGCGCGTGCGGCGGCGGCGCCAGCTCGGCGCGCGCGCGCAGCTCGGCGGCGGCGTCGAAGCCCTCGGGCAGCGCCGCCGGCGGGCGGCAGGCGAAGATCCGGCGCGGCGGCACGTCGGCGGCGATGGCGCGCGCGCAGCCGCGGTCGGTGCCGACGAACACGCCGTGGCAGCGGCGCAGCAGCACCGCGTCGGCGAACGCGCCCAGGCGCCCGGGCATGCTGGCGAAGGCCGCGCCGTGGAAGAACGCCGCGCGCCGCCGCTGCATCGCCATGCTGGCCAGCAGCATGGTCCAGTTCTCGATGCGGGTCTGTCCGGCCAGGATCACCAGCGCGCCGGGGCTCAGCGCGATGGCGCGCACCTGCTGCAGGCAGCGCCGCCACAGCCCCGCGCCCGCCGCGCCGGCGGGAAACACGATCTGGCCCGGCCACAGGCCGCCGGCGCCCGGCGCCGCGGCGGGGGTCGCGCTTGCCGGGGCGACGCGCGCGGGCGCCGGCTTGTCGGGGTTGCGGAACAGCGGCTTCATGTCAGGCCTCCACACGTTGTGCGGGCGCGGTGCCGTGCGGCAGCCTCCCGCTCTGCAATGCATCCAGGTACGCCAGCCGCAGGCCGTCGCGCAGCGCCACCGCGGGCTGCCAGCCGGTGGCGGCGAGCGCCGCGCAGTCCAGCCGCTTGCGCGGCGTGCCGTCGGGCTTGCGGTGGTCGAAGACGATGCCGCCGCGAAAGCTCACGGTCTGCGCCACCAGCGTGGCCAGCTCGCGGATGCTGACCTCCTCGCTGCTGCCCACGTTGAGGAAGCCGGCCGGCGCGGTGCGGCGGTACACCTCGCGCGGCAGCGCCATCACGTGCAGGCAGGCCGCGGCGAGATCGTCGGCATAGAGAAATTCGCGCAGCGGCGCGCCGCTGCCCCACACCGGCACGTGCTCGGCGTGCGCCATGCCGGCTTCGTGGAAGCGCCGCAGCAGGCCCGGGATGACGTGGCTGTTGTCGGGGTGGTAGTTGTCGCCGGGGCCGTACAGGTTGGTCGGCATCACGCAGCGGTAGTCGGTGCCGTACTGGCGGTTGTAGCTCTCGCACAGCGCGATGCCGGCGATCTTGGCCAGCGCGTAGGGCGCGTTGGTGGGCTCCAGCGGCCCGGTCAGCAGCGCGGCCTCGCCGATCGGCTGCGGCGCGAACTTCGGGTAGATGCAGCTCGAGCCGAGGAACAGCAGGCGTGTCACGCCGGCGCGCCAGGCCTCGTGGATGACGTTGGCCGCGATCATCAGGTTCTGCTGGATGAACTCGGCCGGATAGGTGTGGTTGGCGTGGATGCCGCCCACACGCGCGGCCGCGAGGTAGACCTCGTCGAGCGCCTCGGCGGCGAAGAACGCGCGCACCTGCTGCTGGTCGGTCAGGTCGAGCTCGGCATGCGCGCGCGTGACGGTCTCGGCCTCGGCGCGCGCCTGCAGCGCGCGCACGATGGCCGAGCCGGCCATGCCGCGGTGGCCCGCGACGAAGACGCGCGGTGGCCGCGCGGCGCGCTCACTCATGATGGTCGTAGGCCCGGAAGCCGGCCAGCTTGACGAAGGCGTCGCGGCGCGCGGCGGCGAAGTCGGCCTGCACCATCTCGCGCACCAGCTCGGCGAAGCGCGTGCGCGGCGCCCAGCCGAGCCGCTCGCGCGCCTTGCCGGCGTCGCCCAGCAGGGTCTGCACTTCGGTCGGGCGGAAATAGCGCGGGTCCACGCGCACGATCACGTCGCCGACCTTGCAGCGCGCCGCCACCGGCGCCGCGTGGCGGTCGATGGCGGCCACCACGCCGGTCTCCGCCTCGCCCTCGCCCTCGAAGCGCACCGCGATGCCCAGCTCGGCCGCCGCGCACTGCACGAACTCGCGCACGCTGTGCTGCTCGCCGCTGGCGATCACGTAGTCCTCGGGCTGGTCCTGCTGCAGCATCAGCCACTGCATTTCCACGTAGTCGCGCGCGTGGCCCCAGTCGCGCAGCGCCGACAGGTTGCCCAGGTACAGCGTGTCCTGCAGCCCCAGCGCGATGCGTGCCACCGCGCGCGTGATCTTGCGCGTGACGAAGGTCTCGCCGCGCTCGGGGCTTTCGTGGTTGAACAGGATGCCGTTGCAGGCGTACATGCCGTAGGCTTCGCGGTAATTCACCGTGATCCAGTAGGCGTAGAGCTTGGCCGCGGCGTAGGGGCTGCGCGGATAGAACGGCGTGGTCTCGCGCTGCGGGGTCTCCTGCACCAGCCCGTACAGCTCGGAGGTGGAAGCCTGGTAGAAGCGCGCGTGCTTTTCCATGCCGAGGATGCGCACCGCCTCGAGCAGGCGCAGCGTGCCCAGCGCATCGGTGTTGGCGGTGTACTCCGGCTCCTCGAACGACACCTGCACGTGGCTTTGCGCGGCCAGGTTGTAGATCTCGTCGGGCTGCGACTGCTGCACCACGCGCACCAGGCTGGCGGTGTCGGTCATGTCGCCGTGGTGCAGGATCAGGCTGCGCCCGGGCGCTTGCGGGTCCTGGTACAGGTGGTCGATGCGCTCGGTGTTGAACAGCGAGCTGCGGCGCTTGACGCCGTGCACCTCGTAGCCCTTGGCGAGCAGCAGCTCGCACAGGTAGGCGCCGTCCTGGCCGGTGATGCCGGTGATCAGCGCGCGCCGCGCGCGCGGCGGCGTGCCGCCGCCGCCGGTGCCGGGCTCGGGCAGCGTTTCGCGCGCCGCGAGCCGGCCGAGGGGATCGAGTTCATGTGCGCCCATAGATGTCTGCCATGCGGATGATGTCGTCTTCGCCGAGGTAGGAGCCGGACTGGATCTCGATCAGTTCGAGCGGGATGCGGCCGGGGTTTTCGAGGCTGTGGGTCTCGCCGATCGGGATGTAGGTGGACTGGTCCTCGGTCAGCAGGTATTCGACGTCGCCGCGCCGCACGCGCGCGGTGCCCGACACCACCACCCAGTGCTCGGCGCGGTGGTGGTGCATCTGCAGCGAGAGCTTGGCGCCGGGTTTGACCGAGATGCGCTTGACCTGGTAGCGCGCGCCGTGGTCCACCGCGTCGTACGAGCCCCACGGCCGGTACACCTGCCGGTGCCGGGTGGCCTCGGGGCGGCCCTGGCCGCGCACCAGCTCCACCAGCTGCTTGACGTCCTGGCAGTGGTTCTTGTGCACCACCAGCACCACGTCGGGCGTCTCCACCACCATCACGTCGTCCAGCCCGGCCACCGCCACCAGCCGGTGCGAGGCATGCACCAGGCAGCCCTGCGCGCGGTGCGTGACCACGTCGCCGATCGCCACGTTGCCGTCGGCGGTCTTGTCCGCGGCCTGCCACACCGCGTCCCACGAGCCGACGTCGCTCCAGTCGGACGCCAGCGGCGCCATCTGCGCGTCGCGCAGGTGTTCCATCACGGCGTAGTCGATCGAGTCCGCGCGGCAGGCGGCGAACGATTCGGCATCGAGCCGGAAGAAGTCGAGGTCGCGCTGGCCGCGCACCATCGCCTCCTGCGCGGCCAGCAGGATGTCCGGCGCGAACTGCTCGAGCGCGGCGAGATAGGTCGAGGCGCGGAACAGGAAGATGCCGCTGTTCCAGAAGCAGTTGCCTTCCTGCAGGTAGGCCGTGGCGACGTCCAGCGAAGGCTTCTCGACGAAGCGCGTGACCGCCATCAGCGCGGCGGCGTTGCTGGGCACGGCCTTGATGTAGCCGTAGCCGGTGGCGGGAAAGGTGGGCGCCACGCCGAGCGTGACCACCACGCCGGTGGCGGCCACCGCGCCGGCCTCGCACACGGTGCGCGCGAACGCGGCGCGGTCGTGGATCAGGTGGTCCGAGGGCAGCACCAGCAGCACCGGGTCGGCGCCGCCCGTGCGCGCGTGCAGCGCGGCCACGGCCGCGGCCGGCGCGGTATTGCGCGGGTGCGGCTCGAGCATGATGGCGCCCAGCTCGCAGCCGGCCTCGCGCGCCTGCTCGGCCACCACGAAGCGGTGCGCCTCGTTGCTGACCAGGATGGGACACTGCGCGCCGGGAATCTCGCGCACGCGCAGCAGCGTGTCCTGCAGCAGCGAGTCGCGCCCGAGCAGGCGCAGGAACTGCTTGGGATGGCCGTCGCGCGACAGCGGCCACAGGCGCGAGCCGGCGCCGCCACACAGGATGACAGGCACGATCCGGTTGTCGTCAGGCATGGCACGCTCCTTCACGCAACACGAAGTCCGGCGCGCGCGGCGGGCCGGGTGGCGGGTAGTGAGCAGACTGTATGCCGCGCCCCGGACGGGGACTGTTGGCTAGCACACACAGGGGCGGGGGCCCCGAAAGCAACGTCCCCGCCGGGGCGGGGACGTTCGTTGCGAAGGTACTGCGACGGATATTGCGACGGATATTGCGACGATATGCGGCGCGCGCGTCAGCGCGCCCAGTAGCCGGGCCGCATGGTCCAGCCGCGCGGCCCCTGCACCCAGCGCTCGGGCACGTAGCGCTGGCCCGCGCGGGCGCGGGTCCAGTAGCCGCCGCGCCAGTCGTAGCGGTTGCCGGCGGCGACCCAGTGGCCGGGCACCCAGGCCTGGCCGGGACGCGCGCCCGGGCGCGGCTCGTAGCGCGGCGGCGGCGGGGCCGGGCGCACGTAGGCCGGCCCGCCGTGGTAGCCCGGCGGATAGGCCTGCGCCGGCGAGATGATGCCAAGCGCGGCGCCGGCGGCGATGGTGGTGAGGGCGAGCAGCAATTGGCGTTTCATGATTCGGCTCCCAGTGATGCGGTTGGTGCGTATGGTGCGTATGGTGCGGGTGGTACGGCCGCGGCGGTGCCGGCCGCGCGGCGCTCAGTAGCGGTCGTGGTAGCGGTAGGGCGGCGGGCCGCCGCGCGGCGGCACCACGATGCAGGCGGACAGCAGCGCGGCCGTGGTGGAAAGCAGGACGACGAGGGCGATGGCGCGTTTCATGTCGGGGGCTCCGTGACTGGCGTGGGGTTGAACACGGCTTCACTGTAGCCAGCGGCATGGCGCCGGTGTGCTTGCACTTGTAAGGGGTGTTCACATTTGCGCGGGCCCGCGCGGGGCGCGCGCGGCGCTTTCGCGCGAGTCCCGCGGCGGCTCGCCAGGCCTTGCCGGCATTGGGCGCGCGGCCCGCGCCGCGTACCTCGCGCGGCACCCGCCGCGCCGGCGCGAAGTCCCGCGCAGGCGTAATGTGGCGTTACATCGGAAATAATTCGCGCAAGGTTTTGCGCGTGCGGGCGGCGCGTTCCGGGCCTGCCGCCGCGTGTCCGCCGGCGCGCGCGGCGGCGCTGCACTGCTTGGGGGCGCGGCGGCCGGCGGCGGGTGCGCACTGCCGCCGGCGATCCCCGCGGCAGTGCGCCGGCGCCGCGCACGCCACGCCGGCCAGTGGCATGAACCTTGCGCGGTGCGCTTCGTCACGGGAGAACGCCATGCCCATCCTCGTCGTCGTACTCGCGCTGCAGGCCCTGGTGCCGGGCGCCACCACGTTCGTCGCGATCGCGCGCTACGACAGCGCGCGCATTGCCGCCAGCGCCGGGCCGGGCGGGCTGCCCTGACCTCATCCCAACCGCCGACAGGAGGCCAGTGAAATGAACCGTAGCGACGTAACCGACCTGATCATCGAAGCCAAGGTGACAAAGGGCATCCGCTGGGCCGACGTGGCCGCCAAGGTCGGCAAGAGCAAGGAGTGGACGACCGCGGCCTGCCTCGGCCAGATGGCCTTCGACGCGCCGGGCGCGCAGGCGGTGATGGAGATCTTCGGCCTGCCGCCCGAGGCCGGGCCCTGGCTGCGCGAGGTGCCGTACAAGGGTTCGCTGCCCACGGCGGTGCCAACCGATCCCCTGATCTACCGCTTCTACGAGCTCGTCAGCGTATACGGCACCACCTTCAAGGCGCTGATCCACGAGGAGTTCGGCGACGGCATCATGAGCGCGATCGACTTCCGCATGGACCTGCGGCGCGAGCCCGACCCCAACGGCGACCGCGTGCGCATCGAGATGTCGGGCAAGTTCCTGCCTTACAAGACCTACTGAAGCCCGCCGGGCATCCGGCGGCGCATCGCGCAGAAACGGGTACGCCCGCAGGGATTTCGCAAGAAAACCTCCGCAGAAACGGGTACGCACCCGGTGCCGGGAACGGGACCGGGGTGCGCTTTTTCGTGCAATCCGGCTGCCCCGACCGGCCCAGGGAGGCTGGCGCGCGCGTGAAACCGCCCGCGCGTCGGCTTTTCGGGGGGCTGGCGGCCTGCCGGCACGGCCGCCGCGATCACGCAGAAACGGGTACGCAACCGGGTTTTCGCTGCCCGCAGAAACGGGTACGCTGCGCGCCGCAGGCGCTGCGGGGTTCCCTCGATTCCCGTGCAATTTGCCGTGGTAGCCACTCCTACCCTAGCAGCCATGCGGGTCCGCGGGCGACGTTTGCCTGAAACCTCAATCAGATCAGCCACCTTCTGACTGGTCCTTTTCCCGCGTCTTTCAACTCGTGGTAGACCTTTCAGGCCGCTCACCGTGGCCCGCGGGCTCCGGTACCAGTTTCGGCAAGACAATAGGACGGATGAGCCGCCCCACGGCAATACCTGGGCGGGTTCGTGTCAGTGATATGAGATTAAGGATTTTCCGAATAAATACTGCCGGGGCAGTGATTGACCATCCGGATGCCTGGGTCTTGTTCAAATGGGTCGTATGGGATCGCAACCGCGCTTCTGATCTTGGCACGCTTTCCTGAAAACAGGAGGGCGATTATGCCGCGCGATTTATCAGCAACTCTCGGTGATCATTTTGTTGGATTCATTGACGCACAAGTGCGATCTGGCCGCTATGGGTCAGCAAGCGATATTGTTCGGACGGCGTTGAAGGCGGGTGAGTCGGGTGCACACAACCCGTTGGGCAACAAGAGTCTTCTGACCCGGATGCGTGCGGTTCAGCGGCTGGCAGTGTCCGGCCTCTTCCCGCTCTTGCTGCTCTTGCTGCTCTTGCTGCCTTCCGTTCGGCTTGCCACAGTTCTACTCAAATCAATTATCTATCTCAAATGTCAAAAATTGTGACGGCCGCTTAGATTCAGATTTTTCCGCATATTTTCGTCCAGTGCCGCCCGTACTATCGCGCTCAATTAGCGCGGCAGAGGGGCGTCGGTCAATGAGCTCTTCGTCGTTTCCCCATAGCACTTGAGCTTCAACAGCATGAACAAGGACAGTTTCCGCCTGGTCTACAGCCGGACCAAGGGCATGATGGTTGCCGTCGAAGAGACGGCGCTCGGCATGGGGAAAGGGCGCCAGGGCGGAACACGGGCGGCGCGGCGCGGCCGTCCAGCGATTGCCGCGCAGGCCGTCACGCTACCGACCCGATGGCTGTCCACGCCATTGGTATTGGCGGCGCTGTTGGGGATGACCGCTCCTGCCGGGGCGCAGATCGTGGCCGACCCGAGCGCCGGCGCCAATCGCCCGGGCGTGATCCAGACCGCCAATGGTCTCCCGCAGGTCAATATCACGCGGCCCTCCTCGGCAGGGGTGTCGGTGAATCACTACACGCAGTTCGACGTCAACCGGCCCGGGGCGATCCTCAACAACTCGCCGGTGATCACAACCACGCAGCAGGCTGGCTACATCAACGGCAACCCCAATCTGCTGCCTGGGGGCTCGGCACGGATCATCGTCAACCAGGTCAACAGCACGTCACCGAGCCAGCTGCGCGGCTACCTCGAAGTGGCCGGGGGACGGGCCGATGTGGTGATTGCCAATCCAAACGGACTGCTGGTCGACGGCGCAGGCTTCATCAACACCAGCCGCGTGACGCTGACCACCGGCACGCCCGTCTACGGCGGCAGTGGCAGCCTGGATGCCTTCCGTGTGACCGGCGGCCAGATCAGCGTCGAGGGCGCCGGCCTCAATGCTGCGAGCACCGACCAGGTGGACCTGATCGCGCGTGCGGTCAAGGCCAATGCCGCGATCTATGCGAACAGGCTCAACGTGGTGGCCGGCGCGAACCAGGTCGACTACAACGCGCTGTCAGCCAGCGCGATCGCTGGCAACGGACCGGCCCCGGCGGTCGGCATCGACGTGAGCGAGCTGGGCGGCATGTACGCCAACAAGATCCTGCTGGCGTCAACGGAGCTTGGTGTCGGGGTCTCGAATCGGGGTGTGCTGGCGGCGCAGGCCGGCGAGCTGACGCTGACCGCGCAAGGCAAGCTCGTGCTGGCCGGCCAGACGAATGCCACCGGCAATCTCGCGGTCTCGGCACGCGACGGCATCGACAATAGCGGCACGACGTATTCGGCCGGTGCTGCTTCGCTTCGCACCGATGGCACATTCTCCAACGGTGGCACGCTGGCGGCGCAGCAGTCGCTTGGCATCCATGCGCAGAGTGTGGTATCGACGGGCACGCTCGCGGCTGGTTTGAACCCGGATGGCACGCCGGGCCCGGCAGCCGACCTGACGGTGAGCGCAACCGGGGCCGTGTCTGCCACAGGCCGGAACCTGGCAAGCGGGAACGCCACAATCCAGGGCGCCAGTGTCAGCCTGGCAGGCAGCCAGACCGCGACAAATGGCAATCTGGGTCTCACCGCAAGCGCCGGCAATCTCGATCTGACGGGGGCGACGGCTGCCGCGGGCGCGGCCCTGGTCGTCAATGCGCAGGGGGCGCTCGTCAACGACCGGGGCCAGATGTCCAGTGGCGCGGTCACCAGCCTGAGCGCCGGCAGCCTGTCCAACCAGGGTGGCCAGATCGTGTCGCAGGGCGCCATGTCGATCCGTTCGGCTGGGGTCGTGAACAATGCCGGTGCAGACGTGCAGGCCGGTGGCGCGCTGAACGTCGATGCGGGAGCGCTGGACAATACGGCGGGGCGCTTGGTCTCCCTCAACGGCGACGGCCTGACCATCGCCGTGACGGGGGCATTGACCAACGTCGCCGGCGTGGCAGCGAGCGGCGCGCAGGGTGGCGTGATCGGCGGCAACGGCGCGGTGCGCCTGAAGGCGGCGGCGCTGCGCAACCACGGCGAGGTCGATGCGCAGACGACAGCCAGCCTCGATGCGCAGTCGCTGGACAACGACCAGGGCAGCATCGTGGCTGGGGATGCCATTGCAGCCAATACCGCCGGCGCGGTGAGCAACCGGCAAGGCACGCTGTCAGCGGCGAAGGTCGATGTATCTGCAGCCTCGCTCGATAACGACACGGGCCGTATCGAGGCCGACGCCCTTGGCATCCGTACCGTGGGCGACCTGTCGAACCGGGGCGGCACCATCAGTCAGTTCGGCCAGACCGACACCACGATTGTTGCTGGTGGTGCGCTCGACAACGCTGGCGGCGCGTTCGTCTCGAACGGACAAGACCTGTCCATCGAGGCGCTATCGGTGGCCAACGGCGGTGGCCGTATCGCTCTTGCAGGCGCCGGGGTCCTTGCCGTGACGAGCCGCGGCGCGCTGGACAATACCGGCGGCATCCTGCAGACCAATGGCGCCCTGGAAGCGCGTGCCGGCGGCGCGCTGGCGAACACGGCCGGGCGCATCGAGGCCGTCGGCGCGCGGGGTTCGCTGTCGCTGGATGCAGCCAGCCTGGACAACACGGCCGGGCGCGTCGTCAATGTGGGCGACGGCTCGACGCGGGTCCGGACCACGCAGGACCTGCTTAACGCCGAGGCCGGCCTGATCGGCGGCAATGGCGATGTGCAACTGCTGGCCGGCGCGCTGGCCAACCACGGACAGGTGACGGCCAAGGGCAATGCCAGCCTGGATGCGCAATCGCTGGACAATGACCGCGGCAGTATCACGGCAGGCCAGGCGCTCACCGCCAACGTGGCCGGGATGGCAAGCAATCGGCAGGGCCTGCTTTTCGGCGCGGCGCTCAAGCTGGCAGCCGGATCGATCGACAACGAGGCCGGCAGGGTGGAGGGCGACGAAGTGGCGGTCCGCGCGACGGGCAATCTGTCCAACCGAGGCGGCACCATCAACCAATTCGGGCTGTCGGGCACCACGGCAATCGGTGCGGGTGGCACGCTCGACAACAGCGCGGGCACGCTTGCCGCCAACGGCCAGAACCTTGCCATCGACGCCAATGCGCTCGACAACGCAGATGGGCGTATCTCGCATGCCGGCGACGGCATGCTGGCGGTGTCGTCCCAGAGCCAGCTTGGCAATGCCGCCGGTGTCATTCAGACCAATGGCGCGCTCGACGTCCGGGCCAGCGAGCTCGACAACGCCCGTGGCACTGTTTCCGCGCAAGGGAATGGCAAGATCGCCGTGCAGGGCGCACTCGACAATACCCAGGCAACTCTCCACGCCGGCAGCACGCTGGCGATCCAGGCGGGCGGCGCGTTGACCAATGCGGATGGCCGTGTCGAAGCGGCGGATGCGCATGGCGCGCTCTCTCTTGCGGCTGCCAGCATCGACAACAGCGGTGGGCGCATCGTCAACGCGGGCGACGGGCTGACCCGCGTCCAGGCGCAACAGTCGCTGCGCAATGCCGGCGCCGGACTGATTGGCGGCAATGGCGACGTGCAGGTGGTCGCAGCGGATGTGGCCAATCGCGGCCAGATCACTGCCAAGGGCGACGCAAGCCTGGACGCGCAATCCCTGGACAATGCGCAGGGCAGCATCACGGCGGGCCGGTCGCTGAACGCGAGTATCGCAGGCGCCCTCGGCAATCGGAATGGTGTGCTGTCGGCGGGTGCGGCCGATGTATCCGCAGCCTCGCTCGACAACGACACGGGCCGTATCGAGGCCGACGCACTCGGCATCCGCATCGCGGGCAACTTGTCCAATCGCGGCGGCAGCATCAGCCAGTTCGGTACGGCGGACACGGCGATCCGCGCCGGCGGTACATTCGACAACACCGCAGGCACGCTGGCATCGAATGGACGGAACCTGACCGTGGATGCCCTGGCGGTGACCAACGATGGCGGCCGTATCGCGCATGCTGGCGACGGTACGCTGGCCGTGACGACCGAAGGCGCATTGCGCAATGCCTTAGGCACGATCCTGACCAACGGCCGGCTGGTCGTGCGCGCCGCGGCGCTGGACAATATCGCCGGCAGGATGTCCGCGCAGCAGGCCGCAATGCTGACCCTCGGCGCGGACCTGATCAACCGCCAGGGCGTGCTCTATGGCCAATCCGGCCTGGAGATTGCCAGCCGCGGCGGAATGGACAACGCAGGCGGCACGGCGCAGACCGGCGGCGACCTGTCGGTCTCCGTGGATGGCGATCTGAGCAACGCAGGCGGCACGCTTACCGCCAACGGCGCGCATGGCAACGTCACCGTTGCGGCAGCCGGCATCGACAACCGCGGCGGCCGCGTGGCCAACGCCGGCGACGGTGCCACCCACATTGTCTCGGCCGGGGCGCTGGCCAATACGGGCGGCACGCTGGGCGGGAATGGCGACGTGACCATTGCCGCCCGGGATCTGGCGAACGACACCGGCGCGCAAGTCGTGGCGGCCGGTGCGCTGAAACTCGAGACCAACCGTAGCGTGGACAACCGCGGCGGCAGGCTCTACGGCGGCCAGGGGCTGACATTGGATCAGGCCGCGGTCACCTTCGCCAATGACGGCGGCGAAGCGCTTGGCGGCACCGACGTGCGGCTCAAGGTTGCCGCCATGACCAATCAGGGCGGCGCGGTGCGCGCCAACCAGGACATTGGCGTATCGAGCGGCAGTACCGCCGCAGGCAGCGGTGAGATGACCGCCGGGCGCAATCTGTCGCTGGACGTGGCGGGTGACTATACCAATGACGCCGCCAACAAGCTGCGCGCCGACGGCGACATGCAGATCCGGGCAGGCGGCACGCTGGCCAATACCGGCACGCTGGCCGCAGGCGGCAGCTTGACTGCGCGCGGAGCAGACATCAACAATGCGGCGGGCGCCGTTATCAACGCGCAGGCCACCACCGTCCAGGCCGACAATGCCATCGTCAACGCAGGGCGGATCGAGGGCGACACTGTCGCGACCTCGAGCAGCACGCTGGCCAACACAGGGGCGATCATCGGCAACGCCGTGCGGGTACAGGCGGCCGATGTGACCAATGCCGGCCCCGCCGCGGTCATCGCGGCAGCACAAGACCTCAAGGTCTACGGCACGAACGCCGTTTCCAATCTCGATGGCGCGCTGATCTACAGTGCGGCAAACCTGCAGATCGCCCGCGACGGCACGCGCGACCCGAGCACGGGCTTGCTGGTCAATCAGGTCAATGTACTCAACAATCGCTCTGCCTTCATCGAGGCCGATGGCGATATCGACATCGCCGCACGGACCGTCAACAACACGCGCACCAGCGTGGTCACGGAAGCCGGTACGCCGCAGACCAGCACGCAGACACTGACGCTCTGGCAGGCGGGGCTGAGCGGCGATGAGCTCAATACGCACTATAGTTACACGTTTCCCGGGTGGCGGTGGAACGGCCAGCTGTCGAGCATCAGCGCGGATCAGGTGAACGCGTTGCGTGCCCCGATCTCGGTGGTGGTGCCGAAATCCGCCGTGGCCAATCTCGATGCCGCCACGAAGTCGTTTTCTTTTTTGCAGGCGCCGGTCGAGCAATATGGCGGGGCGGCGATCTGCGATGCCACCGGCTTCTGTAGCAGCAATGACCAGTCGCGGCCACTGACCACCAACCCGACCCAGTACTACCAGACCATCCAGGACACCGGATCCACCTACCGGATCACGTTCTGGCCAGATTGGGACCCGGCCAAGCACATCCGCCCCGACGAGGTCCGTGTGCGCTACGACCTGGGACCGGACGTCCACGACTACAACGAGATCTCCCGCACGACCACCACCGCCATTGCCACCGACCGGTTGGTCAGCGCTACCCCGGCAGCAAGAGTGCAAGCCGCGGGCACGATCCGCATCAACAGCGACGGGGGCACCATCCTCAACCAGTCCTCCATCATGGCCGCAGGCGGCGATCTGGTCCGCCACGCCGCGGCCGGTGAGGTGCAGGACGTCGGCACGGTGCTGCAGCAGACGGTGAGCACCACCGACACATCCACCTTCTACTGGCACCAGAAGAGCGGTGGCAACAGCGACACGCAAACGGTGCCGTATCCCACGGTGCCGCAAGCGCCCAGGACGGTAGACGCATTGCCGGCGCTGGCCACCGCCAACGGGACGGTGCAGACCACCGCGCAGGACATCACGATCAATTCGGTCAACCGGGTCGGCCAGACCGTCGGCGGCAGTGGCGTGGCAGGTGGCGGCGCCTCCGGCACGCTGCTCGATGGCGTGTCCGGTACCGTGGCTGGGGGCGCGCCGCTGACAGCGGGTACCCCCGGCAGCGTAGGCGCAGCGTCTGGCGCGAGCGGTAACGCACCAACGCTCGGTGCCGGCGCCGTGGCAACCACCACTGGCGCGACCGGCCGGCCGCAGACGCTGGGCACGGCCACGGGCGGCCTCCCCAACCTGACCCTGCCCACCAACGGCCTGTATACCTTGCGCCCCGCCCCGGCCACGCCTTACCTGATCGAGACCGACTCACGCTTTACCAACTACAAGACCTTCCTTTCCAGCGACTACATGCTGGGTGCGCTGGGCCTGGACCCGCAGAAGGTACAGAAGCGCCTGGGCGACGGCTTCTATGAAGAAAAGCTCGTGCGCGACCAGGTGACGGCGCTGACCGGCCGCACATACCTGGCCGGCTACACCGACCAGATGGACGAATATCAAGCGTTGATGGACAGTGGCGTGACCTACGCCAAGTCATTCGGCCTTGCGCCTGGCGTGGGGCTGTCGGACGAGCAGATGCGCCAGCTCACCACCGACATGGTCTGGCTGGTGGCGCAGGACGTCACGCTGCCGGATGGCACGCAGCAGTCGGTGCTTGTGCCGAAGCTCTACCTTGCGCAGCCCAACACCGTCGACCTCAACCACAGTGGCGCGATCGTCGCAGGCAATCAGGTCGTGCTCGCCGCCAGCGGCGACGTGAACAACAGCGGCCGCGTCGTCGGCGATATGGCGACGCAGGTGCTGGGCAGCAATATCGTCAACCGCGGTGCCATCGGCGACGCGGCCGGCATCACCGTGGTCCAGGCCGCGCAGGACGTGCGCAACCTGGGCGGGCGCATTGGCGGACAGGATGTCCTGGTTCGGGCCGGGCGCGATGTGGTCAACGAAACCCAGACCATCACCGAGGTCCGGAAGATCGGCCCCAACGGCTACAGTGCCGGCGCCACCGGCGTGGGGGCGGTTGCCAGCATTGCCGCCACCGGCAATGCGGCCGTGCTGGCCGGGCGCGACATCGATTTGGTGGGATCCTCGGTGACGGCGGGCAACAGCCTGCTGCTCGGTGCCGGGCGTGATCTGAACGTCGGCGCCGTTGCGCTAGGCACCACGCAGGATGCGGTGTCGCGCGGTGGGCAGAGCTATGCTCATGACAAGACGATCACCATCGCCGGGAGCACGGTCAAGGCGGGTGAGAATGTCACGGCCGTGGCCGGACGGGATACGGTGCTGGCCGGCTCGCGTCTGGAGGCTGGCGCCGATGTCTCGCTGATCGCCGGCCGGGATCTGGCGGTCGCCGGACTCAAGGACGTCAGCGTCCATAGCGAAGGTTCGCTGGGCGGAAACAACGCGTCGTACACGAAAGCCAGTCAGGATGACACCGTGCGGGGCAGCACGGTAGCGGGCGGCAACCGCGTCACGCTGGCGGCCGGGCAGGCGCCGCTCGCGGCGGGACTGCTGGAGGCCACGGGCATCGCCGCGGTGCCGGTGGACGGCAAGGGCAGCGTGACGCTGATCGGTTCGGACGTCAGCGCGGGGACCGCGGGCAAGACGGGATCTTCGGTCAGTATCGTGGCCAGCCAGGATGTCACCATCGGCGAAGCGCGGGAAGTGCATGATGCCAGCGCCGAGAGCAGGAGCCGGCGCAGCGGCTTTCTCTCACGCAGTTCCAGCCATGACCAGAGCAGCAGCCATGTCGACCTCGGCGTGGGCAGCATGGTGAGCGCAGACAACGTGCGCGTGAGCGCCGGCAACGATCTCACGGTGCGCCAGAGCGCCATCGCGGCGGCGGACGGCGTTGCCCTGACCGCGACCCAGGGCAACGTGCTGATCACGGCGGGCCAGAACGTGCGGGAATCTAGCGTCTCGCACGAGGAATCGAAGTCTGGCGTGTCCGCCTTCGCGGGAGCCGGCGGCATCGGCGTGTCGGTGGGCAGCAGCGGCGGCAGCGCAAGCGACCATGTGCTGGCGGTGACGCAGAGCGATGCGCGCTCGACGGTCGGGGCGACCGATGGCAACGTGACCATCCTGGCCGGCCAGGATGCCACCGTCATCGGCAGCGACGTGATCACGGGCCGCAAGGACGGCAACGAGGATGTCGGCCATATCGACATCCTGGCGAAGAACGTGACGATCGCCGAGGGCATCGACCGCATCGCGCGGGAATCGAGCGCCAGCAGCCGGTCGAGCGGCCTGTCGGTGGCGCTGGTGGGTACCCCGTTGGATACGGCCAACAATCTGCGGGATGCGCAGCAGAACCCGAGCGGCGTGACGCGCGCGAAGCAGACGCTGAGCGAGCTTGGCGCCGCGGCCGGTACCACGCCGCAGGTCGCCATATCGTTCAGCAACAGCAAGAGCAGCAGCCAGTCGTCGAGCGTGGCCACCATCAGCAGCGGCAGCAGCCTGAGCGGCGCGGGCGACGTTCGCGTGCGGGCCACCGGCAACGGCGAGACCGATGCCAACGGGCGCGCATTGGACGGGAACATTCTCGTCTCGGGCAGCACCATCAGCGCCGGCCAGGCCGCGGTGCTGGACGCCGCACGCGACGTGGCGCTGCGGGCTTCCACCGATACCTACACCGAGTCCAACAGCGCCACTAGCAGCGGCTGGAAGATCAGTACCGCGACGCCCAGCCTGGGCGATATTGGCCGGCACATCGAGGGCGGTCCCAACAACAGCGGCGTGAGCATGGTGCCCTACGGCAGCCAGCGCGCCGATGCCAGTGGCGATCTGGCCAGCAGCCAGCAGAACGCAAGCGTCATCACCGGCAACACCGTGGGCGTGAAGGCGCGCACGGGCGACATCACCATCGCGGGCAGCGGCATTGCTGGCGAGGGCGACGTGACGCTGTCGGCGGCCAAGGGCAAGATCGACATCCTGTCCGGGCAGGACACGTTGTCGCAGCGTTCGGACAGCTCCAGCCGACAGATTGGCGACCTGGGCGGCACCGGCTATGCCGGCACCGTGGGGGTGCGCAGCGAATCGCACCACACCGACACCAACCAGGCGACGCAGAACACCATTCGCAGCCAGGTGGTCAGTCACACCGGAAACGTGGCGATGGTGGCCGGGGACGACATCACGGCGCGCGGCGCGGACATTGCGGCGGGCAATGACGTGACGATGATCGGCAAGAACGTCATCCTTGATCCGGGCACGGACTCGGCCAGCCAGAACGAAAGTCATCGCGTGAGCCAGTATGGCTCGACGCTCGCGCTATCGGGCTACACGGTGCAGGCGGCACAGGCCGTCGAGAATGCGGCCCGGGCCATCGAAGACGGCAAGGATGCTCGGGTTGCCGCCCTCTATGGTGTGCAGGCGGGTATTGCTGCGCTCAACGCGGTTAGCCCGCAACCGGTGAGCACCGCCGAGACCGGCAACCCGTCCAACAGCAACGGCGGCAGCGCCCTCGTCAAGGTAACGGCGAGCATCGGCGGCGGTAGCCAGAGCAGCGAATCGCACATGCAGGCCAGCGGCAACCAGGGCACCACAGTCACGGCAGGCAACGCGGTCACTATCGTGGCGACCGGCTCCGGCCAGAAGGACATCGAGGGCTTCTCGTCCGATGGCGAAATCCGTGGGCGCGGTGTGCAGATCAGCGGCAAGGACGTAACGCTGGCGGCTGCGCGCGACGTGGACCTGCAAAGCGCGCAGGACGTGTCCAGCCAGACCAGCCAGTACAGCGGCAGCAATGCGAGCATTGGCGTGGGCTTCGGGCTGGGCGGCACTCAGAATGGCTTCACGCTGGAGCTGGCCGCGAGTCAGAACCGGGGCAATGCCAATGGCGATGCCGTCACGAATCAGGATACCCACGTGGCGGCGAGCGACACGCTGACGATATCGAGCGGCCGTGACACCAACCTGCAGGGTGCGCAGGTTGCCGGCGACAAGATCGTGGCGGACGTGGGCCGCAACCTGAACATCGAGAGCCGGCAGGACACCGATACCTATCACAGCAAGGAATCGTCATCGGGGGCGCAAGTCAGCTTGTGCGTGCCGCCGTTCTGCGCGGGGACCACGGTGAGCGGCAGCGCCAGCGTGAGCAGCGGCAACACCGACAGCACCTACCAGTCGGTCACCGAGCAGAGCGGGCTGTACGCGGGTAACGGTGGCCTGGATGTGACTGTGAAGGGCAACACGGATCTGAAGGGCGGCGTGATCGCCAGCACGGCCGATGCAAGCCAGAACAAGTTCACCACCGGGACGCTGACGACCCGCGACATCGAGAACAAGGCCGAGTACAAGAGCGATAGTTCGACGATTGCGGGGAGCTTCAGCAGCGCCACGTCGGGCCTGCGCAATTTGACAAACTCCGCCATGTCCACGGCTATGGGCAACGCGGTCGCGCCGAGCACGGGTGCCGCCTCCGGCGTGACACACAGCGCCATCGCCCCCGGCACCGTCACGATCACCGACAACGCCGGCCAGTTGGCGCTGACGGGCAAGACGGCGGACGAGACCGTCACCGGGCTGAACCGGGACACGGCGAACGCCAATCAGGCGATCGGCAAGATCTTTGATGCGCAGCAGGTCAAAGACCAGCAAGACCTGCGGAAGCTGGCCGGGCAGACCGTGCAACAGGCCATGCCGATCGTGGACAAGCAGATTGGCGAATGGCTGGAAGACAAACCGGAAGCCGTGAAGGTGGCGGTGCACGGTCTGGTGGGCGGGCTGATCACGGCAGCAGTCGGCGGCGACTTCGCGAAGGGCGCGGCGGGTACGGCGGCCGCCACCGCAGCGATCGCGGCGCTCAACGACAACCTCGGCAGCCTGGGCATGGACGAACCCACGCGCAACGCGGTACTGCAGACGGTTGGGATGGTGGTGGCGGGCGCGGTGGCGGGCGGCGGAGCCAATGGGGCGGCTGCAGCGGGGGCGGCAGGTATGGCGGATGCTTACAACCGGCAACTGCACCCGGATGAACGCGCGCTAGCACGACAAATTGCGGCGGCCAGTGGCGGGAAGTACACCGACCAGCAAGTGAGCGATGCCATGCGAGTGGCCAGTAACAGCAAGCTGGGCGAAAACGTGACGACCGGAATGGTCGTAGACGGTGTCAGCAATCCACAGGGGGTCTACGACCAGGGCGCGAGCTTCACGGTACCGTCCGGCGACGGGCGTACGCTAGTGCAATCTGTGCCCAGCCAAGTAGATCCAAGCTTGGCAAGCTATATCCAATCGATGACGGGTGGCAAATCGTCTGCGTATAGTTGGAATGACGCCACACTTGGAAAGACTACAGGCACATCTACGGGCATACCGTCCAATCCCTTTACGCCAGCGCCCAACGGGTGCATTACTGCGGAATGCGCGGCCGGCTTGGGGCAGCAAGGGCGGGGACTCCTACCTGATTATGCAGCGGTCAGCGGAGGAGTCTTGTCGGGAACCGTCGGCGGATCTGTAAACCTTTATGACGGCACGAAGTATCTTTCCACGGGAGTGGTCCAGACAAATCCGTCAGCAATCTCGTTCTCACCTGGCGGAGCAATGAGCTTTGGTTGGATATTTGGGGCAAACAATGCGAGGGATACGAATTCGTTCATGAATGGCAATGGAAACCAAGCCTTTGTTTTGATTCCCACACCTTTCCGTGTTAATGGCTTTGCCGCAATTACACATTCATACGGCGGCGCTACCGCAATTGAATTTGGCGTTGCACCACCTGGAGCGATTAGCTTCGGCGTCATGCCATGGGGGAATTCGTCACCGATCAAAGCAGACTAAGAGTAAAGGAAATAACCATGGCAATCGGCGGTGGCCCAACACCTGAGCAATGGAAGAAGATGAGTCGGTCAGATAAAATCGTCTACTTCGTATTCATTGCGATCGTGTTCAGCGTGATTATTTATTTTTCCTACGAAAAATGGTTCGCGTAGCGTCGTAGCACATGCTTACAACCGGCAACTGTATCCTGCGGAGTATGACTTTGCGAGGAAAAATGCGGAGGTTGTCGCTCAGAAGAGTGGCATTTCGGAGCAAGATACTGAAGGCCGAATTGCGGTGGAGATTCTGAGCAATCTCGGACAAGTAGACTACGGATGCCGCAGGTGGCAAGCACGACTATGAAGTGCGCAGCACCCTTGGCGGCCAGAGCTTGAATTGCAATGGCTGCAAATCTGATCCGAATTACGCCGACCACAATTACGACAGTCAGTACATTGCGCGAAATCAGGACGAGTAAAACCGTGGACAAGCCCAGTTGGGCAAAGGCCAGAATTACACTGAACTAGTGATTAAGAAGGGTCCATTATAGGCGGTGTGGGTTCAAGCGTCTCTCAGGAGCCAATTGGCAACGCAACAAAGGATCGAGTGATGGACGGACAGAAATGAGCCAACACAACAGATCGAGCATCTTTATTATGCTCTACGTTATCTTTTCTTTCATCGCCATGATGGTAGCCATCGTGACTGTGCTTAATTTCCTGATTGAACCAGTTCTTCGTGAATTATTTGTAGAACCACATGTGCGCGGATGGTGTGGCCTTCTTTCGCGCTGCGCGAGTCAGAGCCAGGTTCCTTTGTTGAATACGTATCTGAGGGAACCTTATGGAATAGCCTGGATGGCGCACACATTGTGCACCGACTTAAGATAGCCGCTATTCTTGGCCTTATGATTGGTATCGGTTGTAAAGCTAGCGGTTCTTCGGGGGCGATCCTAAGACGCCCACAATCGGCAGTTGCGCAATGTAAGCGATGCTAGGAGCGTTGAATGGCTGCGCCAGGAGGCCCTGACGAGAAAACGTGGAAATATGATGCCCCTGGAGAAAAAGGTCTACTGGGCAGCTATTGCGGAATTCTGGCTGGTTCTTATAGGAGCTTTAGCTTACAAATTCTTGCGATAGCTTACACGCGCAACAGTAAATCTACACAATGGGTAGCCATACCTAGGAAGTGGTGGCACGGTGCCAATTTCACCAGCCGGCAGTGTCATCTGGAGGTTCATCATCAACAAGCAGGGAGACTCTGCCTCGGCAACAGATTCTTTTATTGATGGCGCGTCTTACGTTGGCGGCGGATGTCGGGGGTTCTGCATAAATCTATTGGCAGATTATATGCTATCGAATTTGGCTTTGGCTCGCTAGGTATAGCAGCAGGTACCGGAGTTAGCAAGCCAATCAGAAAGTAAGGAATGGATAGAATAAAGGGGTTACTTGCATCTGGTGTTGTAATCGCAATAATTTGGATTGGAATCGCATATTCTTTCTCGTCTTCTCCCTCTCTAAAGGAAATACGTGAGGCAAGAGAGATGATGCGTACTGATATGAACTTGATCCTCCAGCAACGGGCAAGAATTATTGATTTTGATGATGATAGAAAAACAAAGATTGGAAGTGCAATCCTTTCCATTTCGGTTGCTTCAGAGTCGTGGACAACAGGGCAAATTTCAAATTATGAAAATTTGCTTCTATCTCTTGGTTGGCGGAATTCATTGCACACTGAAGATCGACACTATTTTTGCAAGAGGGGCGCATCGGCTCTGATATTGACGATCAACCAAGGAGCAGACCGATCAGGGTATGTCTACATGAAATACCCGAGGGATCCTCTCGCGCGTTGCCCCACATGAATCGCAGCATCGGTACGTTGGGGTAATGCCACGCCACTCCGCAACGCAATGCGTAGTCCAAAATGAATAAAACAAATCTCATTGCCGCCATGCTGCCGTTCGCCGGCGTGCTGGCAGCCTCGGGCCCGGTGTGTGCTCAAGTCAGCCCCTCGCCGGCCCAATCCGCCGCCCTCACCAACGCCGAACAAGACCAGCGCACCCGCCAACAGCAAGAAGCCCGCGAGCGCGCCCAGACCGTGCAGGCACCGGCCGTGCGTGCGGAGGATGTTGCTCCGGTCGAATTTCCGTCGCTGCCTACCGAAGCCCCATGTTTCCGCATCGACCGCTTCACCCTGGACGTCTCGCCCGACCTCCCGGCCGACGTGCGCGCGCAAGGCGCCTCCGCCCTGCCGCAAGATCCATTCGCCTTCGCACGCGCCTGGCTCGATCACTATCAGGGCGCGTGCATCGGCAAGAAAGGCGTCGAGCTACTGGTCAAGGGGGTCTCACGGGTCATTCTGAGCCGGGGCTACGTCACCACCCGCGTACTGGTGCCTGAGCAAGACCTCTCCACTGGCACGCTGCGCATGGCTCTGATTCCCGGCGTCATTGGCGACCTGCGCTTTGCCGAGCCGGACCTGTGGGGTACCTGGAAGTCCGCGTTCCCGGCCCGCCCGGGTGACCTGCTGAATCTGCGCGATCTGGAGCAAGGGCTGGAGCAGATGAAACGCCTCGCCAGCCAGGACGCCGATATGCAGGTGGTGCCCACCGGCGCCCCGGGCCGCAGCGATGTGGTGATCACGGTCAAGCGCAGCAAGCCGTGGACCGTGGTGGCCTCGGTGGACAACGCCGGCACGCGCGCCACCGGCAAGTGGCAGGGCAACCTGAGCGTCGGCATCGACAATCCGTTGGGCCTGAATGACCTGTTCAACATTGGCTACACCCAGGATTTGGGCTTTGCCAACAAGGAACACGGCACCCGCGGCTGGAACGGCTATTACTCGGTGCCGTGGGGCTATTGGACGGCGACGCTCTCGGCCTACTCGAGCAACTACTTCCAGCAGATCGCCGGGGTCAACCAGACCTTCATTTCCAGCGGCCAGTCGGAAACGGCGGACCTGAAGCTGCACCGCGTGCTCAGCCGCAGCCAGAACGATGTGTTTGGCATGCAGTTCCGGCTGACCCGGCGCTTCGGCAAGAACTTCATCGAGGACACGGAGATCGCGCAGCAGCGGCGCAACAACACGATCGTCGAGGCGGGCATCACCGACCGTCATTACTTTGGCGCGGCGCAGTTCGACGGCACGCTGGCCTATCGCCAGGGCATCGGCGCGTTTGGCGCGCAGGAGGATGTGCTGGCGGCGACGGATGGGCCGACCTGGCGCTACCGCATGCTGGTGGCGGACGCCAACCTGTCGGTGCCGTTCAAGCTGGGCGAGCAGACATTGCGCTATGTGACCACCTTCCACGGCCAGTTCACCAATGACCCGCTGTATTACGTCGACGCGCTGACCATCGGTAGCCGCTACACGGTGCGCGGCTTCGATGGCGAGAACCTGCTAGCGGGCGAGCGCGGCTTCTACTGGCGCAACGAGTTGCAGGCGCCTCTGGGCGGCAGCGGGCAGGCCATCTACGCGGGACTCGACTACGGGCGGGTGTCCGGGCCGCTTACCACGGCGCTGGCGGGTACACAGTTGGCAGGAGCGGTCATCGGGATGCGCGGGGGAGCGGGTTCACGGTTCGGGTCGTTCTCGTATGACGTGTTCGTCGGCACGCCGGTCTACAAGCCGGCGGCGTTCCACACGGCGGGCGTCACAGCAGGCCTGCAGATGGTCTATCAGTACTGACATGCCCAGGCGCTCGCAGTCACCCCACGCCGGCGGCGACACGCCAACACCCCAGCGCCAGTTCGACGCCACGCTGCCACTGAGCGTCAACCGTGCTCCTATTTTGTCGCGCTCCTGTCGGCCTGGCGGATCGCGCCGCCGCGACACACCACCGGCGCGGCGAGTCGCCGGATGTTCGACACGTTTGCCCAGGAAGAGGCCGAGGAGCTGGCCGCGCTGCAGAAGACCAGCCGGATCGACAAGGGACAGGCCAACGCGCGCCCCACGCAGTAGCCCAGGCCAGCAGTGTCGCATCATCGTTCTTGTCCTTGCCTCCCGGAGCGGATGGCCCCTCGGTCGTTGGCCCCCCGGGGTGTCCGCAAGCGTCTGTTCGACAAAGCCGCGCAGTTGGCCCAGATCGGTCCGGGCGTAGGCCGTCGTGGTCTGTACCGAGGCGTGGCCGAGCAGCGCCTGCGTCGGCTTTCGCTCCTGCAGGCCATCGGCGACGGCGGCAAAGACCGCCTTGACCTCCCGGTACAGGCCTGCCGACTGGAGCGCCTCGCCCTTGTGGCCGTGGATCACCGGCAGCGCTTCGCGCACAGGCGGCGCAGTCGATCGGCCGCGAGCGCATCGGTAGGCGCGCAGCATCGCTATGCACGGCGTGGGCAGCGGGATGGCCCGCATCTTGTGGCCTTTGCCGCGGACATAGCATCGTCGGTGGCGCCCAGCGTGTTGGCGGCTGCGTGCGGCTGGGCGAAGCAGCCGGCGCGCGCGAGTCTGGCCAGTTCTGCCGGGCCGTGGGAGGTCAGCCACGAACTTGGCGCGGCCGGCACCGTCGCCTCCGCGCCAGCCACCGCCTGTGTCTCGGGGGACACCACGGAGGTGCGCCGCGCAGGCGGGCGGCAGCGCCCGGGCGCGGGACCAATTGCGTAAATATGAAAATGCGTGCTGGCGGCTAGATGAAAAAAATGATATACAATACCCGCGCTGATTTCCGCCGGCGCGCCGGGGTCTAGGCGGGCGTGCCCGGGCTGACCTGCAAGGTCACCACCAGCGACTGCAACACCGACATCGGGATCGGTTTCGAGAACACGCGGATATGGGGCGGGACGCCCCCGCGGTCGGCGATCGCGTGCTTGTCCAGCGACGTGACCACCGCGATGCGGGTGGCGGCGAATTCCTGCTGCGCGTCGATGGTGCGGCACAGGCGGAAGCCGTCGATGCCGGGCATGATCAGGTCCAGCACGACCAGGTCGGGCTTGCTGCTGCCGATCAGCAGCAAGCCGTCGTAGCCGTTGGTGGCTTCGAGGATCTCGACCGGCGGATCGAGCGTCTCGAGCGCCATGCGGTAGATCTGCAGCAGATGTTCGTCGTCTTCCACCAACAGCACGCGAAACGGCCTGGCGGGCGGCGCCGGTGCCCTGCGCGCGGGCGCGGACTGGTGGCGCTGCTCCGCCACCATGCGGTCCACCGCGTCGGCCGGGATCCGGCGATGCCCGCCGTCGGTCTTCCACGCGGGCAGCCGGCCGTTCTCGACCCACAGCTGGACCGTGCGCAGGGAGACGCCAAGCATCTCGGCCGCGGTCTTGGTGGAATAAAAGCGCAGATCGGTCATAGAGCCTCTTCAACTGCCGCAGCGTGCACGGGGCGAATGTGCGGCGTTGCATATCGTATTTTTTTCATTATTCTTCGGAAAGCGGCCAAAACGCAACTTAATGCCAGAAAAGCGCGCAACGATGATAAGGCATCGCTAAATGAGACCGGAGGAAATGGCGCGCGCAGCACCGGGGCCGGCAGCGCCGCGCGGCCTCTCCCGCGGGCCCGGGCCGGCTTGCCGGTGCCGCCCGATGGATCATACTGTGAAGCTTTGCCACAAGGAGAGACTGCCCGGAACGCCCAAGGGCAGCGGCACCGGGGGAGCGCACGGACCGCAGCCGCGCGCGGATAGGTGCGCAGGGTCATAGGAGTGGCGCGAGCCGGTTCCGGTTATCCGGCGCACGCGCGTATCGAAGGCTGGGATTCACGGCTGTGACGAACAATATTCTGGTTTTTTGGTAGCTTTCCCATGAGCCTGGAAATCTACCGACAGGCACTGGCAAGCCCGCATCGTTCCGCGCGACATCCGTTCTGGTCAGGTGTGGTCATCGTCGTCGGCATCTGGGCCGCGCTGGGCGCCTGGGCGCTGTGGGACCGCGCCACCGAGATGCGCCATGTCCATGCCAGCCTGGCGCGCGTGGCCGCCATGCTGGGCGAACAGGCCGAGCGCACCCTGGCCGAGGCCGATCACGTCGCCTCCCTGATCGGCGGCACCGTGGCCGAACGCGGCCGCGCGCCGCCGCTGGCGCATTGGGCGCGCAGCGGCACCCTCGTGATCGAGCCCTTCAGCGAAGTCTCCGTGTTCGACCGCGCCGGCACCCTGCGGGCCTCGACCAGCGCGAGCCTCGCGCCGCCCGACCCGGGCGACCCCCAACTCTTCGACCTGCACCGCCAACGCTTGCCGCCCGCGCTCTACGTGGGCGTGCCGCTGCCCGGGCGCATCGGCGGCCCGTGGTCGATCCAGCTTTCCAAGGGCATCGTGTCCCGGGCCACGGGCCGCTTTCTCGGCGTGGTGGTGGTGTCGCTCGATCCGGGCTACCTGTCGCAGGCCTACGCGCGCGCCGGGCTGGGCGCGTCCGGCGCGGTGCTGCTGGCCGGCACCGACGACTACGTGGTGCGCGCGCGCTGGAGCGAGCAGGGCCGGCAGCCGGGCCAGGTGCTGATGCCCGGCTCGGCGCTGCGCCGGGCGCTGGCCGCCACCGGCGAGAGCCAGGTCACGAGCATCGGCGCGGGCGGCGTGCGCGACCGCGTGGCCGCCGGCACGCCCGACGGCGCCGAGCGCATCTACGCCATCCGGCGCCTGCCGGGCTACGACCTCGCGCTGCTGGTCGGCGTGAGCCGCCGCGCGGCGATGGCCAGCTACCACGACCGCCTGTGCGCCGCGTTCGGCATCGCCGCGCTGGTCACGGTGCTGGTGCTGTTCTTCCAGGTGCGCCAGCTCGCGGCGCTGCGCGCGCTGGCCGCGCTGGCCGACCGCGAGCGCGTGGTGCGCGACATCCTCGCCGAGAAGAAGCAGCACCTGCGCGGCCTGTTTCTCGCCATGCCGGACGGCGTGGCCGTGTTCGGCGCCGACCGCGTGATCGACGAGACCAACACCGCGCTGTGCGAGCTGCTCGGCGTGTCGCTGCAGCGGCTGCGCGGCGCCACCCAGCGCGAGTTCGTCCACTGGCTCTACCGCGGCCGCCAGCCGGCGCGCCAGGCCTGCCGCGCCGAGCAGCTGCTGGCCGAGCTGGACCGCGCGCAGGCGGGCGCCGAGTTCGCCGGCATCATCGAGTTCGACATGGCGGTGTCGCCGGCCTACGAGGTGCGCATCGTGCATGCCGGCGGCGGTGGCGGAGGGCTGGTGCTGGTGCTGCGCGACATCACCTCGCAGCTGCGCCACGACCGCATGAAATCGCATTTCGTCTCGGCCGCCGCGCACGAGCTCAAGGCGCCCGTGGCGGGCATCGCCGGCTACGCCGAGCTGCTCGGCGCGGACGTGGTGCCGCCCGAGCGTCGCCGCGGCATCTACCACGCCATCCACGCGCGCGCGCGCCAGCTCAACGACCTGCTTTCCGACATGCTCGACCTGGCCCGCATCGAGGCGCGCAGCAGCGGCGCGCTCGAGCGCCAGCGCGTGGACATGGCGGCGCTGGTGCGCGATGTCGTGGCGGGCGATTTCGCCGAGCACGGGCGGGTGCGCGTGAGCGCGCCGCAGGCGCCGCTGTGCGTGCTCGGAGACCGCGTGCAACTGACGCAGGCGGTGCGCAATCTGGTGGAGAACGCGCTTAAGTATTCTGACGGCAAGGACGAGGTCATCGTGACCGTGTGGACGCCGCAGCAGGAGCCCGACAAGGTGTCGGTGCGGGTGGAAGACCGGGGTATCGGCATGACGAAGGAAGAAGCAGGCATGGCGTTCGACAACTTTTACCGGGCCAACCGCCGCGGCAATGCCAAGGGCAACGGCCTCGGGCTGGCGATCGTGCGCGAGATCGTGGCGGTGCATCAGGGACAGATCGCGCTGAGCAGCGAGATCGGCAAGGGCACCGTGATCACGCTCAGCCTGCCGGCGGCGGCATGATGCGCTGCTTGCGGGTGGTGCCGGGCCAGGGCGCGCGGCCGCCGGCGTCGGCATGGGTGGCGGCGTTGGCCGCGGGCTGCCTGGCGCTGTGGCTGGTCGTGCTGCTGGCCGCGCACGACGCGCGCGCGCGGGTGGAGCGGACCGCCACGGCGCTGCGCGACAACCTCGAGCTGGCGCTGGCCGACACGCTCGGCATTGCCCACCAGGACCACGCGCTGGCCGGCGTGCCGTGCCGCGGCGTGGCGCGCCAGTTGCGCGAGCAGGGCGCCTACACCGCCTACGTGCTCGACGTGGAGCTGGTGGCGCGCGGCATGCGCTACTGCTCGGCCGTGCGCGGCGAGATGGCGCTGCCGCTGGACGAGCTGCTGCCGTGGCGCCCGGGACTGCAGTACCGGCTCGCCGCGGCCGGCCCCGGCAAGGGCACCGCGCTGGCGGTGTTCTCCGGGACCGCGCCGGGCCAGGGCGTGCTGGTGTGGGTGGACGGGCGCTACCTCGCCGACATGGTGCAGTCGGCCGGCCGGCTGGGCTTCGCCGACATCGGCATCGAGGTCGCCGGCACGCGCTTCATGCTGGGCGCCGGCAAGGCGGCCGGGGCGGCCGGGGCGGACGAGGCGCCCGGCCACGGCGAGGCCGCCGGCGTGCCCGCGCTGGTGCCGCGCGACACCGTGTGGCAAGGCGGCGACGGCATCGTCGACGTGCGCCAGCTTGCCGGGCATCCGATCGCCGTCGTCGCCGGCGCGCCGCGCAGCATGATCTTCCACGAAGGCCTCAAGTACCTGCTGCTGCCGCCGCTGGCGGCCCTGCTGGCCGCGCTGGCGGCGTGCGCATGGCAGTCGCGGCGCGCCGCGCGCCGCTCGTTCGCGGCCGAGCTGCGGCGCGGGCTGCGCCAGGGCGAGTTCGTGCCGTACTACCAGCCGCTGGTCGATCTCGAAAGCGGCCTGTGCACGGGTGTGGAAGTGCTGGCGCGCTGGCAGCATCCGCGGCGCGGCCTGCTCGAGCCGGATGCGTTCATCCCGGCGATCGAGCGCCAGCGCCTGGCGGTGGCGCTGACGCTGTGCCTGATCCCGCAGGTGCTGCGCGACTTCGCCGCGCTGGCGCCGGTGCCGGCGTTCCACATCGCCTTCAACATCACCGCCGAGCACTTCGACGACGCCGGCTTCTGGGCCGACGACTCCGCGCTGTTCGCGCTGCTGCAGGCCAACGTCACGCCGGTGCTGGAGATCACCGAGCGCGACGCGGTCTCGCTGGCCGAGCCCCAGCGCAGCGCGATCCAGCGCGCCAAGGCGCGCGGCATCAAGCTGGCCGTGGACGACTTCGGCACCGGCTACTGCGGCCTGGCGTACTTCAAGCGCTTCGAGGTGGATTTCCTCAAGCTCGACCGCCTGTTCGTGCAGGCCGAGCCCGGCGACAAGGTCAGCGGCCAGATCGTCGACGCCACGCTGAACTTTGCCTACGCGCTGGATCTCGCCGTGGTGGCCGAAGGCATCGAGTCCGAGCCGCAGCGCGCGCTGCTCGCGGCCAAGGGCGTGCGCCTCGGCCAGGGCTATCTTTTCGCCCGTCCGATGACGGCGGCCGCCCTGCGCGAATGGCTGCCCGCGCGGCTCGAGCCGGCGCCGCCGGCGCCGTCCTCATGGCGTGTCCACAAGCCGCACGATCCGGCCCGCGAAGTGCCGCTCGGTGCGTAAATATGAAATGGACACCCTATTCAAAAGTGAAAAAAATGATATAGAATCGAATCTATAGCCTTGCTTCCCCGTCGGGCTATGCGACTCCCTGCCGGGATCCCCTTGCCGGCCAGCGCCTCGTGACGACACGCGAGGCGCTCTTTTCATTCCTCTCCCGCTCTCCCCCCGCCGCGATGCCGGCCATGCCGCGCGAACAAAGCAAGACGCCGCCTGCGTGTGCCTGCCGGGGGCAGGCGCGCGCACGCGGCGTCGCGGTTCGTGCGCGGGCCGCCTGTCTTAGCTGAAGCACTCGTTGTAGTAGCGCGTGCAGGTGCCCACGGGGCGGAAGGTGTACGGCAGCTCGGCCAGCGCGGCGGATTCGAGCGAGCCGAAGGGGATGTCGAGGCCCAGGCCGTTCGCGTCGGTCGCGGCGCCGTCGGTGCGTTGGGGGTCGTGCGCGGGTTTGTGATGCGTGCTCATGGTGTTTCTCGCAGTGGGTTCGCATGACACCGGCCGCAAGACCGGCAGGCCGCCATGCCTCTGCGCGCCGCCCTGATCGAGGGATGGCGCGCCGTGGAGACGGCAGCGCGGGTGGTGGCTGCCATCGGTACGGGCCATGTTAGCCAAATCCCGCCGAAAGAAAATCCAGGCGCGGCAAAACACACTGTTGCTGAATCGCATTCAATCGCGCGCGCTGCGCGCCGTGCGCATCACCCGCATCGTCCGCGCCACCCGCGCCGTGCCGGCGCCGCCGCCTGCCCCGGCCCCGCGCGGCGCGAGAAAAAACGCATGCAGGCCCGCCTTCATTCGCGCGCCCGATCCGCCTATATTTGGCCTTGTCCCCGCGCTCTCTTGCTCACCGCGCCACTGAACCCGGAGGTCAGGCCATGTCCCGCCCGATGCCGTTGCCGCCGTGCTTTGCCGATCGCCGCGAGGCCGGGATCTATCTTGGCCGCCACCTGGCCGGCCTCGGCTACGGCGCCGCGGCGCTGGGCGAGGCGCCGCTGGTGCTGGCGCTGCCGCGCGGCGGCGTGCCGGTCGCGTTCGAGGTGGCGCGCCTGCTCGAAGGCCGGCTCGACATCCTGCTGGTGCGCAAGATCGGCGCGCCCGGTTATCCCGAGCTGGCGCTCGGCGCGGTGGTGGAGGGCGACGCCGCCGGCGGCGCGCCGCACACCGTCGCCAACGACGACCCCTGGACCCGGCGCGCGCTCGACAGCGGCGCCTTCGACGCCGAGCGCGGCCGCCAGCTCGACGAGATCGCGCGGCGCCAGCAGCGCTATCGCGGCGGCGCGCCGGTGCCGGCCGTGGCCGGGCGCACCGTGATCGTGGTGGACGACGGCGTGGCGACCGGCGCCACCATGCGCGCCGCGCTCGAAGGCGTGCGCGGCGCCGGCGCGCGCACCGTGGTGGCGGCGGCGCCGGTGGCCTCCGCGGACGGGCTGGCCAGCCTGCGCGCGGCGGCCGACGAGGTGGTCTGCCTCAACGTGCCGGCCAGCTTCGGCGCGGTGGGCGCGTTCTACCTGGATTTCCGCCAGACCACCGACGAGGAGGTCGTGGCGCTGCTGCGCCAGAGCGCGTGCGGGCGGCCCGCGTGATGCCGGCGCGGCAATGTTTCGGCGTTGGCCTGGCGATGGCCGCCGGCGCCTAGCGCGGCTGCGCCGCCAGCCTGGCCTTCAGGTGCGGCACCAGCCCGCCGGCCCGCAGCAGCGCGCGCAGGAACGCGGGAATCGCATCGCAGGCGACCGGGCTGCCGTCGGCCAGCCACAGCGCGGGAAGGTCGAGGTCGAGCCGCGCGCGCGCGCCGTCGGCCAGGCGCGCGGTATCGGCGCAGGTCAGCACCGGCAGGCCGAGGTTGATGGCGTTGCGATAGAACAGCCCGGCGAACGAGGGCGCGATCACCGCGGCCACGCCGAGCTGGAGCAGGGCCTGCGGCGCCTGCTCGCGCGACGAGCCGACGCCGAAGTTGTGCCCGGCCACCACCACGTCGCCCGTTCGCACGGCGCCGGGAAACTCCGGGCGCAGCCCGGCCAGGCAATGGCGCGCGATCTCCTCGATGCCGCCCTTCATGTGGGCGCCCGGCGCCATCTGGTCGGTGTCGACGTGGTCGCCGAAGCGCCAGATGCGGCCGCCGTGCGGCGGCGCGCCGGGGGCCGCAACGGGGACGGGGGCGGGAGGAACCGGGCTCATGCCAGCATCTCGCGCGGGTCGGTGATGCGGCCGGCCACGGCGCTGGCCGCCACGGTCAGCGGCGACGCCAGCCACACCGCGCTGCCGCTGTCGCCCATGCGTCCGGCGAAGTTGCGCGCGGTCGAGGCGATGGCGCGGCTGCCGGCCGGGAAGCGCGAGGCGCCGTAGCCGGCGCAGGCGTTGCAGGCATTGGGCAGCAGGTGCGCGCCGGCATCCAGCAGGACCGCCAGCGTGCCTTCGCGCTCGGCCTGCTGCTGGTCGCGCAGCGAGGCCGGCGCCAGTTGCAGGCTCACGCCCGGCGCCACGCGGCGCCCGCGCAGCACGCTCGCGGCCATGCGCAGGTCTTCCAGCTTGGCGCCGGTGCAGGCGCCCAGGTAGGCGATGTCCACGGGCTGGCCCGCCGCGTCGCCCACCGGGCCGGTATTGGCCGGCGAGTGGGGCGCGGCCACCTGCGGCGCCAGCGCGGCGGCATCGAAGCACAGGCTCTCCAGCAGCGCGGCGCCGGGGTCGGTGCGCCAGTGCTCCGGCGCGATGGCGTCCAGCGTGGCGGCCGGCACGCCGGCCTCGGCCAGCCACGCGAGGGTGGTGGCGTCCGGCGCGATCAGGCCGGTCTGCGCGCCCAGCTCGGCGCTCATGTTGGACAGCGTCATGCGTTCCTGCATGGGCAGCGCGGCCACCGCCCGGCCGGCGAACTCGACGGCCTCGTAGCGCCCGCCGCCCAGGCCCAGCCGGCCGCACAGGAACAGCATCATGTCCTTGGCGCACACGCCCGCGCCGAGCGTGCCGTCCCACTGCAGGCGGATGGTGTGCGGCACGCGCAGCCAGATCTCGCCGGTGGCCAGCACGCCTGCCATCTCGGTGGCGCCGATGCCGAACATGTAGGCGCCGAAGGCGCCGCCGGTGGGGCTGTGGCTGTCGCCGCCGACGATGAAGCGCCCGGGCAGCACGTGGCCATGCTCGGGCAGCACCACGTGGCAGATGCCCTTGCCGTCGATGAAGTGGGGCAGGCGCGCCTCGCGCACCCAGTCGCGCGTAAAGCGCACGATCGCCTCGGCCTCGGGGTCGGCGGCGGGCACGTAGTGATCCGTCACCACCACGTAGCGCTCCGGGTCCCACACCGTGGCGCCCAGCTCGCGCAGCAGCGGCGCCACGCGGCGCGGGCCGCTGGAGTCGTGCGACATGGCCAGGTCCACCTTGCAGGTCACCACCGTGCCCGGCGTGACCGTCTCCAGCCCGGCGGCGCGCGCCACCAGTTTCTGGGCCAGGGTGGCCGGCAAGGCCGACGGGGTCGGCTTGGCCGGCGCGGGGGCGGGCGCGGCGAGTGGCATCATTCGGGCGTGGCTCCCGAGTATTTGACCACCTTGGCCCAGCGCTTGACGTCCTCGCGCACGAAGGCGGCGAATGCCTGCGGCGTGCTGCCGACCGGCTGGGCGCCATCCATCTCCATGCGCTTGCGCACCGCGGGCGTGTCCAGGCCCTTGCGGGCGGCCTGGTAGAGCGCCTGCAGGACGTCGGGCGGCAGCCCGGCCGGGCCGAACAGGCCGAACCAGGCGCTCGACTCGAAGCCCTTGACGGTGTTGCCGATCGGCGCCACGCCGGGGAACTGCGGCAGCGGCGCCGGGCTGGTCACGCCCAGCACCTTGAGCTTGCCGCTCCTGACGTGGGGCAGCACGTTGAGCGTGCTGGCGAACATCAGGTCCACCTGGCCGGCGAGCAGGTCGGTCATGGCCGGCGCGGTGCCCTTGTAGGGAATGTTGACGATGTAGGTGCCGGTCATCATCTTGAACATGTCGCCGGCCAGGTGCACCGACGAGCCCACCGAGCCGATGGCGAAGTTCAGCTTGCCGGGCTGGCTCCTGGCCAGCCGGATCAGCTCGGGGATGTTGTTGGCGGGCAGGCCGGGCGTGGCCACCAGCACGCTCGGCACGCTGGCGACCAGCGTGATCGGGGTGAAGTCCTCGATCGGGTCGAACGGCAGCTTCTTGTAGAGCGTGGCGTTGATGGTGTGGCTGGTGAAGCTCATCAGCAAGGTGGTGCCGTCCGGCGCGCTTTTGGCCACCAGGTCGGCGGCGATGTTGCCGCCCGCGCCGGGCCGGTTCTCCACCACCACGCCCTGGTCCAGCTCGCGCGCCATCTCCTGTGCGATGGTGCGCGCCAGCGTGTCGGTGGTGCCGCCGGCCGGCGCGCCGACCAGGATGCGGATGGGCTTGCCGCCGGCGATCTGCGCCGCCTGCGCCGGCACTGCCAGCGCGAGGCCGGCGGCGGCGCCCAGCAGCGCGGCCAGCGCGCGGCGGCGCGAAAGCCGTGCGGCTCGTGCGGCGGGTGCAGACCGTGCGGAAGGCCGGCGGCGCGGCAGCGGTGATCGGGCCGTGAAGTGAACTGGCATCGCGAATTCCTTCAGGAAGAGTTCGGGAGCGCGCAGTATCGCTTGTCCCGGCCTATTCGCGCAGCCCCGTGCGCGCTTCGCTTTCCACCCAGACGTTGGCGCTGTCGCCGCCCGCGGGAGACAGCTCCATGCGGTATTCGTAGCGGTCGGGGCGGTACTGGCCCAGCAGGAACTGCACCGGGCGGCCGGTCTTGTCCAGCACCACGCGGCGCACCGCCAGCAGCGCGCCGCCCACGGGCACGTCCAGCAGCGGCGCCACCACCACGTCGGCCAGCCGCGCCGACAGCGTCTGGCTGGCGCGTCCCAGCTGCACGCCCGCGCCTTGCAGCAGGCGCAGCATCGGCGTGGTCTCGAGGTCCTTGCGGGTCAGGCCGCGGCCCAGCTCGCCCGGCAGGTAGGTGGTGATGTGCGACAGCGGGCGGCCGCCGTAGTGGCGCACGCGCACCACCTTGACCACCGGGTCGCCGGCCTGCAGCCCGAGCGCCTCGGCCACTTCCGGCGTGGCGTGCACGTCGTCGATCGAGATCACCTTGACCGAGGTCTTCTGCCCCATGTCGATGATGTTGTCGAGCAGGCTGCCGGGCCGGTCGCCCACGGTGACGGGCTTGATCGGGTGCGGGTTGACGAAGGTACCCAGGCCGCGGTGACGGCGCACCAGTCCCTCCTGCACCAGCCGGTCGAAGACCCGGCGCATGGTGACGCGCGACGCGTGGAACTGCTTGGCGAGGTCGATCTCGCCCGGCAGCGGGCCCTGGCCGAAGCGGCCTTCCACGATCTGTTGGCGTAGTACCACGTAAATCTGGTGATACAGGGGAACGACGGCTTCACTCATGGTTTCCCTTGCGTATGGGTAACAAGTCTTGAATAGTCCTAATGTACTTTAAATCAGACATAGAGCCTAGTTATGTCGGCGTTTGTGCCGCATTCCACGCACCGGGCGGCGGCAATCGTTGCGCGCGCGCCGCGCATATGCCGCGCGCGCCGCAATCGCGCCGGCGAATGTTTGCGTCCCGCGCGCGCGCCCGGGCCGGCCGCGCGATTGCTGCGGTGCCCCGCGCGGTCCCGCCCGCGCCGCCCCTCATGCGGCGACCAGTGCACCGGCCACGGGGCCTGTTTCACGTCCGATACAGCGGCGGCCGCCAAGGGTTTTCCTTAGGAGCCGCCTCCGGACCCCTGACAGGCAGCGCTTGTTCCGGCGCCCGGGAGACCCATGCGCGGTGACGTTCGGTGCGCGCTGTCACAACTGTGTGACATGTCGCGTGCGCCGCATGGCGGCCGCGCGCGCGCAAGCCGCGCGGCACGGGTTCCCGCCCCGCGCCGGGCACTTCGCAGCCCTTGTATTTCAAGGGATTACAGCGCGGCCGCCGGCCGCTGGCACTGATTATGCGGAACGGGAGGCTGGTTTGGCCGTGAAGCCGGACCCGCACCTCTGGCCGCCGTTCTCCCCGAGCGCCGGCCAGAGGCCGAGCCGCTGTGAAATCCTCCTGGGAGCTTTGTATGAAAAAGACCTTACTTGCGTCGGCGATTGCCTTAGCCCTTGGGGCCGGCGGTCAGGCCATGGCCAACCCGACGAACAACAATGACGTCAAGTGGAACGGCGACAACACGCAGACGGCCACTGCGAACTCCACGCAATCCGGCGGCGGCGCTCTGGCAAACGAAAACTCCTCCGCCTGGCAGGACAACAGCACGTCGAGCAAGACCTCGAGCTTCGCTTCCACCAAGACCTCCACCAGAACCACCACCAAGACCAACGCCGACAACAAGGGCAAGGTGACTTTCGATGAAGGCTACGGCAACGCCGGCGCCAACAACGGCAGCACCGCCACCGCCAACTTCACCAACTCGTTCAACAGCAGCAAGGCCATCGCGGTGAGCAAGCTGTCGGGCGCGGTCACGGGTGTGGTGGTCCACGGCATCGGCAATATCGCCACCAACAACGGCAACGCCAACGGCGGCTGGGGCGGCAAGGGCGGCACCGGCTATGGCGGGACCGGCCAGGGCGGCTCGGGCGGCAATGGCGGCAACAGCGGCAACGGCGGCGCCGGCGGCAGCGGCGGCTCGGCCACCAACGGCAGCGCTACCGCGGGCTATGCCTCGGCCGGCAGCGCGTTCGCCGGCCGTGGCGGCAGCGGTGGCGACGCCAAGGGCTACGGCGGCGACGGCGGCGGTGCCAAGGGCTATGGCGGCGACGCGCTCAGCGCCAGCGCCGGCCGTGGCGGCAGCGGCGGCGGCGCCAAGGGCTCCGGCGGCGATGCGCTCGGTGCCAGCCTGTCCGGCTCTGGCAAGGGCGGCGGCGCGCTGGCCGGTGGCGGCAGCGCCGGCGGCCTGGCGGCGGGCGTGGGCGGCAGCAGCGGCTCGCGTTCGGGCAGCGGCGGTGACGGCGGCTTCTTCGGCAACGGCGGCGGCAGCGGCACCAGTACCGCGGGCGCGGGCGGCGCCGGCTCCACCGGCACCACCACCACCACCGCCGGCGCGGCGGCGGCGAACGGCGGCGCGGGCGGCAGCTCGGCCTCGGGCGCGGTGAGCCCGACCGGCGGCGCGGGTAGCGGCACGGGCGGTGCGGGCGGCGCAGGCTCCGGCGGCGCGGCTACGGCCACGGCCGGTGCCGGCACCGGCACGGGCGGCGCGGGCGGTGCGCAGACCAGCGTGGCCGGCAACGGCGGCGCGGGCGGCAACGCCAGCGCTGGCGGCGCCTCGACGCAGGCCAGCAACGGCAGCGCCACGGCGGGCGCCGGCGCGGTCGGCGCGGCTTCCGGCGCGGGCGGCGCGGGCGGCACCGGCAACGGCGGCACCGGTGGCGTGGGCAATGGCGCGGTGGGTGGAGCCGGCGGCGCCGGCGGCACCAACTACGTCGATGCCGGCACCTTCAACATGTCCAACATGATGAGCAGCGTCGGCCAGTCGGCCGCGGGCATCATGATCGCCAACCAGAACAGCGGCATGGCATCGCTGGTGCAGCAAAGCGTCAACGTCCAGGCCAACCTGGCGGTCGGCAAGTAAGGCAGTGCGTGGCGGCGGCGCGCCGCGGGTGGATGGCCCGCGCGCATGCCCCGCCGGCACGGCACCAAGCCGGCAACTCAGGGCATCCGCGCGCGTTGTCCGCGCGAGGATGCCCGTTCGACGAAGCGTCCACTCGTCTCCCGCTTGCCCGTCCGGATGGGGGCGGCAGGCAAGAGGCCGAAGGAGACACCAACATGCGATCGGTCCGCTTTGCCGCCGCCGTCATGGCGACGGCCGTCCTGGTCTGGCCGGGCCTGCAAGCCCTGGCCGACCCGTTGCCCGACGGGCCATCGGCCGCAGTGCCTGCGGCAGACTCCGCCAGCGCCGCCAACACCGGCGCCGCGGTCCGGGAACCGGTTCCCCCCGCGGTGGCGCGCGGCGTATTCGCCGGCCTCGGCAAGCCGGTCGCCAGCAACAGGCTGGACGGCATCCGCGGCGGCTCCGAACTGGTGGCCAACGACATGCGCCTGGCCGGCACCGTGGCCGACAACAGCGCGAGCCACATCATGAGCGGGGCCAACAGCATCGCCGACGGCTCCTTCGCCAGCGCCGCGGGCCTGCCCACCGTGATCCAGAACTCGGGCTCCAACGTGCTGATCCAGAACGCCACGATCATCAACGTCCAGTTCAAGCCATGACGCTGCGCAAGCTGCTACTGCCGGCCGCGCTCGCGCTGGCCGCGGCGGCCGCGCCGGTGGCGCGCGCCGACGACGCGGCCGTTCCCGCCGACGGCAGCCATTTCTTCAGCGTGCGCGTCACCAGCCTCAAGGAGGCGCGCTACAAGACCACCATCCGCCAGCAGTACGACTTCAGCTGCGGCTCGGCGGCGGTGGCCACGCTGCTGACCTACCAGTACGGCTACCCGGTCACCGAGCAGGTGGTGTTCGCCAACATGTACGTCAACGGCGACCAGGCCAAGATCCGGCAGGAGGGTTTCTCGCTGCTCGACATGAAGCGCTTTCTCGAGTCGCGCGGCTTCATCGCCGACGGCTACGAGCTGCCCTTGTCCAAGCTCGAGGAAACGCAGATCCCGGCCATCGTGCTGGTGGTCGAGAACGGCTACCACCATTTCGTGGTGGTCAAGGGCGTGCGCGGCAACCGCGTGCTGATCGGCGATCCGGCGCTCGGCACGCGCGCGATCTCGCGCGAGCATTTCGAATCCATCTGGGACAGCCAGCTGCTGTTCGTCATCCACAACCGCGAGGAGCTGGCGCGCTTCAACCTGGCGGCCGACTGGCGCGTGGCGCCGACCGGCCCTTATTCAATGGGTATCAACCGGGATAGTCTGTTCTTCACTGTCATGCCTTCGCATGGCAGCAGCGACTTCTAAGGAACGCATCATGTTCCAGGCATCCTCGAAGCCCACGCAATCCCGCCGCAGCGCAGCCGGTCCGGCTACTGCGATGGTGCTGCTCGGCGCAGGGCTGGCTTGCGCCGGCCACGCGCGGGCCGATGAAAACACGGGGCTCGCAGTGCCGGATCTGCATGGCGCAAGCGATGCCGCCGGCCTTGCCGTCCCGCCTGCCGCGCAGGCGGAATCCACCAACCCTTCCTTCGCTGCCGCACTGGGCGGCATGGCCGGCCGGACGCCGGCAACGCAGGACAACGCGGCGCGCGGTCCGGCGCCGCAGGACATCGTGGCGGTGCCGCCGGCGCCGACGGAATTCGATGTGTTTGCCGCTGCCGTCGACGAGGCGGCGCCCGCCATGTCCGGCGCCGACGTCGCCACTGCCGCGGACACGCGCGAGGCCTTGCCGCCGGCGCGGGAAGTGCCACCGGCAGCCGCCGCGCCGCGCCCGCCCGATGTCATCGCTGCAGCGCCAGCACTGACGCCGCCGCAGCCGCCAGTCTCGCGCGGCGCGGCGCCCGGCGCGCGCGCGCGCGAAGCGGCGCTGGCCGCCGCGGCGCCGTCCGGCGCGCAGGACCGGCCCGAGGGCCAGGCCCCGCCCGCGCGCGCCGCGCGCAGCATCATGGCGAGCTGGAAGCCGGTGGAGCAGGACCGCCTCGACGACCTGCGCGGCGGCTTCGACGTGGGCTCCAACCTGCAGGTGTCGTTCGGCATCCAGCGCGCCGTGTACATCAACGGCGACCTCGTGGTGGCGACCAGCCTGACCATTCCCAACCTGAGCCGCATCACCGCCGACCAGGCCACGCGGCTGGCGGCGGCGCTGGGCGTGGCGACGGGAGCCGGGGCGGCGGCGGTCAACAACGCGCTGGCTTCCCATCCGGCCACCGCCGGCAATGGCAGCAGCAGTGGCGGCAATGGCGGCAGCGGTAGCGCGGGCGGCAGCGCCGGCGCCGCGGGCACGGCGATGACCAGCCTGCCGGCGGCGATGGTGTCCGCGGGCGCGGCCACGGTGACCACCAACGGCGTCATGAGCCTGATCCAGAACGGGCCGGGCAACAGCGCCGCCGCCAGCGCGCTGGCCGGGTCGCCGGCGACGGTGATCCAGAACACGCTGAACAACCAGTCGATACAGAACCTGGTGACGATCAATGCGGGCGTGAACACCTTGCAGGCATTCCGCGCGCAGGTGGCCAACCAGACATTGACCAACGCCCTGCTCGGCACCACGGGCCTGCGCTGAAAGCCCGGCCGGCGACGGCGGGCGGCATGCGCGGATGGAGAGCGGCAAGCCGACGAGCAGCAGGCAGCAGGCAACAGGCAGCACAGGCAGCAGGCAAGAAGCAGGCAAGAAACAGGCAGCAGGCAACACACGCAAGAAGAGAGGCTGTATGCGGTAGGCAGGTTGCGGACTCCTGCACCAAACAGTCCGCCGACCGGGGGAGGAAGGCGAAATGAAAACAGGGTCGCTGCGCGGCATCCGGCAGGCCGGATGCTCGACATTGCTGTTGCTCGGGAGCATGGCGCAAGGCCAGACTCCGCCAGACCAGGGACCGGCTGCGGCAAAGCTGGAGCAGCTCCGGCGCGAGGTGGCCGAGCAGGCCGCCGTGCTCGAGGCGATGAAGCGCTCGATGGCGGAGCAGGAGGCCACCATCCGCGAGCTGCGCAGCGTGCTCGGCACCGACGTGCTGGCCAGGAAGCGCGGCGGCCAGCGCGCGCCCGGCACCGGCCCCGCGCCGGCCAGCGCGGGCGAGGACGCGGCCACCAACGCCGCCTCGGCGCCGCCCAGGCCCGGCGCGCAGGACGGCGGCAACACCGCGATGGAGCAGAACGCCACGGCGCAGGCCGCGCAGGCGCAGCTCGCGCTGGCCGGCGACGAGCAGCCGGTGGGCCGGCCTCCCGAGGAAAAGACCGCGCCGCCGGCGATCGCGCCGATCTTCGACCAGCCCGGCGTGCTCACGCCCGCGGGCAAGCTGGTGGTCGAGCCGAGCTTCCAGTACGGCTATTCGTCGAGCGACCGCGTGGCGCTGGTCGGCTACACCATCATCCCGGCGCTGCTGATCGGGCTGATCGACGTGCGCGAGGTCAAGACCTCGACCTACATCGAGACCATCGCGCTGCGCTACGGCCTGACCAAGCGCCTGGAGATCGAGGCCAAGGTGCCCTACGTGCAGAGCTCCGGCTCCACCGTCAGCCGCGAGGTCTTCACCGGCACCGCGATGGACAACGTCTTCAACGCCAGCGGCAAGGGCCTCGGCGACGTGGAGGCGACGCTGCGCTACCAGCTCAACTACGGCAACGAGAAGATGCCGTACTTCGTCGGCTGGCTGCGCTACAAGTCCAACACCGGCAAGAGCCCGTTCGACGTCGTGACCGACTGCGTGACGCGCTGCGTGGGCAATACCACCGGCACGGGCCTGCCGCTCGGCCTGCCCACCGGCTCCGGCTTCCAGGCCATCCAGCCCGGCATCACGTGGCTGCTGCCGAGCGACCCGGCGGTGTTCTTCGGCACCTTCAGCTACCTGCACAACTTCGCGCGCAACGACGTCAGCCGCACCGTGCTCAACGGCGAGAAGGAGAACCTCGGCAAGATCGCCCCGGGCGACATCTTCGGCTTCAACTTCGGCATCGGCCTGTCGCTCAACGAGCATGCCTCGTTCAGCATCGGCTACGACCAGAGCATCATCTGGCCGACCAAGCAGAACGGCCAGACCGTGCCGGGCTCGGTACGCGTGACGCAGGGCACCTTGCTGGTGGGCTACTCGTACCGCTTCAACAGCCGCTACACGCTGAACCTCTCGGTGGGCGCGGGGCTGACCACGGATACGCCCAACCTGACCGTCACGCTGCGGCTGCCGATCACGTTCTGAGGCCGGCCGCGCACATGGCGGCGCGCCGGGTGATGCCGGGCCGGCATGCGGCCGGGGCCGCCTTGCGCTGGCCACGCGGCTGGCGTACAACTGAAGAAACCCGTCCCCCGGGGCGGATACGGATACACCTTCGCCTGGCAGGTCCGGCCGGCGTGACGGCGGCTCCGCATGCACGGCGCCGCCGGGACGGCCCGGGGATGGCCTGGAGTGACCTGAGCGAGGAGACAGTCATGCGCAAACGCATCTTCTGGTTGTTGCCCGATCTGGAGAGTGCCCGCCGCACCATGGACGACCTGCTCCTGGCGCGCGTCGAGAACAAGCACATCCACTTCATCGCGCGCGACGGCGCCGACATGAGCGGCCTGCACGAAGCCAACCTGTTCCAGACCTCCGACATCGTGCATGCCGCCGAGATGGGGCTCATGGTGGGCGGCGGCATCGGCATCATCGCCGGCGCGCTGGTGGCGCTGTTCCCGATCGTCAGCGACACGCCGCAATGGGGCCTGGTCGGCGTGCTGGCCGTGCTGGGCGCGGCGTTCGGGGCGTGGGCCTCGAGCATGATCGGCTGTTCGGCGCCGAACAGCCGGCACAAAGCGTTCGAGAAAGACATCGAGGAAGGGAAGATCCTGCTGATGGTCGACGTCTCGCGCGGGCGCATCGAAGAGATCGAGGCGCTGTTGCAGGCTTCGCATCCGGAGGCGAGGTTTGCGGGGATGGATCCGGCGGTGCCGGCGTTTCCTTAAAGGGTTTTTCTTGGTGGGTTGTTTGTTTGGCTTCTTGGCCTGAAGGTTAACGGCTTTAACTTTAAATTCAACTTCAAAGGCTTAAAGTCAAAGGCTTTCGCTCCTCCGGAGCGACCTACTTTCTTTTGTCCGAAAAGAAAGTAGGCCAAGAAAGCGGACTGCCTTGCCGGCAGGGGCCGAGCCGAACAGGGTTTCTTGGGTTGGTGGTTTCGTGGTGGGGGCGGTGGTTCTGCTGACCTGCTGCCGTTACCGGTTCGGCTGGCCACGATCTGGCTGGCGGTATGGGTTGCGGGGTCAGACCTATGATGGCGAGCGCATTGCTGGTTCGAGCATCTGCCGTTACCGGTTTTGGCGATCACGGCGTAGCACCGTCACTGGTTTCGTGGTGGGCGTGGTGGATCCCGCGCGAGTGTGCTGGGTTGCTGGAACCGAATTACCTCTCAAGTCAAAACCGTCCGGCACTGCGTTCAAACAGGGGCCACCGCGCCCACCACGAAACCAGCGCCGTCTCTATGCCGTATGCATCCGCCCCGGTCGCGGCAGCAGCTTGAAGGGCCTGGACCTCCGCCATCATGCAGCGCCACCACGAATCGAACGCCACCCGAGAGAACGTGGCCACCAAAACCGGTACCGGCAGAATCCCTGCAGAACCACCACCCCCACCACGAAACCACCAATCCAAGAAACGCTGTTCGGCTCTGCCCCTGCCGGCCAGGCAGCCCGCTTTCTTTGCCTACTTTCTTTTCGGGGAAAAGAAAGTAGGTCGCTCCGGGGGAGCGAAAGCCTTTGACTTTAAGTCTTTGATTTTGAGCCTTTGACTTTGAAGTTAAATATTTTAAATTTTGAATTTAAACAATATAAGAGAATATCCAGATAATTAAGAAATAATAAACCAACCACGCCCCCCCCATATCCCCCCCTGAGGTATAGTCCCCAAATGACTACCTCCCCCTTCTCCCTAACCAACCGCGTGGCCCTGATCACCGGCGGCGCCCAGGGCCTCGGCCTGGCCATCGCCACCGCCCTTCGTCAGGCCGGCGCCCACGTGATCATCGCCGCCCGCAATGCCGACCGCGTGCACGCGGCCGTGGCGCGGCTTGACGGCGGCGCCGAGCCGCTGGTGCTCGACATCACCGATGAAGCCGCGGTCGCGGCCGCCTTCGCGCGCATCGACGCCAGCCACGGCCGCCTCGACATCCTCGTCAACAACGCCGGCGCGCGCAAGCGCAGCGGCATGGCCGAGCTCGGCGCCGGCGACCTGCGCGAGATGCTGGAGACCAACCTGGTCGCGCCCTACGCGCTGTGCCGCCACGCCGCGCGGCGCATGCGCGATGGCGGCTACGGCCGCATCATCAACGTTACCTCGATCGCCGGGCAGGTGGCACGCGCCAACGACGTGCTCTATCCCGCCACCAAGGGCGGCCTCGACGCGCTCACGCGCGCGATGGCGGCCGACCTCGGCCGCGACGGCGTGACCGTCAACGCCATCGCGCCCGGCTACTTCGCCACCGAGCCCAACCAGCCGATGGTGGCCGACGAGAGCGTGGCGCAATGGCTGCGCCAGCGCACCGCGCTGGGCCGCTGGGGCCAGCCGGAGGAGGTCGCGGGCGCGGCGGTGTTCCTCGCCTCGCCGGCCGCGTCCTACGTCACCGGCCACGTGCTGGCGGTGGACGGCGGCTACCTCGCGCACTTCTGACGGCAGCGCCGCCGTTCAGCGCGCGCCGCCGCCCGCGGCGCGCCCGAAGTGCGCCCGCACGGCTTCGATCAGCGCCGCGGCGGCGGCCGAATCGCCGCGCTCGCGCAGCCGCACCAGACAGATGTCGCGCACCAGCGACGGCAGCTGCAGCGGCCGGATCGCCAGGCTCTCCTGCTGGAACTGGAACAGCGCCAGCGCCGGCACCACCGTCACGCCGAGCCCCGCCGCCACCAGTGCCGCCACCGTGGCGAGATGCTCCACTTCCATCACGCCGTTGAGCTTGAGCGGATGCAGCGCCGCGTCCAGGTGCTGGCGCACGCTGCTGGTGCGCGACAGCTGGATGAACGGCAGCCCCGCCAGCGCCTGCGGCGCCACGCGGCGGCGCCGCGCCAGCGGATGGTCCGCCGGGCATACCAGGTGGAAGCGGTCGGCCACCAGCGGCTCCACGCGCAGGTCGCCGTCCTGCGCCGGCGCGGGCGCCAGCGCGAAGTCGGCGCGGCCGCGCCGGACCATGTCGATGCAGCCGTCGGCCAGCAGGTCGAACAGCTCGATGGCGATGCCCGGATAGCGCTGGTGGAACGCCGCCAGCAGCGGCGGCAGGTCGCCCGCCGCCAGCGAGGGCAGCGCCGCGACCGAGACCCGCCCCTTGCGGCGCTCGGCGTGGTCGCGCAGCTCCGCGAACGCGGTCTCGAAATCCGCCAGCAGGCGCGCCGCCACTTCCTCGAAGCGCCGCCCCTCCACGCTCAGCTCCACATGGCGCGTGGTGCGCTCGAACAGGCGCGTGCCGGCCTGTTCCTCCAGCGTCTGGATCAGCGCGCTGAAGGCCGATTGCGACAGGTGGCAGGCCTGCGCCGCGCGGGTGAAGTTGCGGTGCGCGACCAGCGCCACGAAGGCGCGCAGGTGCTTGACGGAGAGGTTCATCGCAGCGGGCGGCGGCGGGGTGCGCAAGCGCATTTCCCGCGGCCGCGCTTTTATCCGGAAAGTCGATAGATTAATCCAAATTATCAGTTTTTCGGCGCAGGCCGGCGGCCCTAGAATCTGCCCACGGTGCCCACGGGCGCCGACCTTGCATCGCGGGCCCGCGCCCGCTTCACCAGGCTTCGTCCCATGACCGCTTCCGTCCCCGCCAGCGCCACCTTGCAGATCGGCTGCGGCGCCGGCTTTTCCGGCGACCGCACGGATGCCGCGCTGCCCGTGGTGCGCACCATGATCGCCGCGGGCGGCCCCGCCGTGCTGATGTTCGAGACGCTGGCCGAGCGCACGCTGGCGCTGGCGCAGCTCGCGCGGCGCGCCGACCCGGCGCGCGGCTACGAGCCGCTGCTCGACGCGCTGCTGGCGCCGGTGCTCGGGCTGTGCCTGGCCCACGGCATTCCCATCGTCGGCAATTTCGGCGCCGCCAACCCGCGCGCCGCCGCCGCGCGCGTGCGCGCGCTGGCGGCCGAACTCGGCCTGGCGCCGCCGCGCGTGGCGGTGGTGGAGGGCGACGATCTCTCGCACGAGGCCGGCCGCGCGCTGCTGCGGCAGGCCATCGGCGCCGGCTTTCCCGAGGCGCGCTTCGTCTGCGCCAACGCCTATCTCGGCGCGCGCGGCATCGCCGACGCGCTGGCCGACGGCGCGCAGGTGGTGGTGTGCGGCCGCGTGGCGGACCCGGCGCTGGCGGTGGGCCCGGCAATGGCGCATTTCGGCTGGTCGTGGCAGGACTGGGACCGCCTGGCGCGCGCCACCATCGCTGGCCACCTGCTCGAATGCGGGGCCCAGGTCACGGGCGGCTATTTCGCCGATCCCGGCATGAAAGACGTGCCCGACGTGCACGCGGTCGGCTACCCGATCGTGCGCCTGGACGCCGACGGCAACATCGAGGTCGGCAAGGCCGCCGGCACCGGCGGCTGCGTGGACCTGCGCGCCGTCAAGGAACAACTGCTGTACGAAGTGCACGACCCGGCCGCCTACCTCACGCCCGACGTGGTGGCCGACATCGGCGCGGCCACCGTCGAGCAGCTCGGCCCCGACCGCGTGGCGGTGCGCAACGTGCGCGGCCACGAACGGCCCGCGCAGCTCAAGGCCAACCTGTTCTGCGAAGGCGGCTGGATCGCCGAGGGCGAGATCTCCTACGCCGGCCCCAACGCCGCGGCGCGCGCGCGCCTGGCCGCGGACATCGTGCGCCGGCGCATGGGCGTGCTCGGCCACGACGCGCCGGTGCGCTTCGACCTGATCGGCGTGTGCAGCGTGTTCGCCGACGACGCCGGCGAGCTCGTGCGGCAGCCCCAGCCCGGCGAAGCGCAGGCGCAGGACGTGCGCCTGCGCGCCGCGCTCGCGCACGAGGACAAGGCGGTGGCCGAAGCGCTGCTGCGCGAAGTCAACGCGCTCTACACCTGCGGCCCCGCCGGCGGCGGCGGCGTGCGCACCGCGCTGCGCGCGCGCCTGAACGCCATGTCCTGCCTGGTGCCGCGCGGCGCCGTCACCGCCAGCCATACCCTGCTGCCATGAATACTGCCCACACCAGCGCCACCGCCGATATTGCCCTCTACCAGCTCGCGCACGGCCGCACCGGCGACAAGGGCGACCGCTCCAACATCAGCGTGATCGCCTACGACCCGCGCGACTTCGACCATCTCGCGGCCCACGTCACCGAGGAAGCGGTGGCCGCGCTGTTCAGCCATCGCCACCCGGCCGCGGTCAGGCGCTACCTGGTGCCGTCGCTGCAGGCCATGAACTTCGTCATCGACGGCGTGCTCGACGGCGGCGTCAACGACGCGCTCAACCTCGACACGCACGGCAAGGCGCTGTCCTTCCTGCTGCTGCAGCTCCGGCTGCCCCTGCCGCCGCGCCTGGCCGGCGCCGGCTGATCTGCCTGACCCGGTACCACAGCCGGCCATCGCCACAAACCACAACATCAGAATTCCAACTGGAGACCCAACATGTCCGTACACACCCAGCTTGCCCCCGCCCTCAAGGCGGCCACCGGCATCGCCGCCGCCGCGCTCGCGCTGCTGGCGGGGCCGGCGCGCGCGGAGTTTCCGGACAAGCCGATCCGCTTCGTGGTGCCGTTCGCCGCGGGCAGCGCCACCGACCAGCTCGCGCGCGCGATCGGCCAGTCCATCACGGTGGATGCCAAGGTCACGGTGGTGGTCGACAACAAGCCCGGCGCCAACGGCTTCATCGCCGCCAGCGACGTGGCCAAGGCCGGCCCCGACGGCTACACCGTGCTGATCACCACCAACACCACGCACGCCGCCAACGAGCACCTGTTCAAGAAGCTGCCCTACGACCCGGTCAAGGACTACGCGCCCGTCACGGCGCTGGGCCGCGGCGGCCAGATCATGGTGGTGAACCCGCAGTTGCCGGTCAACAGCGTGGGCGACTTCATCGCGCTGGCCCGCAAGGAGCCGGGCAAGCTCAGCTTCGGCAGCGGCAGCTCCTCGTCGCGCATCGCCGGCGAGCTGTTCCAGCAGATGGCGCACGTGCAGCTGCTGCACGTGCCGTACAAGAGCAACCCGCTCGCCGTGACCGACCTGCTCGGCAACCAGATCCAGATGATGATCACCGACACCGCCACCGGCCTGCCCCAGGTCAAGAGCGGCAAGCTCAAGGCGCTGGGCGTGTCGGGCAAGACGCGCTCGCCGCTGGCGCCCGGCGTGCCGACCATCGACGAGGCCGGCGTGAAGGGCTACGAGATGAGCTACTGGTTCGCCGCCTACGCGCCGGCGAAGACGCCGCCGGCGGTGGTCGACAAGCTCAACGCGCTGATGGTCAAGGCCGCGAAGAGCGAGACCGCGGCCAGCTTCTACCAGTCCACGGGCACCGACGTGTTCACCAGCACGCCGGCCGAACTGGCGAAGTTCCAGGCCGCGGAATCGGCCAAGTGGGGCAAGATCATCAAGGCGGCCAACATCCAGCCGGAGTGAGCGCGGCGGCGGGCAACCTTGCCGGCAGCAGGGCCGCGCCGCCGCGGCGCGCCGCCACGGGCTACCATGCGCGCAGATCCGCAAGTCACGACACAGGCCCAACATGCACTCTTCTTCCGCGCCGGCGTTCTCGCCATCCTCCGATCCCCAGTCGCTGATCGTCGCCTACATCCGCGCCAAGGACGAAAACCGCCCGCACCGGATGGCGCATGCGTTCGCCGCCGACGCGGTGCTGGAGATGACGGTCAAGTCCGAGGCCATCGCCTTTCCCGCGCGCAGCGAGGGGCTGGCCGCGATCAGCGAGGTGCTGGTGCGGCGCTTCGGCCAGACCTACGACAACGTCTACACCGTCTGCCTGGCCGATGCGCCGCCGGCCGCCGACGCCGCCACCTACCGCTGCGACTGGCTGGTCGGCATGACCGACAAGGCCAGCGGCAGCGTGCGCGCGGGCTGCGGCCGCTACGCCTGGACCTTCGGCGGCACCGGCGGCGAGCGCCGCGTGCGGGCGCTGGAGATCGTGATCGAGGCGATGGAGGTCCTGCCCGCCGAGGCCGCGCAGCCGGTCATCGACGGCTGGCTGGCGCGCCTGCCCTATCCGTGGTGCACGGCGGCGCGGGCGGTCGAGGCGGCGCCCGCGCTGGCCGGGCTGGCGCCGGTGCTGGCGTACCTCAGGTCCGCCGGATCCGCCGCGTAGTGCACTTTGCGGGGATAATGCAGGATCGCCGCCCCCGGATTGCTTTGGAGCGCTGCATGACGACCCTGCCTTGTTTCCTCCGCCGCCGCCGGCTGGCGGTTTCCCTGAGCGTGGTGCTGGCCCTGGCCGGCGCGCTGGCCCAGGCGCCGGCGGCCTCGGCCCCGCCGGCCCAGCAGAAGACGCAGGTGCCCGGCTACTACCGCATGATGCTGGGCCAGTTCGAGGTGACCGCGCTGTACGACGGGCATGTCGACCTCGACACAAAGATATTCCGGTACAGCAGCCCGCGCGAGGTGCAGCGCCTGCTGGCGCGCATGTTCGTGGCCAGCACGCCGGGCATGCAGACCGCGGTCAATGCCTACCTGATCCACACCGGCGGCAACCTGGTGCTGGTCGATACCGGCACGGCGGCCTGCTTCGGCTCCGCGCTGGGCCACGTGGCGCAGAACCTGCGCGCGGCCGGCTACGAGCCCGCCCAGGTCGACACCGTGCTGCTCACCCACCTGCATCCCGACCACGCCTGCGGCCTGGTGGCCGACGGCAAGCCGGTGTTCGCCAACGCCACGGTGTACGTCGACCAGGCCGATGCCGCCTACTGGCTGGACGAAGCCGCCGCCGTGCGCGCGCCGCAGGACGCGCAGGCGGTCTTCGCGCTGGCGCGGGCCGCCGTCGCGCCCTACCAGGCCGCCGGCCGGCTGCGCGCCTATGGCGCCGGCGACACACTGGTGCCCGGCGTCACCGCGGTGCCGGAGCACGGCCACACGCCGGGCCACAGCGGCTACCTGTTCAGGTCGGGCGGGCAGGGCATGCTGGTCTGGGGCGACGTCGTGCACAGCCACGCGGTGCAGTTCCGCCGGCCGGAGGTGGCGATGGCGTTCGACGTGGACAGCCGCCAGGCCGTGAGCGCGCGCAAGGCGATCCTGGCGCAGGCCGCGCGCGGCAAGCTGTGGGTGGCCGGCGCGCACCTGCCGTTCCCGGGCATCGGCCACGTGCGCGCCGAAGGCCACGGTTATGTCTGGGTGCCGGTCGAGTACGGGCCGGTGCGCACCGACCGGTAGCGCGCGCGGGCGCCGCTGCCGCGACGTGCCGGCGCTAGCGCCGCAAGCCGAGCACCAGCACGCCGGCGCCCACCAGCAGGATGCCGGCCCACTCGCGCAGGCTCGGGCGCTCGCCCAGGAAGACCACGGCGAACACCGCCACCAGCAGCAGGCTGAGCTTATCCACGGGCGCCACCTTCGAGGCGTCGCCGATCTGCAGCGCGCGGAAGTAGCACACCCATGAAGCGCCCGTGGCGAGGCCGGACAGCAGCAGGAAGGTCCAGGTGCGCGGCGACAGCGCCAGCGGGTTGCTCCACTTGCCGGTCAGCACCACGAACAAGGCCAGCGCCACGATGATCACCGCGGTGCGCACCAGCGTGGCGAGGTCGGAGTCGATGCCCGCGAGGCCGATCTTGGCGAAGATCGCGGTCAGCGCGGCGAACACCGCCGACAGCAGCGCCCAGTGGAACCAGCCCGCGGCGGAAGACATGATGCGGCGGCTCAGAGGCGCCGGCGTTCCATCGCCACCAGCGACGGCACGAAGCCGAGCTGGCCGAAGAAGGCCGCCTCGGAAGAGCGGCCGGCGCGCAGCACCCAGGTGATGTCGGGATCGTTGCCGACGATGTGGCGCACCAGTGCGCGGCCGATGCCGCGGCGCCGGTGGCTCGGCGCCACCGCCACCATCGACAGGTAGCCGTTGGAGACGTCGTCGCACAGGGCGCGCGCGAAGCCGACGATCTCCCCCTTGTCGACCGCGACCGCGACGCGCTGCGAATTGGCGATCAGGCGGGCGAAGCGCTCGGTGTTGGCAACCCGGTGTGCCCAGCCGTTGGCCGCAAGCAGTTGCCTGGCCGCCTCGATTTCGTCGGGCAGCAGATTGCGGATTTCCATCGGGGCTCCCATGCAAGCACATACGGCAACTCGGCGCAGCCCTTCTGTCGGGGGGCGTCACGAGGCGAGGACGGCGCGGGGCCGCCAAAGACTGCTGGCAGTGTAGCGAGCGCGCGCAGGCCCGTCAATTTGGCGGCCCGCCATGTTGCTTCCCTCTTGCGGCGGGGTATCATGCTTGCCATGAACGCCTCGATCTTCTCTTCCGCCCATCCGGCCGATCAGCTGGCCGAGTTCAGCGACGCCGACGCGGCGCTCGCCCGCATCCTCGAGATCTACGAGGCATCGGTCGGCGCCATACGCGCGCGCTTCGACGCGTTCGCGCACGGGCAGCCGCTGCCGTCCGCGGCGCACGCCTGTTATCCCTATCTCGGCATCTCGGTCAACCTCGAGACGATGGTGACCGACAGCCGGCCCTCGTGGGGCACGGTGGCCTACCCCGGCGTGTACGGCACCACGGTCACGCGCCCCGACCTGCTGGCCGATTACTACCGCGACCAGATCGAGCGCCTGCTGCGCTACCACCGCGTGCCCGTGGTGGTCGGCGTGAGCCGGCGGCCGATCCCGCTGCCGTTCGTCATCGAAGCCTCCACCACCGACATCAGCTACACGCAGGCGCGCGAGCTGGAGGCGTCGTTCGTGCTGCCGGAGCTGAGCCGCATCGACGACGCCATCGCCAACGGCACCTTCGAGCCCGTGTCCGGCGAGGCCTGGCCGCTGTCGCTGTTTACCGGCGAGCGCGTGGATCTCGCGCTGCAGCGCCTGTACCACTACACCGGCACCGCGCCCCAGCATTTCCAGCGCTTCGTGCTGTTTACCAACTACCAGCGCTACGTCGACGAGTTCATCGAGCTGGGCCGCTCGCTGATGGCGGCGGACGATGCGCAGGGCGCCGAAGGCTACGCGCGCTTCGTCGAGCCCGGCGACGTGGTGCAGGTGCGCGGCGCGGCCGAGCCCGACGACGCGCAGCGCCCGCGCGCGCTGCCGCAGATGCCGGCCTACCATCTCGTGCGCGAGGACCGGCTCGGCGTGACGCTGGTCAATATCGGCGTGGGTCCGTCCAACGCCAAGACCATGACCGACCACCTCGCCGTGCTGCGTCCGCATTGCTGGCTGATGGTGGGCCACTGCGGCGGCCTGCGCCGCTCGCAGCAGCTTGGCGACTACGTGCTCGCGCACGCCTACGTGCGCGACGACCACGTGCTCGACCACGACCTGCCGCCGTGGGTGCCGGTGCCGCCCATCGCCGAGATCCAGGTCGCGCTGCAGGAAGCGGTGGCGCGCATCACCGGCCTGTCCGGCAACGAGATGAAGACGCGCATGCGCACCGGCACGGTGGTCTCCACCGACGACCGCAACTGGGAACTCAAGTCCAAGTCGCTGTACGCGCGCTTCAACCAGTCGCGCGCGATCGCCATCGACATGGAAAGCGCCACCGTGGCGGCCAACGGCTTCCGCCTGCGCGTGCCCTACGGCACGCTGCTGTGCGTGTCCGACAAGCCGCTGCACGGCGAACTGAAGCTGCGCGGCATGGCCAATGCGTTCTACCGCCAGCGCGTGAGCCAGCACATGACGATCGGGCTCGAGGCGATCCGCATCCTGCGCGAGGCCGGCGCCGAGCAACTCCACTCGCGCAAGCTGCGCAGCTTCGACGAGCCGGCGTTCCGCTAGCTCGTCGGTCCCGCGGTCACGACAAAAAAACAAAAACGCGCAACAAACGCACGCGCGGCGCGAGCGCCGTCACCGGCCCTGCGCGCCGCCGCGTTGCCGCCGCCCGCGCATCCCGCCGCGGACGACCGCTTGCCTTGCGCATGCGCCCGCCTCAGAAGCGGTAGCCCACGCCCACGCTGAACAGCCACGGATCGAGGCTCGCGTTCGAGAGCTTGACGCCGCCGGCCTTCACGTCCGACGAGATCCAGGTCTTCTTGACGTCGGCGTTGAGGAACCAGTTGCGCGTGAGCTTGTAGTCCATGCCGATCTGCAGGACCGGGCCGACGCTCCAGCGGTCCAGCGACAGCGTGTTGCCGGCGAGGTTGGCGCCCCAGATGCGGGTGACGTTGATACCGGCGCCCACATACGGGCGGAACGTGGCTTCAGGCAGGAAGTGGTACTGCAGCAGCAGGCTCGGCGGCAGGTGCGAGAACGTGCCGATCTTGCTACCGCCCAGGTAGACGTCCTGCTTCTGCGGCACCGTCAGCACCAGTTCGGTGGCGATGTGCGGCGTGATGAAGTAGGTGACGTCGAGTTCCGGGATCCACTTGTTGTTGACCGTGATCAGGTCCGAAGGGCCGACCCCGCCGATCGGGTCCGACTTGTCGGCCATGTCGAGATAGGTGGCGCGCAGGCGCACCATCCAGTTGCCCTGGGCTTCGTCCGCTGCGGCTGCCGGCGTGGCGGCAAGCGCGCCGAACAGGGCCAGGACGGCGACGGCGGTGGTGGCGAGACGGGTGGGGACAAGCAGACGATTCTTCATGATGTTGGCTCGTTAATTGGAAGACTTCACGCACAGTGTGGCGGAGCGTTCCCATGTGAACCTTGACCAAGAGCAAGAATAGCAGTATCGGCTGCCGGCGCTGGCGGCTGCGTCGCGAAGCCGCGACAGTGGGCTGCCGGGCCGTCGCCGGGCGGGCCGCTGGCCCCGCCTGGCTCCCTGCCGGACTCCCGGCATGGCGGCCGGGGCGCGCGTTGGGGCGCGCGCTGGAGTGGATCGGCGCCCCGGGTTTGCGGCGATGCAGCAACGCCGGAACCGCGACGCCCGGCCGCGGCCCGGGGCCCGCTCCGGCCTGGCGTGGCCGGTTCCCAAGCGCCAGACACGCTCTAAGGACATGCGCAAATATTCGTGGCCGCGCGCGGCGGCTGGCCTTACGCTGTGCACACGGTTACAGCAAAGAGCAACACAGCAACGAGCATGTCGTGGGCGCCCCGCAAAGGCGTCTTTCCGGGTGTGCCCCGTGGGGGCGGGGCACACCGGCTTTTCTGCGCGGGCCTTGCTGTACGGATCATGCCACACGGGCTTCGCCCTCACAGGCCCCATCCGCGCAAGTTCTGTCCGCATCACGGCAAGGCCGTCTCCATCTGTCCTTCATCCATCCTGGCGATTCCAGCCGGCGCGGGTTCGCGCCGGCTTTCGGGCGTTCCGCTCCCGGGCCGATCGGCCGGCATTGCATCTCCCCGGCCGCGGCGCTGCCCTGGCGGATCGCATCCTGCCGCGAGCCAGAGATAGAGCGCGCGCCGGCGTGACGGGGTCCGCGTTGCCGGACCGGCGGCTTTCCCTGCGGCCCACATTCGCGCGTGCGACGGCGCACACAGGCCTCGAACCTTCAACCGTATGGCTGGTACAGCCACGCGCGCATCGTGACTAGCCTTGAGAAGAATCGAAGTGTTTCGCTGCCGGCGCAGACAAGACACCAACGGAGGAGGCAGGCATCATGAAGAACACCGGGAAATGCGCCGGCGGACAGCGGGCGTGGCCGGCGTGGCTGGCGTGCGCGTGGATGGCCCTGATGCTCGCCGCGTGCGGCGGCGGCGGCAGCGGTGGCGGGGGTGGCGCCGGGACCGCGCCGTCCACCACCGGCACCGCGGCGGACCTCGCGCCGGTGCAGTACTCGGTCTCGCTCTCCACGACCTCGGGACAGGTCGCCATCGGGCGCAGCATCTCGGTGAGCGCGTCGGTGGTGGACAGCAAGGGCAACGACCTGACCGCCGGCAGCACCTTTGCGTGGGCTTCCTCCAGCACCACGCTGGCCACCGTGGTGCCGGCCGCAGCCAACGGCACCGCCACCGTCACCGGCGTGGCCGCCGGCACCGCCGTCATCCAGGTGCTGGCCACCATCAGGACCTCCGACAGCAGCACGCTCACGCTGCCGGCGCAGGCCGCCACCATCACCGTGCTGCCCACCGCCGCCAGCTACAACCTGGCGCTGTCCAACCCGGTGCTGTCGCTGGCCGACGGCCAGGCGCAGCCGGTCAAGGCCACGCTGCTCGACGCCAACGGCAGCGACGTCAGCGCCGCCGTGCACGACTGGGCCTGGGCCAGCTCCAGCGCCAACGTGCAGGTCAGCGCCGCGCAGAACAGCGCCACGCTCACCGGCAGCAACAGCTCGGCCACCGCCGCGCTCGGCACGGTCACGGTCTCCGTCACCGCGCCCAACGGCGTCGCGGTCAGCGGGCAGATGCTGGTCACGGTGCTGAAGAACGCCGGCTACACCTACCGGCTGGCGCTGTCGCAGGGCGGCACGCCGGTCAACGCGCTGTCGGTGCTCAACGGCTATCCGCAGACCTTCGCCGCCCGCGTGATCCGCAGCGATGCGCAGGACGTGACGGCCGATTTCGACGGCGCCTGGACCTATGCCGCGGCCTCGCCCACGCTGTCGGTGGCGGCGGACGCGGCCACGCGGCAGGCCACGGTCAGCACCGCCATCGCGCCCGGCATGCCCACCGTGCAGAGCGTGCTGCAGGTCACGGCGGCCAGCAGCAAGATCGCCGCCACGCCCAGGGCGAGCCTGGCCGTGACCGAGCAGCCCAAGTGGGCGCTGGTCTACAACGGGCCGCAGCCGCTGCGTCTGCTGCTGGGCCTGCCGCTGCCGATTCCGGCCACCGCCACGCTCAAGCTGTACGGCGCCGACGACGTCTTCTCCGACTGCGCGGGCTGGAACTGGACCGCCAGCGCCAACGTGGCGCTCGCGCCCGGCGTCAATGCCGCGCAGGTCCTGGTGACGCCGCTGGCCGCGGGCAGCTTCTCGGTGACGGCAACGTGCACGGCTGGCCCCGAGCAGGAGCCGGTCACGGTCACGATCCCGGGCACGGTGAGCTGAGCGCGCAACGCAACGATGCCCGGCGGGGAAGCCTGCCGGGCATCGTCTTGTGCTGGGGAAAGCTGGGGAAGCGCGCGGAGAAAAGCCGCGTCGCGGCCGTGCCGGAGGGCTGCAGGTAAACCGGCCGGAAGCCAGGGCGTACCCAATTCTGCGTGGCCCGCGCGAGGGCCGGATGCATTCTCCGGCGGGCGGTTTCGCGCCGCCGGGGCCGCCGCGCCTCAGCGCTTGGCGACGAAGCGGATGACCTGCTCGTTGCGCGCGGACTCGGCCGGCTGGCTCTCGGTGGTGCTCGAACCGCAGGTATTGCAGCCGCCGCTGTCGCAGCCGCTGGCGCAGCCCGCCACCGCCTGCGGCGCCAGCCACGCCACCGCGCGCAGGCGCCAGCCGGTGGCCGCCGCGCCGCCCAGGCGCGCCGCCAGCCAGGCCTTGAAACGCTCGCGCGAGCGCGGCGCGTAGCGCGACAGCACGGAAACCGCGCAGACCAGCACGATCAGCGGCACCAGCAGGGTTTCGAAGGCGTGGTAGAGGCTCATGGCAGCGGCACCTCGGGTCAGCTGAACATCAGGGCGATGCGGTAGGTGGCGAACGCGGCCAGGTAGCCCAGCGCGAACAGGTAGAGCGTGGAGGCGGCCATCACCTTCCAGGAATTGGTCTCGCGGCGGATCACCGCCATCGTCGAGATGCACTGCGGCGCGAACACGTACCACGCCAGCAGCGCCAGCGCGGTGGCCAGCGACCACTGCGAGGCGATCATCGGCGCGAGCTGGCTGGCCACGGCGTCGTCGCTGCCCGACAGCGCATAGACGGTGGCCAGCGCGCCCACGGCGACCTCGCGCGCGGCCAGGCCCGGCACCAGCGCGATGCAGATCTGCCAGTTGAAGCCCACCGGCGCGAACACGTGCTCCAGCGCGCGCCCGATGATGCCGGCGAAGCTGTAGTCGATGGCCGGCGCGGTGGCGCCGTCCGGCGGCGACGGGAAGGTGGCCAGGAACCACAGCAGCACCGTCAGCGTCAGGATCACCTTGCCCACGCGCGACAGGAAGATGCGCGCGCGCTCCCACAGCCCGATGGCGATGTCGCGCGGGTTGGGGATGCGGTACGACGGCAGCTCCATCAGCAGCGGATGGTCGGTGCGGTCGCGGCGGAAGTACTTCAGCACGTAGGCCACCACCAGCGCGCTGACGATGCCCGCCACGTACAGCGCGAACAGCACCAGCCCCTGCAGGTTGAACAGCCCGGCCACCGTGCGCGCCGGGATGAAGGCGCCGATCAGCAGCGCGTACACCGGCAGGCGCGCCGAGCAGGTCATCAGCGGCGCCACCAGGATGGTGGTGATGCGGTCGCGCGGGTCCTGGATGGTGCGCGTGGCCATGATGCCGGGAATCGCGCAGGCGAAGCTCGACAGCAGCGGGATGAACGAGCGCCCGGACAGGCCCGCGCCCATCATCAGGCGGTCCAGCAGGAAGGCCGCGCGCGGCAGGTAGCCCGATTCCTCGAGCGTGAGGATGAACAGGAACAGGATCAGGATCTGCGGCAGGAACACGATCACGCTGCCCAGGCCGGCGATCAGGCCGTCCACCAGCAGGCTGCGCAGCATGCCCTCGGGCAGGTGGCTGCCGACCAGCTCGCCGAACCAGTGCACGGCGGCCTCGATGCCGTCCATCACCGGCGCGGCCCACGAGAACACCGCCTGGAACATCAGGAACAGCAGCACGGCCAGGATCGCCAGGCCGAACACCGGATGCAGCACGATGCGGTCGAGCCGGTCGTCGATTGCCGCGGTGCGCGCCGGCATGGTGACGGCGGCTTCCAGCAGGCGCTTGACCTCATGGTGCACGTCCAGGTCCGAGGGCGGCGCGTCGGTGGCCGGCGGCGCGTCGGGCAGGGCCGCGTCGAGCGCCGCCAGCAGGCTGGCCGCGCCGTCGCGCCTGACCGCGATGGTCTCCACCACCGGCATGCCGAGCGCGGCGGCGAGCTTGTCGCGGTCGATATGGATGCCGCGCCGTTCGGCGGCGTCGCTCATGTTGAGCACCAGCACCATCGGCAGGCCCAGGCGGCGCAGCTCCAGCACGAAGCGCAGGTGCAGGCGCAGGTTGGTGGCGTCCACCACCGACACCAGCAGGTCCGGGCGCGGCTCGCCCGGGCGCTGGCCCAGGCAGACGTCGCGCGTGATGGCCTCGTCGAGGCTGGCCGCGTGCAGGCTGTAGGCGCCCGGCAGGTCCAGCACGCGCACCTGGCGGCCGGCCGGCGAGACGAAATGGCCTTCCTTGCGCTCGACGGTGACGCCGGCATAGTTGGCCACCTTCTGGCGGCTGCCGGTCAGGCGGTTGAACAGCGCGGTCTTGCCGCAGTTGGGGTTGCCCACCAGCGCCACGCGCAAGGCGGGACGCTGGGCGGCGGAGGTCGGGGATGCGGCGGACATGTTCTTGGCAGGGGCCGCGCTTCAGGCGGCGGTGCGTTTGGCGGCGGGCGCGTCGGGCTGCGCGGCCGGCGTGATGCTGGATACGGAAGCGCTCACGGCCTCCACGGTGATGCGCGCCGCTTCCGAGCGGCGCAGCGCGAACCGGGTGAAGCCGACCTGGGCCACCAGGGGGTCCATGCCGAACGGTCCCAGCGCGATGACCTGCACGGCTTCGCCGGGCACGAAGCCGAGCTCGCGCAGGCGCCGCGCAACGGGATCGCTGGAGGAGGTGTCATCGACCGAGACAATGACAGCGGCAGTGCGCCGCGGAAGTTCAGACAACCGCATGAGGCTTCCAGTCCGTTGGCGCGAGGCACGGCACGCGGTCGGCAAACTCACGCCAGGGTACGTAAATGAAAATCGTTCCCATTGTAGCCGCTTTTGCCTGGGGACGTCCGGTTTTCGCCGTGCCGCCAGCGTGCTGACGGCGGGGCCGGACAAGGCTCTGCGCCAGGCTCCGGCGGCGAAGGCGCAACAGCATAGCGTGCCCCGGCATAGAATGCGAGTCGACACATGCCGCCGTCATGGCATGGCCGCCGCGCCCGGCGCCCGCGGGGCCGGCTTTCCCATCCGCAAGACAAGCAAATACGGAGTCAAGAGACATGATCCTCGAAATCGCCCAGTTCCAGATCAAGGCCGGCTCGGAGTCGGCCTTCGAAGCCGCCGTGGCCAAGGCCGCGCCGCTGTTCCGGCGCGCCCGCGGCTGCCACGGCCTGCGCCTGCTCCGCTCGATCGAGAACCCGTCGCGCTTCACGCTCGAAGTGAAGTGGGAGACGGTCGAGAACCACATGGTGGATTTCCGCGAGTCCGAAGACTTCGCCGAATGGCGCAAGCTGGTCGGCGAGCACTTCGCCTCCGCGCCCGACGTGGGGCACGTCAGCATCGCGGTCGAAGGCTTCTGAGCGGCGGGGGCCGCCCGCCGCCCGCGCCCCCTCCCAGATGGGGGGAGGGGAATAACGCATTTGCGTTATTGGTTGAGGCCGGTGCAGGCGGTAAGCTGGCCTCACGCTGAACACCCCGTTCCACGCGTACTTGACAATGCTGCCTGCCGGTAAAGCAGGCGGCATTTTTCTTTCCGGGGCGGCGCTCACCCCGCCCTGACCATCTCCAGGAAGCGCTCGCGCGCCGGATCTTCCACCGCGCCCTTCCAGGCGCAGTACACCTCCGACGGCACCGTGGCCTCGGCCAGCGGCAGGAACACCGCCCCCGCCATCGCCGAGCGCTGCAGCGCCGCCGGCACCACCGCCACGCCGGTGCCCTGCGAGACCAGCGACACCACCGACAGCCAGTGCCGCACCTCGTGCCGGATCTGCGGGTAGAAGCCCTGCGCCGCGCACATCTCGAAGATGCGGTTGTAGTAGTCCGGCGAGACCTTGCGGGAAAACAGCACGAACGGCTCGCCGCGCAGCGCGGCCAGCGCCACGCTCGGCTGGCCGGCCAGCGCATGGTCGGCCGGCACGCAGCACAGGAACGGCTCGCTGTGGACCAGCGCCGTGGCCAGCTCGTCGGGCACGCGGTTGGTGTGGATGAAGCCGGCGTCGAGCCGGTCGTGCAGCAGCGCGTCGATCTGTTCCTGCGAGTTGAGTTCGGTCAGCGTCACCTGGATGCCGGGATAGCCGGCCTGGAACTCGCGCAGGCGCTGCGGCAGCCCGCGGTACAGCATCGAGCCGACGAAGCCGATGCGCAGCCGGCCGATGGCGCCGGCCTCGATCTCGCGGGCCTGCTGGCGGGCGTCCTCGGCCTGCGCCAGCAGCGCGCCGGCCGCCTCGCGGAAGGCGCGCCCGGCCGCGGTCAGGCGCACGCCGCGGCTGTCGCGCTCGAACAGGCGGGCGCCCACCGACGCCTCCAGTTGCTGGATGTTGAGCGACAGCGGCGGCTGCGAGATCGACAGGCGGCGGGCGGCCCGGCCGAAATGCAGCTCTTCGGCCAGCACGAGGAAGTAGCGCAGGTGACGGAATTCCATGTCGATACAAAAAATATATGGATCAAGCCAATTTTAGAATTAGACACGAATCGCCGCGCTTTGAATAATGCAGGTAAGGCATCCGTCCCGCGCCAGTGTGGCGGATTGCCGCAGCGCCCCGTCCTGGAACGACAGGAAGCCAGAAAGGGCTGCGAAAAGCACAAATACAAGCAACAGAGACAACCAACACCCGCTACCGCAATACCGCCGGCCCGCATGCAGCCCCGCTGCCAGCGCGGCCCGGCGCCGCCGGCATGTGCCGGCCAACACAGGAGATCCCTCATGCAGACCAGCGCTGCGCGCCAGCCGGCCGCTTCCGTTTCCGCCTCCGCTTCCGCTTCCGCTTCCGTTGCGACCCCGGCCACCCCGGCCCATCCGGTGCCCGACCAGCAGGGCGTGAACCTGTTCGCCAGCGACCCGGACCTGCGCGCGCTGCTGCCGCTGTACCTGCCGCCCGACCTGTTCGCCCACCTGCTGCCGCACCTGGACCGCATGGGCGTGCTGGCCGGCGGCGTGCTGGACCGGCTGGCGCACACCGCCGACCACAACAAGCCCGTGCTGTCGCACCGCACCCGCACCGGGCTGGACGCGCAGGCCATCGACAAGCATCCGGCCTACGTGGAGCTGGAGCGCGTGGCGTTCTCCGAGTTCGGCCTTGCCGCGGCCTCGCACCGCGGCGGCGTGCTCGGCTGGGACAAGCCGATGCCGGCGGCGGCCAAGTACGCGCTGACCTACCTGTTCGTGCAGGCCGAGTTCGGGCTGTGCTGCCCGCTCTCGATGACCGACTCGCTCACGCGCACGCTGCGCAAGTTCGGCGACCCGGCGCTGGTCGCGCGCTATCTGCCCAACCTGACCACCCAGGTCTTCGAGGACCTGTACCAGGGCGCCATGTTCATGACCGAGCAGGGCGCCGGCTCCGACGTGGCCGCCACCACCGCGCGCGCCGTGCGCGACGCGCGGGCCGAAGGCGGCTGGCGCCTGTCGGGCGACAAGTGGTTCTGCTCCAACCCGGACGCCGCGCTGGCGATGGTGCTGGCGCGCGTGGAAGACGAGCACGGCAATGCCGCGCCCGGCATCAAGGGCGTGTCGCTGTTCCTGCTGCCGCGCACGCTGGCCGACGGCAGCGCCAACCAGTACCGCATCATCCGCCTCAAGGACAAGCTCGGCACGCGCTCGATGGCCAGCGGCGAGATCCGCCTCGAAGGCGCGCAGGCGCACCTGGTCGGCGAACTCGGCCGCGGCTTCGTGCAGATGGCCGACATGATCAACAACTCGCGCCTGTCCAACGGCGTGCGCGCCGCCGGCCTGATGCGCCGCGCGCTGTCCGAAGGCCAGTTCATCGCGCGCGAGCGCCGCGCGTTCGGCAAGCGCCTGGTCGACATGCCGCTGATGCGCCGCCAGTTGCTCAAGCTCGCGCTGCCCACCGAGCAGGCCCGCACGATGGTGTTCCAGACCGCCGAGGCGCTGCGCCGCGCCGACGCCGGCGAGGCAGGCGCCTACGCGCTGATGCGCGTGCTCACGCCGCTGATCAAGTTCCGCGCCTGCCGCGACGCGCGCAAAGTCACCGGCGACGCGATGGAGATCCGCGGCGGCTGCGGCTACATCGAGGAATGGAGCGACCCGCGCCTGGTGCGCGACGCCCACCTCGGCTCGATCTGGGAAGGCACCAGCAACATCGTCGCGCTCGACGTGCTGCGCGCGATCCGCCGCGAAGGCGCGCTGCCGGTGCTGCAGGCCCATCTGGACGGCCTGCTGCGCGACACGCCGCTGCACCCGGGCGCGCGCGCCGCGTTCGACGCCGCGCTCGGCCGCGCCGTGGCGCTGGCCGCGCGCGCCGCCGAGGCCGGCGCCGACGGCGACGTGCTGGCGCGCCAGGCCGCCTCCGCGCTGTACCACGTGACCAGCGCCGTGGCGATGGCATGGGAAGCCGGCCGCATCGGCTCCGAGCGCCGCATGCGCCTGGCCCAGCTCGTGCTGGTGCACCGCGTGCTGCCGCAGGACCCGCTGGCCGGCGAGGCCGAGCCCGACTGGCTGGCCGACACCGTGGCGCCGCCGGCCGACGGCACCGTGCGCGCCGCCGCCGCGGTCGACCACATCAACCTGTTCTGAACACACCGCGGAAAAAAGAGATCACCCGTTGCGTGCTCCCCTCTCCCGCCCGCGGGAGAGGGGCCGGGGGAGAGGGCCAGCGCAAGCCACGCCGCAGTCCCCAAAGCACCACGAACCGCAACACCGCAACACCGCAACACCAGCAAGCCCCCGCGGCCGCGCCCACCCGGCGCCCGCGCACTCCGCCCGGGCGCACCTCGCCCGGCGGAAGACGACTGACAACAGGAGACCACCATGACCCTCTGGCAACGCCTTGCCGCCGTCGCCGCGTGCACCCTGTGCGTGGGCATCGCCCCCGCGCTGGCGCAGAAAGACTACCCGTCCAAGCCGATCATGATGATCGTGACCTACCCGCCCGGCGGCCCCACCGACGTGATGGCGCGCACACTGGCCGCGGCGCTCAAGACCAGCCTCGGCCAGACCGTGGTGGTGGAGAACCGCGCCGGCGCCGGCGGCAACATCGGCGCCGAGGCGGTGGCGCGCGCCGAGCCGGACGGCTACACGCTGATGTTCGGCACCTCGGCCCCGCTGGCCATCAACGTCAGCCTCTACCGCAAGATCAACTACGACCCGGTCAAGAGCTTCGCCCCGGTGATCCAGATCGGGCAGCTGCCCAACGTGCTGGTGGTCAGCCCCACGGTGCCGGCCAGGACCGTGGGCGAACTGGTCGCCTACGGCAAGGCGCACCCGGGCGAGCTGACCTATGCCTCGTCCGGCAACGGTGCCTCCTCGCACCTCGCTGGCGTGCTGTTCAACAATCTGGCCGGCACCGACTTCCGCCACATCCCCTACAAGGGCACCGGCCCCGCGCTCAACGACCTGCTCGGCGGCCAGGTCAGCATGACCTTCACCGACGTGCTGACCGCGCTGCCGTTCATCAAGGGCGGCAAGGTGCGCGTGCTCGGCGTGACCACCAAAGGCCGCTCGCAGGCGCTGCCCGACGTGCCCACCGTGGCCGAGCAGGGCGTGCCCGGCTTCGACGTCTCGGTATTCTTCGGCGTGGTGGCGCCGGCCGGCACGCCGCCGGCGGTCATCGCCAGGCTGAACCAGGCCTTCGCTGACGCGCTCAGGCAGCCCGAGGTGCGCAAGACGCTGCAGGCCCAGGGCCTGGAGTTCCCGCCGTCGACCACGCCCGAGCAGCTGGGCGGCTTCGTCAAGGCGGAAGTCGCCAAGTGGCGCGGCGTGGTGCAGAAATCGGGCGCGCAGCTCGACTGACGCGGACGGCCTGCCGCGCGATGCCGCCGATGGCCGATCATCGCGCAGCATTACGACGGCAACCCGCGCCGGCCGGTCAGGGAAGGGCCAATCGGCGGTAGTATCGACCTCCGTCCGCCGGGCGCCGCGCTTGCGCCGCGGCGCGCCCCTTCCTTTTTTCGTATCCGCAACGCCATGAACGATCTTCGCACCGCCACGCCCGCCAACGCGCCCGTCAACGAATTCGCCGGCGAGCCCCCCGGCACGCTGTTCGGCCTGACCATGCCGATGTCGCGCGTGTTCGGCCTGCGCGGCGTGCAGATCGACGCGCGCGAAGCGCGCGTGAGCATGCCCTACCACCCGGACCACACCAACAGCCGCGGCGAAGTCCACGGCGGCGCCATCGCCACGCTGCTCGACTGCGTGCTGTCGTGCGCCGCGCGCGGCCACGACCCGCGCAACTACGGCGTGGCCACCATCGACCTGACCGTGCACTTCACCGCGCCCGGCCGCGGCGAGCTGACCGGCATCGCCTGGTGCGAGCGGCGCGGCCGCGCGATGTGCTTCGCGCGCGGCGAGATCCGCAACGAGCAGGGCGAACTGCTGGCGCTGGCCACCGGCACCTTCAAGCTGGTGGAGCGCGTGCCCGCCAAATAACCGGACACCGCCTCGCCGCGCCGCCGGCGAGGCCACTTCCCAAGCCATTCCCGCCATGAACGGAGCCCCCTGATGAGCCAATCCCCGAGCCAACCCCCTGCATCGCCCGGCGCGCTCGCCGGCATCCGCGTGGTCGATCTCTCGCGCATCCTCGGCGGTCCGTTCTGCGGACAGATCCTCGGCGACCACGGCGCCGACGTGCTCAAGATCGAGCCGCCGCAAGGCGACGACACGCGCACCTGGGGCCCCCCGTTCAAGGACGGCGTGGCCTCGTACTACTTCGGCCTCAATCGCAACAAGCGCGTGATGCGGCTGGACCTGACCACCGAGGCCGACCGCGAAGTCCTGCTCGCCCTGCTGGCCGACGCCGACGTGCTGGTGGAGAACTTCAAGACCGGCACGCTGGAGAAATGGGGCCTGGGCTACGACGCGCTGTGCGCGCGCTTCCCGCGCCTGGTGCACTGCCGCGTGTCCGGCTTCGGCGCCGACGGCCCGCTCGGCGGCCTGCCCGGCTACGACGCCGCGATCCAGGCGATGGCCGGCATCATGAGCATCAACGGCGAAGCCGGCGGCGACCCGCTGCGCGTGGGTTTGCCGGTGGTGGACATGGTCACGGGACTGAACGCCGCGCTCGGCGTGCTGCTGGCGCTGCAGGAACGCGAGCGCAGCGGCCGCGGCCAGTTCGTGGAGGCCGCGCTGTACGACTCCGGCCTGTCGCTGCTGCACCCGCATGCCGCCAACTGGTTCATGAACGGCAAGGAGCCGGCGCGCACCGGCAACGCGCACCCGAACATCTATCCCTACGACACCGTGGCCACCGCCACCGACCCGATCTTCCTCGCGGTCGGCAACGACCGCCAGTTCCGCATCCTGTGCGAGCACCTCGGCATCGCCGAATACGCCGACGACGAACGCTTCGCCACCGCGGGCGCGCGCTCGGTCAACCGCTCGGCGCTGAAGGTCGAGCTGGAGTCGCGCATGGCCAGGCTGGACGGCAAGGTCCTGGCCGACACGCTGGTAGCCGCCGGCGTGCCGTGCGCGCCGGTGCTGTCGGTGGCGGATGCCTTGCAGCATCCGCATACCGCGCACCGCGGGATGGTGGTGGAGATGGCGGGGGGGTATAAGGGGCTGGGGGCGCCTGTGAAGCTTAGCCGCACGCCGGCGACGTATCGGTTTGCGCCGTTGGCGGAAGGGGAGAGGTTTTTGCCGGTGGTGGCGGCGAATGATGGGGAATAAGGGGGTTTCTTTTTGGGGAATTTACGGTCAAAGGCTTTAAAGGATTAACTTCAAAGTCAAAGGCTTAAAGTCAAAGTCAAAGTCAAAGGCTTTCGCTCCTCCGGAGCGACCTACTTTCTTTTGTCCGAAAAGAAAGTAGGCCAAGAAAGCGGACTGCCTTGCCGGCAGGGGCAGAGCCGAACAGGGTTTCTTGGGTTGGTGGTTTCGTGGTGGGGGTGGTGGTTCTGCAGGGGTTCTGCCGGTACCGGTTTTGGTGGCCACGTTCTCTTGGGTGGTGTTCGATTCGTGGTGGCGCTGCATGATGGCGGTGGCCCAGGCCCTTCGGGCTGCTGCCGCGACCGGGGCGGAGGGGATCGTCGTAGGGGCGGTGCTGGTTTCGTGGTGGGCGTGGTGGCCCCGCTTTGAACTCAGTACCGGATTTTGAAACGCACTCGAGAGCGCTCAGCGTTCACCGAAACCCAACACACCCGCGCTGGGTCCACCGCGCCCACCACGAAACCAGTGCCGGTGCTACGCCGTGACCGCCAAAACCGGTAACGGCAGATGTCCGAACCAGCAGTGCGCCCGCCATCATAGGTCTGACCCCGAAACCCATACCGCCAGCCAGATCGTGGCCAGCCGAACCGGTAACGGCAGGATGCCAGCAGAACCACCGCCCCCACCACGAAACCACCAACAAGAGAAATCCCAACGTTTCTGCCCCTGCCGGCCAGGCAGCCCGCTTTCTTTGCCTACTTTCTTTTCGGGGAAAAGAAAGTAGGTCGCTCCGGGGGAGCGAAAGCCTTTGACTTTAAGCTTTTGAATTTGACTTTGAAGTTAAAACCTTCGACTTTAAAGTCAAAAACCAAAATACCAAAAACTACGGCACCATCCCCGTCAAAACATAAGCCTGCACCATCGTAATCCCCCCCACGATCACCGCGAACAGCAGGCTATGCTTCACCGTGAAGCGGAACAGTTCCGACTCCTTGCCCACCAGCCCGGTGGCCGCGCAGGCCACCGCGATCGACTGCGGCGAGATCATCTTGCCGGTCACGCCGCCCGTGGTGTTGGCCGCCACCAGCAGCGTGTCGGACACGCCGATCTGGTGCGCGGTGGTGCTCTGCAACGAGCAGAACAGCGCGTTGGACGAGGTGTCCGAGCCGGTCAGGAACACGCCCAGCCAGCCCAGGAACGGCGAGAAGAACGGGAACGCGGCGCCGGTGCCGGCCAGCAGCAGCGCCAGCGTGGACGACATGCCCGAATAGTTGGCGACGAACGCGAAGGCCAGCACCAGCCCGATCGACAGGATCGGGCGGCGCAGTTCCGCCACGGTCTCGCCGAAGGTGGCCAGCGCGTCGTGCGGTTTCATGCGCAGCAGCACGGCGGAGATCAGCGCGGTCAGCAGGATGGCGGTGCCCACGGCGGACAGCAGGTCGAGCTTCAGTACCGCCTCGTAGGCCTTGGGCTGCGCCACGATGGGCGCGGCCTTGATGACCAGCTGGTCCAGCGCCGGCACCTTGAACTTGAGCACCGATCCGGCCAGCGCGCCGTTGCCGGCGAACAGCGCCTTGAACGACGGCAGGCTCCACACCGTGACGATGGCCGTCAGGATGCCGAACGGCGCCCACGCGCGCAGCGTCTGCGCGGTGGTGTAGGGCGAGGCGCGGCGGTTGTCGCCCGCCACCTTGCCGAGGCCGCCCGCGGCCAGCCCGCCGCCCACGCGCGCCAGCGCCGCCGCGCCGCCGCCGCCCACGGCCACCGCGCCGCCGGCGCGCTGGCTGGCGCTGCGCGGCTGCCAGACCTTCAGGAACAGCGTCAGCGAGATCAGGCTCACCAGCGCCGAGGTGATGTCCGGCAGTTCCGGCCCGATGTGGTTGGAGGTGAAGTACTGCGTCACCGAGAAGCTGGCGCCCGTCACCAGCGCCGCCGGCCAGGTCTCCTTCACGCCGCGCTTGCCGTCCATGATGAACACCAGCCAGAACGGCACCGCCAGCGACAGCAGCGGCAGTTGCCGGCCCGCCATCGCGCCGATGCGCATGGCGTCGATGCCCGTCACCTGCCCCGCCACGATGATGGGGATGCCCATCGCGCCGAACGCCACCGGCGCGGTGTTGGCGATCAGGCACAGCCCCGCCGCGTAGAGCGGGTTGAAGCCCAGCCCGACCAGCAGCGCCGCGGTGATCGCCACCGGCGCGCCGAAGCCCGCCGCGCCTTCGAGGAAGGCGCCGAACGCGAAGCCGATCAGCAGCATCTGCAGGCGCTGGTCGTCGGTGATGGCCAGCACCGAGGCGCGGATGATGTCGAACTGCCCGGTCTTGACCACGATCTTGTAGAGGAACACCGCGGTCACGATGATCCACGCGATCGGCCACAGGCCGTAGGCAAAGCCGAACCCGGCCGCGGCCAGCGCCTGCGGCACCGGCATGCCGTAGGCCAGCACGGCCACGCCCAGCGCCAGCAGCAGCGTGATCGCCGCGGCCACGTGGCCCTTCATGCGCAGCACGGCCAGCGCGAGGAAAAAGAACAGGATGGGCAGCGCCGCCGCGAGCGCGGACAGCCACAAGCTGCCCAGCGGCGTGTAGATCTGGGTCCAGGGTTGCATGGTCGGGTCTCCTCCGATGGATGCGTTTGAAATGAACTTGAAGGGGGCGCCTTCTTGCGTGGTTTTGGTTTGTGTTTTGTGTTTTTCTTGTGGGCTTGTGGGCTGCAGGAGCGGTCCCGTCGCTGCGGGTTTGTTCCCCTCTCCCACTGCGTGGGAGAGGGGAGCAAACCGAGGGCAGGCCCAAAAGGCCGCGCCTACTCCGCCTGCCCCCGCTCGCGCAGCAGGTCCGACAGGCTGCGCGGCGCCGGCGTCAGCGGCGCGCGGTGCCTGGTCCAGCCCAGTTGCCGCGACGGCGCGAACGCGCGCAGCCGCGTCGCGGCCCAGCGGAACACGCGGTACGTGAACGGATGCGCGAACGCGCCGCTCCAGAAGCGCCACACCAGGTGCTCGCTGCGGCTGAACTTCGCGCCCTGGCCGCGCAGCGGGTGCGCGACCTGCTCGGCGGGATCGCGGTTGGCCTCGGTGCGCAGGCGGATCAGCAGCTGCGGGATCGGGATGCGCACCGGGCACACCTCGCCGCACGCGCCGCACAGGCTCGACGCGGTGGCCAGGTCGGCGGTGGCTTCGAGCCCCAGCAGGTGCGGCGAGATGATCTTGCCGATCGGCCCCGGGTAGGTGGTGCCGTAGGCATGGCCGCCGATGCGCGTGTACACCGGGCAGTGGTTCATGCACGCGCCGCAGCGGATGCATTGCAGGGTGGCGCGCAGCTGCTCGTCGGCGTAGGCCTGGCTGCGGCCGTTGTCGAGCAGCACGAGGTGGACCTCGCGCGGGCCGTCGCGCTCGCCGCGGCCGGCGTTGCGCGGGCCGGAGATCAGGTTGAAGTAGGTGGTGATGGCCTGGCCGGTGGCCGAGCGCGTCAGCAGGCTGGCCAGCGGCACGATGTGCTCGAGCTTGGCCACCACCTTCTCCATGCCCATGATGGCGATGTGCACGTCCGGCACGGTGGTGGACAGGCGCCCGTTGCCCTCGTTCTCCACCAGCCACAGCGTGCCGGTGTCGGCGGCGGCGAAGTTCACGCCGGACAGGCCGATGTCGGCCTCGACGAAGGCCTGGCGCAGCGCACGGCGGCCGGTCTGGATCAGCTCGTCCACGTCCTCGGTGTAGGGCGTGTCGGGGATGTGCTGCTCGAACAGCGCGGCGATGTCGCCGCGCGTCTTGTGGATGGCCGGCATCACGATGTGCGAGGGCTTCTCGCCGGCGAGCTGCACGATGTACTCGCCCATGTCGGACTCGATGCAGTCGATGCCGCGCTCGGCCAGGTAGTGGTTGAGCTCGATTTCCTCGCTGGCCATCGACTTGCCCTTGATCACGCGGCGCGCGCGGTGCGCCTGCGCGATGCCGTGGACGATGGCGTTGGCCTGCTCCGCGGTCTCGGCCCAGTGCACCTGCACGCCGGCCGCGGTGAGCTTGTCTTCCAGCTGCGCCAGCAGGTCCGGCAGGCGCGAGAGCGCATGCTGGCGGATCGCCTCGCCGAGGTCGCGCAACTGTTCGAGCTCGTCGCCGTCGGGGAACTGCACGGCGCGCTTGGCTTGCAGGAAATCCATCGCGCCGCGGAAGCTGCTGCGCAGCTTGGGGTCGTCCAGCGCGGCGCGCGCGCGCGCCTTGAAGTCGGCCGCGGGGACGAAGTGCAGCGGGGCGGCGGCGGGTGCGCCGGAGGTGGCGTGTGTGCTCATCGTGCGTCTGCGCCGGCGGCGCGCGTCACGATGACCACCCACAGCGCGCGCGGGCCGTGCGCGCCGTAGGCCAGCGTCTGCTGGATGTCGGAGGTCTTGGACGGGCCGGACACCAGCACCAGGTTGGTCGGCATGCCGTCGCGCCAGCGCTCGGCGCGCGCGGCGGCGTGCAGGTCCGCGTGCAGGGTGTCGGCGTACACCAGCGCCACGTGCAGCGGCGGCACCAGCGAGACCGTGCGCGGCGTGCGCGCGTCCGGCGCCAGGATCAGCGTGCCGGTGGCGGCGATGCCGGAGCGGGCCACGGTGAAGCCGGCGTCCACGGTGTCGAACAGTTCGGCCTTCCAGTCCTCGATGGGGCGGTCGTAGGCGAGCGCGGCCACGCCGGCGGGCAGCGCCTGCGCCAGCGCCGCGCCTTCCGCGCCGGCCGGGTCCAGCAGCAGGCGGCGCACGCCGGCGGCGGCGAGCCTGTGGGCCAGTTGCGCCGGCCAGGCGTCGCCGCTCGCGCACCAGACCTGCGTGTGCGCGGCGTCCAGCGCGGCCTGCATGGCCTGCGCCAGGCCGGCCGGCGTGGCCGGCGCGCGGCGGTTGTCGAAATGCGCGTCGATGCGCGCGTCCAGCGCGTCGACGGTGACGGCGGCGGCGGCCGGCGCGGCGGCGCGCAGGCGGCCCAGCATGCGCTCGCGTGCGGAGAGTGCGCTCATGCCGGCTCTCCGTTGCCGCCGGTGCGCCGCCACAGGAAGCTGGCCAGGTGCTCCACCGGCAGCGGCGCGCCCTGGTGCCGCGCGGCGTGGCCGATGTTGAGCAGGCAGCCGCAGTCGGCGGAGACCAGCCGGTCGCAGCCGGTGGCGCAGGCCGAGGCGATCTTGTCCTGCACCATCGCGCCGGAGATGTCCGGATGCTTGAGCGAGAAGGTGCCGCCGAAGCCGCAGCATTCGGATTCGCGCGCGTGCTCGGCGCGCGTCACGCCGGGCAGCGCGTCGACCAGGGCCACGCCGTGCTGGCGCGTGCCCATTTCGCGGCGCGCCGCGCACGAGGTGTGCAGCACCACGGTTTCGTCGGGCTGGGCGGACACGGTGGCGTCGAAGCGCACCTTCAGCACGTGCAGCAGGAATTCGCTCAGCTCGTAGACGCGCTCGGCCAGCGCGCGCGCCTTGGGGCCGGCCACCGGGTCGTCGGCGAACAGCAGCGGCCAGTGGTGGCGCATCATGCCGGCGCACGAGCCGGAAGGCACGACGACCGGCCACGGCTCGGCGAACAGGTCCAGCTGCGCCAGCGCCACCTTGCGCGCCTGCTCCGGGTTGCCGCTGCTGTAGGCCGGCTGGCCGCAGCAGCTTTGCCCGCGCGGGAAATGCACGGTCAGGCCTTCGCGCTCGAGCAGGCGCACCGCGTCCAGGCCGGCTTGCGGCACGAACAGGTCAACCAGGCAGGTGGCGAACAGGTAGGCCTGCGCCGGGGCGGCGGCGGCGGGGGGGTAGCGCCTTGGATTCATGTCTCGCTCCGTGGGGGGCGGTCGCCTGGCCATCAGGTCCGCCACTGTTTGGCGCATAATTCCGCGAGACGCGCCGCAGTTCAAATTGGTTGGACCAGCGGCGGGCGGGATGACACGGGGACGAGGATGGCGGGGGGCATGCAGGCGCGCGGGCGCGTGGAACAGGTCATGCGGAAAATGGAGACGGCGCTGCTCGACGGCACCTGGCCGGCCGGCACCCGGCTGCCCGCCGAACGGCTGCTCGCCGCGCAATACGGCGTGGCCCGCAACACCATCCGCGAGGCCATCCAGCGCCTCGGCGCGCGCGGCCTGCTGCAGAGCCGCCGCGGCGCCGGCGTGTTCGTCACCGAGCAGCTGCGCGCGGGCATCGCCTCGCCGTGGCGGCAACTGGTGGCCGACCACCCGGTGCTGCGCGACGACATCCTGGAGTTCCGCCGCGTGCTCGAAGGCGCCACCGCCTACTTCGCCGCGCTGCGCGCCGATCCGGCCGACCTCAAGCGCATCCGCGCGCTGCTGCGCGCGCTGGAGACCTCGCGCGAGCGGGACGACAAGGCCGCCGAGGCCGAGGCCGACGCGAAGCTGCACGAAGCCATCGCCCAGGCCTCGCACAACACCATGTTCCTGCACCTGCACACCAGCGTGATCGGCATGCTGCGCGAACACATCACCATCAACGGCACCGGCCTGCGCGTGCAGGACGAGGGCGCCTCGGCGCTATTGCTGCTGCAGCACCGCACGCTGTGCGAAGCCATCCTCGCGCGCCGCCCGGAGGAGGCGCGCACGGCCATGCAGACGCATATCGATTTCGTGCGCAGCCGGGTGGAGGTGGAAGCGGAAGCGGAAGGCGGGCCGGCGGGGCCTTGACCGGCGCCGGCGGCCGGATTGGTCCGACCTGGCGCGCGCCGGCCTCAGATCAGTTCTTTCGCCGCCAGTTCGCGCTTGAGATAGGCATAGAAGATCGGCCCGGCGATCACGCCGGCGATGCCGTAGACCGACTCCATCAGCAGCATCACCGTCAGCAGCTCCCACGCGGCGGCGTTGATGCGCGCGCCGATGATGCGCGCGTTGAGGAAGTATTCGAGCTTGTGGATCACCACCAGGTAGACCAGCGAGGCGACCGCGATCGGCAGCGAGATCGACAGCGACGCCACCACGATGCCCGCGTTCGAGATCAGGTTGCCCAGCACCGGCAGCAGCCCCACCAGGAAGGTCAGCGCCACCAGCGTCTTGGTCAGCGGCAGGTGCACGCCGCACAGCGGCAGCACCACCAGCAGGTAGATCGCGGTCAGCACGGTGTTGATCAGCGAGATCTTGATCTGGGCGAAGATGAACTGCGCGAAGGCCCGCTGCAGGTTGCGCGCGCGTTCCACCAGCGCGGCGGCTAGCGGCCTGCGGTTGGGCTTGGCGATGGCGCGGTACAGCGCCACCATCGCGCCGATCACCAGGCCGATCAGGATATGCGCCAGCGTGCGCAGCACCTCCGCGCCGAACTTCTGCGCCATCTGCGCGTGCTCGCGCAGCCACGCGATCAGCGCGTTGGCCAGCTCGTCCACGCCGCGCGGCAGCGCGTCGCTGACCCAGCCCGGCAACTGCGCGCGCGATTTGTCGATGATGTCGGCGGAGCGGATCAGCAGCGTGTCCAGCCGGTTGCCGTCGCCGCCGACGAAGCGGATCAGCGCCCAGCCGCCGAGCGTCAGCACCAGCAGCGTGATGGCGGACAGCAGCGCCACCGCCAGCGCGTCATGTTTCTGGTGCAGGCCGGCGAGCCTCGGCGCCAGCACGTCCACCAGCGAATACAGCAGCAGCCCGGCCAGCAGCGCCGCGACCAGGTTGGCCTGCATCACCACCCACAGGGCCAGGGCGGTGAGGACGTAGGCGGCCAGGCCGACGTTGAACCACGCTGCCTCCGGCAAGCGGGGCAGGCGTGGCGGATCGGGTTGATTCATCGAGACTCCTGCATGGACGGCCGCCCCACGCTGGCGGCCGGCATCTGTGGATAGTACGGCGCTCGATTGTCGGTCCCGCAGGCGGCTAAGGCAAGCGCGCCCGTGCGCGCAAAGGCGGGCGCGGCGGCGGGCCGGGCAATTTCCGGGGCAGCGGCGCGGCGGGAAGATGCAGGAGGAGGTGGGAAGAGGGCAGGAAGCGGGCAGGAAGCGGCGGGGGAAGGGCGCCGGGGAGCGGCCGGCGGGCGCGGGCCTAGTTCGCGCCGCCGCGCAGCGCCGCCGAAGGCAGCTCGCCGAACATGCGGCGGTAGTCCTGGGCGAACTGCGAGAGATGGTGGAAGCCCCAGGCCGCGGCCACGTCGGAGACGGTGCGCTGTCCGGCGCCGGCGCGCAGGTCGCGGCGCACGCCGTTCAGGCGCAGCGCGCGCAGGTAGGCCGCCGGCGACATGCCGGCCACGTCCTCGAAGCAGTATTGCAGCGCGCGGCGGCTCAGGTGGAAGTGCCGGCACAGGTCGGGCACGGCGATGGGGTCCGCGGCGTGGGCCAGCAGGTAGTCGCGGATGCGCTGCACGGTGCGCTGGCGGTTGATGTGCGTGATGGTGGGGCGCGCGGCGCTGTCGTTCGCGGCCATCAGCAGGGTGACGAGGCTGCCCAGCAGGCGCTCCTGCAGGTCGCCGCAGGCCTGGGCGGCCTCGCTGGCGTCGGCGGTGGCGATGCCGTTCGGCGGGGCGGGGCGCGCGGCCTCGGACAGGATCTCCAGCAGCGCGCGGCACAGCCGGGCGCGCGCCCACGGCTGCACCGACAGCACCGCGCGCTGGCCCAGCACGCTGGCGGGGTCGCGGTGTTCCACCTCGTCCATGTAGCGCGCCAGTTCCTCGGCCCGCACCACGATGCCGAAGATGCCGAAATCCTCGGGCGTGCGCAACTCGAATTCCGTGCCGCCGGGCCGCACCGCGATGTCGGTATGCGCGATGGCGGTGCCGCCCACGGTGGCCGGCGCCTGCGCGGAGGGCAGCGGCACACCGAACCAGATCGCATCGGGCCAGGCCATGCAGGACTGGCGCAGGCTGCGGTTGGTGCGCTCGACGAACACCTGCGCATGCGGCAGCCACAGTTCGCGCACCTCGCCGGCGAAGGCGCCCGGCGAAAGCTGGTCGTAGGTCTGGTTCCAGCGCGACAGGTTGGCGGCGTGCTCGTCGGCGTCGCGCGCGGCGGTGACGCGGAAGGTGGCGAGGGCTGCGGGCGGGATGTCGCGGGTGGTGTTCATGGCGAAGATTTGGGTACGCAGGGCGATCCTGCGCGTTGCAAGTTCCATTCCACCGGGGGTGCCGCGCCTGCCGGCCGCCGCATGCCACATCCGCGATGGTGCCGATTCGCAATGGTGCCGATTTTCGATAACGCTGCCCGCGCGCTTTTGGCGATGATGCCGGAAACGCCGCGGCCGGGGCAACGATCCGCCGCCGGCACACCGTCCGGAGAAACCCTAGCCATGTCCAGCCAGCCCCCGCATCCGCCGTCCCCGGCCAGCCCCCCGCACCCGGCCGGCGGCGGCACGCTCACCCGGACGCTCGGCACCGTGCAGCTGTGGGGCATCGCCGTGGGGCTGGTGATCTCGGGCGAATACTTCGGCTGGAGCTTCGGCTGGGCCAGCGCCGGCACGCTGGGCTTCATGGTCACGGCGCTGGCGGTGGCCACCATGTATGCCACCTTCATCTTCAGCTTCACCGAGCTGACCACCAGCATCCCGCACGCGGGCGGGCCGTTCGCCTATGCCTACCGCGCGTTCGGCCCCGGCGCCGGCTACCTCGCCGGGCTGGCCACGCTGATCGAGTTCGTGTTCGCGCCGCCGGCCATCGCGCTGGCCATCGGCGCCTACCTCAATGTGCAGTTCCCGGGGCTCGATCCCAAGCATGCCGCGGTCGGCGCCTATATTGTGTTCATGGGCCTCAACATCATCGGCGTGCGCATTGCCGCCACCTTCGAGCTGGTGGTGACGCTGTTCGCCATCTTCGAGCTGCTGGTCTTCATGGGCGTGGTGGCGCCGGGCTTCTCGGTGGCCAATTTCGCCCGCGGCGGCTGGGCCGGGCAGGACGGCTTCTCGCTGGCGGCGGTGCCCGGCATGTTCGCCGCGATCCCGTTCGCGATCTGGTTCTTCCTCGCCATCGAGGGCGTGGCGATGGCGGCCGAAGAGGCGCGCGACCCGCGCCGCTCGATCCCGATCGCCTACACCACCGGCATCCTCACGCTGCTGGCGCTGGCCGTGGGCGTGATGGTGTTCGCCGGCGGCGCCGGCGACTGGACCCGGCTGGCCAACATCAACGACCCGCTGCCGCAGGCCATGAAGATGATCGTGGGCGAGCACTCGGGCTGGCTGCACATGCTGGTGTGGCTGGGCCTGTTCGGGCTGGTGGCGTCGTTCCACGGCATCATCCTGGGCTACTCGCGGCAGATCTTCGCGCTGGCGCGCGCCGGCTTCCTGCCGGGCTGGCTGGCGCGCGTGCATCCGCGCTTCGCCACGCCGCACCGCGCCGTGCTGGCTGGCGGCGTGGTGGGCATCCTCGCCATCTACAGCGACGGCCTGATCGTCATCGGCGGCCAGCCGCTGACCGCCAACATCGTCACCATGTCGGTGTTCGGCGCGCTGACCATGTACCTGTTCAGCATGGCCAGCCTGTTCCGCCTGCGCCGCAGCGCACCGGACATGGCGCGGCCCTGGCGCACGCCGTGCTATCCGGTCTTCCCGCTCGTCGCGCTGGCCGGCGCGCTGGTCTCGCTCGGCGCGATGGTCTGGTTCAACCCGCTGATCGCGCTGCTGTATGCCGGCGTGCTGGCCGTGGGCTACGCGCACTACCACTGGCGCGCGCGCCACCAGGTGGCGCACGGCGACCTCGCCGGCGGCGCGCCCGCGCAGGTGCCCGCCGCCGACTGAGATACCGTCATGGCCTTCACCCACACCGTCGGCGCGCGCCGCCACCTGTTCGCCGACCTCAAGACGCTGCTGGCCAAGGCTAGCCCGGCGCGCTCGGGCGACTACCTGGCCGGCGTGGCCGCCGCCAGCGAGGAGGAGCGCATGGCCGCGCGCATGGCGCTGGCCGAGGTGCCGCTCGCGCATTTCCTGCGCGAAGCGCTGGTGCCGTATGAGGACGACGAGGTCACGCGCCTGATCCTCGACCGGCACGACCGCGAGGCCTTCCGCGAGATCGCCGCGCTGACCGTGGGCGACTTCCGCAACTGGCTGCTGCTGCACGAGACCGACAGCGCTACCCTGGCGCGCGTGGCGCCCGGCATCACGCCAGAGATGGCGGCGGCGGCGAGCAAGCTCATGCGCAACCAGGACCTGGTGGCGGTGGCGCGCAAGTGCCGCGTGGTCACGCGCTTTCGCAACACCATCGGCCTGCCCGGCCGGCTCTCGGTGCGGCTGCAGCCCAACCACCCGACCGACGATCCCAAGGGCATCGCCGCCTCGATGATCGACGGCCTGCTGTACGGCTGCGGCGACGCCACCATCGGCATCAACCCGGCCACCGACAACCTCGGCGCCATCGTCACGCTGCTGCGCCTGATCGACGACCTGCGCTGCCGCTACGACGTGCCCACGCAGTCGTGCGTGCTGACCCACGTCACCAACACCGTGCGCGCCATCGAGCAGGGCGCGCCGGTGGACCTGGTGTTCCAGTCGGTGGCTGGCAGCGAGCGCGCCAACGCCGGCTTCGGCATCGGCCTGGCGCTGCTGGCCGAGGCGCACGACGCCGCGCAGAGCCTGGCGCGCGGCACCGTGGGCAACAACGTGATGTATTTCGAGACCGGGCAGGGCAGCGCGCTGTCCGCCAACGCGCACCACGGCGTGGACCAGCAGACGATGGAGGCGCGCGCCTACGCGGTGGCGCGCGAGTTCTCGCCGCTGCTGGTCAACACCGTGGTGGGCTTCATCGGCCCCGAGTACCTGTACGACGGCAAGCAGATCATCCGCGCCGGGCTGGAAGACCATTTCTGCGGCAAGCTGCTGGGCGTGCCGATGGGCTGCGACGTCTGCTACACCAACCACGCCGAGGCCGACCAGGACGACATGGACACGCTGCTGACGCTGTTCGGCGTGGCCGGCATCAACTTCATCATGGGCGTGCCCGGCGCCGACGACATCATGCTGAACTACCAGAGCACCTCGTTCCACGACGCGCTCTACCTGCGCGACACGCTCGGCCTGCGGCCCGCGCCGGAGTTCGAGGACTGGCTGCGGCGCATGGGCATCCTCGGCGACGACGGCCGCCTGCTGGAGCCGGGCGAGCGGCAGCCGCTGCTGCAGCTGGCGCACGGACTGTGAGCCGCCCGCCATGTCCCGCAAGCTGACCCAGCCCAATCCGTGGCAGCGCCTGCGCCAGTTCACCGCGGCGCGCATCGCGCTGGGCCGCGCCGGCAACAGCCAGACCACCGAGACCGTGCTCGCCTTCGGCCTGGCCCACGCGCAGGCGCGCGACGCCGTGCACCTGCCGCTGGCGCGCGCCGACATCGAGCAGGCGCTGGCCGCGGCCGGCTTCGCCAGCGTGCCCGTGCACAGCGCCGCGGCGGACCGCCAGCACTACCTGCGCCGGCCCGACCTGGGCCGCCGCCTCGACGACGACAGCCGCGCGCGGCTGGCGCAGGCGCGCCCCGCCGAGGCGCCCGACGTGGTGTTCGTGATCGCCGACGGCCTCTCCGCGCTGGCCGCCGGGCGCCACGGCGTGCCGCTGCTGCTGGCCGCGCGCGCGCGCCTGCCGGGCTGGTCCATCGGTCCGGTGGTGGTGGCCGAGCAGGCGCGCGTGGCGCTCGGCGACGAGGCCGGCCACCTGCTCGGCGCGCGCCAGGTGGTGATGCTGATCGGCGAGCGGCCGGGGCTGAGCTCGCCGGACAGCCTCGGCATCTATCTCACCCACGCGCCGCGCCCGGGCCGCAGCGACGCCGAGCGCAACTGCATCTCCAACGTGCGCCCCGAAGGGCTGCCCTACGCGCAGGCGGCGGACAAGCTCGCCTTCCTGCTGCGCGGCGCGCTGGCGCTCGGGCGCAGCGGCGTGGACCTGAAGGACGACAGCGGCGAGGTTGCGCTGCCGCCCTCTCCGCCAGACATCGCGCCAGACATCGCGCCGGACGCCTTGCCCGCATCCGAGTGAACCCCCGCCCGACCAAGCCGCCGGCTCCGGCCGGCCGGCTTCGTGACGCCTTTTTTCCCGCTGCACCCACGACAACGAAAACGAGGAAATCGCCATGAAGCAAAAGCAAAAGAGCCTGCTGATCGCAACCCTGCTGGCCGCCGCGCTCGCCGCGGGCGGCTGCGCCACGCAAGACCCGCGCGCCGGCGCCTCCGCCGCGCAGAGCGCGGTGCAGCCGCTGGCGCAAGGCAGGTGGGACGCCTTCAACCGCGCCCGCATCGACGCGCTGATCGCCGCCCACGGCAAGGGCAGTCCCGGCTACGACGCGCGCAAGCCGCCCTACGCGGTGTTCGACTGGGACAACACCAGCATCTTCCTCGACATCGAGGAAGCGGTGCTGGTGTACCAGTTGCAGAACCTGCGCTTCGGCGCCACGCCGCAGCAGCTCGACACCGCCATCCGCCTGAACATCCCGCACAAGGCCTTCAACGCGCCGTTCAACAATGCGGCCGGCCAGCCGGTGGACATCGACAAGGTGGCGCCCGACATCATCGAGAGCTACACCTGGCTGTACCGGAACTACAGCGGCCTGAAGGGCAGCCAGTCGCTCGAGCAGGTCAAGGCCAGCCCGCACTACCAGAACTTCGTCGCCAAGATGCGCTACCTGTACGAAGCCATCGGCGACAGCTTCGACCACGCCGTGGCCTATCCGTGGGTGACCTACCACTTCGCCGGCATGACCGAGGCGCAGGTGCGCAACCTGACCGCCGACACCGTGGCCTGGCAGCTCGGGCAGCCGATCGAGAAGGTCAGGTGGACCAGCCCCGCCGCGCTGCCCGGCCGCGCCGGCGTGGTCTCGGTGAGCTGGAAGAACGGCCTGCGGCTGGTGCCCGAGATGCAGGACCTCTACGCCCGCATGCGCGCGGCCGGCTTCGACGTCTGGGTGTGCTCGGCCTCGTTCGTCGACGTGGTCAAGGAGATTTCGTCCAATCCCGCCTACGGCTACAACAATCCCGCCGACCGCGTGCTGGCGATGGAGCTCGAGCGCGACGCGCAAGGCGTGATCCAGCCCGAGTTCCGCCGCGGCTACGCGCAGACGCAGGGCAAGGGCAAGACGCAGACCATCGAGCGCTTCCTGGTGTCGCGCTACGGCTACGGCCCGGTCTTCGTCGCCGGCGACAGCGAGGGCGACCAGAACATGATGCAGGACTTCGCCGACACCCGCGCCGTGCTGATCGTCAACCGCCTGCGCGCCAGCGACATCGGCAAGCTCTCCGGCGTGGCGGTGCAGACCTACGGCAAGGCGGATGCGAAGTACCTGCTGCAAGGCCGCGACGACAACGCCGGCGTGTTCGTGGCGTCGCAGGCGCATACGCCGCTGGGGGCGAAGGAAGGGAAGTTGCTGAAGTAGCGTTCCCCGACTTCGGCAGCGTGCTTCGTTCTCCACACGGGCCGCGCGAATTCGCGGCCCGCTTTTCTCTTATACCGTTTATCGGTAAGCGATATATAATTCCGCCATGATCCAGTCGTTCAAATGCGCAGACACGGCGGCGCTGTTCACCGGCCGGCGGGTACCCAGGTTCGCGAACATCAAGGCAGCGGCGGAACGCAAGCTGGAGATGCTGGCCGCTGCCACTTCGCTCGACTTCCTGCGCTCGCCGCCCGGCAACCGGCTCGAAATGCTGGGCGGGCGCCGCAAGGGGCAGCACAGCATCCGCATCAACGATCAGTGGCGCGTCTGTTTTGTCTGGACGCCCGATGGCCCGGAGGCCGTCGAGATCGTGGACTATCACTGAAAGGAAATCATCATGGCCCGCTTCCAGAACGGCATGCGTCCGGTCCATCCGGGCGAGATCTTGCGCGAGGAGTTTCTCGTCCCGTTCGGCATGAGCGCCAACGCACTCGCCGTGGCGCTGCACGTCACCCCGGCGCGCATCAACGATATCGTGCGCGAGCGCCGCGGCATCACCCCCGACACTGCCCTGCGGCTGGCACAGTACTTCGGCGGCGATGCGGAATCCTGGCTCAATCTGCAGCAGTCCTATGACCTGAAGATCGCCCGGCGCGAACATGGCGGGGAGATCACGAGCGAGATTGCGCCACGCGATCTCGAACCGGTCTGACTGCGTGCCTGTCCCGCTTTCACCCCAGATCGAACACCCGCCCCGGACTCAGAATATGGTTCGGGTCCAGCGCTCGCTTCAGCAGCCGCATCAGCGCCAGTTCCTCGGGCGAGCGCGAGCAGTGCAGGTAGGGCTTCTTGTGGAAGCCGACGCCGTGCTCGGCCGAGATGCTGCCCTGGAAATCCCGCACCACGCCGTAGGCCAGGTCGGTGATGTCGTGCTCGGGGAAGTCCGCGGCGTCCACGCCGGGCAGGCGCACGCCGAAGTGCAGGTTGCTGTCGCCGACGTGGCCGAAGTGCATCATCTCGGCGCCGGGCCACGCGGCCAGCACGCGCGCGCGCAGCGTCTCGGCGAACTCGCCGATGCGCCCGATCGGCACGCTGACGTCGAAGCCCACGCTGGGCGTCCACATGGTCGGGAACTCGGCCACCGCGTCGCGCAGCAGCCAGAAGCTCGCGGCTTCCTTGTGGCTGGCGGCGACCGCCGCGTCCTGGATCAGGTCCGCTTCCAGCGCCGACTCCAGCATGGCCTCGAAGACCGGCGCGTCCTGCGCGCTGTCATTGCCCTGCAGGTCGAGCAGCACGTAGAACGGATGGCCGGCGGCAGCGGCGCGCGCACGCCGGCCACGCGCGTGGTGACGAGCGCGTAGAAATCGGCCCACATCACTTCGAACGCGCTGAGGCGGCCCGAGAGCGCGCGCTGGGCATGGCGCAGCAGACGCACCACGTCCTCGTAGCCCGCGAGCGCGCACAGCGCGGTCTGGGTGGCGGCCGGCAGCGGCGCGAGGCGCAGCACCGCGCGCGTGATCACGCCGAGCGTGCCTTCGCTGCCGATGAAAAGCTGGCGCACGTCGTAGCCGGCATTGTTCTTCTGCATCTTGTTGAGCGAGGACACCACGGTGCCGTCGGCCAGCACCGCCTCCAGCCCCAGCACCTGGTCGCGCATCATGCCGTAGCGGATCACGCGGTTGCCGCCGGCGTTGGTGGCGATGTTGCCGCCGATCTGGCAACTGCCGCGCGCGCCGAGGTCCACCGCCAGCAGCCAGCCGGCTTCGCGCGCGGCGTCCTGCGCGGCCTGCAGCGTGGTGCCGGCCAGCACGGTCATGGTGCCGGCCTGCGCGTCGATCTCCTCCACGCCGCGCATGCGCTCGAGCGACAGCACCACCTCGCCGCCCTGCGGCGTGGCCGCGCCGGCCAGCCCGGTGAGCCCGCCCTGCGGCACCACCGGCTGGCCCAGGCGGTTGCACAGCGCCAGCACGGCGGCGACTTCGGCGGTGCCGCGCGGGCGCGCCACGGCCAGCGGCGGCGCGCCCAGCGGCGCGTACCAGTCCTTGCGGAAGCGCGTCTCGATGGCGTCGCCGGCCTGCAGGCCGGGGCCGTCCAGCAGGGCTGCCAGCGCCCCGAGGATGGCGCCGGGCGCCTTGCGTGCGGGATCGGAGTCGGTCATGTCGGCCTGATGGCGATGCGAAAGCCGCAATACTAGGCCACGGCCGCAAGCAGCGGGAAGGGCCAATCGCCGCCCCCGGCATGGCGCCACGGCCGCACGCGGGCCGCGCTACGCCCCGCTCCACGCCTCCTGGTTGATCGCCGCGGCGGCCGCGCGGCGCGGCGCCTGCGTGCGCGCGAGGTGTTCCAGCGCGGGCTCGATCACCTCGGCGAGCTTGTGGAAGGCCGGCGCGATCTGGTCGTCCGGCACGCAGGCGTAGCCCAGCAGCAGGCCCTGGCTGGCGGCCCGGGCCGGGTCGGCGAAGTAGCGCGACAGCGGCCGCGTGGTCAGGCCCTGCGTGCGCGCCGCCATGCTGATGCCGAGGTCGTCGGCGCCGGGCGGCAGGTGCAGCACCATGTGCAGGCCGGCCTCGTGCGTGGAGGTCGGCCAGTCCGCGCCCAGGCGCGCGGCGATGGCTTCGCGCAACAGGCCCTGGCGCTGCGCGTAGCGCTGGCGCACGCGGCGGATGTGGGTGGCGTAGTGGCCTTCCTCGATGAAGTCGGCCAGCACCGCCTGCTGCATCAGCTGGCCCTCGCGGAACAGCTCCGACAGCCCCGTGGCGAAATGCGGCGCGAGCGGCTTGGGCAGCACCATGAAGCCCATGCGCAGCCCCGGGAACAGCGTCTTGGAGAAGGTGCCCATGTAGATCACGCGGTCGTGCTCGTCCAGGCCCTGCAGCGAGGCCAGCGGCCGGCCCTCGAAGCGGAATTCGCTGTCGTAGTCGTCCTCCACGATCCACGCGCCGCGCTGGCGCGCGTATTCGAGCAGCATGCGCCGGCGCGACAGGCTCATCACCATGCCGAGCGGATACTGGTGCGACGGCGTGGCGAAGATGAAGCGCGGCGGGTTCTGCAGCGTGACCGCGTCGGGCGCGATGCCCTCGCCGTCCACCGGGATCGGGATGGTCTCGATGCCCGCGCTGTTGAGCAGGCTGCGCGTGCCCCAGTAGCCGGGGTCTTCCATCCACGCCTTGTCGCCGGGGTCGCCGAGCAGCCGCGCGATCAGGTCGATGGCCTGGTGGATGCCGGTGGTCAGGATGATCTGCTCGGGCTCGCAGCGCACCGAGCGCACCAGCCGCAGGTGCTCGGCCAGCACCCGGCGCAGCGGCATGTAGCCGCCGTTGTGCGCATACGTCAGCAGTTCGGGTTTGGGCGCGCGCCAGTGCTTGTTGAGCAGGCGTGCCCAGACAGCGTGCGGAAACAGCGAAACGTCGGGCACGCCCGCGACGAACGCGCCCCATTGCCGGTCCGATGCACCGGAATGCGACACCAGGTGCTGGCCGCGCCGCGACAGCGTGAAGCGGTTCGGGTTTTGCTGCGCTGCGGGCACAGTCATGGTGCCACTTTGCGCCCTAACGTTGTGCAATGCACTATGGTCGGGAAAACTCTGCGACACGAAGGTGCCACTTCCGCTCGATGCGGTGACGTAACCCTCCGCCAGGAGCTGTTCGTAGGCATACAGCACGGTGTTGCGCGAGACCCCGACCTCCTTCGCCAGGAGCCGCGACGCGGGCAGCTTGCTACCCGCAACCAAAGACCCAGCAAGGATTTCCTGCCGAATGATCTCGTAGAGCTGGCGGTTCATATGCGCGCCGTTCTTGTCTTCCGCACCATCGGCGGGCCTTTCCAGACGCTGCAGCAGCAGCTCCGACAAAATGGTCTCTTTCAAAGTGGCACCGGCTAAAAAGCGAAACATGGACCTACCGATGGTACCAATGATCGGCTAACTTTCGATACATCTTGTTGGGTTCGTCGTTTTTTTGAACGACGTCTTGCCGATTCGGCTGATTCGATCCCCCTCCGGAAGCGCCCCCCTCGCGCATGCCGGGCCAGTCAGTGGAGCCACCATGCAACGTCCCGCCGGCAGTGCCGCGATTGCCGCCACGCCAGATCTTCCCGCGCTCACAACCGATGCCATCGCCGCCGCCGTGCGCGCGCTCGAGCCGTACATGGTGCGCACGCTGTCGGATTTCGTGGCGGCGCCCAGCCCGTCGGGCCAGGAGCAGCCCGCCGTGGCCTTCATGGAAGGCGCGCTGCGCGAGCTCGGCCTGGCGTCCGAGCACATCTACCTGCGCAGCGAAGCGCTCAAGGACCTGCCGCTGTTCTCGCCGCCGTGCTGCCCCGACGGCGGCCGCTACAACCTGCTGGCCACGCACCGGCCCGCGGCGAAGGGCGGGCGCTCGGTGCTGTTCAACGGCCACCTCGACGTGGTGCCGACCGGCCCCGAGTCGATGTGGCGCCAGTCGCCGTATGCGCCGTTCGTCGAGGACGGCTGGCTGTTCGGCCGCGGCGCGGGCGACATGAAGGCCGGCATCGTCTGCACGCTGGCCGCGTTCAAGGCGCTCAAGGACCTCGGCGTGCAGCCCGCCGGCGCGGTCGGCTTCAACTCCGTGCTCGAGGAGGAGAACACCGGCAACGGCGCGCTGGCCACGGTGGCCGCGCTGCGCAGCGCGGTCGGCGCGGGCAAGCTGGCCTCGTTCGACACCGTGGTGATTCCCGAGCCGTTCGGCGAAACCCTGATGAGCGCGCAGATGGGCGTGTTCTGGATGTTCGTCGATCTCACCGGCCACCCGGCGCATGCCGCCTACATGTCCAGCGGCGTGAACCCGGTCGAGGCCGCCATCGAGGTGATCGCCGACCTGCGCCGCCTCGAGGCCGAGTGGAACCTGCCGCAGAACCGGCCCGCCGCGTACCGCGACCACGCGCACCCGGTCAATTTCAACATCGGCCAGATCCAGGGCGGCGAGTGGAATTCCTCGGTGCCGTGCACCTGCACGCTGGGCGTGCGCATCGGCTTCTTCCCGGACATGGACGTCAACGACGCCAAGGCGCGCGTGGCGGACTGCGTGCGCGCCACGCTCGCGCGCCTGGCCAGCAACCTGCAGCTCGGCATCCGCTACGAGGGTTTCCACGCGCCGGGCTGCGAGTTCGACCTGGAGGTGGCCAGCATGCAGACGCTCGCGGCCGCGCACCGGAAAACCACCGGCGAGCCCGTGCGGCACGAAGCCTCCACCGCCACCACCGACGCGCGCCATTTCCGCATGATGCTGGACACGCCCGTGACCTGCTACGGGCCGGTGGCGCGCAACATCCACGGCATCGACGAGTCGGTCTCCATCGAGAGCATGGTGCGCGTGGCCACCACGCTCGCGCAGTTCATGCACGACTGGTGCGGCGTCGAGCCCGCCGCCGCCTGAGCCACCACGCAGTCACCGCAGCCGCAGCAATCGTCTTTCGTACCTTCCGTATCCGCAGAGCACGATCACTACCACAGGAAACTGACCGATGAAATCCTTCACCCAACACCTGAAAAAGAGCTTTGGCAAAAGCCTGGTGTCGATGGCGCTGGCCAGCGCCGGCCTGGCCCTGGCGCCGGTGCTGCTGCCCGCGGGCAGCGCCGCCGCGCAGACCGTGGGCGGCACCTTGTCCGGCATCGTCCAGCCCGAGCCGCCGATCCTGGTGAGCGCGATGAACTCGCAGGCGCCCACGCAGTACATCGCCGGCAAGATCTACCAGGGCCTGCTGACCTACGGCCCGGACCTCAAGCCGCGCCCCGAGCTGGCCAAGTCGTGGAAGATCTCGCCGGACGGCCTGACCTACACCTTCGAGCTGCAGCAGGGCGTGAAGTGGCATGACGGCAAGCCGTTCACCTCGGCCGACGTGGTGTTCTCGATCGACAAGATGCTGCGCGAGGTGCACGTGCGCACGCGCGCCGTGATCAACAAGTACATGGACTCGATCCGCGCGGTCAACGACAGCACCGTGGAGATCAAGCTCAAGGAGCCGTTCCCGCCGTTCATCTCGATGTTCGAGACCGGCACCATGCCGATGATGCCCAAGCACATCTACGACGGCACCGACTACCGCAACAACCCGGCCAACCAGAAGCCCATCGGCACCGGCCCCTTCATGTTCAAGGAATGGAAGAAGGGCGCCTACATCAAGCTGGCCAAGAACCCCAACTACTGGAAGAAGGGCAAGCCCTACCTGGACGAGCTGGTGTTCTACGTGATCCCGGACTCGGCCTCGCGCGCGGTGGCCTTCGAGAAGGGCGACGTGCAGGTGCTGCGCGGCGGCGACGTCGACAACGTGGACGTCAAGCGCCTGCGCGCGCTGCCCAACGTGGAATACACCACCAAGGGCTGGGAGATGTTCGCGCCGATGTCCACGATGCTGATGAACGAGCGCAAGCCGCCGTTCAACAACATCAAGGTGCGCCAGGCGGTGATGCACGCGCTCAACCGCAAGCTGATCGTCGACAACATCTTCTTCGGCATGGGCAAGCCGGCGGTGAGCCCGTTCTCCTCGAGCACGCTGTTCTTCGACAAGAACATGCCGGCCTATGACTTCAACCTGAAGAAGGCGCGCGACCTCATCAAGGAGTCCGGCGTCAACGTCGGCCAGTACCCGGTCAAGATCCTGTCGACCTCCTACGGCGCCAACTGGGACCGCCTCGACGAGTACGCCAAGCAGATGCTCGAGCAGCTCGGCTTCAAGGTCAGCATCGAGTCGGCCGATGCCGGCACGTGGTCCAGCCGCGTGAGCAACTGGGACTTCGACCTGACCGTCACCTACACCTACCAGTACGGCGATCCGGCGCTGGGCGTGGAGCGGCTCTACGTGACCAAGAACATCGTCAAGGGCACGCCGTTCGCCAACGTGCAGGGCTACAGCAACCCGCAGGCCGATGCGCTGTGGGCCCAGGCCGGCGTCGCGCTGGACGCGGGCGAGCGCCAGAAGCTGTACAGCGAGGTGCAGAAGATCCTGGTGACGGAAGTGGCCGCCGGCAACCTGTTCGAGCTGGAGTTCCCCACGCTGTACCGCAAGAACGTCAAGAACCTCGTGACCACCGCGATCGGGCTGAACGAGTCGTTCGACAACGTTTCCATCGAGAAGAACTGAGTCGTGCGTGACGGGCGCGGGGGGGGGGGGGGGGGGGGGGGGGGGGGGGGGGGGGGGGGGGGAGGGGGGGGGGGGGGGGGGGGGGGGGGGGGGGG
>NZ_JBYTEL010000012.1:0-176679 GCF_058789195.1 Cupriavidus sp. FW216-B1 | reverse complement strand
CTTGGGCCTGAACAAGGACGGCAGCCCCAAGCACCCGCTGTACGTCGCTGGCGCGGTACGGCCCGCTCCCTACCAACCCCATGCGTAACCACCAGATACCAACCCTATGAGTACCGACACGATCACCCGATACCCGCTGGCTTGGCCGACCGGCTGGCCGCGCAAGACCGATGCCCAGCGCGCCGAGGCGAAGTTCGGCCGCGGCACCTCCACCGAACACCGGTGGTCGGACGGCACCTCGACCGTCTACCGCAGCAAGAAGGCCCTGACCGTCTCGGACGGCACAAACCGCGTGCTCGACGAGCTGGCACGCCTCGGCGCGCGGCCGGGCTCGACCGTCATCAGCACCAACGTGGCTGTCCGCCTGGACGGCCTGCCGCGCTCTGGCCAGCGCGAGCCCGCCGACCCGGGCGCCGCCGTCTACTGGCAGGACCGCGCCGGCGCGCCGCGCGTGATGGCCATCGACCGATACCGCGCGGTGGCCGACAACCTGGCCGCTATCGCGGCGACGCTGGAGGCCCTGCGCGCGATCGAGCGACACGGCGGCGCCCAGATCCTGGACCGTGCGTTCACCGGCTTCACCGCCCTGCCGTCGCCGGCGGCGCCGAAGGGCTGGCGCGAGGTGATCGGCGTCCCGGCCGGCGAGCAGGATCTGGCGGCCGTCCGCGCGGCGTACCGCCGGCGCGCGCAGTCGGCGCACCCGGACCGCGGTGGCTCGCACGAAGAAATGGCGACGCTCACGGCAGCGATGCGTCAGGCGGAGCAGGAACTGGAATGACCGAAGCAGCAGCACGTATGATTGAAACGACCCGGCGCGCCTGGGGTATTGGAGGGAAGAAATGAGCGACACGTTCCTGTCGGCAGAGGAGGTAGCCGAGCTGTCCGGGATCCGGACTGGCCAGAATGGGAAGAGCCGCGAGGAACTGCAGATTGCGTGGCTCCGCACCTCTGGCATCCCGTTCTGGACGAATGCCCGCGGCCGCCCGGTCATTGCTCGTAGCGCCATCGAAGGCGCCTCGCGCGGCCAATCCGCATCGGAAGCACCCCGCAAGAAGTGGCAACCCCCAACCCTCGCTCTCGTAGGCTAAGCCATGGGACGAAAGCCAACCGTCAATCTGAACCTGCCCCCCCGCATGCGCGCACGGGTGCGCGGCAAGAAGACGTACTACTACTACGATGCCGGCGGCAAGCCTCGCAGGGAAATGCCGCTCGGAGATGATTTCATCGTTGCCGTGCGGAAATGGTCGGAGCTCGAGCAAATCGAGGCCCCATCCTCCGCCTTCGCTACCTGGCCTGACGCGCGCAAAAAATACGTTGTCGAGGTGCTGCCCAAGAAAGGCCGTCGCACGCAGGAGGACAACCTCAAGGAATTCGAGTATCTCAATGAATATTTTCAGGACGCGGCCTTGGAAGATATTGAGCCTACTCACATCCGCTCCTATTTCCGCTGGCGCGAGAGCAAGGCGCGCGAATGGTATGCGAAGATGGCGCGGCCGGCGCCGGAGAATCCTGGCCATGTGCGAGCCAACCGGGAAATCGCCCTGTTCTCGCACGTCTTCAACTATGCGCGCGAAACCGGTTTGACGAGGGCGTCCAATCCGTGCCTTGGGGTGAAGCGGAACACCGAGGATGGACGCGACGTGTATGTCGAAGACGACGTGTTCCAGGCGGTCTACAAGGCCGCCGATCAACCCACGCGCGACGCTATGGATCTGGCCTACCTGACCGGCCAGAGACCCGCCGACACGCTGAGGTTCGACGAGCGCCATATCAACGGCGCCTGCGAACTGGAGATCCAGCAGGGGAAGACCAGGAAGAAGCTGCGTATCGCCGTGGAGGGAGAACTGGCCGCGCTGATCGAACGCATTCGGACGCGCAAGAAGGGATACAAAGTGGTGAGCACGGCGCTTGTCGTCAACGAGAAGGGGGCCAGGTTGGGCCGCGAGGCGCTGCGCTCTCGCTTCGACAAGGCGCGGGAAGCGGCGGGCGTGAAGTTCGACGACTTCCAGTTTCGCGACCTGCGCGCGAAGGCCGGCACGGACAAGACCGACGCGGCTGGGGACATTCGGCAGGCCCAGCAGCAGCTCGGTCACGCCTCGGTGGCCATGACCGAGCGCTACGTGCGCCAACGCCGCGGCGACAAGGTCAAGCCCACCCGGTAATCCGTTCCGCAAACCGCATTTGAACTACGGTTTTAAGCGGCTTTCCGGCCGGTGTTATTGGGTGATTTGCGGAATATATTCTTGCTGTAACCTGTTGATTATATGGAACAGTCGAAAGGAATCATAATCCGCAGGTCCGGGGTTCGAGTCCCTGATTCGCCACCAGTATTTGAAAAGGGTTTCCAGGCAACTGGAAGCCCTTTTTTCTTGTCTGCGATTTGCCTGCGGCCTGCGGTTGCGCGGAGTTTGCTCCCGGGACAGAAAATCGACCGGGCGCCACCATCGCCTGAGGAACAAGCCTAGAGCGCGATCGTCCGCGCCTGATGCAAGCCGCGCAGCCGCTGTGCGGTCTTTACCTGCCCATCCCGCTCCAGGCGCGCCAGCAGCGCCTCCGGTTCGGGCCTGGAAGCCAGATCCAGACGGAACCGGCGGAACGCCGCCGCGACCTCATCCGGCTGTGCCACGGTCAATCCGTCGAGAAAGGCATCCGGCTTTTGCAGCACGATACCTAGCCCAGCGAGCGCGGCCTTCCTGAAATCCCTGGTATTGCGCGACACCAGCGCGACCGCCGGCGTGCCGGGATATGCCTTGGCGGCGATCAGGTAGTGCGCGCAAGCTGCAACGTGCGCGTCCTTCGCGGACCGCACTGCCGGCGCCACGGCCTGGAACTGGGCCTGCACGTCTTTCACCGACACCAGCGCATTGGGCAAGGCATCGCGCATGCGCGCCTCGTGCGCCCTGGCATCTTCCAGCGTCTTCCTCCGTCCGGTCTCCACCAGCGCCCGGCCAACCTCATCGAGAATCAGCGGCGACCAGTGCAGCTTGATCGGCCCCTCGTAGTCGAGATAGATCAGCATCCCGCGCGTCGTGGCCGCAAACAGCGTATCGGCATCGGCAACGACAGGAATGCTCACGACGAGAGGATTTCCTCGTCCAGATCCTCGGCCAGACGCTTGAGCGCCCTGGCCTGCCGCGCCCGTTCAGCCTCCTGCCAGCGGGTCACGGCGCTGCGCAGCACACGGCGCTGGTTGCCGACCTTCTGATGCAGTTCCACCGCGCCGGAATCGATCAGCTTGGCCATGTAGGGCCGGCTGACGCCGACGAGCCGCGCCGCCTGCTCGGTGGTGAGCAGCGGATCCTCCTTGCGAGCCGGCGCGGCCCGTCGAGCCGGCGCCTTGTGCTCCGTGGTCCACAGCTGCACGATCGCGCCCCCCAGCAATTCGACCAGTTCGTGCGTGATAGCCTCGTCGGCTTCCTTGCTGAGCTTGACGTGGCGCCGGACAACGGACACGACCGGCTCGACGTCGAACGACAGCTCGAACATCGGTACGCCACGGGCAGGCTCCGCGCGCGCCCTGGTCGCCTGGCTGGCGGCCGGCGCGGTACGTCGCTTGCGGGAAGGGGAGGAAGCCTGCTTGGTAGTCATGCGTTCCATGCTAGCACATTCTCGAAATACTCGAAATATTCGAAACGACATCCCGATGTCGACCAGAAGAATGAGCACGTCCGATGACGCCGGTCTTCCGCAAGTGAACACTGCGCACGACTCACCTCCCCTTGGCGCGCGTCGTCCCGAACGCCAGCAACGCCCCAAGCTTCTCCCCCTCGGTCATCCAACTCACGAAACAAACCAGCTTCCCATTGACAATAAATAGATGACCGACTATCTTAAAACCCGTCCCAACCCATAGCACGATCCACCATGCCAAGACCCGCCAATCCCGAAGTCCGTTCCCGCCTGCTGGCCGCCGGGCGCGACGTGGTGCTCGAGCTGGGCTTCAACGGCTGCGGCGTGCAGGACATCACGGCCGCGGCCGAGGTGCCGAAGGGCTCGTTCTACAACTACTTCGACAGCAAGGAGTCGTTTGCCGGCGAGATCCTCGAAGGCTACTGGCTGTCGATCGAGGCACGGCACGGGCCGCTCCTGTACGATGCGCGCGTCCGGCCGCTCGAGCGCGTTGCGCGGTTCTTCCACGCCTTGTCCGAGGACCACCGCCGCCATGATTTCACGCTGGGCTGCCTGATCGGCAACCTGTCGCTGGAGCTGTCGAACAACAGCGCGGAAACGCGGCAGGTGTTGTCCGGCGTGCTGGGCCGCTGGGAAAGCGCGCTGAGCGCCTGCCTGCGCGAAGCGCAGGAGCGCGGCGATCTGGCGGCCGGGCAGGATCCGGACGCGCTCGCGGCGATTCTCGTCGAAGGCTTCGAAGGTGCGGTGATGCGCGGCAAGGTCGAGCGCAGCGGCGCGGCGCTCGCGCGTTTCGAGAGCCTTGTCCTGCCGCGCCTGCTGCGCTGATTTTTTTTCCGCTTTTTATAAACCGACTGGTCACTTATAAAAGAGACCGGCCGCATCCGGCGGGAGCCGCCCGCCAGTCCCCGAAGCACCAACCCATCCCGAGCACAGAGGAATGTCATGACCCAGCAAAGCAACTCCGACGCGAACCAGCAGGCCGCGGCCAGCCCCTACGCCGATCCGGCGAACCCCGCCTTGCCGGCGACCGGCTTCAGGCTGGACCTCACCAAGGCCGCGCTGGTGGTGGTCGATCCCCAGAACGACTTCCTGAGCCCGCAGGGCGCAACCTGGTCGATGGTCGGCGCCAGCATCACGGAGAACGACACGGTGGCCAACATCGGCCGGTTGTTCCAGGCCGCCAAGGCCGCCGCGATCACGGTCGCCGTGTCGCCGCACTACTACTATCCCCAGGACCACGAATGGCATTTCGGCGGCCCCCTGGAGAAGGTCATGCACAGCATCGGCATGTTCGACCGCAAGGGCTCGCTCACCGTGGACGAGTTCGAGGGTTCCGGCGCCGACTTCCTCGAGGAATACAAGCCCTACATCCTCGACGGCAAGACCGTCATCGCCTCGCCGCACAAGGTCTATGGCCCGGAGACCAACGATCTCGTGCTGCAGTTGCGCAAGAAAGGCGTCTCGCAGGTCATCCTGGCCGGCATGGCAGCCAACATGTGCATCGAGTCGCATCTGCGCGAACTGATCGAACAGGGCTTCGAGGTCGCCGTGGTCCGGGACGCCACCGCCGGCCCGCGCCTGCCCGACGGGGACGGCTATCTGGCCGCCATCATCAACTACCGGTTCCTCGCGCACGCGCTGTGGACGACCCGGGAAGCGGTGGCGCAACTCGCGTAGCGCGGCCGGGAGCGGCACGGCCGGCGCGCCGTGCCGCTCCCGCCGGCGCTTCTCCTCCATCGCAAACGCCTCCGCAAACGCCTTCGCAAGCGCAGGCCGGACCCCATGCCGCATATTCCCAGCCGATATGGCCATTTCGTCTTTGGCGTTCTCCAGTCGGGACTGACCTGCGCGATCGCCGCGGCCATCGCGAACCTGCCCTTCGTCGCCGAAGGCACCTTCATCGGTCACTGGCTGCGCTCGTGGGCCATGTCGTGGCTGGTCATGCTGCCGGTCGTCGTGTTGGCAGCGCCCGTCATCCGCCGCGCCGTGGAGCGCATCACCCGGCCGGAGCGATAGCGATGGCGGCAGTGCGGCGCAAGCGTGGAAACACGCGGGCGTGCCTGATCGCTTTCCCTAGCTGCCGTGGCGAATCTCCGCCGCTACACTGGTCCCGCTCATTCGACACGAGCGCCCGACCGGAAGAGTTGGAGGAGAAACCCGCCAAGAGGATGCACCAGAAAGAGCCGCTTCGAGTCCGCCGCACGGGCTCTTTTTTTTTGCCCTCAGTCCGGCACCACCGCCGTGACTTCGATCTCCACCTTGGCGCGGTCCTCGATCAGCGCCGAGACCTCCACCGCGGTCATGGCCGCGTTGAAGCTGCCGATGATCTCGCGGAAGGCCTTGCCGATCTCCGGGTAGGCGGCCACGTAGGCGCGCTTGTCGGTGACGTACCAGGTCATGCGCACGATGTGCTCGGGGCGGGCGTCGCCGGCCGCGAGCACCGCGACGATGTTCGACAGCGCCTGGCGCACCTGCCCCGCGAGATCGTCGGTGTGGAACACGCCGTCGGCATCCCAGCCGATCATGCCGGCCACGAACACCGTGCGGCCGCGCGCGGATACGCCGTTGGCGTAGCCGCGTGGGCGCGGCCAGCCGGGAGGAAGGAGGACTTGCATGACGGTTGGCTCCAGGTCGGTTGGGTTCTGGTCGGTTGCCTGACGGTCAAGCCCGCGCTCATTGCGGCCCGTGCAGCTTGAAGCGCTGCAGCTTGCCGGTCTGCGTGCGCGGCAGCTTGTCGGTGAATTCGACGGCGCGCGGGTATTTGTAGGGCGCCACGGTCTGCTTGACGAAGTCCTGCAGCGCCTTCGCCATCGCCGCGTCGCCGGCCTGCCCCGGGCGCAGCACGACGAAGGCCTTGACGATCTGGCCGCGCTCGCCGTCGGGCACGCCGATCACCGCGCACTCGGCCACGGCCGGATGCAGGATCAGCGCGTCCTCCACCTCGGGCGCGGCGATGTTGTAGCCGGCCGAGACGATCATGTCGTCGGCGCGTGCCTGGTAGAAGAAATAGCCGTCGGCATCCATCAGGTAGGCGTCGCCGGTGAGGTTCCAGCCATCGCGCACGTAGTCGCGCTGGCGCGCGTCGGCCAGGTAGCGGCATCCGGTCGGACCCTGCACGGCAAGCTGGCCCACGGTGCCCGGCGGCACTTCGCGGCCGTCGGCGTCCACCACCCTGGCGCGGTAGCCTGGCACCGGCTTGCCGGTGGCGCCCGGGCGCGCGCCGCACTCGTCGTGCGAGATGAAGATGTGCAGCATCTCGGTCGCGCCGATGCCGTCGATCAGCTCGATGCCGGTGGCCTCCTTCCACAGCGCGCGCGTGGCCGCCGGCAGGACCTCGCCGGCCGACACGCATTTGCGCAATGGCGTGCGCCGCACCTCGATGCTGCGCGCGGCCAGCGTGCGGTAGGACGTGGGCGCGGTGAACAGCACGGTGGCGCCGAATTCGCCGATGCCGTCCAGCAGTTGCGGCGGGCTGGCCTTCTCCAGCAGCACCGTGGAGGCGCCCAGCGACATCGGGAACAGCACCAGCCCGCCCAGGCCGAAGGTGAACGCCAGCGGCGGGCTGCCGATGAAGACGTCGTCCTCGTTCGCGCGCAGCACGTGGCGCGGCCAGCAGGCGCAGATGGCCATGACGTCGCGGTGGTAATGCATGGTCGCCTTGGGCACGCCGGTGGTGCCCGAGGTGAAGCCGAAGATGCAGGTGTCGTCGGCCGCGGTGTCGACGTTGTCGAAATGCGGCGAGGCGCGCTCCATCGCCGCTTCCAGGCTGTCCGGCCCGTCGTAGTTGAAATGGCGGATCTGGCGCAGCGCCGGCGCGTCGAGCGCGGTCAGGCGCAGCTCGGCGGCCAGCGCCGCGTCGCACAGCGCGTGCGTGACGCGGCCGATCGCGGCGATGGCCTTGAGCTCCTTGGCGCGCAGCAGCGGCATGGTGGCCACCGCGATGCCGCCGGCCTTCATCACCGCGAACCAGCACGCCACCAGCATGGGGTTGTTGGGCGCGCGCAGCAGCACGCGGTTGCCCGGCACCAGCCCCATGTCGCGCACCAGCACGTTGGCGATGCGGTTGGCCTTGTCCCGCAGCTCGGCGTAGGTCCACGCCAGCCCCGGCGCGCGGATGCAGATGCGCTCGCCGCGGCCCTGCCCGACGTGCCGGTCGAGCAGCTCGGTGGCGCAGTTCAGGCGCTCGCCGAACTGCAGCTCGGGCAGCTCGAACCGGTACGCCGGCTGGAGTTCGGCCGGCGGCAGGTTGTCGCGGGCGAACGTGTCGACGTGGGCGCTGTCGGCCATGTCGCGGTCTCCTCGGTGCGGTGTGGATGGTCGCCGTGCGTCAGTTCGCCGAAGCGGCTTTCTCGCGCGCGAAGTTCGCCTCCATCTGGGCCTTGGCCGAGCGGTACTGGCGCGGCCAGTCCACCGGCGCGTAGCCGATCTTGGCCGCCTCGGTCAGCGTCCACGCCGGGTTGGCCAGGTGCGGGCGCGCCACCGCGCACAGGTCGGCGCGGCCCGCGGCGAGGATGCTGTTGGCGTGGTCGGCTTCGCTGATGGCGCCCACGGCGATGGTCGGGATGCCCGCTTCCTGGCGGATGCGGTCGGCGAACGGCGTCTGGAACATGCGGCCGTAGACCGGCTTCTCCTTCTTGCTGACCTGGCCCGAGGAGCAGTCGATCATGTCGGCGCCCGCGGCCTTGAACGCGCGCGCGATCTCCACCGCGTCGTCCGGCGTGATGCCGCCCTCGACCCAGTCGTGCGCGGAGATGCGCACCGACATCGGCTTGTCCTGCGGCCATGCGGCGCGCACCGCGGCGAACACCTCGAGCGGATAGCGCAGGCGGTTGGCCAGGCTGCCGCCGTATTCGTCGGTGCGGTGGTTGGTCAGCGGCGAAATGAAGCCCGACAGCAGGTAGCCGTGCGCGCAATGCAGCTCGAGCCAGTCCACGCCGATCTCCGCCGCGGCCTTGGCCGCGTTGACGAACTGCGCCTTGACTTCGTCCATGTCGCGCCGGGTCATCTCGCGCGCGGTCTGGCTCACGCCTTCGAGATACTGCTGCGGCGAGGCCGCCATCACCGGCCAGTTGCCGGACGCCAGCGGCTGGTCGATGCCGTCCCAGGCCGTGCGCGTCGACGCCTTGGCGCCGGCATGGCCGATCTGCATGGCGAACTTCGCGTCGGTGCTGGCATGGATCCACGAGACGATGCGCTGCCACGCCGCCTGCTGCCGCGGCGTGTACATGCCCGGGCATCCCGGTGTGATGCGGCCCTCGGCGCTGACGCAGGTCATCTCGGCGAACACCAGCCCGGCGCCGCCCATCGCGCGCGCCCCCAGGTGCACGAGGTGATAGTCGCCGGGCTCGCCGTCCACGGCCGAGTACTGCGCCATCGGCGAGACCACGATGCGGTTCTTGAGCGTGACCCCGCGCACCGTGTACGGCGTGAACATCGGCGGCGGCGGCGCGCTGCCGTCCGCCACCGGCACGCCCGCGCGCCGCGCCAGCCAGCGCTCGTAGCCTTCCAGCCACGGCTGGTCGCGCAGGCGCAGGTTCTCGTGGCTGATGCGCTGGCTGCGCGTGAGCATGGAGTACATGAACTGCGGCGGCTCGAACTGGTCGCAGTAGCGCTCGCCGCAGACCTCGAACCATTCCATCGCGTTCCACGCCGCGTTCTGCAGCCGCAGCGTCTCGATGCGGCGCGCTTCCTGGTAGCGCGTGAGCACGGCCTCGATCTGGTCGGGGCTGTCGCCGAGCAGGCGGAACTGCCGGGTCAGCTCGATGGCGTCCTCGAAGGCGAGCTTGGTGCCCGAGCCGATGGCGAAGTGCGCGGTGTGCACGGCGTCGCCCATCAGCACCACGTGGCTGCCGTGCGCATTGCGCAGCCACCACTGTTCGCACACCACGCGCTGGAAGTTGAGCCACGCCGAGCCGCGCAGGTGGCGCGCGTTGGTCATCAGCGGGGCGCCCTTGAGGTTGGCGGCGAACAGCTTCTCGCAGAAGGCGATCGACTGTTCCTGGTCGGCCTTGTCCAGCCCGTGCGCGAGCCACACGTGCTCGGGACATTCGACGATGAAGGTGGTGGTCTTGTCGTCGAACTTGTAGATGTGCGCCTGGAACCAGCCGTGCTCGGTCTTCTCGAACAGGAAGGTGAAGGCGTCGTACAGCTTGTGCGTGCCCAGCCAGATATAGCGGTTGGGCCGCACCACCACGTCGGGCCGGAAGGTCCCGGCGTACTTGTCGCGGACGCGGGAATTGATGCCGTCGCTGGCGATGACGAGATCGGCGTCGGGATAGTCGGTGTCGGAGTCGGCCTCGGTCTCGAACACCAGCTTCACGCCAAGCTGCTCGCAGCGCTCCTGCAGGATGTTGAGCAGCTTCTTGCGGCCGATGCCGACGAAGCCGTGCCCGCCCGAGCGGATCACCTGGCCCTTGAATTCCAGCTCGATGTCGTCCCAGTGGTTGAAGGCCTGCTGGATCGCGTCGGCCGTGACGGGGTCCCAGCGGCGCATGTTGTCCATCGTGGCGTCCGAGAACACCACCCCCCAGCCGAAGGTGTCATAAGGCTTGTTGCGCTCCACCACCACGATCTCGTGCCGCGGGTTCTGCTGCTTCATGAGCAGCGCGAAATACAGGCCCGCCGGGCCGCCGCCGATGCAAACGATCTTCATCACCAGGTCTCCTTGAGCTTGCGCTCGTCCGTTGCGCTGTTCCGACCGCTGTTCCGGCATCCGGCCATTCAGCGGTTCCGTTATCGTGGGGCGCAATTTAATTTAGATCTATATAGTTTATATGTCAAGTAATTATGCGGACGCGGTCCCCGGCGGGATGAGGAGGAGATGCAGGAAGAAGCGCAGGAAGGCAGTCAGGTGCCGCCCGACCGCGCGCGGGAAATGGCCGGCCAGCCACGTGGCGCGGCGGACGGACCGATCCGCGCCGCCGCGCCATGTGCGCCCTGCCCGTCGCGTCAGTCCGGCCGCGCCTGCTCGAAGGCCTGCCGCAATTGCGCCGCCAGCCGCATCAGGTGCGGCCTGAGCTCGCGGCTGGCCGCGGCCACGCCGGCGCGCGTGGAGGTGCTGACGTTGAGCACGTGGAGCGGATAGTGGCCAAGCTGCATCGGCGTGGACAGCGCCACCACCTCGGGCTGCCAGCCGGCGGCGCACCAGCCGTGCCGCTGCACGTGGTCGATGGCCTCGAGGATCTCCGCTTCCAGCTCGGGCCAGTGCGCGGAGAAGCGCTGGCGGAACTGCCGCATCAGCGCCTCGCGCTCATGCGCGGGCGCGGCCGCCAGCCAGGCGCGGCCCAGCGAGGTCAGCGCGATGGGCACGCGCTGGCCCGTCACCACGTTGCGCAGCGACACCTTGCGGCTGTAGCGGATCGATTCCAGGTAGACCATCTCGTCCTGGTCGGCCATCGCCAGCCCGACGTTGATGTGCTCGGCCTGCGCCAGCTCGCGCATCAGCGGCGCGGCCAGCTGCAGCACGGTGGAGCCGGTGCGCATGGCGTGCGCCAGGCTCAGCACCGGCGCGCCGAGGCGGTAGGCGCGCAGGTCGGGGTCGTATTGCAGGAAGCCGGTCTCGACCAGGCTTTGCGTCAGGCGGCTGACGGTGGAGCGCGCCAGCCCGGTGCGCTCGGCCAGCTCGCCGTTGCCGAGCACCTCGGAGCCGGGCCGGAACGCGCGCAGCAGCGCGATGCCGCGCTCCAGCGAGCGGTTGGCAAGCTGGCTGGCTGGCCGCCCGCGCGCGCGGCTGCTTGCATCCTCCGAATCCACTGCGGCCTCCGATGGCATGAAGCGCCGCATTTCCGCTGGACGGAAATGCGGCGCCGAGGGCAGCAGTCTGGCACAGACCGGCCCGGCGCGCGAGCCCCCGGCGCGAGTCCCGGCTAGGCGATGACCGCCACGCCGTCGGCGGCGCGCACGCCCTGCCCGGCCGGCAGCACGAACACCGGGTTGATCTCGGCCTCCACCAGCCGCTCGCCGAGCGCGGCGGCCATGCGCGAGAACGCGACGATGGCCTCGGCCAGCGCCGGCACGTCCGCCCTGGGGCGGCCGCGGTAGCCGTCCAGCAGCGGCCACGTCTTGAGCTCGCGCGCCATCGCCGCCGCCTCTTCGCGCGAGAGCGCGCCGCCGGGCGGCAGCAGGCGCAGGGTGGTGTCCTGGAACAGCTCGGCGGCGACGCCGCCCATGCCGAGCAGCACCGCGGTGCCGAGCGCGTCGCGGTGCAGGCCGAGGATCATCTCGACGCCGCCGCCGACCATCTCCTGCACCAGGAAGCGCTCCGGCTCGCGGCCGGTGTGGCCGGCCACCTCGGCGCGCATCGCCGCCAGCCGCGCGGGCACGTCCTGCGGCGCCACGCCGACCGCCACGCCGCCGATGTCGCTCTTGTGCGTGATCTCCGACGACAGGATCTTCAGCACCACGCGCTCGCCGAGCGCGCGCGCGGCGGCCTGCGCCTGCACATCGTCGCGCACCACCGTCTCGCGCACCGTGGGCACGCCGAAGCGCGCGAACAGCGCCTTGGCCTGCGCCTCGTCGAGCGAGCCGGACGGCAGGTCCGCGATGCCGGCGGCGGGCGCGACAGGCGCGACAGGCGCGGCCGCCAACGCCTGCTCCGCCGCCGCACGCAGGCGCGCCGCGTCGAGCATCGCGCCCAGCGCCGCGGCGCAGCTTTCCGGCGCGCTGAAGGCCGGCACGCCGCGCTGGTTCAGCACCGCGGCCACGTGCGGCGCGTGCGGGCTGACGTAGGCCAGCACCGGCTTGTCGCTGCCCGGCAGGCAGTCGCGGATGGCGTCGGCCATCAGGTCCGGCATGGCCAGGCCGGAGGAGCCGACGATCACCGCCACGGCGTCGTAGCCCGGGCTGTCGAGCAGCGTGCGGATGGCCGCGCGCAGCAGGTCGGGCTGCAGGCCGGCCAGCGTGACGTCGATCGGATTGCGGTCCAGCGCGGCGTGGTCGCCGTTCTGCAGCGCGCGCAGCTGTGCCGCGGTGGCCGCGTCGGGCGGCGGCGTCTCGAAGCCGGACACGCCCAGGCTGTCCGACACCAGCGTGCCGGCGCCGCCGGTCGAGGTCAGCACCGCCACGCGCCGGCCGCGCAGCACGCGCCCGGCCGCCAGCGCGGCGGGAATGTCGATCAGGTCGGCGAAGGTCTGCGCGCGGATCACGCCGACCTGGCGGAACAGCGCGTCGTACATGCGGTCGGCGCCGGCCAGCGCGCCGGTATGCGAGACCGCCGCGCGCGCGCCGGCCTCGGAGCGGCCGATCTTGAACGCCACCACCGGCTTGCCGGCGGCCGCCGCCTTGAGCGCGGCGGCGCGAAAGCGCGCCGGGTCGCGCACGCTTTCCACGTACAGCGCGATCACGCGGGTGGCTTCGTCGTCAGCCAGGTAGTCGATGAAGTCGGCCAGGTCGAGGTCGGCCTCGTTGCTGGTGGAGACCAGCTTGGACAGGCCGATGCCGCGCGCCGCGGCGCGCGACAGCAGGGCGCCGAGGATGCCGCCGCTCTGCGACACCACGCCGATGCTGCCGGCCGGGAAATGCTCCATCTCCAGCGCGCCGCTGGCCGACAGCGGAATGCCGTCGGTCACGTTGACCAGCCCGATGGTGTTGGGCCCGAGCAGGCGCATGCTGCCGGCCGCCTCGACCAGCTCGGCCTGGCGGCGCGCGCCCTCGGCGCCGGTCTCGGTGTAGCCGCTGGCCAGCACGATGGCCGCGCCGGTGCCGCGCGCGGCCAGCTCGCGCACGGCGTGCTGCGCGCGCTCGGCGCCGAGCAGCACGATGCCCACGTCCGGCACCTCGGGCAGCGAGCCGATGTCCGGGTAGCAGCGGATGCCGCCGATGGTGTCCACCTTCGGGTTGACCGGGTAGATGGCGCCGCCGAAGCCGTGCCGCGTCAGGTAGGACACCGGGCGGCCCGAGGTCTTGGCCGGGTCGGCCGAGGCGCCGATGACCGCCACGCTGCGCGGCTTGACCAGGCGCGCGATGGCGGAGGCGGTGGAGGCGGTGGAGGCGGTGGAGGCGGTGGAGGCGGTGGAAATCAGGTCGGATGCCATCGCGTCAGCCCTTCGCCGCGGCCGCGGTCTTGTTGAGGAAGGCCAGCACCGACGCGCGGTGCTCGCTGCTGGTGTAGCAGATGCCCTGCGCCTGGCTGCCCTGCGCGAACACCTGCCCGGCCGGCAGCTCGAAGCTCTGGTTGAGGATGGACTTGCCCAGCGCCAGCGCGGTGGGCGAGCCGTGGCTCAGCTCCGCCGCCCAGTTGCGCGCGTCGGCCAGCAGCGCGTCCGGCGCGCTCACGCGGTCGGCGATGCCGAGCCGCAGCGCCTCGGCCGCGTCCACCTTGCGTCCGCTGAAGATCAGTTCCTTGGCCCTGGACAGGCCGGTGCGGCGCGGCAGGAAATACATGCCGCCGCCGTCGGGGATCAGCCCGCGGTGGATGTAGGACCAGGCAAAGCTGGCGCTCTCGGAGGCGACCACGAAGTCGCAGGCCATCGCCATGTCGGCGCCCAGCCCGGCGGCCGCGCCGTTGACCGCGGCGATGGTCGGCTTGGGCATGTCGTGCAGCAGCGCCACCGAGTGGTGCACGCGCTGCTGGCGCGCCCAGCCGTTGAAGCCGACCTCGCCCTGCGGCGCGTCCATGCGCTTCTGCATGCCGGCCACGTCGCCGCCGGCGCAGAAGCCCTTGCCGCTGCCGGTCAGCACCAGCGCGCGGATGCCGCGCTCGACGGTGACGCGCTCCAGCGCGTCGATCAGCTCGCTGCGCATATCGTCGGTGATGGCGTTGCGCTTGTCGGGGCGGTTGAGGGTCAGCACGGCGATGCCGTCCTGCGTTTCCAGCTCGATGAAGGAATAGTCGGTCATGGTGTGTCTGGCTGCGGCTCGGTTCAGTTGATGGTGATCTTTGCGTCTTTGACGACCTGGCTCCAGCGCGCCTGCTCGCCGCGCACGTAGCGGCCGAACGCCTCCGGCGTGCCGGGGCTGACGATCAGCCCCTCGGCGTCGGCGCGCTTGCGGAAGGCGTCGGTGGCCACGGCCTTCCTGGCCGCGGCGTTGAGGCGGGCGATGACCGGCGCCGGCGTGCCGGCGGGCGCGAACAGCCCGTACCAGCTTTCCGCCACGTAGCCGGGCACGCCGCTCTCGGCGATGGTCGGCACCCTGGCCAGGTCGGGGCTGGTGGAGCGCTGCGCGCTGGTCACGCCGAGCGCGCGCAGCTTGCCGGACTCCAGCAGGTTGCCGACCGCCGAGGCGGTGGCGAACATCAGGTCCACCTGGCCGCCGAGCAGGTCGGTGATGGCCGGGCCGGCGCCGCGGTAGGGAATGTGGTTGAGGTTGACCTTGGCCAGGCTCTTGAACAGCTCGCCGGCGAGGTGCGCCGAGGTGCCCGGTCCCTGCGAGGCGAACGAGATCTTGCCGGGGTTGGCGCGGGCCGCGGCGATCAGGTCCTGCACGGCCTGGTACGGGCTGTCCGGGCGCACCACCAGCACGTTGGGCGAGCGGCCCACCAGCACCACCGGCGCGAACGCCTTATCGGTGGCGTAGGGCAGCTTGGGCTGCAGGCTCGGGTTGACGGCGTGCGCGAAGGTCGCCATCACCAGCGTGTAGCCGTCCGGCGCGCTCTTGGCCACGTTGTCGGTGCCGATGATGGTGCCGCCGCCGGGCTTGTTGTCGACCACCACGGGCTGGCCAAGGTCCTGCGACATGGCCACGCCGATGGTGCGCGCGATCAGGTCGGTGCCGCCGCCCGGGGAGAACGGCACCACGATGCGGATGGGCTTGTCGGGAAAGGCCGCCGTGGCGGTGGCCGGCAGGCACGCGGCGGCGAGGGCCAGCGCGGACAAGCACGCGCCGAGCGGCGCGGCGGATAGCGCGGCCAGCCTGCTGGCGACGCGACGGGAAAGGGAATGCACTGTCGTCTCCGTGGAATCCGGGGCACCGTGCGCCAGCGGCGCGGTGCCCCGTTTGTTGGAGACGAGAATAGGCCCGCGCGCCCCGCTTTGCAGCCCTTCAATTCCGTCCGGTGGAATTGAAAAGGCGGCGCGGCGGCGCGCGCGGCGCCGGCCGGGCCGGCTAGTCGCGCATCTTGGCGCGCTCCATCGACATCTGCGTCGGCATCATGTTGACGTTGGCGTTATGCATGACCCACAGCGAGCCCGCCACGATGATGGCGATCAGCAGCGCGCTGCAGATGAAGATGGCGGTGTTCTGGCGCTGGTCGCGCGCGGCGCCCATGTGCAGGAAGAACACGAGCTGCACCAGCAGCTGCGCCACGCACAGCGCGACGATGGCCGCCAGGCCCAGGTGGCGCGGCACCACGTCGAGCATCACGGCGCCGAACGAGGCGAAGGTCAGCAGCACCGACAGCACGAAGCCGACCACGTAGCCCTTGAAACTGCCGTGCGCGGCGTCGGCGGCGCCGGCCGGGTGGAGATGCTTGGTCTTCATACGAACTCACGCAGGTAAACGAAGGTAAAGACGCAGATCCAGATCAGGTCCAGGAAGTGCCAGAACATGCTCAGGCAGTTCAAGCGGCGGCTGGTGACGCCGTCCAGCCCGAAGCGCTTGATCTGGTGCATCATCACGGCGATCCACACCAGCCCGCAGGTCACGTGCAGGCCGTGGGTGCCGACCAGCGTGAAGTACGAGGACAGGAACGCGCTCACGCCGGGGCCCGCGCCGCGGTGCAGCAGCTCGGTGAACTCGTACAGCTCCATCGCGATGAAGCCGGCGCCGAGCAGGAAGGTCACGCCCAGCCAGCGCACCACCATCTGGCTGCGCCCGGAATGCATGTACAGCATCGCCACGCCGAAGGTGAAGCTGCTGAGCAGCAGCAGCATGGTCTCGCCCAGCACGAACGGCAGCTCGAACAGCTCGCGCCCGCCCGGCCCGCCGGCGGTGTTGCCCGCCAGCACGCCGAAGGTGGCGAACAGCACCGAGAAGATCAGGCAGTCGCTCATCAGGTAGATCCAGAACCCGAGCGTGGTCTTGGTGCCGTCGTCGTGATGGGCGTGGTCGTGCGCCGCGTGGGCGTGCGCGGTCATGGTATTGCTCATGGTTTACGCCGCCTCCTGCAGCTTCGCGTAGCGCGAGTTCTCGATGCGCTCGACTTCCGCCGCCGGCACGTAGTAGTCCACGTCGCGGTCGTAGCTGCGCAGGATGAAGGTGCCGATCATGCCGGCCAGCGCGACGATGGCCAGCGGCCAGATATGCCACACCAGCGCGAAGCACAGCACCAGGCTGAAGCCGGAGATGATGATGCCGGCGCCGGTGTTCTTCGGCATGTGGATGTCCTCGTAGCGCGCGGGCTGCACGTAGGCGCGGCCGCTTTCCTTGTCGTCCCAGTGCTGCTCGAGCGAGGTGATGTGCGGCACGTGGGCGAAGTTGTAGAACGGCGCCGGCGAGGCCGTGGCCCATTCCAGGCTGCGGCCGTTCCACGGGTCGCCGGTCGGGTCCATGTTCTGCTTGCGGTCGCGCACGCTGACGTAGAGCTGGATCAGCAGCGCCAGGATGCCGGCGCCGATGATCACCGCGCCGCACAGCGCCACCACCAGGTAGGGATGCCAGTCGACGTTGGCGTAGTGGTTCATCCGGCGCGTCATGCCCTTGAAGCCGAGCACGTAGAGCGGCATGAAGGCCAGGTAGAAGCCCACCAGCCAGCACCAGAACGAGATCTTGCCCCAGCGCTCGTTGAGGGTGAAGCCGAACACCTTGGGGAACCAGAAGCTCATCGCCGCCAGGCAGCCGAACACCACGCCGCCGATGATGACGTTGTGGAAGTGGGCCACCAGGAACAGGCTGTTGTGCAGCACGAAGTCCGCTCCCGGCACCGCCAGCAGCACGCCGGTCATGCCGCCGATGGCGAACGTCACCATGAAGCCGATGGTCCACAGCGTCGACGAGTGGTAGCGGATGCGGCCGCGGTACATCGTGAACAGCCAGTTGAACAGCTTGACCCCGGTCGGGATCGAGATGATCGAGGTCATGATGCCGAAGAAGGCATTGACGTTGGCGCCCGAGCCCATCGTGAAGAAGTGGTGCAGCCAGACGAAGAACGAGAGGATGCCGATCGACGAGGTGGCGTACACCATCGACTTGTAGCCGAACAGCGGCTTGCCCGAGAACGTCGAGATGATTTCCGAGAACGCGCCGAAGCACGGCAGGATCAGGATGTACACCTCGGGGTGGCCCCAGACCCAGATCAGGTTGATGTACATCATGGCATTCCCACCGAGCTCGTTGGTGAAGAAATGCATGCCCAGGTAGCGGTCGGCGGTCAGCAGCGCCAGCGTCGCGGTCAGCACCGGGAACACCGCCACGATCAGGATGTTGGTGATCAGCGCGGTCCACGTGAACACCGGCATCTTCATCAGGTTCAGGCCGGGCGCGCGCATGCGCAGGATGGTGACGATGAAGTTGATGCCGGTCAGCGTGGTGCCCAGCCCCGATACCTGCAGGGACCATATGTAGTAGTCGACCCCGACCGTCGGACTGTAGCCGAGCTCCGACAGCGGCGGGTAGGCGACCCAGCCGGTGGCGGCGAAGTCGCCGACGAACATCGACAGCATCACCAGCACCGCGCCCGCCACCGCCAGCCAGAAGCTCAGCGAGTTGACGAACGGGTAGGCCACGTCGCGCGCGCCGATCTGCAGCGGCACGATCACGTTCATCAGGCCGAGGATGAACGGCGTGGCCACGAAGAAGATCATGATCACGCCGTGCGCGGTGAAGATCTGGTCGTAGTGGTGCGGCGGCAGGTAGCCGGCCGCGTCGCCGTAGGCCAGGGCCTGCTGCGCGCGCATCATGATGGCGTCGGCGAAGCCGCGCAGCAGCATCACCAGCGCCATGATGATGTACATCACGCCGATCTTCTTGTGGTCCACCGAGGTGAACCACTCGGTCCACAGGTACTTCCACTTGCCGAAGTAGGTGATCGCGCCGAGCAGCGCGGCGCCGCCCAGCAGGACGACCGCCAGCGTGCCCATGATGATCGGCTCATGGTACGGGATGGCGTCGAGGGTGAGTTTTCCAAACATGGCTTATAGCTCCGTGGCCGTGGCGCCGGAGCGCGGAATCGAGACTTGCGAAAGGTCCCGGGAGGCGGGCGCGGCGGCGGGCGTGGCAACTGTCACGGCGGCGGGCGCGGCGGCGGCCTCCAGCGTGACCGGGCTGTTCGCGCGGCAGATCGCGTCGCCGCCCTTCATGTACTTGTTCACCACGCCGGCGAACAGCGCCGGCGCCACGCTCGAATACAGCGTGGCCGGGTCCTTGCTGCTGGGGCGCTCGAGCATGCGGAAGGCCTTCTCGTCGAGCGGCCGGGCGGACTGCTTCGCCTCGGCGATCCAGCGCTCGAAGTCGGCGCGCGAGGTGGCGAAGGTCTTGAAGTGCATGTCGGAGAAGCCCTGCCCGCTGAACGCGGCGGACTGGCCGAGATACACGCCCGGCGTGTCGGCGATCAGGTGCAGGCGCGTCTGCATGCCCGCCATCGCGTAGACCTGGCTGCCCAGCTGCGGGATGAAGAAGGAGTTCATCATCGACTCGGCCGTGATCCGGAAGTTGACCGGCGTGTCCACCGGAATCGTCAGCTGGTTGAGCGAGGCCACGCCGTACTGCGGATAGATGAACAGCCATTTCCAGTTCAGCGCGACCACCTCCACTTCCACCGGCTCGGCGGCCGACTCGATGGGCCGGTACGGGTCGAGCTTGTGCGTGGTGTCCCAGATCAGGATGCCGAGGAAGATCACGATCACGCACGGGATGGTCCACACCACCACCTCGATGGCGGTGGAGTGCGCCCACTTCGGCGCGTAGGTCGCGCGCGTGTTGGAAGCGCGGTAGCGCCAGGCGAAATACAGCGTGAGGACGATGACCGGAATCACCACCATCAGCATCAGCGCGAGCGAGATGACGATGAGCGATTTTTCCTGGTGCCCGATGGCGCCCTTCGGGGAGAAGAGTTCCATCGAGCAGCCGTTGAGCAGCAGCGCCGCTGCGGCTCCGCAGGCCAGCGCGGAGCCCGGCAGCTTGCCGGCCCACGCCTTTGCCCGGGCATGTAGGGGGCGCCGGATCGCCATGGCTGGCCCGGCCGTCGATTTGCGCATATCTGAATCACCTTAGTTATGCATCACATAACCTATGCACTTGTCGGGACGGAATGCCACGGCACGCGGAATACATGGGGCGAGGGCTTGCTGCGAGCGACGGCCGCCACGAAGGCGGGAGGGCATACAAAACGGCTCAATGTATGGCTTAATGCGATGCGGTGCCGGATCTTAAGGTAAGACAAAAGCCATACAACGAGGGTTTATGCCTAGAAAATCCACCCCACGAGAGCCAGCCACGGAAACCGCCGCGCGGCCGGCGTGGCTACCCGATTTCCGCCCCGGCAAGGGCGCGCGCTACCTGCAGGTGGTGGCCGCGATGGAGCAGGCCGTGGCCGACGGCGGGCTCAGTCCGGGCGACCGCCTGCCGCCCCAGCGCCAGCTCGCCGAGCTGCTCGGCGTGGACCTCACCACCGTGACCCGCGCGCTGGCCGAAGCCAAGCGCCGCCACCTGGTGGAGGCGCGCGGCGCGCTCGGCACCTTCGTCGCCGCGCCCACGGTGGAACTGGCGCAGATGGTGGACCTCAGCATGAACGTGCCGCCGCCGCCCGAGGGGCTCGACTTCGACGACCTGCTGCGGCGCGGCATGTCGCAGGTGCTGATGCGCACCGACGCCAACCTGCTGATGACCTACCAGTTGGGCGGCGGCAGCAGCCCCGACAAGGCCGCCGGCGCGCTGTGGCTGGCGCCGATGCTGGGCGAGGTGGCGCCCGCGCGGCTGGTCGCCTGCCCCGGCGCGCAGGCCGCGCTGGCCGCGCTGATCCTCGCGCTCACGCCGCCCGGCGGCACCATCGTCACCGAGCCGCTGTGCTACCCGGGCCTGCGGCTGGCCGCCGAGCAGCTCGGCCGCGCGGTGGCGAGCGTCGCCGCGGACGACCAGGGCATGCGCCCCGACGCGCTGGAAGCGGCCTGCCGCGAGCACGGCGCGCGCGTGGCCTACCTCAACCCGACCTCGCAGAACCCCAACGCCCGCACCATGCCGGCGCAGCGCCGCCGCGACATCGCGCGCGTGGCCGAGCAGCGCGGCATCGCCATCATCGAGGACGACCCGTACTGGCTGCTGACGCCGCACGCGCCGCCGCCGCTGGCGCACTACTCGCCCGCGCACGTCTATTACATCGCCACGCTGTCCAAATGCCTGAGCCCGGGCCTGCGCACCGCCTACCTCGTCACGCCGCCGGCCGCCGACCAGGACGCGGTGCTGGCCGCGCTGCGCTCGTTCGCGCTGATGTCCACGCCGCTGTCCACCGCGCTGGCCACGCAGTGGGTGCACGACGGCACGGCCCTTGCGCTGCTGGGCGACATCCGCGCCGAATGCGCCGCGCGCCTGGCGCTCGCGCGCGGCATGCTGGGCAGCCTCGGCCACCCGCCTTCGGCCGGCATCCACATGTGGCACCTGCTGCCGAGCTACTGGACCTCGCGCGAGCTGACCCAGGCCGCGCACGCCGAAGACCTGCGCGTGACCGCCTCCGACGCCTTCCACGCCGGGCCCAACCCGCCCAACGCGATCCGCATCTCGCTGGGCGGCGTCAAGGAGCGCGCGCGCCTGGCGCTGGCGCTGAAGAAGCTGGCCGACCTGCTCGCGCGCATGCCGCGCCAGCACCGCGAGATCGTGGTGTAGCCGCGCGCCGGGGGCGACAGCGAGGTACTGCGGGAATACCACGGGAATACCGCGGGACTATTGCGGGCGTGCCGCGCAGATGCGGCGGCTTGCGCTGATCCGGTCATATTCGCCGGATCTGATTCTTTCCGCGCGCGCGGCGCGGCCGTAAAGTCCGCCTGTCCAGACCTCCCCCCGAACGGCATTTCTCCCCCGGCAATACCTTGCCCTGGGGGACGGGATGTCTCGTCCTCGCGATGTACCAACTCTTCGTATCGAAAGGATGCCCGGCCTGCGCCACGCTCGCGCTGTTCATGCAGGACGCCGGCATCGCGCACACCGTCCATGAACTGGCCTCGCCGCGCCACGCGGCCGAAGTGCTGCCGCTGCTCTCCGACGCCGACCCGCGCTGCCCCGCGCTCGCCATCGACGACGAAGGCGCCACCGGGCTGGCCGATTGCCTGCGCCTGCTCGCCGCGCGCCATCCGACGCTGGGCAGCTTCGAGCGCGCGCGGTTGTCGGACGCGCAGCGCGACCTCGTGGACGGCGTGCTCAGCGGCCGCATGCTGATGGCGCGCACCCGCCAGTCGTTCTCGGCGGCGCTGCTGGCGCTGGCCGACGCCATGCGCGACTGGAGCGCGAGCGTGTCGCAGTCGCGCCATCACCTCGGCCTGGCCGTGCCCTACTTCGACCTCGGCATGGCCGGCCGGCTCGCCTCGGGCACGATCCGGGTGTGGGAAGCGGCGGGCCTGCAGGACGCCGCGCGGCAAGCCGCGAGCCGCTTCCCGCGCGGCTTCGAGAACGACTACCTGGACCGGCTGCGGCGCACGCGCAGCTGGGTCTACTGGAGCGGCGCGGCCGGGCTGGCCGGCACGGCGCCGGCAAGGCGGCTGGCGGCCAGATAGACCTTATGCAAGCCCCGCGCGGCGGATTGCCGCATGTGGCAATCCGCCGCGCCGCCTCAGACGCCGAGGCGGGCCTTCAGGGCATCGGTGGACAGCGCGCCCTCGAAGGTCTGCGCCTGCCCGCCCTCGCCCGCGAACACGACAAACGGCACGCTGGTGATGCCCAGCCGCAGGAAGTATTCGGTATTGGCCTTGACCTGCGCCAGCGCCTGCTCGGGCAGCGCCATGCCGGCGGTGTCGAGCCCGCGCTGCGCGGTCGCCAGCGTGGCCTCGTGGCTGTTCATGGTCTTCACCGCGTCCTTGCTGTCGAGCAGCGCGGCGCCCTGCTGCGCGGAACGCTCCGGCGTCAGCAGCGCCACCGGGATCCAGGTGAAATGCACCGAGGACATCAGCGGCGTGGCGGCCTTCCACAGCTCGCCGCAATGCGGGCACTGCGGGTCGAAGAAGACATAGACCTTCTTCGCGCTGAGCAGGTTGCCGGCGCTGAATCCCTTGGTCGCGGCGGCGATGGCGTCCACCGAGATCGCGGTCGCCGGCTGCGCGGCGGCCGATGCCGGGGCCGTGCCCTGCGCGTCGGGCGCGGACTTGCCGCAGGCGCCGAGGGCGAGGACGAGAAGGGCTGGGAGGAGGAGTTTTGCGTACATGGCGTCCGATGGTGGAGGAGCGGTTCCGGCGCGGGCCGAGGTGGCTCGTGCGCATCGGTTCCCAGTGTACGTGCGGGGGAGTGCGCCGTATTTAGGACTTGTCCTAAATTGGCGGGGGTGCTGGATGGTGCTGGTGTGTTGGGTAACACCGTTGGCTTCGCCTGATGTGGCTCCTAGCCGAACCACCCCTCTCCCCGGCCCTCTCCCCGCGAGGGGAGAGGGAGGACACCTTGCTTGGGCTAGCTCGCGCGGCGTGGGCCCGTTCGCGGGCTTCGTCAATCGCTTCAGGTTTGCGCCCCTCTCCCGCGTGCGGGAGAGGGGTCGGGGGAGAGGGCAGGCGCCCGCGAATGCGCCGCGCCCGCCCGTCAAACCCGACAGCTTAGAACGACGGCACCATCGCGCCCTTGAACTCGCTCTTCATGAACTGGCGCACTTCCTCCGACTGGTACGCCGCCACCAGCTTCTTCACCCACGGCTTGTCCTTGTCCTGCGTGCGCACCACGATGATGTTGGCGTACGGGCTGTGGATGTCTTCCAGCGCGATGGCGTTGCGCAGCGGCTGCAGGCCGGCGGCCAGCGCGTAGTTGGTGTTGATCACGGCCGCGGCCACGTCGGGCAGCGCGCGCGCGAGCTGCGCCGCGTCGAGCTCGACGAGCTTCAGCTTCTTCGGGTTGTCGCTCACGTCCAGCGGCGTGGCGTTGACGCCGTTGCTGCCCACGCCGGGCTTGAGCTTGATCACGCCCTGCGCGGCCAGCAGCAGCAGCGCGCGGTTCTCGTTGGACGGGTCGTTGGGCACCGCCACCTTGGCGCCCTGCAGCAGGTCCTTGGGCGACTTGAGCTTCTGCGAGTAGATGCCCAGCGGCGAGATGTAGGTGTAGCCCACGCTCGTCATCTTGTAGCCGCGCTGCTTGATCTGGCTGTCGAGGTACGGCTGGTGCTGGAAGCTGTTGGCGTCGAGGTCGCCGGCGTCGAGCGCGGCGTTGGGCTGCACGTAGTCGTTGAACTCCACGACCTTGACGTCGAGGCCGTTGCGCCTGGCCACTTTCTGGACCACCTGCCAGACCTGCGCGTCGGGGCCGCTGACGGTGCCCACGCGCACGGCCTGCTCCTGCGCCAGCGCGGCGCCCGAGGCGGCGATGCCGAGCGCGGCCACGGCGGCGGCCAGCGTCTTGCCGAGGGAAAAACGGGAATAGGGGAAAGGAGTGATTGCCATGTTGTGCTTCGAATAATGAGAGACCGGCCGGCCGGACCGAAGGCAGGCCGGCTCAGCGCTCGCCCATTGTATGCGCTTCGACCTTGGGCGCGCCCTGCCAGCCGCCGCCGAGCGCGAGGAACAGGCTGATCTGGTCGAGCGCGACCTGGCTTTGCGCCGCGGCGAGCTGGGCCTCGGTGCTGGCCAGCGTGCGGTCCGCGTCGAGGCTGGACAGGTACGGCGAGCGGCCGGCCTGGTAGAGCTGGCGGTTCTGGCGCGCGGCCTCGCTGGCCTTGTCGCGCGCGTCGCGCAGCGCGCCGGCGCGCTCCAGCTCGCGCGTGTAGCTGCTCAGCGCGGTCTGGGTCTCGCGCAGCGCCTTGAGCACCACGCCGTCGAAATGCGCCAGCGCGGCCTCGGCGCCGGCCTCGGTGCCGTGGATGCGCGCGCGCGTGCCGTTGGTCGGCAGGTTCCAGGTGATGAGCGGGCCCACGGTCCAGTGCGCGGTCTGGCCCTGGCCGAGGTGGTCGAGAATGCCGCTCAGGCCGGTGGAGGCGCCGATGCGGATGGACGGGTACAGGTCCGCCGTGGCCACGCCGATCTTCGCCGTGGCGGCGGCCAGCTCGCGCTCGGCCTGGCGCACGTCGGGCCGGCGCTTGAGCAGCGCGGCGCCGTCGCCCACCGGCAGCGGCTGGGTCAGGCGCGGCTCCTCATGGCAGGCGTATTCGGCGCGCGACTCCGCGGTGGGCGGCTTGCCCAGCATCACCGCGAGACGATAGGCCGCGCCGTCCTGCTCGGCCTTGAAGCGCGGCAGGTTGGCGCGCAGCGCGTCGGACTGGGCCTCGGCGCGCAGCAGGTCGACCGGCTGGCCGCGGCCGGCCTCGACCATCTTGCGGGCGATCTCCACGCCGCGGTTCTGCAGCACGAGCTGGTGCTCGGCCACTTCAAGCTCGTGCGTGGCGGCGCAGCCCTGCACGTAGGCGCGCACAGTCTCGGCCACCACCACCACGCGGGCCTGGTCGAGCGCGGCGGCGCTGGCCTGCGCGCCGGCCAGCGCGGCTTCGTCCGCGCGCGCCAGCTTGCCGAAGAAGTCGATCAGGTAGGAGACGTTGAGCCCCACGTCGCCGAAGTTGAACACCGGGATCTTCTCTTCGTGCAGCAGCGGCTCGCCGGCGATCTGCCCGCGCGCCACGCTGGCGCCGAAGGCGCCCTGCGGCAGGTTCTCCGACTCCACCTCGTGATAGACCGCGATGGCGCGCTTGAGGTTGGCCGAGGCCACGCGCAGGTCGGTGTTGGCGGCCAGCGCCTGCTGCACGAGCTGGTCGAGCTTCGGGTCGTCGTACAGGCGCCACCAGCCGTCCGGCACCTCGCCGACGGAGACGGCCGCGTTGTCGGCGCCGAGCAGCGCGCCGTTGGCAGCCGGCGCATGGATGGCGGCATCGTCCGGCACGCGGTAATCGGGGCCCACCGTGGTGCACGCGAACAGCAGCGGCACCAGCGCCGGCAGCAGGGCCAGGCGCAGCGCGTTCATCGCGCCGCTCCCTGGCTGGCCGCGGCCGGGGCCGAGGCGGCCTTGCCGCTCTCTTGCGCCGGACCCTGCGCCGAACCTTGCGCGCGCGCCTCGCGCACCGACACGGTGGCGGTGCGGCCCGCCACCAGGCGCAGGTCGGGCGGCGGCTCGTCCAGCACGATGCGCACCGGGATGCGCTGCGCCAGCCGCACCCAGTTGAAGGTCGGGTTGACGTTGGGCAGCAGGTTCGAGCCGTTGGTGCGGTCGCGGTCCTCGATGCCGGCGGCGATGCTCTGCACGTGGCCGTGCAGCACGCGCGACTCGCCCATGATGCGGATGTCCACCGGGTTGCCGATGTGGATGCCGTGCAGCTTGGTTTCCTCGAAATAGCCTTCCACGTGGAACGAGTTGGCGTCCACCATCGACAGCACCGGGCGGCCGGTGGTGACGTAGTCGCCCAGGCGCGGCAGGCGGTCGTTGACGTAGCCGTCCACCGGGCTGAGCACGCTGGTGCGCGTCAGGTTCAGGCGCGCCAGGTCGACCGCGGCCTGCGCCTGCTGCACGGCGGCCTCGCCCTGCTGGACCTTGGCCAGGCCTTCTTCCACCACTTCCTTGGAGACCACTTCCGAGAGCGTCTGGCTGCGGCGCGACTCGCGCCGCGCCTGCGCCAGCGTGGCGCTCTGCGCGGCCAGCGTGGCCTGCGCCTGCTGCAGCGCCAGCGCGAAGCGGTCGCGGTCGATCTCGAACAGCGGCTGGCCGCGCCGCACGAGCTGGTTGTCCTTGACCAGCACCTTGGTCACGAGGCCCGACACGTCCGGCGCGATCTGCACCACGTCGGCGCGCACGTGGCCGTCGCGCGTCCACGGCGCGATGGTGTAGTAGTCCCACAGGTGCTTGACGACGACCACCGCGACCGCGGTGACGACGAGGGTAAGGACCACAGGTCCGAGCGTGCGAAGATTCAGTTTCATGACTGCAGCCGATGCGCGAGGTAGACGACGCCACCCAGCACGATCACGTAAAACGCCAGATTGAACAGCGACCGGTGCCAGACCAGCCGGTAAAAGCCCGTGCGCGCCAGCACGGCGCGCGCGCAGGCGGTAATCAGGAAAGCCACCAGCATCCATGCCAGCAGGCTCGGGACAAACACGCCGTAGACGTCGATCTCGCCGCTCATTGCGCGCCTCCGCGTGGGTAACGGTTATTCATTGCCATGACCATCATCGGCTCCCGGCCGGACCGGACGGCGGCGGCAGCGGTGCCGGCGGCGCCGCGGCGAACAGCGCCACATGCATCTCCACCAGCGCCGCGAACGCCTCGCGCGAGGCGTGGTCGGCGCGCGTGGCGACGGCGCGGATGGCCTTGCCCATGCGCTCGCGCAGCACCTGCGGCGGCGCCTCGGCGCGCGCGTCGAGGCGCGCCTGGTAGTAGCTGGCCACGCCGTGCAGCACGCGCCGCACGGCATGCTGGTGGTCCGGCGCCAGGTCCGGCATCTCGCGCTGCAATGCCAGCGTGCTCAGCTCCACGCGCACTTCGGAGAAGCCGTCGGTGGACAGCTCGCTCTCGCTGGCGGCCAGCCGCGGCACCAGTTGCGCCAGGCGGTCCAGCATGCGCGCGCGCAGGTGGGCGTGCTCGCCGGGCTCGCGCCCGGTGGCGTTGCGGGCGATATCGTCCCAGCTCGCGCGCACCAGCCGGCGCGCCGCCACCCGGGTGCCGAACGGGCGGAACACCAGGGTCCAGATCAGCGCGAACAGGATGCCGGCGATGCCGGCCACGTTGCCGTTGAAGAAGGCCTGGAAGTCCGCGCTGTAGGCGCCCTGGATGCCGATGTCGTTGGCCGTGATGACCGCCAGCGGCAGGCCGATCAGGGCCAGCCGCGGCTGCGCCATCAGCACGCCGATCGCCAGGTAGGGCGCGGAGAACATCAGCACCAGCATCTCGAAGTCGTGCGCGTTGGGCAGCACCAGGAACAGGTAGATGGTGGCGATCACCAGGCACACCACGTTCCAGGTGAAGAACGAATGGATCATCGGCGCGGGCTCGTCCAGCGCCGCGAAGAAGCAGCAGGCGACCGCGCCCAGCGCCACCGCGCCGGCGCCGTCGGCCCAGCCCGACCAGATCCAGATCATGCCCATGCTGAAGATGGCCAGCGCCACCGTCACCGTGGAGAACAGCAGCATGCCGTGGTCGTAGTGGCGCGCGGCGCCGACTTCCCAGCGCCGGAACGCCGGCGTCCACTCCGCTTCCGGCGCGGCCGCGCCGACGCGGCGCTGCAATGCCACGCAGTCCTGCCACAGCTCCATCAGCTCGCGCAGGCGGCCCTCGGCGGTGGCGGCCAGCGCGTCGTGCCAGTCCGGGCCGCGCGCGCCCTCGGCACCATCGCCGGCCTCCGTGGCATCGAGCCGCGCCTGCGCGTCCGCCATCGGCGACGCCTGCGGCAGCTCCAGCTCGGGCAGCGGCGCCTGCGCGCCGCCGGCGATCCACTTCTGCACCCGCGCCATGTTGCGCGACAGCCGCCCGGGCATGCCGGCCGGATTCTGGTGCAGGGCTTCCACCACCGCCGCCAGCGACGACAGCACCGGCAGCAGCATGGTCATGCGCCCGCGCAGCTCCTGCGCCTGCCGCACGCGCGCGGCGGTCTCGGTATCGTAGGAAAGCTGGCTGATGAGCTGGTCCAGCGCCAGGATGTCGGCCGCCAGCCGGTGCCGGCTGTGGTGGCGCGAGACCTTGGCGGCGGCGTCCGCGCACAGCATGTCGGTGGCCCACAGCGCGGCGTCGCCGAGCCACTGGGCCGAGCGCTGGCGCAGCACCGTGGCCACGTCGGCCGGGAACAGCAGCGAGCCGACCACGCTGGCGCACAGGATGCCGATGCAGATTTCCTCGGCGCGCGCCACGGCGATGTCGAAGATGCCGCCGGGGTCGTTGACCGAAGGCAGCGCCACCAGCGGCAGCGTGTAGGCCGCCAGCATGAAGACGTAGCTGCGCGGCGTGCGGTGCAGCAGCGCCACGTACAGCAGCACGCCGGTCCACACCGCCACCGCCGCCATCAGCAGCGCCGGCGCGTTGACCAGCGTGGGCACCATGACCACGGCGGCGGCCGCGCCCAGCAGCGTGCCGAGCACGCGGTACAGCGCCTTGGAGCGCGTCGCGCCGGTCAGCGGGTGCGCCACGATATAGACGGAAGCCATCGCCCAGTACGGGCGCGGCAGGCCAAGATAGAGCGCGATGAACAGCGCCAGCATGGCGGCCACGAAGGCTTTGAAGGAAAAGAGCCAGTCTCTTCCGGAAGGCCAGGTCATCATTGCCGTCAGGATTCCGTGAGGCCGGAGATGGTGATGTTGCCGGCATTGCCGCCCGCGGCGGCGGCCGCGCGCGAGAGCGCGTCGAGCACGCGCAGCGCGCCTTCGAAATCCTGCTCGGTCAGGCCCGCGAAGACATCCGCGCGCAACTGCTTGAGCTCGGCCTCGATCTTGGTGGCGAGTTCCTCGCCGGCGTCGGTCAGCCACAGCGCGTTGGCGCGGCGGTCATTGGCGTCGACCTCGCGGCGCACCAGGCCCGCGGCGGAAAGCTGGTCGACCAGCCGCACCAGCGACGCGCCTTCCAGCCCCACGTAGTCGGCCAGCGTGACCTGCCGCACACCGCCGCCGAGGCGGCGGATGAACAGCAGCGGCCCGGCCGCGGCGGCGGAGATGCCGTAGGCGGTCACCGCGCCCTGCGAGATGTGACGCCATTGGCGGCCGGCCAGCATGAGCTGGCCGGTGAAGGCGAAACGGAGGGCGTCGAGCGGGGGCATGGAGGGAATGATAGCAACCATATAGTTAGGTTGCAAACTATTATCCTGCTAACCATTCTGGCGGAAGGGGTTTTGTCGGGGGGGCAGGCATCCGCGCCCGCGCCGCCCTTCCGTCCACGCCGCCACGCCACCGCACATCACCGCCACGTCACCGCCACACCCGCGCCGCGTTCCCCGCGCACCGCGGCGCCGGACCCGCCGCGGTGCGCGAATCTGGTTATCATGGCCCGCATCGCCACCGCCCGCCGCCTTGTCCGCATCCCCATGCGCAACCGCATCAACGAAGAGATCACCTTCCGCAAGCTCGAAGTCCTGCTCGCGTACATGGAAGCCGGCAACCTCGCCAAGGCCGCCGAGGCGCTGGACGTGAGCGCGGTCAGCGTGCACCGCGCGCTGCACTCGCTCGAGGAAGGCATGCGCTGCGCGCTGTTCCGCCACGAGGGGCGCAGCCTGATTCCCACCGAGGCCGCGCACGTGCTGGCCGAGATCGCCGGCGAAGTGATCAAGACCATGTCCGACGGCATCCGCGCCACGCGCGAGGCGGCCGGCTATTCGGCCGACCACCTCAAGATCGGCTCGCTGTATTCGCTGACCATCCGCACCGTGCCGGAAGTGGTGATGGGCATCAAGCTGCGGCGCCCGGAACTGCAGCCCGAGCTGGTGCTCGGCTCCAACGCCGACCTGCTGTTCAAGCTCAAGCAGGGCGCCATCGACGCGGCGCTGATGGCGGTGCCCGAGCCCGACCCGGAGGTCGAGTCGATCGCGCTGTTCGAGGACGAGATCCACTTCGCCGCGCCGGCCGAGTCGGCCTACGCGCGCCAGGCGTCGGTCGACCTGCACGCCTGCCGCGACGAAGCCTTCGTCTCGCTCAGCGAAGGCTTCGTCACCTTCCAGGGCTTCGTGGAAGCCTTCCGCATCGCCGGCTTCACGCCCAAGGTGGTGATGAAGACCGGCGACATCTTCTCGCTGATGAACCTCGTGAGCGGCGGCGTGGGCTACGCGCTGCTGCCGGGGCGCGTGCGCGACATGCTGCCGCACAAGGTGACGCTGATCCCGCTGTCGCCGCAATACCGGCTGCGCCAGCGCATCGGCCTGAGCTTCCTGCGCCGGCGCGAGCGCGACCCCAACCTGCTCGCGCTGGCCGCGGTGTGCCGGCTGGCGATGCGCGAGCGCGAAGGCTAGCCGACCACCGCCTTGGTGGCCAGGAACAGCAGCGACGGCCCCAGCAGGCAGCCCAGCCCGGTGTGGAACGTGGCGACCAGCGCGCCGTAGGGCACCAGCCGGCGGTCGGTCGCGGCCAGCCCGGCCGAGACGCCGCTGACGGTGCCGGCCAGCCCGCCGAACACCATCGCCGCGCGCGGGTTGTTCAGGCCGAGGAAGCCGGCCGCCATCGGCGTGCCGACCATCACGATGATGGCCTTGATGAGGCCGGTGGCGATGCTCAGCGCGATCACGTCGGAACTGGCGCCGAGCGCCGCGCCCGTGACCGGCCCGACGATGTAGGTCACGGCGCCGGCGCCGATGGTGGTCATGCTGACCGCGTCGCTGTAGCCGAACGCGCGCGCCACCGCCGCGCCGACGATGAACGGCAGCACGGTGCCGAGCAGCAGCGAGACCGCGCCCACCAGCCCGGCCTTGCGCGCTTCCGTGACCTGCACCTCGAACGCGGTGGCAACGATGGCGAAATCGCGCAGCATGGCACCGCCCATCAGGCCGATGCCGGAGAACAGCGAGAGGTCGGCCAGGCCCTTTTCCTTGCCGGTGACGATGCCGCCGTAGTAGGCCAGCAGCAGGCCGATGACGATGGCGATGGCCGAGCCGTGCACGCGGCCGAAGGTCAGCCAGCGCGACAGCCGCGACGACAGCCACATGATGATGCCGACCGCGGCGAAGGCCGTGACCAGGCCGTTCTGCAGCAGCACGGCCTGGAACATGTGCGGGATGGAATGCATGATGGCGGCTCCTCAGTGCGTGGAGACGGCGGCGCCGGCGGCGTCGAGCGGCGGCAGCGGCGCGTGGTCGCCGGTGCGGCTCAGCACGGCGATGCAGCCGGCCGACACCAGCACCGCGCCGAACGCGGCGAGCAGCGCGACCGGCCCGCCGCGCAGCGCGGCGACCACGTTCTGCTGCGCCGCCATCGCCACCACCACCGGGATGTACATCGCGCCCCAGAAGCCCACGCCGGCCTCGGTCTCGCGCGGCAGCAGGCCGCGCCCGTGCAGCCACAGCCGGATGCCGATGAGCAGCAGCATGGCGATGCCGACGCCGCCCACGTTGGCCTTGACGCCGATGGCCACGCCGAGCAGTTCGCCGAGGAACAGGCCGGCGAGATGGCAGACCGCCAGCAAGGCGGTTCCGTAGATGATCATGGTGCTTGTCTCCAGATGGCCTGCCGGCGTGCTTGCGCGCAGGCTGTTTTTGCGGGTGCGCGGAACGCGCCGCGCCATGCGGGCTTCCGTCACGGTCTACCTTAGGCAGGCCGCCGGGACGCATCAATCAACCCGGCGGACGGATCGTTAGCCTGGCGCTAACTGCGGCGGCGCCGACACTTACGCCCGGAGTAACGATGCCGCGGCGGGCGTCATTGCTTGCGCCGCGCCGGCCCCCTATCGTGGTGACATTCCCAGCCACCACACAGGGCAGACGCGATGCCGAATCCAGCCACCGACCGACAATGGGACACCCGCCGCGCCGGCAAGCGCCAGCGCCAGGCGCGCGGCGCGGCCTTCGCCAACGGCCGCGTGGTGCCCACCGCCGACATCGTCCCGTTCCTCGAAGCCATCGCCGCGCCGGGCGACCGCGTGGTGCTAGAAGGCAACAACCAGAAGCAGGCCGATTTCCTCTCGCGCGCGTTGGCCGAGGTGGACCCGGCCAAGGTGCACGGCCTGCACATGATCATCCCGAGCGTCAGCCGGGTCGAGCACCTGGACCTGTTCGAGCGCGGCATCGCGCGCAAGCTGGACTTCGCCTACGCCGGCGCGCAGAGCCTGCGCATCTCGCAGTTCCTCGAGGACGGCCAGCTCGAGATCGGCGCCATCCACACCTATATCGAGCTGTACGCGCGGCTCTACGTCGACCTCACGCCGGACATCGTGCTGATCGCCGGCTACAAGGCCGACCGCGACGGCAACCTCTACACCGGCCCCAGCACCGAGGACACGCCCGCGCTGGTGGAAGCCGCCGCGTTCCGCGACGGCATCGTGGTGGCGCAGGTCAACGAGATCGTGGACGACCCCGCCGGCCTGCCGCGCGTGGACATTCCCGGCTCGTGGATCGACTACGTGGTGCAGGCCGACCGGCCCTTCTTCTGCGAGCCGCTGTTCACGCGCGACCCGCGCCTGATCAAGCCGGTGCACGTGCTGATGGCGATGATGGCGATCCGCGGCATCTACGAGCGCCACCAAGTGCAGTCGCTCAACCACGGCATCGGCTTCAACACCGCGGCGATCGAGCTGATCCTGCCGACCTACGGCGAGTCGCTCGGCCTCAAGGGCAAGATCTGCAAGCACTGGGCACTCAACCCGCACCCCACGCTGATCCCCGCGATCGAGTCGGGCTGGGTGGAGAGCGTGCACAGCTTCGGCAGCGAGCTCGGCATGGAAGGCTACGTGGCCGCGCGCCCGGACATCTTCTTCACCGGCGCCGACGGCTCGCTGCGCTCGAACCGCGCGCTCTGCCAGCTCGCCGGCCAGTACGCGGTGGACCTGTTCATCGGCTCCACGCTGCAGATCGACGGCGACGGCCATTCCTCCACGGTCACGCGCGGGCGCCTGTCCGGCTTCGGCGGCGCGCCCAACATGGGCCACAACCCGGGCGGGCGGCGCCATGCCACGCCCGCGTGGCTGGACCTGATCGAGACCGGGGATCCGCTCGCGCGCGGGCGCAAGCTGGTGGTGCAGATGGTGGAGACCTTCCAGGCCGGCGGCAAGCCGACCTTCGTCGAATCGCTCGACGCGGTGCAGGTGGCCAGGGACAGCGGCATGCCGCTGGCGCCGGTGATGATCTACGGCGACGACGTCACCCACGTGCTGACCGAGGAAGGCATCGCCTACCTGTACAAGGCGCGCTCGCTCGAGGAACGCCGCGCCATGCTGGCGGCGGTGGCCGGCGTCACGCCGGTCGGCCTGCGCCACGACCCCGCCGCCACGCGCCGCATGCGCAGCGACGGCCTGATCGCGCTGCCCGAGGATCTCGGCGTGCAGCGCAGCCAGGCCACGCGCTCGCTGCTGGCGGCGAAAAGCATGGCCGACCTGGTCGACTGGTCGGGCGGGCTGTACCAGCCGCCGGCTCGCTTCAGGAGCTGGTGATGGCAAGCCCCGCCCTGCTCGCGCGGCCCGATGCGGGCCTGCCGCCCGCCGCCGCCATGCTGGCCGACCTCGCCGTGGCCGCGCTGCTCGACGAGGCCGCGCTGTCGCCCAAGCCCGGCCTGGTGGACAGCCGCGGCAGCGGCGCCCATGCCGACCTCGACCTGGACCTGATGTGCCGCTCGGCGCGCGCGCTGCATCCCGCCTTCGCGGCGATGGCCGCCGCCGGCCTGCGGGCCGCGCGGCCCGGCGTGGCGCTGCGCGAGACGCTCGGCGCGCTGGGCCGCGAAGCGGAGGCCGCGATGATGCGCGCCACCGGCGGCGTCAACACGCACCGCGGCGCGATCTGGAGCCTGGGCCTGCTGGTCGGCGCCGCTGGCTGGCACCAGCAGCCGCGCGCCACCCGCTCGCCGCATTCCGCCCATGCCGTGGCGCGCACCGCCGGCGCCGTGGCGCGCCTGCCCGACCGCCACCGCCCCGCGCGCACCGGCCACAAGGGCGAGCGCGCCTGCCTCGACTACGGCGTGCGCGGCGCGCGCGGCCAGGCGCAGGCCGGCTTTCCGCACGTGCTGCGCGCCGGCCTGCCCGAACTGCGGCGCAGCCGCGCGCGCGGCGACGCCGAGCCGAGCGCGCGCGTCAACGCGCTGCTGGCGATCATGAGCCGGCTCGACGACACCTGCGTGCTGGCCCGCGCCGGCCGCGAAGGGCTGGCGCTGATGCAGTCCGGCGCGGCGCGGGTGCTGGCCGCCGGCGGCATCGCCACGCTGCCCGGGCGCCGCCTGCTGCGCGCGCTGGAGGCCGGCATGCTGGCCTGCAACGCCTCGCCCGGCGGCGCCGCCGACCTGCTCGCCGCCACCTTTTTCCTCGACCGCCTGCCGCTGGCGATGGCATCGCTCGACGCCGCCCCCGCCAGCCTGCAAGGAGACAAGTAAATGGAACAGCTTCAGTTCGAATATCCCGCCGGCGCGCCGGCCGGCCGCCGCGTGCTGGTCGGCGTGGTCGGCTCCGGCGACCTCGAGGTCCTGGTCGAGCCCGGCAGCGCCGGCACCACCGTGATCGACGTCACCACCTCGGTGGACGGCTACGGCAAGGTGTGGGACGCGCAGCTCGCGCGCGTGTTCAAGGCCGGGCCGCGCGCGGCCATGCGCATCCGCATCCACGACTTCGGCGCCACGCCGGGCGTGGTCGGCATGCGCCTGGCCGAGGCGTTCGAAGCGCTGGACGCATCCGCCGACGACAACAGCAAGGAGCAGCCATGAACCATCCGTCGCTGCTCGGACGCGAGAGCTTCGTCGAGCTGGGCGCGCGCGCCCGCGCGCATGCGCTGCTCGATGCCGGGACCGTGCGCGAACTGGCCGGCCCGTTCGACGGGCTGGTGTCGCCGTGGCTGGCGCGCCAGGGCGTGGTGCCGCAGGCCGATGACGGCGTGATCGTGGCCAAGGGCCGCATCGACGGCCACGGCGCCGTGGTGCTGGCCATCGAAGGCGCGTTCCAGGGCGGCAGCCTGGGCGAGGTCGGCGGCGCCAAGATCGCCGGCGCGCTGGAGCTGGCCGCGCAGGACAACCGCCGCGGCGTGCCCACGCGCGCGGTGATCCTGTTCGAGACCGGCGGCGTGCGCCTGCAGGAGGCCAACCTCGGCCTCGCCGCCATCGCCGAGATCCACGCGGGCATCGCCGACCTGCGCCGCTACCAGGCGGTGGTCGGCGTGATCGCCGGGCAGGTCGGCTGCTTCGGCGGCATGTCGATCGCCGCCGGGCTGTGCAGCTATCTGGTGGTCACGCGCGAGGCGCGGCTCGGCCTCAACGGCCCGGCCGTGATCGAGCAGGAAGCCGGCGTGGCCGAATACGATTCGCGCGACCGCCCGTTCATCTGGAGCTTCACCGGCGGCGAGCAGCGCATCGCCACCGGGCTGGCGGACCGCTACGTGGAAGACGACAGCGCGGCCGTCCGCGCCACCGTGCGCGCGCTGCTGGCGGCCGGGCCGCCGGCCACGCACCGCAGCGAGCGCTACGCGCATTACCTGGAGCGGCTGCGGTCGTACGATCCGGCGCGCCAGCCGGAGCCGCAGACCGTGCGCGACATCTACGCCGACGGAGCTTCGTCATGAATATCGCAGCCGCAATCGCAACCGCGACCGCAAATCCCGCCGCCAGCCGCGGCGCCGCCTGGCTGACCGCGCTGAGTGGCAACGCCGCGCGCGTGGCCGGCTACCCGGCCAGCGTGCAGGTGGCCGATGCCGCCCTCGGCGGCCAGCCGGCGCGCTTCGTCGCGCTGGTGCCCGACCCGGCCAGCGCGTGGCCGCGCGCGCGCCACGGCGAGGCCGGCGTGATCGAAGGCTGGTCGCTGGCGCGCGCCGTGCACGAGGTGGTGCAGGCCGACCGCGACGCCGCCATCAAGCGGCCCGTCGTCGCCATCGTCGACACGCCCAGCCAGGCCTATGGCCGGCGCGAGGAAGCGTTCGGGATCCACCAGTCGCTGGCCGGCGCCGCCGGCGCCTACGCGCAAGCGCGGCTGCGCGGGCACCCGGTCATCGCGCTGCTGGTCGGGCCCGCCATGTCGGGCGCCTTCCTCGCGCACGGCTACCAGGCCAACCGCCTGCTCGCGCTCGACGACGCCGGCGTGGAAGTCCACGCGATGGGCAAGCAGGCCGCCGCGCGCATCACCATGCGCAGCGTGGAAGACCTGGAAACGTTCGCCGCCAGCGTGCCGCCGATGGCCTACGACATCGGCAGCTACGCCACGCTGGGCCTGCTGTGGCGGCGCATCCGCGTGGGCCACGCGGCCGCGCCCGATGCGGCCGACCTCGATACCGTGCAGGGCGCGCTGCTGGCCGCGCTCGCCGACATCCTGGCCGACCCGCAGCGCGACCTGCGCGGCCGCCTGGGCGGGCCCAACCGCCAGGCGTCGGGCCGCGTGCGCGAGGTACTGGCACAGCAGTGGGATGACTGACGCGCCCCGCGCCCGCAGGCCATGACCGCATCCGCCCCGCTGCCGCACGACCTGCTGTGGCTCGCCGATCCCGCCGCCTTCGTTGCTGACTGCGCGGACCATGCGGACCGCGCGGACTGCGCGCTGCCCGCGTGGGCGAGCGCCGCGTGGCTGGCGCAGACGCCGCTGGTGGTGCGGCGCGCGCGCGCCGATGCGCGCGGCCGCATCCCGGTGGGCCTGCGCGGCGCCACGCGCGCGCAGCGCCACGCCGCGTGGCTGCCCGCCGCGCAGGTGGCGCGCGCCGTCACGCCGCGCATGATCGCGCGGCTGGCGCGCTGGCGCGAGCATCCGCGCCGAGCGCTGCCCGCGCTGGCCGCGCTCGCGCGCGCCGCGCCGCTGCTGGACGCCATGCGGGTGGACTGGGGCGTGGCCGGCAGCGTGGGCTTCAGCCTCGCGTCGGGCCTCGACCTGCTGCACGAGGGCAGCGACCTCGACCTGCTCGTCACCGCCGCCGCGCCGCTCGCGCCGCCTGCCGAGCGCGCGCTGATCGCGCTGCTCGACGATCCCCGCCTCGACATCCAGGTCGGCACGCCGCGCGGCGCGTTCGCGCTGCGCGAGCGCGCGCGCACGGGCGGGCGCGTGCTGCTCAAGACCGCGGACGGCCCGGTCATGTGCGACGACCCGTGGCTGGCGCCGGCGGCACGCCCATGAGCACCATGAGCACGCTGTTCACCTTCCCCGGCCAGGGCGCGCAGCGCGCCGGCATGCTGCACGCGCTGCCCGACCACCCGGCCACGCGCGCCACCGTGGCCGAGACCAGCGCGGCGCTCGGCGAGGACGTGCTGGCGCTGGACAGCGCGGCGGCGCTGGCCTCCACCGTGGCCGTGCAGCTATGCCTGCTGACCGCCGGCGTGGCGACGGCGCGCTGCCTGCTGGCCGAAGGCGCGCGGCCCGACGCGGTGGCGGGCCTGTCCATCGGCGCCTATGCGGCGGCCGTGTGCGCGGGCGTGCTGGAGCATGCCGACGCGGTCCGGCTGGTGGCGCTGCGCGCGCGGCTGATGGCGCAGGCCTATCCGCGCGGCTACGGCATGACGGCCATCCTCGGGCTGGAGCGCGCGCCGCTCGAACGCATCGTGGCGCGGGTATGCGCGCCGGCCGCGCCGGTCTACCTGGCCAACTTCAACGCGCCGATGCAGATCGTGATCGCCGGCGCCGAGGCGGCGATGGCGCGCGTGGCCGAACTGGCGCTGGCCGCCGGCGCGCACGCGGCCAAGCCGGTGGCCATCAGCGTGCCGTCGCACTGCGCGCTGCTCGACGCGCAGGCGGCCGAGTTGGAGCGCGCCTTCGCCAGCGTCGCGGTGGCGCGGCCGCGCCTGCGCTACTTCAGCGCCAGCGCCGCGCGCGAGCTGCGCGACCCGGCGCGCATCGCCGCCGACCTCGCGCGCAATCTCGCGGTGCCGGTGCGCTGGCACGAGACCATGCTGCTGGCGCGCGAATGCGGCATGCGGCTGGCGGTGGAGATGCCGCCCGGCAACGTGCTCACGCGGCTGGCCGCGCCGCTGCTGGCCGGCGGCATCGCCGTGGCCTGCGCCGACACGCGCCTCGACAGCGTGGTGGCGCTGTGCGCGCGGGAGGCCCGGCAACAGGCGGGACGGGACTAGGCCAATGGCAGCGCCGTGCTGTACAGCACCTGCTTGAGCGCGAAGCTGGAGCGGATGTTCGACACGCCGGGGATGCGCGTGATCTGGTCGATGATCAGCCGCTCCAGCGCCTCCACGTCGGGCACGATCACGCGCAGCAGGTAGTCGGCGTCGCCCGACATCAGGTAGCACTCCATCACCTGCGGCAGCGCCGCGATGCGCCGCTCGAACACGTCCAGGCTTTCGCGCCGCTGCTTGTCCAGCGAGACCTGGATGAACACCACCACCTTCAGCCCGAGGCGGCGCGCGTCGAGCAGCGTCACCCGGCGCGAGATCACGCCGCGCTTCTCCAGTTGCTTGACGCGCGCCAGGCACGGCGACGGCGACAGGCTGACGCGGCTGGCCAGCTCCACGTTGGTCAGGCTGGCGTCGCGCTGCAGCTCGTTGAGGATGCGGATGTCGGTGGCGTCCAGTTCCAGGTCTTCCAGCACGTTGCACTCCGGTTCGATCGAATGACGGCATTCTATGCCGCCATGCGCGATCCATGCAGCGAACTTCGGTTTTTGCTGCGGCGCACCAGAACGTAGACTTTCCGGGTCGCCCAGGTGCATTCGCGCGCCGGGCGCAAAGGACGTTTCCGCACTGGCGGCACCGCAATACGAGTCGAAGCATGCAAGCAGCACAACAAGGATGGCGCCGGTTCGTTCCGCTGGCCTGCGCCGTGGCGATCTGGGGCGGCAACTGGCCGGTGATGAAACTGGGCCTGACCCACGTCAGCCCGCTGTGGTTCGCCGCCGCGCGCTTCGTCTCGGCCGCGGCGATCAGCTTCGTGGTGCTGGGCGTGCTGCGCCGGCTGCGGCTGCCGAGCCGGCAGGAATGGCCGCTGGTGATCGGCGTGGGCCTGCTGCAGATGGCGGCCTTCACCGCGCTGGCGCTGTGGGCGCTGCAGTACGTGCCGCCCGGGCGCGCCTCGGTGATCGCCTATGCCACCTCGGTGTGGGTGATCCCGCTGTCGTCGCTGGTGCTCAAGGAGCGGCTGTCGCGCCCGCAGTGGATCGCCACCGGGCTGAGCTACGCCGGCATCGCGCTGATGGTGGCGCCGGCGCTGGGCGGCTGGCAGCTGCATACGGTGGTGGGGCTGGCGATGCTGCTCGGCGCCTCGCTGGCGTGGTCGCTCAGCATCATCCAGCTGCGCGCCAGCCGCGCGGTGCGCCTGGGCGCGGACATGATTCCGTGGGAGACCGCCGTGGCCTCGGTGCCGCTGGTGCTGCTGGCGCTGCTGCGCGACGGCGCGCCGCATTTCCTGTCCATCCCGGAGATCTGGCCGCTGCTGTTCTACACCGGCCCGCTGGCCACCGCGCTGACTTTCATCGTGGTGCTGAACATGACGCAGGCGCTGCCGCCGGCGGCCACCTCGGTGGCCATGCTGTGCGTGCCGGTGATCGGGCTGATCGTCTCCGCGGCGGCCTTCCACGAGCGCATCTCCGCCGACCTGTCGGCCGGGCTGGCGCTGATCGCGCTGGGCGTGGCCACCACCGCGCTGGCGCCGTGGCTGGGCCGGCGCATGCCGTGGCGCAGCGCGTAGGGGCAAACCGAGCGCGGACCCGGGCGTGGACGTTACACCCGGACACAGTTGTATTGGGCCGCTAATACCTGGCGCCGGCGCGACCGGCTAAAGTGCAGTCACTTGCCAACCGGAGCTGCCCCCGTGCGAAACATCGCCACCCTTTGCACTTTTGCCGCCGTCGCGGTTTCCACCGCGCTGGCTTCGAGCGCGGCCAGCGCGCGCGTCGACGTGGACATCGGCATCGGCGTGCCCGCGCCGGTGTACGTCGCGCCGGCCCCGGTGTACCAGCCGGCCCCGGTCTACCAGCCCGCGCCGGTCTATGCGCCGGCGCCCGTGTACGTCGCGCCGGCGCCCGTGGTGGTGGGCCCCGGCTACTACGGTCCGGGCTACTACGGCCCGGGCTGGCGCGAGCGGGCCTGGCGTGAGCGCGAATGGCGCGAGCGGCGCTGGCGCGATCACCATGACGATCACGAGCACGACCGGTACGACGATCGCGGGCGCGAGCGCGAATGGCGCCGCTGAAGCCTGCCGGCGCGGGGCCGCGCTGAGCCGCCAGGCCGGCGGCCCGCCGCGTACCCCGCCTCATGGCCGCCGCATGACCCCATCGGCCGGATGGATATTCAAATTTCCTGAATATCGAATACGAGACAGCACCGCATTGCGGCAAGGCCGCGGATCTATTCTTGGTGGCATGGAAGCGCGAACGCTTCTGCCGATTTCAACAAAGAGCGATCCGCCATGACCATCACCACCACCCGCCTGCTGCTCGCCGCCGCCCTCGCCGGCGCCGCCCTGCTCTCGCTCAACTCCGCCTTCGCCGCCGACGCGCGCGGCGCCGATGCCGGCAACGGCCACGGCCATGCGCGCGCTGCCGGCGGCGCGGATGCCTTCGGCGGCGGCGCCCGCACCGTGGTCAACGAGTACCCGTTCGGCTTCGCCGTCTGAGCCGCGCGCGGGAGCACGCCATGACCTTCAAGGAAAGCGCCCTCATCCTGGCCGGCTGGCTGGCTGCCTGCATCGGCAGTGGCTACCTCGCCGGCTTCGCCGCGCAGGTGCTCCAGAACTAGGCGCGCCGCGCGGGCGGGCCGCTACGGCCCCTGCTCGTCCGGCGCGCGCGCGAAGCCATGCTCGCGGCGCGCGATGGCGCTGGCGAGCCCGTATTCGGCGGCGAACAGCAGCACCAGCGCGGCGATGGCCAGCGCGCCGAGCGCCAGCCGGTAAACGATCCAGGTCGACATGACGGCAAGCCGGGGGAAAGCCCGGCGCAATGTTCCTGCCTGCAGCGTAGGCGCGGCCGCATCAAGACTGCGCATCGATGCGGCCGCCGCGCGCAAAGAACGCCTAAAAAACCCGCCGGCGGCGAGTGCCGAAATCGACATAACTTGATCTGGATCCTGGCAGGCGCCTGCCATCGGTGCCATCATTGCCCGCAATGGCCGCCCCCCGCTGTCCGCACGCCGTCCCGGCCTGCGCCCCGGGGCGCAGCCACGCCAGGACAACCGTTGCTCAATCAGGAGATCGCCCCATGACCAATATCGTGCTTGCCACCGATGGTTCGCCCTTTGCCGATGCCGCCGCGCGCTTCATCATCGAAGGCCGCCTGCTGCAGAGCGGCTTCACCGTGCACGTGGTGCACGTGACGCCGGAAGTCACCGGACAGGTACGCGCCTTCGTCAGCAAGGAAACCATCGACGCCTGGCACCAGGAGGAAAGCGACAAGGCCATGAAGTCGGTGTCGGACATTCTCGCCGCGGGCGGCGTCGCCTTCGAGCGCCACGCGCTGCATGGCTTCGCGCCGGAGCGCATCGTGGCCTATGCCACCAGCGTGGACGCGCAGGGCATCGTCATGGGCACGCACGGGCGCGGCTCGTTCTTCGACGCGGTGATCGGCTCGGTGGCGGGCCGGGTGCTGGCGCATGCGCCGTGCCCGGTGGTGCTGGTCAAGGCGCAGGACAAGAAGTAAGGCCTGCGCGGTCCGCGCCGCTTGCTTTAGGCCGCGCTTGTGCCCGCGCTTGTGCCCGGGCTGATGTCCGGGTCCGGCCGGGCTTCATGCCGGCCAGAGCGGCGGCTCGTCCATCAGCGCGACCTGCTCGCGCAGTTCGAGGATGCGGTCCTGCCAGTAGCGCGCCGTGCCGAACCACGGAAAGGCCGCGGGGAAGGCCGGGTCGCGCCAGCGGCTGGCCAGCCACGCGCTGTAGTGCAGCAGGCGCAGCGTGCGCAGCGCCTCGATCAGGTGGAGCTGGCGCGGATGGAATTCCGCGAAGTCCTCGTAGCCGGCCAGGATGTCGGCCATCTGGCGCTGCATCGCGGCGCGGTCGCCTTCGAGCAGCATCCACAGATCCTGCACGGCCGGGCCCATGCGGCTGTCGTCGAAGTCGACGAAGTGCGGGCCGGGCGGGCGCGCGCCGGCCTGCGACGCCTCTATCCACAGCACGTTGCCGCGATGGCAGTCGCCATGCAGGCGCAGCAGCGGCAGTTCGCCGGCGCGCTCGTAGCAGCGGCGCGCGCCGTCGATGGCGAGCGCCGCCACCGCTTCCCAGGCCGGGCGCAGGTCGTGCGGAATGCAGTCGTGCGCCAGCAGCCAGTCGCGCGGGGCCACGCCGAAGGTGTCCACGTCGATGGCCGGGCGCGCAACGTAGGGCCGCGTGGCGCCAACCGCGTGGATGCGGCCGATGAAACGGCCGAGCCAGGTCAGCGTGTCGGCGCGGTCGAGCTCGGGCTCGCGCCCGCCGCAGCGCGGGAACACCGCGAAGCGGAAGCCCGCGTGCGCCAGCAGCGTGCGGCCGTCGCGCGCGATGGCCGGCACCGCCGGGATCTCGGCGTCGGCCAGTTGCTGCACGAACGCGTGTTCCTCCAGGATGGCGGCGTCGCTCCAGCGGCCGGGCCGGTAGAACTTGGCCACCACCGGCGCGCTGTCTTCGATGCCGACCTGCCAGACCCGGTTCTCATAGCTGTTGAGCGCCAGCAGGCGGCCGTCCGGCTGGAAGCCGGCGGCTTCCAGCGCGTCGAGCAGCAGGTCCGGCGTCAGGCCAGCGTAGGGCACGCCGCCATCATCGACGCCATCGCCCGTACCCGGAAGATCGAAGCCTGAGCTGGACATGATGCGCGGCCGCCGTAGGGGAATCAGCGGCCGGTCTTGCGCTGGCCGCCCAGCAGCGCGGCTTGCGGCGCCGGACGGCGGCCCTGGCCGCCGCGCGGCTGCGCGACGTTGCCGTTGACGTCGCCGCCACCGTTGCCGCCGCGGCCACCGCCGTTGCCGTTACCGCCACCATTGCCATTGCCGGCGGCGCGGTTGCCGTTGGCCTGGCCGTTGCGCGGCGCGCCCTGGCCGGCCTGCGCCGGACGGCCGCCGCCCTGCGCGGGACGCTGGCCCTGCGGCTGCGGCGCGCGGCGCTGGCCTTCGGCGCCGGCCGGCGCGGCGGTGCCGCGGCCTTGCGGCGCGCGGGCCGGACGCTGCTGGCGCTCGCCGCCTTCGGGCGCGCGCGCGCGCGGCTGGCCGCCGCCCGCGGGGGCCGGGGCGCGGCCACGGCCGCCACCACCACCGCCGCCACCGCCATTGCCCTGGCCGCGGGCCTGCCGGCCCTTCTGGATCGGCTCGGGCGGGATCGACGGATCGACCTCGAAGCCCGGCAGCACGGTCTTTTCGATCTGGCGCTTGATCAGGCGTTCGATGTCGCGCAACAGGCCGGCCTCGTCCACGCACACCAGCGAGATCGCCTCGCCCTCGGCGCCGGCGCGGCCGGTGCGGCCGATCCGGTGCACGTAGTCTTCGGGCACGTTGGGCAGGTCGTAGTTGACCACGTGGGGAAGCTGGTCGATGTCGATGCCGCGCGCCGCGATGTCGGTGGCCACCAGCAGGCGCAGCGTGCCGGCCTTGAACTCGGTCAGCGCGCGCGTGCGCGCGGACTGGCTCTTGTTGCCGTGGATCGCCAGCGCCGACAGGCCGTCCTTGTCGAGCTGCTCGGCCAGGCGGTTGGCGCCATGCTTGGTGCGCGTAAACACCAGCACCTGGTGCCAGTCGTTCTCGCGCACGAGATGGGCCAGCAGTTCGCGCTTGCGCTCGCGGTCCACCGGGTAGACGCGCTGCGCCACCGTTTCGGCGGTGGTATTGCGGCGCGCCACCTCGATCGAGGCGGGGTTGTCGAGCAGCCGGTCGGCCAGGCCGCGGATCTCGTCCGAGAAGGTGGCCGAGAACAGCAGGTTCTGGCGCTTCGGCGGCAGCACGTTGAGGATCTTGCGGATGTCGTGGATGAAGCCCATGTCGAGCATGCGGTCGGCTTCGTCCAGCACCAGGATTTCCACGTGCGAGAGATCGATGGTGCGCTGGGACAGGTGGTCCAGCAGGCGACCGGGCGTGGCCACCACGATGTCGACGCCGCGCTTGAGCTGCTCGATCTGCGGGTTGATGCCGACGCCGCCGAACATCACCATCGAGCGCAGCTTGAGGTACTTGCCGTAGTTGCGCACGCTTTCCTCGACCTGCGCCGCCAGTTCGCGGGTGGGCGTGAGGACCAGGGCGCGCACCGGCAGGCGCTGGCCGCGCGCGGGTTCGCGGCTGGCCGGGGATTCGGACAGCAGTTGCAGCAGCGGCAGCGTGAAGCCGGCCGTCTTGCCGGTGCCGGTCTGCGCGCCGGCGAGCAGGTCGCCGCCCTTGAGGATGGCGGGGATGGCCTGCGCTTGAATCGGGGTCGGCGTGGTATAGCCCTGTTCGGCCACTGCACGCAGGAGCTTGTCGGACAAGCCAAGTTCGGAAAAAGACATGAATTGACGCTTCGGCCGCCCTTTGCGCACGCGGTGCGCCAATCGCGGGGGCGACGTGAGTGAGAAAACCGAAAACCGGCCAACACGGCCGGCGAAGCGAGGCGACTGCCCCCGCTTCTTTGGAGGAAAGAACGCTAGTGTAACAGCCTGGCGTCCGCGCGCAGGGGCCAACCTCGTTTGCGGCAAGATCCCGGCACCGCCGCCCGCCGCGGCCCGGCGGGCAAACCCCGAAAAAAAGCGCCGCCCCCTGCGCTATGATGCTGCCAGCCAAGCCTTGCCCCGCCTGGCCCGTGGCCGCGGCGCGGGCGGGCGGCGGCGCATCCCCCCTCGCCCCCGGATGCAGACACGATGCGGTTCCGATTCATCGAAGACCAGGAAGTCACCCTTTTCACCGCCATCCCGGTGGGGATCGCCGCCGCCATCGTCACCACCCTGTTCAAGGAGGCGCTGGACGCCAGCGGGCTGGCCATGTTCGGCACGCGGGCCGACATCGTCACCGTGTTCGCCGGGCTGGCGCTGGCCTGGCGCGTGGCGATCCCGACGCTCGGCGGCGTGGTGGCGGGTCTGCTGCTGAGCGCCGCCGCGCGCCTCAACGCGGCCCAGCCCGGCGTGTCCGACTATATGGAAGCGGTGGCCAGCGGCACCGGACGCCTGCCGGTGCGCATCACGCTGCTGCGCGCGCTGTCCTCGTTCTGCTCGATCGTCACCGGCAGCTCGGTCGGCAAGGAAGGCGCCATGATCCAGCTCGCCGCGCTGTGCGGCTCGGTGTTCCCGTCGGCGCGCGGGCGCCCGGGGCCGGACGGCGACACCAACCTGCGGCGCATGCTCACCGCCTGCGCCGCCGCGGCCGGGCTGGCCTCGGTCTATCACACGCCGCTCTCGGCGGCGGTGTTCGTCGCCGAGGTGGTGTTCGGCGCGGTGGCGGTGCAGCGGCTGATGCCGCTGTTCCTGGCCTCGGTGGCCGGCACCGTGGTCAGCCAATTGCACGGCGGCCTGCAGCCGCTCTACCCGGGGCTGAGCGTGCCGTCGGACCTGCTGCACCCGCCGATGCTGCTGGCCGCCGCGCTGCTGGGCGTGCTCGCGGGCGTGGCCGGCGCCGGCTTCATGCGCGCCTCGAGCCTGGCCAGGGCCGCCTTCTCGCACGTGCCCGGCGGGCTGGTGCCGCGCCTGGCGCTGGGCGGCGCGCTGGTGGGCGTGCTGGCGATGCGGGTGCCCGAGGTGGTGGGCAACGGCTACTACACCATCCAGTCCATCCTGCAGGCGCATGCGCTGAGCGTGCCGCTGGCGGCGGTGCTGCTGGCCAAGCTGGCGGCCACGGTGCTGAGCATGGGCTCGGGCGCGGTGGGCGGGGTGTTCACGCCATCGCTGTTCGTGGGCGCGGCGCTGGGCCAGTTGCTGGCGCCGGCCGTGCCGGGCGGCGCCGGCGCGCCGCTGCTGCCGCTGGTCGGCATGGCCGCGTTCCTGGCCGCCACCAGCCAGGCGCCGCTGATGTCGGTGCTGATGGTGTTCGAGATGACGCTGGCGCCGGCGCTGCTGCTGCCGGGCATGATCGGCGCGGCGGCGGCGTACTACACCGCCTCGCGCTGCCAGACGCTGTCGCTCTACAGCGTGGTGGCCGAGCGCACCCAGGCCTCGGCCGCGGCCGAGCGCGCGCGCGCCCTGACGCTGGCCGGGCTGTGCGACCCGACCGACACCATCATCGGCCCCGACGCCACGCTCGCGCAGGCCAGCGACAAGTTCGCCGAGACCGGCACGCGCTATCTGTACGTGGTGTGCCCCGAGGGCCGCCTGCTCGGCGCGCTGTCGATCCACGCCGTGCAGCGCGCGCTGCGCGAGCAGCCGGGCGCGGCGCTGGCGGCGCTGTGCGAGCGCGACTTCCCCACGCTGACGCCGGAGTCGCACCTGCCCGACGCGCTGCAACTGTTTACCCACCACGCGCTCAACCGCATCCCGCTGGTGCGCGACGCGGCCGGGCGCGAGCTGATGGGCACGGTGTCGAAGCAACGTGTGCTGCAAGAGGCATCCAGCCTGTTCTAGCGGCGGGCCCGCGGGGCGCCAGGGATGGCGCGAGCGGGTAGAATGGCGGGTTGCCCTTTGCTTGCCGAAGCCTTGCCTAGGCTGTTCCGAACCGTTCCCGAACCTCTCGCCGGAGCCCCCATGCCAGCCAACCGCGCCGCGCGCCGCGCGCCGACCATCCGTGCCTGTCTGCTTGCCGCCACGCTGGCCACGCTTGCGGCGGGCGCCGCCCTGTTGCCGGCCGGCGCGCTGGCGCAGGTGCCGCTGCGCGTGATTCCCGCCGACGCGGCGCGCGCGCAGCTGGTGCTGGCCACGCCGTCGGCCAGCGCGCCGCTGTCGGCCACGCTCGACGGCAAGGCCGTGGGCGTGGCGCCGGGGCTGCGGCTGTTCGGCACCGACAACCAGTTGCTGCCGGTCGCCGCGGTGGCCGGCCAGAAGCTGCCGGTGCGCTTCAGGCTCGATCTCTACGGCCAGTTGCTGACGGCGTGGGTGCTGAGCGAGCAGGAGCAGAAGGAGAAGACGGCGCAGTGACCGCCGTCCGTGGCTGCCATTCGTGGCTGCAATCCGCGGCCACGACCGCATTCGTCCCCCAAACCCTGATGCCCCCAGGTAAACCACTGAGACCGGCACCATGAAGAAAGTATTCATCAAGACCTACGGCTGCCAGATGAACGAGTACGACTCGGACAAGATGGTAGACGTGCTCCACGCCACCGACGGCCTGGAGAAGACCGACAACCCCGAGGACGCCGACGTGATCCTCTTCAACACCTGCTCGGTGCGCGAGAAGGCGCAGGAGAAAGTGTTCTCGGAGCTGGGCCGCATGAAGGCGCTCAAGGCGCTCAAGCCCGAACTGGTGATCGGCGTGGGCGGCTGCGTGGCCAGCCAGGAAGGCGCGGCCATCGTGCAGCGCGCGCCCTACGTGGACGTGGTGTTCGGCCCGCAGACGCTGCACCGCCTGCCCGAGATGATCAACCGCCGCCGCCAGACCGGCCGCTCGCAGGTGGACATCTCGTTCCCCGAGATCGAGAAGTTCGACCACCTGCCGCCGGCGCGCGTGGAAGGCCCGAGCGCGTTCGTCTCGATCATGGAAGGCTGCTCCAAGTATTGCAGCTACTGCGTGGTGCCCTACACGCGCGGCGAGGAAGTCTCGCGCCCGTTCGAGGACGTGCTGGCGGAGATCGCCGGCCTGGCCGGGCAGGGCGTGCGCGAGGTCACGCTGCTGGGCCAGAACGTCAACGCCTACCGCGGCGCGATGGGCGGCACCAGCGAGATCGCCGACTTCGCGCTGCTGATCGAGTACGTGGCCGAGATCCCCGGCATCGAGCGCATCCGCTACACCACCAGCCACCCGAAGGAATTCACGCCGCGCCTGATCGAGATGTACGCGCGCTGCCCGAAGCTGGTCAACCACCTGCACCTGCCGGTGCAGCATGCCTCGGACCGCATCCTGATGGCGATGAAGCGCGGCTACAGCGTGCTGGAGTACAAGAGCATCATCCGCAAGTTGCGCGCGATCCGCCCGGACATGTCGCTGTCGTCGGACTTCATCGTCGGCTTCCCCGGCGAGACCGATGCCGACTTCGACAAGCTGATGGCGATGATCGAGGAGATCGGCTACGACACCTCGTTCTCGTTCATCTTCAGCCCGCGCCCCGGCACGCCGGCGGCCAGCCTGTCCGACGACACGCCGCACGAGGTCAAGCTCAGGCGCCTGCAGCACCTGCAGGCCACCATCGAGGAAAACGTGCAGCGCATCAGCCGCGGCATGGTCGGCACGGTGCAGCGCATCCTGGTCGAAGGCCCGGCGCGCAAGGACCCGACCGAGCTGCACGGCCGCACCGAGAACAACCGCGTGGTGAACTTCGCGCTGCCCGGCGTGCCGCAGGCCGGCCGCGACCGCCTGGTGGGCGAGATGGTGGAGGTGGCGATCACCGAGGCCTTCCCGCACTCGCTGCGCGGCGAGATCGTGGTGCGCCAGTAGCACCGCGCGAACCGCGCCCATGCAGACCGGAACGACAAGAACAAGACCGCCCAGATGAAGATCCCCTCAGCCGAATTCGTCGCCCCCAAGGACGACAACACCCGCCTGCAGAACCTGTGCGGGCCGCTGGACGAGAACCTGCGCCAGATCGAGCAGGCGCTCGACGTCACCATCCAGCGCCGCGGCCACCGCATGACGGTGCGCGGCGCCTACGCGCGCGAGGCCGCCGCGGCGCTCGAGCGCTTCTACAACCAGGCGCGCGGCGCGCTGTCGATCGATGACGTGCAGCTCGGCCTGGTGGAGGCGCGCCAGTCGGCCGCGCACGGCGGCTACGTGCCCGAGGGCGCCGATGCCGCCGAGGCCGGCACGGGCGAGGACAGCTCGCCGGTGCTGCACACGCGCCGCACCGGGCTGCAGGGCCGCACGCCGATGCAGCGCGACTACCTGCGCAACATCCTGGCCCACGACCTGACGCTGGGCATCGGCCCGGCCGGCACCGGCAAGACCTACCTGGCGGTGGCCTGCGCGGTGGACGCGCTCGAGCGCGACGCGGTCAAGCGCATCGTGCTCACGCGCCCGGCGGTGGAGGCCGGCGAGCGCCTGGGCTTCCTGCCCGGCGACCTGGCGCAGAAGGTCGACCCCTACCTGCGCCCGCTCTACGACGCGCTCTACGACCTGCTCGGCTTCGACCGCACGCAGAAGATGTTCGAGCGCCAGATGATCGAGATCGCGCCGCTGGCCTACATGCGCGGGCGCACGCTCAACCATGCCTTCATCATCCTCGACGAAGCGCAGAACACCACGCCGGAGCAGATGAAGATGTTCCTCACGCGCATCGGCTTCGGCTCCAAGGCGGTGATCACCGGCGACACCACGCAGATCGACCTGCCGCGCGGCCAGAAAAGCGGGCTGGTGGAGGCGCAGCACGTGCTGCGCGACGTGCGCGGCGTGGCCATGACGCGCTTTACCAGCATCGACGTGGTGCGCCATCCGCTGGTGGCGCGCATCGTGGATGCCTATGACGAATACCATGCCCAGCACCGGGATGCCTGACCGAATGACCGTGAACACCAATATCAAGAACGCCGCCGCCAGCCTGATCCTGTTCGACGCCGACGGGCGCGCGCGCAAGACCCAGGCGCATGCGCTGCGCGTGCAGCTGGCCGACGGCCGCAGCCTCACCGTGGACCTGTCGCAGGCCGCCGACGGCGTGCTCGCGCTGCTGGCCGAGCACACCGACGACCGCCAGCAGGCCGGCCTGCTGGTGCGCCCGGACAACCACGACGCGCTCTCGGTGGCCGTCACCGCCACCCCGCTGGTCACCACCACGGGCACGCCCGCCACCCCGCCCGAACTCGACCTCGCGCTGCAGTACGGCGACGGCATGCGGGGCCGCCGCGGCCTGCCCACGCAGCGCAAGGTGCAGACCTGGGTGAAATCGGCGCTGTACGCCGACGCCGCGCTGACCGTGCGCTTCGTCGGCGAGGAAGAAGGCCGCGGCCTGAACCGCAGCTACCGCGGCAAGGATTACGCCACCAATGTGCTGACCTTTGCCTACGCCGAGCACGAGTCCGACCCGGTCAGCGGCGACATCGTGCTGTGCTGCCCGGTGGTGGAGCGCGAAGCGCGCGAGCAGAAAAAGCCGCTCGAGGCGCACTATGCCCACCTGATCGTGCACGGCGTGCTGCACGCGCAGGGCTACGAGCATGAAGACGACGCCGAGGCCGAGGAGATGGAGGCGATCGAGACCGAGACCCTGCAGGCGCTCGGTTTCGCCGATCCCTACCTCGTGCGTGGCAAGGCCGCCTGAGCCCGCCGCGCCCGGGGCCGCGCGGTGCGGCGCCCGCGCCGCACGGCCTTGTGCTGTCACGGAACGCAAACTCTTTTGGTGTATCCTTTGACCGATCTCCACCACGCGCTCGCCGCGCCATGAACGACCCTTATCCCAGTTCGAAGCCAGTCGACCGACCCCGATCCCTGCTCGAACGGCTCTCGGATTTCATCTCCCCCGAGCCCGAATCCCGCGTTGAACTGCTTGCGGTGCTGCAGGACGCGCACGCCCGCAACCTGATCGACGCCGACTCCCTCTCCATGATCGAGGGCGTGTTCCAGGTCTCCGAGCTGACCGCGCGCGACATCATGGTGCCGCGCGGCCAGATGGACATGGTCAACATCGCCGACGCGCCGGACAGCTTCATCCCCTTCATGCGGCAGACCGCGCACTCGCGCTTTCCCGTCTACGAGGGCAGCCGCGACAACGTCATCGGCATCCTGCTGGCCAAGGACCTGCTGCGCTACTACACGGACGAACAGTTCGACCTGCGCGAGACCCTGCGCCCGGCGGTCTTCATCCCCGAATCCAAGCGCCTGAACATCCTGCTGCGCGAGTTCCGCATCAACCGCAACCACATCGCGATGGTGGTGGACGAGTACGGCGGCGTCGCCGGGCTGGTCACGATCGAGGACGTGCTGGAGCAGATCGTGGGCGACATCGAGGACGAGTTCGACCTCGACGAGGACCACGACAACATCGTGCAACTGCCCGACGGCGGCTGGCGCGTGCACGGCCTGACCGAGATCGAGCAGTTCAACGAGGTCTTCGGCACCCACTTCTCCGACCAGGACGTGGACACCGTGGGCGGCCTGCTGAGCAACCACCTCGGCCACGTCCCGCACCGCGGCGAGGTGGTGGTGCTGCCGCCGGTGCGCTTCGAGGTCCTGCGCGCCGACGCGCGCCAGGTACACCTGCTGCTGGTGCGCCGCGAGGCGCCCGCCGTGCCGTCCGGCCTGGACGGCGCATGAGGAGCCCGTTCCCGGACCGGACCGGTGCGGCCGCCGCCGGGCGCGAACGCGCGCGCGGCGCCGGCCTGCCGCGCCTGCTGCTGGCCGCGGTGCTCGGCGTGGCCCACACCCAGGCCTACGCGCCCCACACCTGGTGGTGGCTGCAGCTGCTGTCGCTGGCCGGGCTGGTGGCGCTGGTCGCCGACGCGCCGCGCGCGCGCGGCGCCGCCGCCGCCGGCTACGCCTTCGGCCTGGGCTGGTTCCTGTCCGGCGTGTGGTGGCTCTATATCAGCATGCACGTCTACGGCGAGATGCCGGCCTGGATGGCGCTCCTGGCCGTGCTGCTGTTCGCCGCCTATCTCTCGCTCTACCCGGCGCTGGCCGCCGCGGCCTGGCACTGGCTGGGCGCGCGCGAGCGGGCTTCGGCGCTGCTGATGCCGCTGGCCTTCGGCGCCGCGTGGGGCCTGTCGGAATGGCTGCGCGGCGTGGTGTTTACCGGCTTCCCGTGGCTGGCCAGCGGCTATGCCCACAGCGACGGTCCGCTGGCCGGCTTCGCGCCGCTGGTCGGCGTGTACGGCATCGGCGCGCTGGCCGGCGCCGTGGCCGCGCTGCTGGTGGCGGCGGTGCGCGGCTTTGCCCGCAACGACCAGCGTGATGACCGGCGCGATGGCCGGCGCGGCGGCTGGCTCGCGCTGGCGGTCGCCGCGGCGCTGCCGCTGGCCGGCGCGGCGCTGGCGCCGCTGGCCTGGACCACGCCGGCCGGCAAGCCCATCTCGGTGCGGCTGCTGCAAGGCAACGTGGCGCAGGACATCAAGTTCGAGCCGGCCGGCGTGCAGCGCTCGCTGGAGCTGTACCGCGACCTGATCACGGCCACGCCGGCCGACCTCGTGGTCACGCCGGAAACCGCGTTCCCGGTCATCCTGCAGGACCTGCCGGTGGACATCGCCATCGCCGTGCGCGACTTCAGCGCGGCCAGCGGCACCACCGTGCTGTTCGGCGCGGCCGGCGCGGACTCGCCGGTGGACTTCACCAACAGCGTGTTCGGCCTGGGCCCGCTGACGCAGCAGCTCTACCGCTACAACAAGCACCACCTGGTGCCGTTCGGCGAGTTCATCCCGTTCGGCTTCCACTGGTTCGTCGACATGATGAAGATGCCGCTCGGGGATTTCCGCCGCGGCGGGCTGGACCAGGCGCCGCTGCCGGTGCGCGGCATCATGGTGGCGCCCAACATCTGCTACGAGGATCTGTTCGGCGAGGAAATCGCCGAGACCCTGCGCAGCCAGCCGGTGCCGGCCAACATCCTGGCCAACGTGACCAACCTGGCGTGGTTCGGCGACACCATCGCGCTGGACCAGCATCTGCAGATCTCGCGCATGCGCGCGCTGGAGACGCGCCGGCCGATGCTGCGCTCGACCAACACCGGCATGACCGCCGTGGTCGCGCCCGACGGCGTGGTGAGCGCGCGCCTGCCCACCTTCACGGTCGGCACGCTGACGGCCACCGTGCAGGGCACGCAGGGCTTCACGCCGTTCGTGCGCTGGGGCAACGTGCCGGCGCTGGCGGGCTGCGTGCTGGTGCTGGCCGCCGCCTGGCGGCGGCGCGCGCGCGGCTAGGCAGCGGGCCCGGGCCGGGCTAGGCCGAGACGCCCGCCACGGCGGACAGCAGCGCGGCGGCGATCATCACGGCGATGGCGACGAGATAGGGCTTGCGAGAAAGAAGCGACATGACCAGTGTCCCCATTTGGGTGTCCGTGTGGATGAATTCGGATGGTTCGGCCGCTGCGGCAGCAATGACGACGCTGCGCGCGGCTCTGCCTAATACTGTATACAAAAACGCTATCGACAAGTATCGGCAGGGACTTTAGGGGGCTTCGGTGTTTACCCGATTCGTTGCGGAGCGCCGACAGCGCCCCCGACAGCGCCCCGATGCCACCCGAAACGCCCCGCCAGCGCGCCATGACATGCAAGGGCCGTGCCGATGACGGGCCTGGCGGAAAAAACCGATAGAATTCGGGGTTTGGCACGAACTCCGTGCGACGCCCCGGCGACTTCTGGCGACTTTTGCCGCCGCGGCGGCGCCCTCGCCTGCCGGCCCTGCGTGATCGAGCACCCCATGCGGGCCCCTACTTGTCTTCGCCGTCGTCTTTGCCGTCTTCGCCTATGCTGACCTTCCAACAAATGATCCTCACCCTGCAGTCCTACTGGGACCGGCAGGGCTGCGCACTCTTGCAACCCATCGATCTGGAGGTCGGCGCCGGAACCTCGCACGTGCACACCTTCCTGCGCGCGATCGGGCCGGAGCCGTGGCGCGCCGCCTACGTGCAGCCGTCGCGCCGCCCCAAGGACGGCCGCTACGGCGAGAACCCCAACCGCCTGCAGCACTACTACCAGTACCAGGTGGTGCTCAAGCCGGCGCCCGAGAACATCCTGGAGCTGTACCTGGGCTCGCTCGAGGCGCTAGGCCTGGACCTCAAGCAGAACGACATCCGCTTCGTCGAGGACGACTGGGAGAACCCCACGCTGGGCGCCTGGGGCCTGGGCTGGGAAGTCTGGCTCAACGGCATGGAAGTGACCCAGTTCACCTACTTCCAGCAGGTCGGCGGCATCGACTGCAAGCCGATCACCGGCGAGATCACCTACGGCATCGAGCGGCTGGCGATGTACCTGCAGAAGGTCGAGAACGTCTACGACCTGGTCTGGACCGAGTGGGAAGAGAACGGCAAGACCCGCCGCCTGACCTACGGCGACGTGTACCACCAGAACGAGGTGGAGCAGTCCACCTACAACTTCGAGCAGAGCAACACCGAGATCCTGTTCCGCCATTTCGCCGAGCACGAGGCCGAGGCCAAGCGCCTGATGGGCGCCGCCGAAGGACAGGAAGCCGAGGCCGCCAGGCGCCTGCCGCTGCCCGCCTACGAGCAGCTGCTCAAGGCCGCGCACACCTTCAACCTGCTGGACGCGCGCGGTGCCATCTCCGTCACCGAGCGCGCCGCCTACATCGGCCGCATCCGCAACCTGTCGCGCTCGGTCGCGCAGGCCTACTACGAATCGCGCGAGGCGCTGGGCTTCCCGATGTGCGACCGCGAGGCCGCCGCATGACGCGCGCCGCGCGCGGCGCCTGGCGCCGGGGCGCTGCCCTGGCGGTGCTGGCCCTGGCCGCGCGCGGCGCGGCCGGCGCCACCGTGCCCGTGCCCAGCCCGCAGGCGCTGTACCTGCCGGCCGACCTGTCCAACGTGTGCGAGGCCAACCCGCAGGCGCTGCAGCAGGCCATCGACCGGCACTGGCATGGTGCGTTCGGCCCCAACAACGCGCTCGACCAGTGGACCCAACTGGTGCGCACGTTCTCGTGCGACCTGTCCGGCTCCAAGGACCTGGGCTGGCACCGCGTGCCGCTGCGCGCCTACGAGAGCGCGATCCGCTACCCGCTGACCTGGACCGAGACGCAGACCGTCAACGGCCGCGTGAAGCGCCTGGTCAAGACCTATTATTCCGCTGCGCAACTGCCGCCCCGGATCGATTTCTGGGTCAGCGGCCGCATCGACGAGATCCGCTACGACCGGCGCCTGCGCCGGCTCGACGCGCGCTTCTTCGCGCCGCGCCCGGGCGCGGGCGCGTCCGGCGCGCGCGGCAGCAGCCCCGCCGGCGCGGACACGCAGTGCGTGGCGACCACGCTGCAATTCCGCCAGCAGAACGGCCTGTGGCTGCTGTCCGGCGTAGAACCCACTACCGCACCGCGCTGCTGACGCGCAGCGCGTGCCCCAACTTGCTGGAAACGATTCATGTCGCAACTCCTGACCGATTCGAACGATACGCTGCTGATCGAGCTGTTCACCGAAGAGCTGCCGCCGAAGGCGCTGGCGCGCCTGGGCGAAGCCTTCGCGCAGGGCCTGTTCGCCGGCCTCTCGGCGCAGGGCCTGCTGGGTGACGGCGCGGCCGTGACCGCGTTCGCCACGCCGCGCCGCCTGGCCGCGCAAGTGACCCGCGTGCGCCGCAACGCGCCCGACCGCGAGCAGCGCGAGAAGGTGCTGCCGCTGTCGGTGGCGCTCGACGCCAACGGCGAGCCGACCCCGCCGCTGGCCAAGAAGCTGGCCGCGCTGGCCAAGTCGGTGGGCGTGGAATCGATCGACTGGCGCAGCCTGGAGCGCGCCTCCGACGGCAAGGCCGACGCCTTCTTCCACCGCTACACCGCGCGCGGCGCCGAGCTGGTCGCGGGCCTGCAGGCGGCGCTCGACGACACCATCGCCAAGCTGCCCATCCCCAAGGTGATGAGCTACCAGCGCCCGGACGGCAGCACCGTGCACTTCGTTCGCCCCGCGCACCGCCTGATCGCGCTGCTGGGCGCCGAAATCGTGCCGGTGACGGCGCTCGGCCTGCAGGCCGGCCGCACCACGCAGGGCCACCGCTTCCTGTCCGACGGCGCGATCGAGATCGCCCACGCCGGCGAATACGCCGCCGTGCTGGAAAGCCGGGGCCGCGTGCTGGCCAGCTACGCCGCGCGCCGCGAGCGCATCCGCGCCGCGCTGCTGGAACAGGCCGGCGACGACCGCGTCATCATGCCCGACGCGCTGCTCGACGAAGTCAACTCGCTGGTGGAATGGCCGGTGGTCTACGCCTGCCATTTCGAGGCAGCCTTCCTCGAAGTGCCGCAGGAATGCCTGATCCTGACCATGCAGACCAACCAGAAGTACTTCGCGCTGACCGACGCCGCCGGCCACCTGCGCAACCGCTTCCTGATCGTCTCCAACCTCGCCACCGACACGCCGCAGTCCATCATCACCGGCAACGAGCGCGTGGTGCGCCCGCGCCTGGCCGACGCCAAGTTCTTCTTCGACCAGGACCGCAAGAAGACCCTGGCCTCGCGCGTGCCGCAACTGGGCAGCGTGGTCTACCACAACAAGATCGGCTCGCAGCTCGACCGCGTGCAGCGCCTGCAGCAGATCGCCGGCCACATCGCCGACGCGCTGGCCGCGGCCGGCATCGCCGTGGACAAGGCCGCCGCCATGCGCGGCGCCGAGCTGGCCAAGGCCGACCTGCTGACCGACATGGTGGGCGAGTTCCCCGAGCTGCAGGGCACGATGGGCACCTACTACGCGCGCCACGACGGCGAGGCCGAGGAAGTGGCGCTGGCCTGCTCCGAGCACTACCGCCCGCGCTTCGCCGGCGACGCGCTGCCGGCCGGCCCGGTGAGCCTGGCCGTGGCGCTGGCCGACAAGCTCGAGACGCTGGTCGGCATCTGGGGCATCGGCCTGTCGCCGACCGGCGAGAAGGATCCGTTCGCGCTGCGCCGCCACGCGCTGGGCATCCTGCGCATGCTGGTGGAGACGCCGCTGCCGCTGGCGCTGGACACGCTGCTGGAGATCGCGCAGCAGTCGTTCGCCGGCATCGCCGCGGTCAAGCCCGCGCAGGACGCCATCGCCGACTTCCTCTACGACCGCCTGCGCGGCTACCTCAAGGACAAGGGCTACACCACCAACGAGGTGGAAGCGGTGGTGAGCCAGCGCCCGCGGCGCCTGGACGACATCCTGGCCCGCCTGGAAGCGGTGCGCACCTTCGCCGCGCTGCCGCAGGCCGAGGCGCTGGCCGCGGCCAACAAGCGCATCACCAACATCCTGCGCAAGAACACCGAGCCGGTGGGCCAGGTGCAGCCCGCGCTGCTGCAGGAAGCCGCCGAGAGCGCGCTGCATGCCGCCGTCGAGAGCGTGCGCCCGCAGGTGGAGGCCGCCTTCGCCGGCGGCGACTTCGCCGCCGCGCTGCGCGACCTGGCGCAGTTGCGCGACGCGGTGGACCGCTTCTTCAACGACGTCATGGTGATGGCCGAGGACGCGCAGCTGCGCGCCAACCGGCTCGCGCTGCTGGCCTCGCTGCACGTGCTGGCCAACCGCGTGGCCGACATCTCCAAGCTCGCCGCGTAGGCGGGCGCACCGAACCGGGAGGCCATCATGCCGCAGACTCCGCCCAAGCTCGTCATCCTCGACCGCGACGGGGTGGTCAACCTCGACAGCGACCAGTTCATCAAGACGCCGGACGAATGGATCGCCATCGAAGGCAGCCTGGAGGCGATCGCCTCGCTCAACCAGGCCGGCTACCGCGTGGTGATCGTCAGCAACCAGTCCGGCATCGGCCGCGGCCTGTTCGAGATGAGCGCGCTCAACGCCATGCATGAAAAGATGCACAAGGCGCTGGCCCATCTCGGCGGGCGCGTCGACGCCGTGTTCTTCTGCCCGCATACCGCCGCCGACGGCTGCGACTGCCGCAAGCCCAAGCCCGGCATGCTGGAGCAGCTGGCCGAGCGCTTCGGCGTGGAGCTCAAGGGCGTGCCGCTGGTGGGCGACTCGCTGCGCGACCTCGAAGCCGGCGTGGCGGTGGCCTGCGCCCCGCACCTGGTGCTGACCGGCAAGGGCCGGGAGACCCTGGCCAAGGGCGGCCTGCCGGCCGGCACGCTGGTCCACGATGACCTGCGCGCGTTCGCGCGCTGGCTGCTCACCGGCGACGGCGCCCCGCGCCTGGCCGCCTCCTGAATCCCCTGCGCCCTTTCGCCCTTTCCCCGCACCGATGATCTTTCTCCGCTCCCTGCTGTTCGCGCTGTACCTGCTGGTGCTGACGCCGCCCTACGCCTGCGCGTGCTTCATCGCCTTTCCGTTCATGAGCGCCAACCGCCGCTACGCCTTCGTGCGCGGCTGGCCGCGGCTGGTGATCGCCGCCGCCACGCTGATCTGCGGCATCCGCTACCGCTTCGAGGGCTACGAGAACTTCGACGGCGTGCTCGACAAGCCGGTGGTGGTGCTGTCCAAGCACCAGTCGGCCTGGGAAACCGTGGCCTACGTCGCCACCATGCCCAAGCCGATGTGCTTCGTGTTCAAGCGCGAGCTGCTGATGGTGCCGTTCTTCGGCTGGGCGCTGGGCATGCTCAAGATGGTGCACATCAACCGCAAGGAAGGCACGCGCGCGTTCGCCTCGGCGGTGCGCCAGGGCCGCGAGCGGCTGGCCGAGGGCGCCTGGATCATCATGTTCCCGGAAGGCACGCGCACGCCCGCGGGCATGGAAAAACCGCGCTACAAGAGCGGCGGCGCGCGCCTGGCGGTGGAGGCCGGCGCGTGGGTGGTGCCGATCGCGGTCAACTCCGGCCGCCTGTGGCCGCGCAACGCCTTCATGAAGTACCCTGGCACCATCACGGTCTCCGTGGGCGCGCCGATTTCCTCGGCCAACAAGACCGCCGACCAGCTCAACCAGGAGGTGGAGACGTGGATCGAGCAAGATATGCGTAGAATCGACGCCCAGAGCTACCGGAGCCGCGAGCCCGCATGAAATTGCTGCGCCAATCCCCCGATGCCCCTGGTTCCCAGATGGAGCTGCCGCTGTCCGACGCCCTCGCGGGCGACGGCGCGGCATCCGGCGCGGCGCCGGGCGGATGCACACCGGCGCAGCCCCTCCTGCCCGGTGCCCAGCCCTGGCCGCTGCCGCAGCCCAACGCCCGCCGCCTGCAGGTGGGCGAACGCAGCGTGCACTACACGCTCAAGCGCTCGTCGCGCCGGACCATCGGCTTCACCGTCGACGACCGCGGCCTGTCCATCACCGCGCCGCGCTGGGTGACGCTGGCCGACATCGAATCCGCGATCCTCGAAAAGCAGCGCTGGATCTTCAACAAGCTCGGCGAGTGGCGGCACCGCGAAGCCCGGCGCGTGCTGCCCACCGTGCAATGGCGCGAAGGCGCCAGCCTGCCCTTCCTGGGCCAGGCCATCACGCTGCAGCTCGAGTCCCCCGCCGGCATCCTGCTGTTCGACGCCGACACCCGCGTGCTGCACCTCGCGCTGCCGCCGCACGCCGACGAGCAGCAGATCAAGGACCGCGTGCAGGGCTGGCTGCAGCATCAGGCCAGGCGCCTGCTGTCCCAGCGCCTGGACGTCTACGCCGAAAAGCTCGGCGTGCGGCACAGCGCGTTCGCGCTCACCTCCGCCGCCACGCGCTGGGGCAGCTGCACCGCCGACGGCAAGATCCGGCTGAACTGGCGGCTGATGCATTTTCCGATGTCGATGATCGACTATGTGGCGGCGCATGAGCTGGCGCATCTCAAGGAGATGAACCATAGTCCCAGGTTCTGGGATACGGTGGCGTCGATTTTTCCTGAGTTTCGGGATGCGAGGGCGCAGTTGCGGGCGCATCCGCCGGAGTTGTTGCCGACTTTTTGAGAGGGGGTTTGACGTCAGTCTGCTGAGCTTCAAAGTCAACGGCTTTAACGTCAAAGGCTGAACGTCAAAGGCTTAAAGTCAAAGTCAAAGTCAACTTCAAAGTCAAAGGCTTTCGCTCCCCCGGAGCGACCTACTTTCTTTTCCCCGAAAAGAAAGTAGGCAAAGAAAGCGGGCTGCCTGGCCGGCAGGGGCAGAGCCGAACAGGGTTGCTCGGGTTGGTGGTTTCGTGGTGGGGTTCGTGGTTCTGCAGGGATTCTGCCGGCACCGGTTTTGGCGGCCACGTTCTCTCGGGTAGTGTTCGATTCGTGGTGGCGCTGCATGATGGCGGAGGTCCAGGCCCTTCGGGCTGCTGCCGCGACCGGGGCGGATGCATACGGCATAGGAACGGTGCTGGTTTCGTGGTGGGCGTGGTGGCCCCCATTCGATCTCAGTGCCAAATGGTTTTGACTTGAGAGGCAATCCGGTTCAAAGCAACCCAGCACACCCGCGCGGGGTCCACCACGCCCACCACGAAACCAGTGCCGGTGCTACGCCGTGACCGCCAGCACCGGTAACGGCAGATGCCCGAACCAGCAGTACGCCCGCCATCATAGGTCCGACCCCGCAACCCATACCGCCAGCCAGATCGTGGCCGCTCGCACCGGTAACGGCAGGATGCCAGCAGAACCACAGGCCCCACGACGAAACCACCACCAACAAGAAACCCCAACGTTTCTGCCCCTGCCGGCCAGGCAGCCCGCTTTCTTTGCCTACTTTCTTTTCGGGGAAAAGAAAGTAGGTCGCTCCGGGGGAGCGAAAGCCTTTGACTTTGAAGTTGATTTTGACTTTGACGTTAAGCCTTTGACGTTCAGCCTTTGACGTTAAAGCCGTTGACTTTGAAGCTCAGCAGACTGACGTCATGCAGCCACCTTTGAAGCCCACCCCCATCCCGTCTAAAATACCCCCCTCCCCCCCACCAACAACCAAACCCCAAAAATGCGTCTCCTCCACACCATGCTCCGCGTCGGCGACCTCCAGCGCTCGATCGACTTCTACACCCGCATCCTCGGCATGCAACTGCTGCGCCAGAGCGACAACCCCGAATACAAGTACCGCCTGGCCTTCGTCGGCTATGGCCCGGAATCCGAGACGGCCGTGCTGGAGCTGACCTACAACTACGGCGTCGACAAGTACGAAATGGGCACCGCCTACGGCCACGTCGCGCTGGAGACCGACGACGCCGCGGCGACCTGCGAGCGTATCCGCGCGGCTGGCGGCAAGGTCACGCGCGAGGCGGGCCCGGTCAAGGGCGGCACTACCGTGATCGCCTTCGTGGAGGACCCGGACGGCTACAAGATCGAGCTGATCGAGCGCCACTCCACGCGCGACGCGGCGCGTCCTTGAGGTGGGCGCGCCGGCGCTGAGCCGCCGTCCGCTGGACGGCACCGCGATCGGCCTGATGGTGCTGCTGTGCCTGGTCTGGGGTCTGCAGCAGGTGGTGATCAAGATGACCGCGCCGCTGATGGGCGCGGTGCTGCAGGCGGGCGTGCGCTCGGCGGTGGCGGCGCTGCTGGTGCTGGCCGGCATCGTGCTGGTGAACCGGCGCGCCTGAAGCGGCGCGCCGCGCCTTCCCGAAAAACTCAGAAGCGGAACGTGCCCAGCGCGTCGCGCACTTCGTCAAGCGTGCGCTGGGTGATGCCGCGCGCCTGCTCGGTGCCGTGGCGCAGGATGTCGAACACGTGCTGCGGGTCCTTGGCGAGCGCTTCGCGGCGCTCGCGGATCGGCGCCAGCAGCGCCTGCAGCACGCCTTCGAGCCGGCGCTTGAGCACCATGTCGCCGAGGCCGCCGCGGCGGTAGTGCGCCTTCAGTTCCGCCACTTCGTCGGCGGCCTCGTCGAACGCATCGAGGTAGGTGAACACCACGTTGCCTTCCACCTGGCCCGGATCGGACACCTTGAGGTGGTTGGGATCGGTGTACATGCGCATGACCGCTTCCTTGATCTGCTCGGGCGTGGCCGCGAGCGGGATCGCGTTGCCCTGCGACTTGCTCATCTTGGCCTTGCCGTCGACGCCGGGCAGGCGGCCGAAGCGCGGGATCAGCGCGGCGGCCTCGGGCAGCACGTCGCGCCCGACCTGGTGGTTGATGCGGCGCACGATCTCGTTGGTCTGCTCGATCAGCGGCGCCTGGTCCTCGCCCACCGGCACCACCTCGGCCTTGAAGCCAGTGATGTCGGCGGCCTGCGCGGCCGGGTAGCACAGGAAGCCGGCCGGGATGTCGCGGCCGAAGCCGCGCGCCTGGATCTCTTCCTTGATGGTCGGGTTGCGCTCGAGGCGGGCCACCGTGACGAAGTTCAGGTACAGCAGCGTCAGCTCGGCCAGCGCGGGCAGGTAGGACTGCACCGTGATGGTGGTCTTGGCCGGATCGATGCCGACCGCCAGGTAGTCGAGCGCCACCTCCAGCACGTTGCGCCGCACCTTGTCGGGATCGTGCGCGTTGTCGGTCATGGCCTGGGTGTCGGCCAGCAGCAGGTATTGCTGGTGGGAATCCTGCAGCGCCACGCGGCTCTTGAGCGAGCCGACGTAGTGGCCGAGGTGGAGCTGGCCGGTGGGACGGTCGCCGGTGAGGATGACCTTGCGCCGGGGCGCCTGCGTTTCGCTAGTCATGGCATTTCCTTGGGAGGGGTGGCGCCGCGCAGCGGTCCGGCGGGGCGATGCGCCTGCCGGGCGGGCTGCGGCGGCTGAAGTCGGGATCGGTGAACCTGTCGGTGGATGTCCGGATCGATGACGGCACGCCGCTCGCTTCAGCGGCGGCGCCAGCGATGGACGCGGAGCATACGGGTCGGCATGGCGCGCATCATCGCAGCGGCCTCACGCGGCGGGCAGTTCGAGCTGGCGCGCCAGCCCGACGTAGTCGGCCACCGGCACTTCCTCGGCGCGCCGGCTCAGGTCGAAGCCCAGCGCGTCGAAGTCGACCTGGTCGCGCAGCATCGACAGCGTGTTGCGCAGCACCTTGCGCCGCTGCGAGAACGCCGCGGCGACCACGTCGCCAAGCACGGTCAGGTCGCAGGCCGGATATGGCGAGCGCAACTGGCCGTCGGCCTGGCGCGGCCACGGGATCATGCGCACCACGGCGGAGTCGACCTTGGGCGGCGGGTTGAACGAGGCCGGCGGCACGTCCAGCACGTGCTCCATGTGATAGCGCACCTGCAGCATGATCGACAGCCGGCCGAAGGCCTTGCTGCCGGGCTCGGCCACCATGCGCTCCACCACTTCCTTCTGCAGCATGAAATGCTGGTCGCGCACGAGGTCGGCGAAGGCGGCGAGGTGGAACAGCAGCGGGCTGGAGATGTTGTACGGCAGGTTGCCGACGATGCGCAGCGGCTTGCCCGCTTCGTGCAGCTTGCCGAAGTCGAAGGCCAGCGCGTCGCCGGCATGGACGGTCAGGCGCTCGCCGTAGCGGCGGCGCAGGCGCTCGACCAGGTCGCGGTCCAGCTCCACCACCTGCATCCGCGGCAGGCGCTCGAGCAGCGGCTGGGTCAGCGCGCCGAGGCCCGGGCCGATCTCGACCAGGGTGTCGCCCGGCTGCGGGTCGATGGCGCTGACGATGCCGTGGATGATGCCGTCATCGACCAGGAAGTTCTGCCCGAATCGTTTGCGGGCCACGTGGCCCTGATGTACGTTGGAACGCATAGCTCTCTCGTCGGCTCTCGCCGGGCCTCAGCGGGTTGCCGCCGGCACAGCGCGCGAGCGGCCGCCGGCGTGTCCGGCCATGACGATGGCATTGCGGATCGCCTCGATCATGCTGCCGTGCTCGGCGCGGCCGCTGCCGGCCAGGTCGAGCGCCGTGCCGTGGTCGACCGACGTGCGGATGAAGGGCAGGCCCAGCGTGATGTTGACGCCGTGCCCGAAGGTGCCGTACTTGAGCGGCGCGAGGCCCTGGTCGTGGTACATCGCCAGCACGCAGTCGGCGCCGTCGAGGTGGCGCGGCTGGAACAGCGTGTCGGCCGGATAGGGCCCGCGCGCGTCGATGCCGGCGTCGGCGGCCGCGGCCAGCGCGGGGATGATGACGTCGATTTCCTCGTGGCCCATGTGGCCGCTCTCGCCGGCGTGGGGGTTGAGCCCCGTCACCAGGATGCGCGGGCGCTCGATGCCGAAGTGGCGGCGCAGGTCGGCGTCGACGATGGCCAGCGTCTGCACCAGCATGGACACGTCGATCGCGTCGGGCACCGCGCGCAGCGGCAGGTGGGTGGTAGCCAGCGCCACGCGCAGCACGGCGTTGGCGTGCGCGGGCTGCGGGCCGGCCAGCATCATCACCACGCGCGGCACGCCGGCGCGCTCGGCCAGGTATTCGGTGTGGCCGGTAAACGGCACGCCGGCGTCATTGATGGTGCTCTTCTGCACCGGCGCCGTGACCATGCCGGCGTAGCGCGCGGCGCCGTCCGCGCCGGGCGTGCAGCCGTCGATGGCGTGGTCCAGCAGCGCCAGCACGTAGTCGCCGTTGCGCGCGTCGAGCCGGCCGGCATGGCACGGCACCGACAGCGCGATGTCCTCACTCGCCACGCTGCCGTCGGCCAGCCGGCGGGCCCACGCCTGCGCCACGCCGAGCGCGGCGGCGCGCTCGGCCAGCAGGCGCGCGTCGCCGATCACGTGGAAGCGCGCCTGCGGGTACTCGCCGGCCATCTGCAGCAGGGCGCCCACGGTGATGTCGGGGCCGATGCCGGCAGGCTCCCCGGTGGTGATGGCCAGCGCGAGCGGTGCGGACATGGCGGCGGCGCGCGCGCTCAATTCTCGGAACGCTGGCGGTTGACGCGGTATTCCACGTAGGCCGCCTGGCGCAGTTGGCGCTGCCAATCTTCGTAGGCCGCGCGGATCTTCTGCTCGCGCACTTCGGCGCGGGCGAAATCGCGCTGCTTTTCCGGCGTGATCTCGGTTTCGCGGCGGTCGAGGACCTGGATCAGGTGCACGCCGAACTGGCTGACCACCGGCTCGGATACCTCGCCCGGGCGCAGCCGGCTCATGGCCTGCTCGAACTCGGGCACCAGCTCGCCGGGCGAGACCCAGCCGAGGTCGCCGCCGTTGGAGGCGGAGCCGTCCTGCGAGAAGCGGCGCGCGGCGTCGGCGAAATCGCCGCCGTGGGTGATGCGGTCGCGCAGCGTGGACAACTGGCGGCGCGCCTCGGCTTCCGGCATGTTGGGGCCGGTGCGGATCAGGATGTGGCGCACCTGGGTCTGGGCGATGCGCTCGCTGGCCGCCGGGTTCGGCGCCGCGGCCGGCGCGGTGCGCTTAGCCACCAGCTTGAGCACGTGGAAGCCGTTGGCGCTTTCGATCACCTGCGGCGCCACCGCGCCCACCTGCAGGTCGAGCACGGCGTTGGCGAACAGCGCCGGCAGGCGGCCGATCTCGCGGAAGCCGAGCGCGCCGCCCTGGGCCGCTTCCGCCGAGTCGGAGGCCTTCGCCAGCTGGGCGAAGTCGGCGCCGCCCTGGACCTGCTTGAGCAGGCCCTCGGCCTTGGCGCGCAGCGCGGTCTTCTGGGCGTCCGAGGCGTCTTCCGGCACGCGCACCAGGATCTGGGCGACGTTGTACTCGGTCGGGCCGCTGCCGGCGGCGCCCTGGCCGCCGCGCGCGGCGAGGTAGTTGTCGATCTCGCCGTCATAGACCTGGACCTTGGAGTCGACCTCGCGCTCGCGCAGGCGGATCACCTGCACCTGCTTGCGCAGCTCGTCGCGGTACTTGGGCCAGGCCATGCCGCTGCGCTCGACCTGCGAGCGCAGGTCGGTCACGCTCATGCGGTTCTGCTGCGCCACCGACTCGACCGCGCGGTCGACTTCCTGGTCGGTCACCTTGATGCCCGCGTCCTGCGCGGCCTGCGTCTGCACGCGCTCCATCACCAGGCGCTCCAGCACCTCGCCGAGCAGGTCGGCGCGCGCCGGCACCGGCCGGTTGGCGGCGCGCAGCTGTCCCTCGATCTCGTCGGCGCGGTCCAGCAGCTCGCGCCGTGTGATCACGCTGCTGTCGACGATCGCCACCACCTCGTCCACCAGCTGCGAGCGCTGGGCGGTGGCGCCGGGCTGCGTCACGCCCAGGCGCGGCTGGCTCGGCGAAGTGGCGCTGCTGTCGCCCGCCTGCGGCAGGAAGATGCCGGTGGCGCGCGGCTGGGCGCCGGGCGCCTTGAGCTGCGCCGCGGCAGGCAGTGCGAAAGCGGCCAGCAGCGCGGCCAGCAGCAGGCTATGCCAGCCGGTCAGGCCGGACGGCAGGTGGGACAACGCGGTGCTTTCTTGACGTTTCATCATGGTCCGTCATTCGTAATGGTCGAGCTGGGATGGAATCACCGGACTGGCGGTGACGGGCTCATAACCCGGCACGTTCAGCCGCAGTATATCCAGCGGATTGGAGCCGATCTTGGACAGCCCGCGGAACTCCACCTGGAAGAAGATCCGTCCGGTGTAGCCGTTCGTCGTGTTGCGGAAGCGCTGGTAGACCACCCGCCCGACCCAGCAGTCGGCCGCGTATTCGACCCCGGCGAGCGCGTCGACGAGCTGGCTCGCGCTCATGTCGAACGCGACCCGGCCGATGCCGTAGGTGCGCTGGGTCAGCGGCCACTGGCTCGACAGCTCGAGCTGGTCGATGGCGGTATCGTCCGTCACCGAGGTCGGCCGGCGGTAGCGGTAGCCGATATTGAACGTCTTGCGCGCCTCGGGACGCCACGAGAAGGCGATATTCGAATAAATCACACGGTCGCTGTCCGGGTTGTACTGCACCCCGGTATCGAGATAATAGCCCCGGAACAGCTGGACCGTGGCCGCCGCCAGCAGGTCGGAGTAGCCGGCCTTGCCGATCGGGTCGGTGCCGCCGATCTGCACGCGCTGGCCGGTCAGGTCGAAGCGCTGGGCGATGGTGCCGCGGAAGCGCTCGATGCCGGTGCCCGCCTCGATCAGGCGCGTGGTCACGCCGGCCGTGATCTTGTTGTTGTCGGCGATGCGGTCGTAGCCGGTAAACGGGTTCTCGCTGAAGATCTGGCCGTAGCCGAAGTCCGACTGCACGGTATCGAACAGCGGGAACAGGCTCTGGTCGCGGAACGGCGTGTAGACGTAGAACAGGCGCGGCTCGAGCGTCTGCACGTAGTTGACGCCGAACAGCCGGCTCACGGTCGGCGCGTCGCGCTCGAAGGTCATGCCGGAGTCCACGCTGAAGGTCGGCAGGTTCCGGTTCAGCGTGTTGGGCGTGCCCGGTGCCGTCGAGCCCGGCTCCATCTGGTACTGGGTGGCGTTGAACGACACCTTGGGTGTGACGAACCAGCCGGGCCGCACGATCGGGTAGCTGATCGACGGCTGGATGAACAGGCGGTCGCCTTCGGGCTGCTGCGCGCTGCCCGCCGACAGCGGGATGCGGAAGCGGCTGAAGTCGGTCTCCACCTGGATGTCGAAGCCGCCCAGGTCATAGCGCGTGTATCGGCCATTCAACTGCGGCACGCGCTCATAGGAAGTCCCGCTCGGCGGCAGCGTCTGGAACTTCTGCACACGCGCCAGCAGCGAGAAATCCTGCCAGTTGTAGGTAATGCCCCCTTCTTGGACATACTGCAACTGCGTGGCCTGCACCACCGAGCGGCTCAGGTCGTTCGGATACTGGGCATCCGACACCTTGTTCACGTTCACATACGCGGACAGCCCAGGGGCGAGCGTCTGCGCATGCTGGATCGAGTACGACCAGCGGTTGGTCTTGGTCTTCTGGTCGTCCGGCAGGAACTCGGCGCGGATGCGCCCGGCATAGCCGTTGCCGACATAACGGTAGTCGCTGCCGAGCTGGAAGCCGCGCGAGCTCACCACGCGCGGAAAGACCGTCAGGTCGCGGTTGGGCGCGATATTGAAGTAATACGGCGCCGTCAGGTCCAGGCCGGACGAGGAACTGTAGCCGAACAGTGGCGGCAGGAAGCCGCTGTGGCGGTCGCTGTTGAGCGGGAAGCTGAACACCGGCGCGGCCATGATCGGCACGTCGAAGAAGCGCAGCACGCCGCCGTAGGCGGTGCCGACCTCGCGGTCGTTGTCGATGTCGAGCGTGCGCGCGCTGAAATACCAGTCCGCGTTGTCCGGCGAGCAGGTGGTATAGGTGGCGTGCTGGATCGTGCTGACATCCTTGTCGAGGAAGTCGATGCGCTCGGCCTTGCCCGAGCCGCCGGTCTGCTGGAAATAATAGTCCGGCGACAGCATGTAGCCTTCGTTGGCCTCGACCTTGAGCCGGGCTTCCGGGCCCACCGCCAGCGAGCCGCCGCGCGACAGGCGCGCGTTGCCGTGCACGAAGGCCTCGTCGCTGTCCTGGTCGTAGGTGAGCTTGTCGCCCTTGACCACGCCGCCCGCGCGGCGCAGCTCGGCGTTGCCCTCGAGCTCCACGCCGCGCTGGTTGTAGCCGTTCATGCGGTCGCCCGAGACGAAGGTCGGCGGGTTCTCGCCGGGCGCCGCCGGCGGGGCCTGGGGGCCGCCGGGCTCGGCCAGGCGCGGCACCAGCTCACCGGAGACCGGCGGCGCCTCGGGCACCCGCTCGGCGGCGGGCTCGGCGACCGGCAGGTCGGGAATGGCCGAACTCACTGTCTGCGCCTGCGCGCACACCGACCATCCGGCCATCGCCAACACGAGCGGGCGCAGTGCGCTGCCGGGCAGTCGCGCCGATGTCTTGCTTGCCTTCTGGTGCGGTGATCGTCGTTGTTCGGTCATGCGAGCGGGTCATGGGTCAGCGCGACGGCGGCGGTCCAGTGGCCGCCAGCCGCCGCCGGAGCAGGCTTTCCGGGCAAGGCAAGCCCACCCGGGGCCGCCCCGGGGCCCGGTGCTGGTCGGGTATTATACGGGGCATCGTATTCTCCCTTTCCGGCATGGCAGCACATCCTCTCGACCCGCGTCTCGACCAGCTCAAACTGTGGGTGTCCGGACTCGGTCCGGCCTGGTCGGTCGACCCCGCCTCCTGCGTGCCGGCCTCGGCCGACGCCAGCTTCCGGCGCTACTTCCGCGCCCGCACCGGCAATCCGGCGCATCCGAGCGTGATCGTGATGGATGCGCCGCCCGCGCAGGAAGACTGCCGCCCGTTCATCCACGTGGCCGGCCTGTTCGGCGACGCCGGCGTGACCGTGCCCAAGGTGCTGGCGCAGGACCTGGAGCAGGGCTTCCTGCTGCTGAGCGACCTGGGCAATACCACCTACCTGTCGCGGCTCGACGCCGCCAGCGCGCGGCAGCTGTACGGCGACGCCGCGGCGGCGCTGGTGCGCATCCAGGCGGCCACCCGCCCCGGCACCCTGCCCGCCTACGACCAGGCACTGCTGCAGCGCGAGCTCGACCTGTTCCCGCAGTGGTACGTGGCGCGGCACCTCGGCGTCACGCTCACGGCGGCGCAGCAGGAAGGCCTGGCCGAAGTGATGCAGGCGCTGCTGGCCAACAACCTCGCGCAGCCGCAGGTCTACGTGCACCGCGACTACCACTCGCGCAACCTGATGGTGCTCGAGGGCGAGGCCAATCCCGGCATCCTCGACTTCCAGGACGCGGTGATCGGCCCCATCACCTACGACGCGGTCTCGCTGTGGCGCGACGCCTACGTCGAATGGGAAGAAGAGGCGCAGCTCGACTGGCTGATCCGCTACTGGGAGCGCGCGCGCAAGGCCGGCCTGCCGGTGGCCGGCGATTTCGGCGACTTCTACCGCGACTTCGAGTGGATGGGCCTGCAGCGCCATCTCAAGGTGCTCGGCATCTTCGCCCGCCTGTACCACCGCGACGGCAAGGACGGCTACCTCGCCAACCTGCCGCTGGTGCTGAAATACGCGCGCCAGGTGGCCGGCCGCTACGCCGAACTGCGCAAGCTGGTACGCCTGTTCGACGCCCTCGACGGCGTCGAGCGCCCGGTCGGCTACACCTTCTGATGGCCGCCGCGCAAGGCGCGCCCGCCGCCTCGCCCGCCGGGCCCGCCGCCACCCGCCGCGGCGAATGGTGGGCCGGCGTGCGCGCGCTGGCGCCGATGCTGCTCGGCGTGGTGCCGTTCGGCCTGATCTACGGCGTGCTGGCGGTCAATGCCGGCATGCCGGCGTGGCTGGCCTGCGCCATGAGCGCGGTGGTGTTCGGCGGCGCCTCGCAGATGATCCTCACGCAGTTGTGGGCGGCCGGCACGCCGGCCGTGCTGATCGCGGTCACGGTGGCGATGGTCAACCTGCGCCACGCGCTCTACTCGGCCAGCATCGCGCCGGCGCTGGCCCACCTGCCGCGCCGCTGGAAGGCGCTGGTGGCCTACCTGCTGACCGACGAGGCCTTCGCCGCCATGACGCGCCGCCTGGCCGACGACGGCGAGCGGCGACGCTACCGCCACTGGTTCTTCTTCGGCGCCGGGTTCTCGCTGTGGGCGAGCTGGCAGGTCTCGACGCTGGCCGGCGTGCTGGTCGGCGCGCAGGTGCCGCGCGACTGGCCGCTCGACTTCTTCCTGCCGCTGACCTTCATCGCCATCATCGTGCCCGGCATCCGGCACCGCTCGCATGGCGCCGCGGCGCTGGTGGCCAGCGCGCTGGCGGTGGCCTGCTTCGGCATGCCGCACAAGCTGGGCCTGATGGTGGCGGCGCTGGGCGGCATCGCCGCCGGCATGCTGCTGCGCGGCGGCGGCCAGCGCAAGCACGGCGCCACGGAGCCCGCGGCATGAGCCAGATGACCTTGCTGCTGGTGTTCCTCGGCGCCGGCCTCGCCACCTTCCTGATCCGCCTGTCCTTCATCGCCGTGGAAGGCCGGGTGCGGCTGCCCTCGTGGTTCCGCACCGCGCTGCAGTTCGTGCCGGCGGCCATGCTGTCGGCGCTGATCGCGCCCGACCTGCTGATGCGCGGCGGCCGGCTCGCGCTCGGCCTGGACAACGCGCGCCTGCTGGCCGGCCTGGTGGCCATCGTCATCGCCGCGCGCACGCGCAGCGTCGGCTGGACCATCGCCGGCGGCATGGCCACGCTGATCGGCCTCACCTGGTGGCTCGGCCACCTGCCGAAATGAACGCCAACGCGAATGCACCGGAGCCCGCCTTGAAAGCCATGATCTTCGCCGCCGGGCGCGGCGAGCGCATGCGCCCGCTGACCGACGCCCGCCCCAAGCCGCTGCTGCCGGCCGGCGGCAAGCCGCTGATCGTCTGGCAGATCGAGGCGCTGGCGCGCGCCGGCTTCACCGACATCGTCATCAACCACGCATGGCTCGGCCAGCAGATCGAGGACGCGCTCGGCGACGGCGGCCGCTTCGGCGTGCGCCTGGCCTACTCGGCCGAGGCCAGCGCGCTGGAGACCGCCGGCGGCATCGCCCGCGCCCTGCCGCTGCTGAGCGCGGCGCCGGCGCGCGGCGACATCTTCCTGGCGGTGTCGGGCGACATCTTCACCGACTTCGACTACCGCGCGCTGCTGCCGCGCGCGCGCGCGCTGGCCGGCGCGCCCGAGCCGCGCATGCACCTGGTGATGGTGCCCAACCCGCCGTTCCATCCCGGCGGCGACTTCGCGCTCGGCGCCGACGGCCTGCTGCGGCCCGCCGGCAGCGCCGGCGCGGCCAGCCTCACCTTCGGCAACATCGGCCTGTACGACACGCGCATGTTCGCCGACATCGAGCCCGGCCGGAAGGTCGCGATGACGCCCTACTACCGCGCCGCCGTGGCCGCCGGCCTGGCCAGCGGCGAGCGCTTCGACGGCGCCTGGGAGAACGTCGGCACCCCGGCCCAGCTTGCCGGCCTGGACGCCGCCCTGCGCGCCGCGGCCGGCGCCGGCGCCGCGCCGCCGCGCTGACCCGCCGATGGCGGCGGCGTAGAATCGAGCCTGTTCCCCCCAACATCCACGTGGCCACACACATGACCGCTCCCGACCCCGCCCTTCTTTCCGCCTGTCGCGGCCGCCGCGCCCGCGTGCTGCAGCAGTTGCGCGCCGCCGGCGGCGGCGTGGCGATCCTGCCTACCGCGCCGGAAGCCATGCGCAACCGCGACAGCGACTACCCGTATCGCCACGACAGCTATTTCTATTACCTGACCGGCTTCACCGAGCCGGAAGCGGTGCTGGTGCTGGTGGCGCCGGCCGCGGGCCCGGAGCGCTGCATCCTGTTCTGCCGCCCCAAGCACGAAGAGCGCGAGATCTGGGACGGCTTCCGCCACGGCCCGGAAGGCGCGCAGGCCGCGTTCGGCTTCGACGCGGCGCATTCGGTCGAGGAGATCGACACGCTGCTGCCGCCGCTGCTGGCCAACCACGCCGTGCTGGCCTACCCGCTGGCCGCCACCACCCGCACCGACATGCAGGTGCGCCGCTGGCTCGACGCGGTGCGCATGCAGGGCCGCGCCGGCGTGACCGCGCCGGCGACCGCGCTCGACATCCGCACCATCCTCGACGAGATGCGCCTGTTCAAGGACGCCGGCGAGATCGCGGTGATGCGCCGCGCCGGCGAGATCTCGGCGCAGGCGCACGTGCGCGCCATGCGCGCGTCGCGCCAGGGGCTGCGCGAATACCACCTCGAAGCCGAGCTGCTCTACGAATTCCGCCGCCACGGCGCGCAGAGCGTGGCCTACAACTCGATCGTCGCCACCGGCGCCAATGCCTGCGTGCTGCACTACCGCGCCGGCCCGGCCGAACTGCGCGACGGCGACCTGTGCCTGATCGACGCCGGCTGCGAACTCGATAGCTATGCGTCGGACATCACCCGCACCTTCCCGGTCTCGGGCCGCTTCTCGCCGGCCCAGCGCGAGCTCTACGACCTGGTGCTGGCCGCGCAGGAAGCCGCCATTGCCGAGACCCGCCCCGGCGTGCCCTACAACGTGCCGCACGACGCCGCCACGCGCGTGCTGGCGCAGGGCATGCTCGACAGCGGCCTGCTCGACGCGAACCGCTGCGGCAACGTCGACGACGTGCTCGCCAGCGGCGCCTACCGCCAGTTCTACATGCACCGCACCGGCCACTGGCTGGGCATGGACGTGCACGACGTGGGCGAATACCGCGTGCCGGGCGCCGCGCCGGCCGAAGGCGAACGCCCGTGGCGCCCGCTCGAGCCCGGCATGGTGCTGACCGTGGAGCCGGGCATCTACGTGCGCCCGGCGCCGGATGTGCCCGAGCGCTTCTGGCACATCGGCATCCGCATCGAGGACGACGCGGTCGTCACCGCCGCCGGCTGCGAGCTGATCACGCGCGGCGTGCCGGTCAAGGCCGACGAGATCGAAGCCCTCATGCGCGAGGCGGGAGGTGCGCGATGATCGGCTGGCTGCGCAAGGTCCTGCCCGGCGCCGGCCGCGCCGACGCCCCGCGCGCGCGCGGCTACGATCCGTCGCAGCCGTTCGTGATCAATCTCTACGATGACCGCGTGGTGGTGCACCGCCCCGACGGCCAGCGCGAGGAAGTCGAGTGGGACGCGCTGGAGCGCGTGGTGGTGCGGGTCTCGAACCGCGAGCCGTGGGCCGGTCCCGCCTGGCTGATCCTGGTCGGCGACCCGGCCGCCGACGGCACCCGGCGCGGCTGCGTGGTGCCGATGAACGCGGTCAACCAGGCCGCGCTGGTGGAGCGCCTGCAGGCGCTGCCCGGCTTCAGCCAGTCCAAGCTCGACAACGCGCTGCGCGACGCCGCGGCCGGCAAGCACCGCACCGACGCCAACCTGTGGAAGCGCGGCGCGCAGCCGGAGCCGGCCGCGAGCGATGCCGGCGCGGCGGACCCGGCAAGGCAGGCGGATGCGGCGGACGGCACGCATGCGCCCGGCGGCCACTGACGACATCATGGACGCGGATATCGCCATCGTCGGCGCCGGCCCGGTCGGCCTGTCCCTGGCCTGCCTGCTGCTGCGCACCAGTCCCTGGCGGGTGGCGCTGATCGACGCCGCCACGCCGGCGCGCGCGGCGCGCGACCCGCGCGCCATCGCGCTCTCGCACGGCAGCCGCCAGCTGCTCGAGCAGATCGGCGCATGGCCGCGCGCGGTGACGCCGATCGAACACATCCATGTGTCGCAGCGCGGGCGCTTCGGCCACGTGCGCCTGCACCACGACGACTACGCCGTGCCGGCGCTCGGCTACGTGGTGCGCTACGGCGAGCTGTGCGGCGCGCTCGAGCGGGCGCTGGCCGCGGCCGCGCAGTCCGTGCCGGACGGCGGCGCGCGCCTGCTGCGCGCCTACGACACGCACATCGGGCACACCGGGCAGCACGACGATCCCGCCGGGCTGGTGCGCCTGAGCGGCCACGCGCACGAGCAGCAGCCCGCCGTCTTCACCGCGCGGCTGGCGGTGCAGGCCGAGGGCGGCCTGTTCCAGCCGCAGGCCGACAAGGACCAGGGCAAAGACAAGGACAAGGCCGCGCCGCGCGCGCGCGGCGGCCCGGTGTTCCGGCGCGACTACGGCCAGACCGCCATCATCGCCCACGTGATCTGTTCGCGTCCGCAGCCGGGCTGGGCCTGGGAGCGCTTCACCGAGGAAGGCCCGCTGGCGCTGCTGCCCTATGAAGAACAGCACGGCGAGCCGGGCTACGCGCTGGTCTGGTGCTGCCCGCCGGAACAGGCGGCGCGCCGCCTGGCCCTGCCCGACGCGGCGTTCCTCGCCGAGCTGGAGCAGGCGTTCGGCGCGCGCATGGGCCGCTTCACCGCGATCGGCAAGCGCCACGCGTTCCCGCTCGGGCTCAATGCCGCCCAGGTAACGGTCGACGGCCGCGTGGTCGCGGTCGGCAATGCGGCGCAGACGCTGCATCCGGTGGCCGGCCAGGGCCTCAACCTGGGGCTGCGCGACGCGTTCGCGCTGGGCGCCGCGCTGCGCGCCGAGTGCAGCCCGCAGGCCTTGCAGGCGTTCGCCGGGCGGCAGCGGCTGGACCGCGCCGTGACCATCGGCGTGACCGACATGCTGCCCCGGCTGTTCGGCGTGTCCTACCCGCTGGCCGCGCATGCGCGCGGCGCCTCGCTGGCGGCGCTGGCCTGCCTCGGGCCGCTCAAGGATGCGCTGGCGCGGCAGATGATGTACGGCATGCGGCGCTGACGCCGCCGGGCCCGCGGCAACGCGCTCTGCGGGGCGCGCGGCCGCGCTGCGCCACGGTCCCGCCGCCGGCCGTCGCGGCGCCCTTGCGATTATTTGCTCAAAACTTAAGCAACCCGCCCGGTTTGGCGGTAAAATCCTGCCCTCGCACATGCCCCTGGAAGTCGCCGAACCATGCGCCGAGCATGGTTCCGGCAGGGCATGCCATTTCATTTTTGTCTCGTTGCGGGCCGCCTTGCCGGCCCCCCGCCAGTCTCTATCGTGCAAATCGGACCGCACCTGCTCCGCAACAATCTGTTCGTCGCGCCCATGGCCGGCGTGACGGACCGTCCCTTCCGCCAGCTCTGCAAGCGGCTGGGCGCGGGTTATGCGGTGTCGGAAATGGTCGCGTCCAATGCGCAGTTGTGGAAGAGCGAGAAGACCATGCGGCGCGCCAATCACACTGGCGAAGTCGAGCCGATCGCGGTGCAGATCGCCGGCGCCGAGCCGTCGATGATGGCCGAGGCGGCGCGCTACAACGTCGAGCGCGGCGCGCAGATCATCGACATCAACATGGGCTGCCCGGCCAAGAAGGTGTGCAACGTCGCCGCCGGCTCGGCGCTGCTGCAGAACGAGCCGCTGGTGGCGCGCATCGTCGCGGCGGTGGTCGCCGCGGTGGCCGAGGTCGATCCGCGCGTGCCCGTCACGCTCAAGATCCGCACCGGCTGGGACCGCCAGAACCGCAACGCGCTGCGCGTCGCGCACCTCGCGCAGGAGGCCGGCATCAGCATGCTGACCGTGCACGGCCGCACGCGCGCCGACCTGTACAAGGGCGAGGCCGAGTACGAGACCATCGCCGCGGTCAAGGCGTCGGTCTCGATCCCGGTGGTCGCCAACGGCGACATCGACTCGCCGCACAAGGCCAGGCACGTGCTGGCCGCGACCGGCGCCGACGCCATCATGATCGGCCGCGCGGCGCAGGGCCGGCCCTGGCTGTTCCGCGAGATCGCGCACTATCTCGACACCGGCGCGCTGCTGCCGCCGCCCGAGGTGGCCGAGATCCGCGCGATCATGAACGAGCACCTCGAAGACCACTACGCGTTCTACGGCGAGTTCACCGGCGTGCGCACCGCGCGCAAGCACATCGCGTGGTACACGCGCGGGCTGGCCGGCGCCAGCCTGTTCCGCCACCACATGAACACGCTGGACAGCAGCACCGCCCAGCTGGCCGCGGTCAACGCCTTCTTCGACCAGCAGGCGCTGCTGTCGGACCGCCTGGTCTACGTGGACGAAGGCGCGGCCGGCCCGGACGGCGACGAAGACGACCGCAACGGGTCGAACAACAACAAGAACGGGGAGTTGCTTGCCGCATGAGCCGCAACGCTATCGACCAGTGCATTCGGGACAGCCTGAGTGCCTATTTCCGCGACCTGGACGGCGAAGAGCCGTCGAACATGTACAACATGGTGCTCGAAGCGGTGGAGCGGCCGCTGCTGGAAGCCGTGATGGCGCGCGCCGAGCGCAACCAGTCGCTGGCCGCCGCCTACCTGGGCATCAATCGCAATACGCTGCGCAAGAAACTGCAGCAGCACGGTTTACTTTGAAGCGTTCCCCACAGCCATGATCAAGCAAGCTCTTCTCTCCGTATCCGACAAGACCGGCATCGTCGACTTCGCCCGCGAGCTCAACGCGCTGGGCGTGGCGCTGCTCTCCACCGGCGGCACCGCCAAGCTGCTCGCCGAGGCCGGCCTGCCGGTCACGGAAGTGGCCGACTACACCGGCTTCCCCGAAATGCTCGACGGCCGCGTCAAGACGCTGCACCCCAAGGTACACGGCGGCATCCTGGCGCGCCGCGACCTGCCCGAGCACATGGCCGCGCTGGCCGCGCACGACATCCCCACCATCGACCTGCTGGTGGTCAACCTGTACCCGTTCCAGCAGACCGTGGCCAAGGACGACTGCACGCTGCCGGACGCGATCGAGAACATCGACATCGGCGGCCCCACCATGCTGCGCTCGGCGGCCAAGAACCACCGCGACGTCACCGTGGTGGTGGATCCCGCCGACTACGCGCCGGTGCTGGCGGAAATGCGCGCCAACGCCAGCAGCGTCGGCTACGACACCAACTTCCGCCTGGCCACCAAGGTGTTCGCGCACACCGCGCAGTACGACGGCGCCATCACCAATTACCTGACCAGCCTCGGCGCCGACAAGTCGCACCAGGCCCGCAGCGCCTACCCGCAGACGCTCAACCTCGCCTTCGAGAAGGTGCAGGAAATGCGCTACGGCGAGAACCCGCACCAGTCGGCCGCGTTCTACCGCGACCTCAAGCCGTTCGACGGCGCGCTGGCCAACTACGCGCAGCTGCAGGGCAAGGAACTGTCGTACAACAACATCGCCGACGCCGACGCCGCGTGGGAATGCGTCAAGTCGTTCGACGCCGCCTACGGCGCGGCCTGCGTCATCATCAAGCACGCCAACCCGTGCGGCGTGGCAGTGAGCGCCAGCGCGCTGGAAGCCTACGAGAAGGCCTTCAAGACCGACTCCACCTCGGCCTTCGGCGGCATCATCGCCTTCAACGTCGAGCTCGACGAAGCCGCCGCGCAGGTGGTGGCCAAGCAGTTCGTCGAAGTGCTGATCGCGCCGTCGTTCACGGCCGGCGCGCGCGCGGTGTTCGCCGCCAAGCAGAACGTGCGCCTGCTGGAGATCCCGCTCGGCAAGGGCGTGAACCCGTATGACTTCAAGCGCGTCGGCGGCGGCCTGCTGGTGCAGGGCCCGGACGCCAGGAACGTGCAGCGCGAAGAACTGCGCGTGGTGACCAAGCGCCATCCCACCCCGAAGGAAATGGACGACCTGATGTTCGCCTGGCGCGTGGCCAAGTTCGTCAAGTCCAACGCCATCGTGTTCTGCGGCGGCGGCATGACGCTGGGCGTCGGCGCCGGCCAGATGAGCCGCGTGGACTCCGCGCGCATCGCCAGCATCAAGGCGCAGAACGCCGGCCTGACGCTGGCCGGCTCGGCGGTGGCGTCGGATGCGTTCTTCCCGTTCCGCGACGGCCTCGACGTGGTGGTGGACGCGGGCGCCTCGTGCGTGATCCAGCCCGGCGGTTCGGTGCGGGACGATGAGGTGATCGCGGCGGCGGATGAGAGGAATATTGCGATGGTGCTGACTGGGACTCGGCATTTCAGGCATTGATTGGCCTGATTTGAGCGACGGGCGGTTTTTTTTTGGCCGCGTTGGCGCTTGAACCCAAAAGCTGTATGACATCCCCGCTGCGCGGGGCTGCCAGTCACTTTCTTTTGTCTGAAAAGAAAGTAACCAAAGAAAGCAGACCCCTCGGCGGAGGGCCAGACCCTTGGCACGGTGTCCGTGTTTTGGCGACGGCAGGGCGTGAATGTGGTTCTTGAGCTGGCATCTGCCGTTACCGGCTTGGGCGACCACGACATAGCATCCTCGTGGTTTCGTGGTGGGCGCGGTGGACCGGAGCGCGGGTGTCGGCGGGCACTCTTGCACAGCAATACGCTGGCACTGAGTGCCCTCGCGCCGGAGCCACCACGCCCACCACGAAACCCGTGCCGCTTCCATGACGCGCCCATCCGCTCCGGTCGCGGCAGCAGCCTGAAGGGCCTGGGCCTCCGCCATCATGCAGCGCCACCACGAATCAAACACCACCCGCGACGCCGCAGGCGAGCAAACCGGTAGCGTCAGCAGCCTCATCGAAGCCACAGACCGCACCACGAAACCACCACCAGACATAAGGTCTGAGCGCCCAGCCCCCCTGCAAGGGGTCTGCTTTCTTTGGTTACTTTCTTTTCAGACAAAAGAAAGTGACTGGCAGCCCCGCGCAGCGGGGATGTCATATGGCCATTGGATTCAAGCACCAAAACCGCCCGCAAACCCCGACCGAACAGGCAAACCACACGACATAGCCATCAGCCATCCCCCAGCAGCAAAGCCCCACAAAGCAATGTCATACTGACACCCTCTCCAGCCCCGCGGCCAGATCGCAAGCAGACACCCCAAATCCCATGCGTATCCTCGGCATCGACCCCGGCCTCCGCACCACCGGCTTCGGCGTGCTCGAAAAGCACGGCAGCAAGCTCAGCTACATCGCCTCGGGCACCATCAAGAGCGATGGCGAGAGCGATCTGCCCTCGCGTCTCAAGACGCTGTTCGACGGCATCAGCGAGGTCGCGCGCACCTATGCGCCGGACTGCGCCGCGATCGAGAAGGTGTTCGTCAACGTCAACCCGCAATCCACGCTGCTGCTGGGCCAGGCTCGCGGCGCGGCGATCTGCGGGCTGGTGGGCCAGGGCCTGCCGGTGTTCGAGTACACCGCGCTGCAGTTGAAGGTGGCGGTGGTCGGCTATGGCCGCGCCAACAAGGAGCAGGTGCAGGAGATGGTGATGCGCCTGCTGAGCCTGAGCGGCCGGCCCGGTTCCGATGCGGCCGACGCGCTCGGCGTGGCGATCTGCCATGCCAACGGCAGCAATACGCTGGGCGCGCTGACGGGCCTCGCGCCCGAGCTGGTGCGCAAGGGCATGCGCGTGCGGCGCGGCCGGCTGGTCGGCTGATCGTCTTTCCGGGCCGCTTACAATCGGACGGTTGCCCGCCCGAGGATGCCCATGTTTCGCCTGCCCGCCGACTTCCGTCGCCTTCGCGCTTGCGCGCGTCCGCGCCTGCCACGCCTGGCCGCGCTGCTGCCGGCACTGGCCGCCGCGGTCCTGGCCGGCTGCGCCGCGCCGCCGCCGGTGGCCACCGCGCCGGCTCCCGCCGCATCGCCGGCGCCGGCCGCGCCCAGGGCGCTGGTGATCGGGCATCGCGGCGCCAGCGCGCTGCGCCCGGAACACACGCTGGCATCCTACGCGCGCGCCATCGAGGACGGCGCCGACGCCATCGAGCCGGACCTCGTGACGACGCGCGACGGCGTGCTGGTGGCCCGCCACGAGAACGAGATCGGCGGCACCACCAATGTCTCCACGCTGCCGCAGTTCGCCGGCCGCAAGCGCATCAAGGTGATCGACGGCGAGCGCCTGGACGGCTGGTTCACCGAGGACTTCACGCTGGCCGAACTGAAGACGCTGCGCGCGCGCGAGCGCATCCCGCAGCTGCGCCGCGCCAACACGCAGTACAACGACCAGTTCGAGATCCCGACCCTCGACGAGATCATCGACATGGTGGCCAGCGCTTCGCGGCGCAGCGGCCGCGTGATCGCCCTGTACCCCGAGACCAAGCACCCGAGCTACTTCCGCGGCATCGGCCTGCCGCTCGAGGAAAAGCTGGTGGCCACGCTGCGCGCGCACGCCTATACGCGCAGCGCGCCGGTGTACGTGCAGTCGTTCGAGAGCGGCAACCTGCGCGAGCTGCGCCAGCGCCTGGGCGCCGGCATGCCGAACGTGAAGCTGGTGCAGCTGATGGGCGGCGCGCGCGGCCGGCCCGCCGACTGGCGCCTGGCCGGCGACACCCGCACCTACGCCGACATGATGACGCCCATCGGCCTACGCGAGGTGGCCAGCTATGCCGGCGGCATCGCGCCGGAGAAGTCCAGCGTGGTGCCGCGCGATGCCGGCGGCGGCCTGGGCGCGCCCACCGCGCTGGTGCGCAACGCCCATGCCGCCGGGCTGCTGGTGCACCCGTACACGTTCCGCCCCGAGAACAGCTTCCTGCCGCGCGGCCTGCGCACCGGCGGCGACGATGCCACGCGCAGCCCGGACGGCATGGTGCGGGAGGTGCAGGCCTTCCTGGCCGCCGGCGTCGACGGCGTTTTCACCGACGACCCGGCGCTGGGCCGCCGCGCCGTCGACACCCTGGGACGCTGACCCGCCGCTCGGCTACACTGGCGCCCACTTTCGCTTTCGCCGCACACACCAGACACCATGATCGGACGCATCGCCGGCACCCTCATCGAGAAGAATCCCCCGCACCTGCTGGTCGACTGCCACGGCGTCGGCTACGAGATCGACGTGCCGATGAGCACGTTCTACAACCTTCCCGCGGTGGGCCATCCGGTCACGCTGCTGACCCAGCAGATCGTGCGCGAGGACGCGCACCTGCTGTACGGCTTCGGCACCGCCACCGAGCGCAATGCGTTCCGCGAGCTGATCAAGATCACCGGCATCGGCGCGCGCATGGCGCTGGCCGTGCTGTCGGGCATGTCGGTCGGCGAGCTGGCGCAGGCCATCACGCTGCAGGAGGCCGGGCGCCTGACGCGCGTGCCGGGTATCGGCAAGAAGACCGCCGAGCGCCTGCTGCTCGAGCTCAAGGGCAAGCTCGGCGCCGAGCTCGGCCACGCGCCGGGCAGCACGCCGGTGCACGACAACGCCGTCGACATCCTCAACGCGCTGCTGGCGCTGGGCTACTCGGAGAAGGAAGCGGCGCTGGCCATCAAGCAGGTGCCGGCCGGCACCGGCGTGTCGGACGGCATCAAGCTGGCGCTGAAGTCGCTCTCCAAGGGCTGAGCGGCCGCGGGCAGGCGCGGCCGGCGCGGGTAGCGCGGCCCGGAGGGGCTACAATCGAGCCACTTCGCCCGCAGCACACCCATGATCGAAACCGACAAGCTGGTCCCCGACCGCGGCAGCGACCGCGTGATCGCCCCCACCACCGCCTCCCCCAGCGAGGAGGCCTTCGAGCGCGCGCTGCGCCCGAAGCTGCTCGACGAATACGTCGGCCAGGAGAAGGTGCGCGGCCAGCTCGACATCTTCATGCACGCCGCGCGCAACCGCCGCGAGGCGCTCGACCACGTGCTGCTGTTCGGCCCGCCGGGCCTGGGCAAGACCACGCTGGCGCACATCATCGCGCGCGAGATGGGCGTGAACCTGCGCCAGACCTCCGGCCCGGTGCTGGAGCGCCCGGGCGACCTCGCCGCGCTGCTGACCAACCTCGAGGCCAACGACGTCCTCTTCATCGACGAGATCCACCGCCTCTCGCCGGTGGTGGAGGAAATCCTGTACCCGGCGCTCGAGGACTACCAGATCGACATCATGATCGGCGAGGGGCCGGCCGCGCGCTCGGTCAAGCTGGACCTGCAGCCGTTCACGCTGGTCGGCGCCACCACGCGCGCCGGCATGCTGACCAACCCGCTGCGCGACCGCTTCGGCATCGTCGCGCGGCTGGAGTTCTACACCGCCGAGGAGCTCGGGCGCATCGTCACCCGCTCGGCGCAACTGCTCAATGCCCGCATCGACCCGCTCGGCGCGCTGGAGATCGCCCGCCGCGCGCGCGGCACGCCGCGCATCGCCAACCGCCTGCTGCGGCGCGTGCGCGATTTCGCCGAGGTCAAGAGCGACGGCACCATCACGCGCGCCACCGCCGATGCCGCGCTGGCCATGCTCGACGTGGACGCGGTCGGCTTCGACCTGATGGACCGCAAGCTGCTCGAGGCCATCCTGCACAAGTTCGGCGGCGGCCCGGTCGGCGTGGACAACCTCGCCGCGGCCATCGGCGAGGAGCGCGACACCATCGAGGACGTGCTGGAGCCGTACCTGATCCAGCAGGGCTACCTGCAGCGCACGCCGCGCGGGCGCATGGCCACGGCCGCCGCCTACCTGCACTTCGGGCTGCCCGCGCCGGGCGGCGAGGCCGAGCCGGCGCCCTGAGGCGCGGCGGCGACGGCCGCGCGGTGCCGCGTATCCCGTGTTAAATGTTTTCGTTGCCCGCAGACAATTCTTTCGTCGCGCGTTGCTGGCGGCTGCCTGCCTGTTCACAATGGCTTAGTTCCGGCCGCCGCGAGGCGGTACCGGCCTGGCGCCGCATGCCGGGCGGCCGGCCCCGTTCGTACCTGACAGGAGAGAGCACATGAATCGACGCCAGTTTGTGACCCGGATGGCGGGCTCGGGCCTGCTCGTGGCCACCGCCTTCACCGCGGGCTGCACCACCACGGGCACCAATGCGCCAACCGACGCGGCGGCCAAGCGGCAGGAGATCAACGCGGGGGCCGACGGCGCGCTCAACCGGCTCTACGGCACCACCAGCAGCGCGCGCGAGCTGGCCGCGCGCGCCCAGGGCATCCTGGTCTTCCCGCGCGTGCTGTCGGCGGGGCTGGTGATCGGCGGCGAATATGGCGAAGGCGTGCTGCGCGGCCGCAGCGGTGCTCCGGTGGGCTACTACCGCACCACCTCGGCCTCGGTGGGCCTGACCGCGGGCGGGCAGTCCAAGTCGGTCATCATCATGTTCATGACGCCCGACGCCTACAGCAAGTTCCTCAACAGCAGCGGCTGGACCGTGGGCGCGGATGCCAGCGTGGCGCTGGCCAAGATCGGCGCCAACGGCTCGATCGACACCAACACCGCGCAGCAGCCGGTGATCGGCTTCGTGCAGACCAACGCCGGGCTGATGTTCGACATCTCGCTGGACGGCTCCAAGATCGGCAAGCTGGACCTGTAGTCCGGCGCGCGCCTCACGGCGCGCGAGCGAGGCGGACGCGGCGCGAACACGGCGGCGGCATGGCTGGCATAATCGCCACACCGCCGCCCCTGGAACCGCCATGACCACATCGAACGCCACGCCCGGCCATACCGGGCGCGTCTACCGCTACTACGATCTCGTGATGGTGGCGTTCGTCACGGTCCTGCTGTGCTCCAACCTGATCGGCGCGGCCAAGGCGGCCCAGGTCACGCTGCCGCTGATCGGCCCGGTGACCTTCGGCGCCGGCGTGCTGTTCTTCCCCATCTCCTACATCTTCGGCGACGTGCTGACCGAAGTCTACGGCTACGGGCGCGACCGCCGCGTGGTGTGGGCCGGCTTCGCCGCGCTGGCCTTCGCCACGTTCATGAGCCTGGTGGTGCTGAAGATGCCGGTGGCGCCGTTCATGAGCGACTACCAGAAAAGCCTGCAGGACGTGTTCGGCAACACCTGGCGCATCGCGCTCGGCTCGCTGATCGCGTTCTGCTGCGGCAGCTTCGCCAACAGCTACGTGCTGGCCAAGATGAAGCTGTGGACCGAGGGGCGCTGGCTGTGGACGCGCACCATCGGCTCCACGCTGGCCGGCGAGCTGGTCGACTCGTCGCTGTTCTACGTGATCGCGTTCTACGGCATCTGGCCGCTGGAGAAGGTGATCCAGGTGGCGATCGCCCAGTACATCCTGAAGACCGGCTGGGAGGTGGTGATGACGCCGGTCACCTACAAGGTGGTGGGTTTCCTCAAGCGCGCCGAGCGCGAGGACTGGTACGACCGCAACACCGACTTCACGCCGTTCCGGCTGCGCGTGTAGCGCGGCCCGCCATGCCGCGCGGCTAGGGCACGCGGCGGTCCACCTCGTCGAGCGCCAGGTCCTGCAGGTGGGCCACGTCGGCCCACTGCATCACGGTCAGGCGCTGACTGTCGCAGCGCAGCCGGTTAATGCTGGCGTTGAGCAGCTCGTGCTGGCGCGGCGCTTCGAGCGTCATGTCGTTGGCTTCCCGGTAGAGGCAGTCGAGCACCCCGCCGTGCGCGACCAGCGCGATGCGCTCGCCCGGATGGCGGCGCGCCAGCGCCAGCGCGGCTTCCACCGCGCGCTCGTGGAAGGCCAGCAGCGATTCGCCGCCCTGCGGCGCGTAGTCCGGCACGCGCGCCTGCCAGCGGGCGAAATCCTCGGGCGAATTCTCCGCCACCTCCGCGTAGGTGCGGCCTTCGAGCGCGCCGTAGCAGCGCTCGCGCAGCCGCGCGTCGGGCCGCACCGTGGTGCCGAGCGCCTCGGCCAGCGGCGCCGCGGTCTGCATCGCGCGCGACAGGTCGCTGGCATAGACCGCGTCGATCGGCTCGTCGGACAGCGCCTGCGCCAGCGCGTCGGCCTGCGCCACGCCGGTGGCGTTGAGCGGGATGTCGAGCTGCCCCTGCAGGCGCCGCTCGCGGTTCCACGCGGTCTCGCCGTGGCGGATCAGGATCAGGTGGGTGAAGGCCAGCGAATGCGGCCCGGGCAATTGCGACATGCCGTTTCCTTTCTCTTCCTTGCGTTTGCCTGCGACCCTTCGCGGACCCCGCCGGCCATGCCGGCGGGGTCCGCGGCCGCGCACGGCCTCGCGCGGCCTGTCGTGGCCCGTTGTGGCCCGTTGTGGCCCGTTGTGGCCCGTTGTGGCCTGTCGCAGCCTATTGCGCCGGGCCGGACAGCTTCGGGTTCAGCGTGTAGGTGCCGGTGATCGCCGCCTGCGCCAGCACGTGGCCGCGGATCGCCTCGCGCACCTGCGCGCCGGTGAAGGTGCCGTCGAGCGGCAGGCGGTCGACGTCGAGCGCGTAGACGGTGAACACGTAGTGGTGCAGCAGGGTGTCGTTCCACGGCGGGCAGGGGCCGTCGTAGCCGTAGTAGTCGCCCTTCATGTCGGGGTCGCCGGCGAACCAGCCGGTGTAGTCGTTGAGGCCGTGGCGCAGGCCACCCGCCGCCGCGGTGCCGCCGGTGGCCTCGGGGCCGGGCTTGCCGCGCGCGATCACGCCGTCGCTGTGGCTGCCGGCGGAGATCGAGCGCAGGCCAGGCGGGATGTCGACCAGCACCCAGTGGAAGAAGTCCACGCGCGGCAGCGAGGCCGGCACTTCGCGGCCTTCCTGATTGACGTCGTCGCCGCGGCTCGGCACGTCCGGGTCGTGGCAGATCAGCACGAACGAGCGCGTGGCGGCCGGCGCCTCGTCCCAGTGCAGGTCGGGATTGCGGTTGCCCGACAGCGCCACGTGGGTGGCGGGATCCATCGCGCCGAAAGCGAAATCGACCGGGATGGGACCGTTGTCGCCGAATGCCTTGCTCCAGATCTTCATGTATCTCTCCTTGCTGGTTTGGGCGCCGCGCGCGGCGCGGCCAATGTGAGGGTCGGCGGACTCAGGCCGGCGGCACGCGCAGCCAGAAGGTCACCGGGCCGTCGTTGACCAGGCTGACCTGCATCATGGCGCCGAATTCGCCGGTCTGGACCTCGCCGTGCGCGGCGCGGGCGCGCTGCACGAAATGGTTGTAGAGACGCTCGCCGTCGGCCGGCGCGGCGGCCGGGGTGAAGCTCGGGCGGGTGCCGCTGTTGGTGTCGGCCGCCAGCGTGAACTGCGACACCACCAGCAGGCCGCCGCGCGTGCCGCGGCCGTCGATGTCCTGCACCGGCAGGTTCATCTTGCCGTTGGCGTCGGAGAACACGCGGTAGGACAGCAGCTTGGCCAGCAGGCGCTCGGCCTGGGCTTCGGTGTCGCCGCGCTCGGCGCACACCAGCGCCAGCAGGCCGGCGCCGATCTCGCCGGTGGTGCGGCCTTCGACCGTGACGCGGGCCTGCGAGACCCGCTGGATCAGCGCGATCATGGACGGCTCCGGCGCGCGCTCACGCCAGCGTCACGCGCGCGAAGCGGCGCTTGCCGACCTGCACGACGTAGCTGCCGGCCTCGACCTTGAGCGCCTTGTCGCTGACCACGGCGCCGTCGATCTTGACGCCGCCCTGCTCGATGTTGCGGTTGGCCTCGGAGGTGGACGGCACCAGGTTGGCCTGCTTGAGCAGCTGCGCGATGCCCAGCGGCGCGCCGGACAGGCTGACCGCCGGGATGTCGTCGGGCACGCCACCGCGCGCGCGGTGGTTGAAGTCTTCCAGCGCGCGCTCGGCGTCGGCCGCGCTGTGGAAGCGCGCGACGATCTCCTGGCCGAGCAGCACCTTGCAGTCGCGCGGGTTGCGGCCCAGCGCGATCTCCTGCTTCATCAGGTCGATCTCGCTCAGCGGGCGGAACGACAGCAATTCGAAGTACTGCCACATCAGGTCGTCGGAGATGCTCATCAGCTTGCCGAACATGTCGCTCGGGGCCTCGGTCACGCCGACGTAGTTGCCCTTGGACTTGGACATCTTCTCCACGCCGTCCAGGCCGACCAGCAGCGGCATGGTCAGGATGCACTGCTGCTCCTGGCCGTACTCCTTCTGCAGTTCGCGCCCGACCAGCAGGTTGAACTTCTGGTCGGTGCCGCCGAGCTCGAGGTCGGCCTTGAGCGCGACCGAATCGTAGCCTTGCATCAGCGGGTAGAGGAACTCATGGACCGAAATCGGAATCCCAGAACGGAACCGCTTGGTGAAGTCGTCGCGCTCCATCATGCGCGCCACGGTGTACTTGGCCGCCAGCTCGATCATGCCGCGCGCGCCGAGCGGGTCGCACCATTCGCTGTTGTAGCGGATCTCGGTGCGGTCCGGGTCGAGCACCAGGCTGGCCTGGCGGTAGTAGGTCTGGGCGTTGGCCTCGATCTGCTCGCGCGTGAGCGGGGGGCGCGTGGCGTTGCGCCCGGACGGATCGCCGATGGTGGAGGTGAAGTCGCCGATCAGGAAGATGACCTGGTGGCCGAGGTCCTGCAGCTGGCGCAGCTTGTTGAGCACCACGGTGTGGCCGATGTGGATGTCGGGCGCGGTCGGGTCCAGGCCCAGCTTGATGCGCAGCGGCACGCCGGTCGCCTCGCTGCGCGCGAGCTTGGCCAGCCACTCGGACTCGACCAGCAGTTCGTCGCAGCCGCGCTTGGACACCTCCAGGGCGTGCATCACGGTAGGCGTGAGGGGGTAGGAGGTGGCGGCGCCGGAGGAAACTTCAGTCATGACGTAAGTCTTTGAAAAACATGAGAATTCAGACGCGTACGAAAAACAGCCAGCGGCCGCATTTGGTATAATCCGCGCTTCTTGTGCCGGCGGGACGCTCCCGTTGGCCAACCGCCATTCTACGGCGGCAAACCAATATGGCACGCGCCGCACCTCGGGGGAGGAAGGCAGACGAAGCAGATCGTCGCGGCAGCGCAGCCCGAACCAAAGAGTGAATTTTACGTGATGTGGTCCAGACTCCGCGAAGTTTTCGCGCGTGAGCTGGTGGTTCTCGTCGATCCGACCAACGCCCTGCACGCGCGCCGGCGCAAGCAGCTCACGGCGGCGGTCGGCACGGTGTTTACGCTTGGCATGGCGGCCGCCATGGGCGTGGCGCCGCGCAACGCCTACGACGACCCCCTTGCGCCGCGCATCCGGGAAGCCATCCGGCTGCCCGACCTGCGCGACCAGCTCGAGCAACTTACCGAAACCGACGCCACCTTCGTGCGCGAGGCGCGCATGCTGCGCGGCGACACCATCGCCACGCTGCTCAAGCGGCTCGGCATCGACGATCCCGACGCGCAGGCCTTCATCCGCGGCAACGCCACCGCGCGCGGCCTGTTCGCGCTCGAGCCGGGCCAGAACGTGCAGGCCGAGGTCGACCAGGACAACCTGCTGGTGTCGCTGCAGGCCAACCTCGGCGGCGACGCGCAGTCCTCGCGCGAGCTGGTGATCGAGCGCGCCGGCGACGCCGCCACGCCGGCCTACAAGGCGCGCGTGCAGTCGGTGAAGAACGACGTGCACTACGAGATGCTGTCCGGCGCCATCGCCGCGGGCGGCTTCTTCAAGGCCATGGACGACGCCGACGTGCCCGACGACGTGGTCGCGCAGATGATCTCGATCTTCTCCGGCGTGATCGACTTCCACCACGACATCACCGCCGGCGACCGCTTCCGCATCGTCTACGAGGCGGGCTACCGCGACGCCGCCTTCGTGCGCAACGGCCGCGTGGTGGCGGTCGAGCTGATCAACCACAACCAGCTGCACCAGGCGCTGTGGTACGCGCCCGACGGCGGCGCGCAGGGCGCCCAGGGCGCCTACTACACCTTCGACGGGCGCAGCATGAAGCGGCCGTTCCTGCGCTCGCCGGTGGAGTTCTCGCGGGTGTCGTCCGGCTTCGGCGGGCGCAACCATCCGCTGCATCACAACTGGGCGCAGCACAAGGGCGTGGACTTCGCCGCGCCGACCGGCACCAAGGTGATGGCCACCGGCGACGGCGAGGTGGAATTCGTCGGCCAGCAGAACGGCTACGGCAACATCGTCATCCTCCGGCACCACAGCGGCTACGCCACCTACTACGCGCACTTGTCCGGCTTTGCCGGCATGCAGCGCGGCCAGCATGTGTCGCAGGGGCAGGTCATCGGCTACGTCGGCCAGACCGGCTGGGCCACCGGGCCGCACCTGCACTACGAGTTCCGCGTCAACGACGTGCCGCTCAACCCGCTGGCCATCGCCGCGCTGGACACGCCGGCGCTGACCGGGCCGGCGCGCCAGCAGTTCCTCGCCTACTCCAGCGAGCTGCTCAGCCGCATCAACGCGCTGCGCACCTACAACGTGGCCTCCATCAACAACTGAGCCAGCATGCCGACCTCCGCGTCCCCGCCGTCCGCCTCCGACCGCTTCATCGGCATCATGTCCGGCACCAGCATGGACGGCGCCGACGGCGTGCTGGTCGATTTCTCCGGCGCGCGGCCGGCGGTGCTGGCGGCGGCGCACCAGCCCTTCCCGGCCGAGCTGCGCGAGGCCTTCGCCGCGCTCCAGCAGCCCGGCGCCGACGAGATCCACCGCGAGGCGCTGGCCGCCAACGGACTGGCGCGCGTCTACGCCGGCTGCGTGGCGTCGCTGCTGCGCGACTCGGGGCTGGCGGCGGCGGCGATCGCGGCCGTGGGCGCGCACGGGCAGACCATCCGCCACCGGCCCGGCCTCTACGACGGCACCGGCTATACGCGCCAGAGCCAGCAGCCCGCGCTGCTGGCCGAGCTGTGCGGCATCGACGTGGTGGCGGATTTCCGCAGCCGCGACGTGGCCGCCGGCGGCCAGGGCGCGCCGCTGGTGCCGGCGCTGCACCAGGCTCTGTTCGGCGCCGCCGGCGAGACACGCGTGGCCTGCAACATCGGCGGCATCTCGAACATCAGCGTGCTGCCCGCCACCGCCGGCGGCCAGGGCGGCCAGGCCCCCGTCAGCGGCTTCGACTGCGGCCCCGGCAACGTGCTGCTCGACTACTGGATCGAGCGCCACCACGGCCAGGCCTTCGACGCCGGCGGCGCCTGGGGCGCCAGCGGCAGCATCGACCACGCGCTGCTGGCGCGCCTGCTGGCCGAGCCCTATTTCAGCGTGGCCCCGCCCAAGAGCACCGGCCGCGACCTGTTCCACCCGGCCTGGCTGGAAAGCCATCTCGCCGCCCACGGCGCCGCGCTCGCGCCGGCCGATGTGCAGGCCACGCTGGCCGCGCTCACGGCCGAGACCATCGCGCGTGACGTGCGCGCGCACGCGCCCGGCGCCGCGCGGCTGATCGTGTGCGGCGGCGGCGCGCGCAACGGCTTCGTCATGGCGCTGCTGGCGCGCGCGCTGCCGGGCGTGGCCGTGCAAAGCTCGGACGACTTCGGCGTGCCGGTCTCGCAGGTCGAAGGCATCGCCTTCGCATGGCTGGCGCGCCAGATGCTGCTGCGCGCGCCGGGCAACGTGCCGACCGTCACCGGCGCGGCCGGCCCGCGCGTGCTGGGCGCGCTCTACCCGCGCTAAGAAGGCGCTTCTTAGAAGGCGCTTCTTGCCGCTACATCCTCACGCCGGCTGCGCGTGGCCGGCCTCGCATGCCCACTGGATGAAGGCCTCGGCCACCGGCGACGGCCGCATGGCCGGCGAGCGCGCCAGCACCACGCGCTGCGGCGCCACCGCGTCGCGCAGCGGCAGGCAGGCGATCGGCTCGCCGTCGTAGCTGTGGTCCCCGGCCGGGCGCGTGCACGACAGCGCCACGCCGTAGCCATGCGCCACCAGCCCGCGCTGCATCTCGAAGGTCTGCGTGTACTGGTGCAGCTGCGGGCGCAGGCCGTGGGCCCAGAACAGCGACAGGAAATACTCGCGCGTCTGCGCGATGTCCTCCAGGATCAGCCGCTCCGAAGCCAGCTCGGCCAGGCTGACGTCCGCCTGCCCGGCACGCGCGTGGCCGGCCGGCAGCAACGCATAGGGCGCCAGCCGCGCCACCACCCAGCGCGCGATGCGCTGGTCGAAGCCGAGATCGTAGGTCAGCGCCAGCTCTGCCTTGCCGGCGGCCAGCGCGCGATGCACCGTCGCCAGGTCCGCCTCGAACAGCGTCACCGAGACCTCCGGATGCCGGCGGCGAAAGCCGGCCAGCAGGCGCGGCGCATAGTAGGCACCGAGATCCTGGAAGCACGTCAGCGAAAGCTGCCCGCGCAGGCCGCGCCCGGCGGCCCCGTGCGCGCCGCCGGCGCCCAGGCCCGCGGCCAGCGCCAGGATGTCGCGCGCGCGGCCGAGCAGTTGCTGGCCGGCCGGCGTCAGTTCCAGCCCGCGGCTGACCTGGCGGCGGAATAGCGTCTCGCCGAGCGTTTCCTCGAGCTGCGCGATCGCCAGCGACACCGACGGCTGCGACACATGGCGCGCCCGCGCGGCGGCGCTGATGCTGCCGTGCTCGGCGGCGGCCACGAAGTATTCGAGCTGGCGGAAGGAGAAACCAATCATAATTTCCAATACTACAGCATAGGAAATATATGCTTTTCCTATCTCCAGGCAGCCGCGATACTCGTTCCATCCCCGCCCCACGCCAGCCGGAAAGGACCATCGTGACCCTCTCGCCAGCCCCCTCGGCCGCCCTCCCGGCCGCCCTCTCGCCGGCCGACATCGAAACCTACCAGCGCGACGGCGCGCTGGTGCTGCGCGGCGCCTTCGCCGGCTGGGTGGCCGCGCTGCGCGATGGCTTCGAGCAGAATCTCGCGCAGCCCGGTCCGTTCGCGATCGAGAACGTCGGCGGCGGCGAGCGCGGGCGCTTCTTCGAGGACTACTGCAACTGGCAGCGCATCGCGCCGTTCGCCGACTTCATCCGCCGCTCGCCGGCGGCGGAGATCGCCGGGCGGCTGATGGGGGCCGACGCCGTGCAGGTCTTCCACGAGCACATCCTGGTCAAGGAGCCGGGCACGGCCAAGCCCACGCCCTGGCACCAGGACCTGCCCTATTACTGCGTGGAAGGACTGCAGACCGCGAGCTACTGGATTCCGCTCGACCCCGTCACCCGCGCCAACACCTTGCGCGTGGTGCTCGGCTCGCACCGCTGGCCGCGGCTGGTGCGGCCCAAGCGCTGGGCCAGCAACGAGAATTTCTACGCTGGCGACGACCTGTTCATGGAGATGCCCGACGTGGAAGACGGCAGCCACGCGATCCTGGTGCCGGAGCTGGAGCCCGGCGACGCGGTGGTGTTCGACTTCCGCACCGTGCACGGCGCCGCCGGCAATACCGGCAGCGGCCGGCGCCGCGCGTTCTCGGCGCGCTTCCTCGGCGACGACGTGCGCTACCTCGCGCGGCCGGGCCGGACCTCGCCGCCGTTCCCGGGCATCGGGCTGGCCAGCGGCGAGCGCATGCGCGAGGACTGGTTCCCGGTGGTGTGGCGCCGGCCTTCGTAGATCGGCCGCGCCTCGTGCTGGTGCGGGACGGCGGCCCTTGCCGGGTGCATGAAAACAAAAAGCGCACCGAAGTGCGCTTTTTTACTGCTGGCCGGTCGGGCGTTCGTCAGACCGAGAACGAAGAACCGCAGCCGCAGGTGGTGGTGGCGTTGGGATTCTTGATCACGAACTGCGCGCCGTTGATGTCTTCCTTGTAGTCGATCTCGGCGCCCACCAGGTACTGGTAGCTCATCGAGTCGATCAGCAGCGTGACGCCGTTCTTGTTGAGGGTGGTGTCGTCCTCGTTGACGTCTTCATCGAAGGTGAAGCCGTACTGGAAGCCGGAACAGCCGCCGCCCTGCACGAAGACGCGCAGTTTCAGGTCGGCATTGCCCTCTTCCTCGATCAACTGCTTGACCTTGTCGGCAGCGCTGTCGGTAAAGACAAACGGAGCCGGCATGTCCTCGGTAACGGGTGCCTCTGCGACTGCGTTCATGGGGTTCTCCTGTTTAGATACGCCTGTATTCTAAGCGCATCGGGAAGATCGTGCCGAAACCCCGCAACTTCAAGGGCTTCTGCCGCCGCCGGCCCGCCGCGCGTGCGTCATCAGGCGGTTTTCTGCGCATCCCCGGCCGCATCCGCACCATCCGCAACATCCGCGGCATCCGAAGCGTCCGCCGCGCCGCTGGCCAGCGACAGGTTGGGCAGCGCCTTGGGCTCGCCGGCGCCGAGCGGCACCAGCCGCCCTTCGACCAGCGCGCCCTGGTGCATTTCCAGCGCCGCGTAGTGCACCTCGCCGTACACGCGCGCGTGCGGCTGCAGTTCCAGCAGCTCGGCCGCGTGGACGGGGCCGGTCACGGTGCCGTTGAGGATCAGGTGGCCGACGCGGACCTCGCCCTCGACCACGCCTTTCTCGCTGATGACCAGCATGCTCGACTGCTCGGCCAGCGCCGTCACGTTGCCGCGCACGCGACCGTCCAGGCGCAGGCCGCCCGAGAACGTGAGGTCGCCGTGGATCACAGTGTGCTGGCCGATCAGCGTATCGATCGCCAGGCCCTTCTTCTTGGAAAAAAACATAGGTCCTTTTGCCCCTCTCTGGAGTTGCCGGCCGCGGCGGCCTTACGGCAGGGCCGTCTGGGTCGCGCGTAACTGACCGTTCTGCAAAATTCGTACCGTCACCGCCTGCACCGCGGCGCCGGCAGGCAGCGCGAACGTCCCCTCGATGCGCTGGTAGTGCGTGAGGCGCAGGTCCGGCAGCGCGCCGGCCTGGTCCTCGCCCAGGTTCAAGGTGACGGGCTGGCCGTCCCGCACCAGCGAAGCCACCAACTGTAACTCACCGCGAAACTCGGGCAGGGACGAGAACGCCTTCGAGCCGCCCTGCATGACAAGTAACCGATAGTGCATCTTTTGTGTGTCAGCTTCATCAACGCTGACCCGGAAACTGCGCACGTGGATGCCCGAGGTATTGCCACTGGCGGGCAGCAGGCTCTCGAAGAACGCCAGGTCTTCCTGGAGCTGGGCAACCTCGCCCTCCGCCGTCTTGAGCTGCTGCGCCAGCCCGCGCTGCGCGCCGCGCGCCATCTGCAACTGCGCGTCGGCGGTATTGGCCGCGGCCTGCAGGCGGTCGCGCTCGGCCGAAACCGCCGCCACCTGCCCGCGCAGCGCCCTGTTCTGCGCCGCCATGTCCGGCCCCGCCGCGCCAACCGCGCGCCGGCCGGCGTAATACGCCCCTCCCGCCACCGCCGCCACCAGCGCGGCCACCAGCGTCCCGCCCAGCACGCGCACCGGCCACGGCCGGTGCGAGCGCACGGCCAGCGGCCGCGACATCGGCGCGCGACGCGGACGCAGCAGGCGGTATTTCATGCGCTGCGCCGGGGTCGCGCTGGCGGTTGGGTCATCTGAGGTTCTCCGGGCGGGAAGTGCCGGAATTGTATCCGGGAAGAGGCATTGGCATTATAAAGCGCGCGTGACACCTGCCTCGCCCCGGGGTCGGCGCGGGCGGCACGGCCGGCCGGCGGGCAAAAAAAAACCGCACGGCGAACCGTGCGGTCTTTCTGGCTCGGCCAGATCCGGTGAACCGGACCTGCCGGACACGATCAGCGCTTCGAGAACTGCTTGCGGCGACGTGCCTTGTGGAAACCGACCTTCTTGCGTTCCACTTCGCGCGCATCGCGCGTGACGAAGCCAGCCTTGGACAGCGTGGGCTTCAGGGTCGCGTCGTAGTCGATCAGCGCGCGGGTGATGCCGTGGCGAACCGCGCCGGCCTGGCCGGTTTCGCCGCCGCCGGTCACGTTGACCTTGATGTCGAAGGTCTGTGCGTTGGCGGTCAGTTCGAGCGGCTGGCGCACGATCATCAGCGAGGTTTCGCGAGCGAAATACTCATTGATGGGCTTGCCGTTGACGATGATGTCGCCCTTGCCCGACTTGATGAAGACACGAGCCACAGCGCTTTTGCGGCGGCCGGTACCGTAATTCCAGTTTCCGATCATGGATGGCCCCCTTAGATTTCCAGCGCCTTAGGCTGCTGCGCTTCATGCGGATGCTCGGCTTCGGCGTACACCTTCAGCTTCTTGATCATCGCATAGCCCAGCGGGCCCTTGGGCAGCATGCCCTTCACAGCCTTTTCCAGGGCACGGCCCGGGAAACGCTGCTGCATCTTGCCGAACGTCGTTTCGTAGATACCGCCCGGGTAGCCCGAATGGCGGTAGTACTTCTTGTCCGTTTCCTTGGTACCCGTGACACGCAGCTTGGCTGCGTTGACGATGATGATGTAATCACCCGTGTCGACGTGCGGAGTAAATTCCGGCTTGTGCTTGCCGCGCAGTCGGCGTGCCACTTCGCTGGCAACACGGCCGAGGACTTTGTCCGTCGCGTCAATCACGTACCAGTCGCGCTTTACCTCTGCAGGCTTGGCGGAAAAGGTCTTCATGATTTTTCCTGAGACTTGTAGAACTGCCCGTAACGTGACGCGCACCGCCTTGCTTGTGATCGCTGATCGGTGCTGGCGCCGTCGGCCGGTCCTCGGGACCTGGCCTTCTCCTGCTTGTATGTGCAGGCTCTCCCTGAATCCTTTTCCGCGGGCATGACGGAAAAGCCCTCGATTATACTGTCGTTTTTGGCGCAGGCACAAGCAAAGTCTGGGCTCCGCGTCAAGACGGCATGTGCCGGGCGACGGCGGCGGCACTTCGATGGGCGCGGCCGGATGCCAGCGGGAGGTGGACGGGTGCGGGAAGGCGAAAAAAAACCCAAGCCATGAGCTTGGGTTTGAATCCACCAAAGGAGGAGGGTGGAGGAGACACCTGGAGAGCGACGGGGCCTGGCTGGCGGTGCGGCCGGCGAACCGGGAAGTTCGCTTTCGCACTCTGGCGAGTCCTGCATGCCGTCGTTCAATGATTGAAATTATACATGAGCGCCCTTCCGGCGCAAGAAAATTTGCAGTGCGGAATGGCGTTTTGCATTGTAAAAAATTGCGACACGGCAAAAACATAGTGCATTAATCAACAAAATCAAATACTTACGACCGATTTCGCCTGTCATCAAACCGTCATCTTAGAGGAAACCCTCAGTCTTGAGCCGGATCTGATGCGTCCTGACCACACATTGGCAAGTGGCATATACTAAAAAATCAAGTTTCGAAATCGCGTGTTCGTGATCGGATACGCACTCACCAAAGCGCAGGATCGAACAAAATGGAATGCAAAGTAACTTGGATGGGCGGCGACGGCATGACCTTCGTGGCCGAGACCGGCAGCGGCCACGTGGTCGCGATGGACGGTGCGCGCGAGGGCGGCGGCCACGACCTGGCGCCGCGGCCGATGGAAATGGTGTTGCTGGGCACCGGCGGCTGCACCGCCTATGACGTCGTGCTGATCCTGAAGCGCGGCCGGCAGGACGTGCGCGGCTGCAGCGTGAAGCTGGAAGCCGAGCGCGCCGGCGAAGACCCGAAGGTGTTCACGCGCATCAATTTCCATTTCACCGTGACGGGCCGCAACCTCAATGCCAGCACGGTCGAGCGCGCCATCCAGCTGTCGCACGACAAGTACTGCTCGGCGTCGATCATGCTGGCCAAGACGGCCGAGATCACGCACACGGTGGAGATCGTGGAAGGGTAAGCGGTAAGCGCGAGGATGGGCGCGGACCGGCATGGCGGCCGCACCTTCCATTGTCCCGGGCGGCATGCGACGCGCAATGCGCGCCGGCCGGGACGGAAGAATCGGGAAGCAAAGCAGGCCGATAAGCCGGATTCTGTGCGCGCCACCCGCCTTGCGGCCGGCGGCGCGTGACAACCATTCCTCTAGGCCGGCCGTTACCGGCCGGCTCCAGCTCCCTACCCGCAGGCTCAGCGGGCCGCCTCGATGCCTGCCTATTTGGGATTGCTCCAGGTGGAGGTTACCGCGTTTCACCCTTGCCGCCGGGCGAACCCGGCGGCAAGACTCGTCTCTGTGGCCCTATTCCGCACGTTGCCGTGGATGGCTGTTAGCCAACACCCTGCCCTGTGGAGTCCGGACTTTCCTCCCCTTGCACCTTGCGATGCAAGCAGCGATTGTCTGTCCTGCTTTGCGGCCCGCAGTCTAACACCGTTTGGCCCCGGCCCGGCCTGGCGCGCGCGGCCCGGGCGCTAGGCCGCCGCGGCGCGCCGGCCCGGACGGAACACGGCGGCATCCGCGTAGAAGTCCGGATCGCGGTTGGCATCGCACCAGCCCGGGATGCCCAGCACGGGCAGCGGCGCGAAATCGCGGCTCGACAGCGCGCGGCGTTCGAGCGAGGCGGCCACGGCCGCATCGAGCGTGCCGGGCAGCTCGCCGCCCGCCGCGGGCGGCAAGGCCAGCGGCCACGCGTGCGCGGTCAGGGCCTTGTAGGGCCGCGCCAGCTTTTCCAGCAGCGCGTGGCCGAACGGCACCACGGCGCAGCCGGCTGCCTCCCAGTCCGCGCGCCGCGCCACGAACAGCGTGTGCCAGCCGAAACCGCGCAACGCGCTTTCCAGCCTGCCGTCCGTGCTCAGGAACAGGATGGCGTTCTCGTCGAACAAGGTGGCGGCGTCGCGCAGGGCGCCGCGGCGCGGCTGCACGCCGGCGGCGGCGATCGCCTCGGCCTGGAGCCGGTTCAGCGCGCGCTTGGCCTGGGGGAAATGCAACCAGACCAGCGCGTTGAAGACGTCGTGCAGGTTGTCGCGCGTGGGCACCGCGCCGGTGGCGAAGATATGGGCCTCGTAGGCGGTGCCGGCAGGAAGCTCGGCCTGCGGCACGAAGCGCAGCGGCAGGCCGCGCGCGTTGCGCAGGCCTTGCCGCGCGCTGAGTTCGCAGAGCGCGGCGCGCAGGTCGGCGCCGGCTTGCAGCGCGCCGGCCAGCGCCGCGCCGACCCGTGCGAACGGTTTGTACCAGGGCCGCGTCCAGTCGATCTCCGCCACGGCGCCGGCCACGGGCGGCATGCCGCCCTGCTGCTGCGTCACGGCCGCGAGGCTCAGCTGGCCTTCCAGCGCAGCGTCTCGCCGCCGCGCAGCGGCACCAGCGTGGTGTCGCCGTACGGCAGTTCGGCCGGCAGTTCCCACGCCTCGCGCGTCAGCGTCAGCGTGCCGCCGTTGCGCGGCAGGCCGTAGAAGGCCGGGCCGTTGAAGCTGGCGAACGCTTCGAGCTTGTCCAGCGCGCCGGCGGCCTCGAAGGCCTCGGCGTAGAGCTCCATCGCGTGCAGGGCGGTGTAGCAGCCGGCGCAGCCGCAGGCATGTTCCTTGAGGCCGCGCGCGTGCGGCGCGCTGTCGGTGCCGAGGAAGAAGCGCGGGCTGCCGGACACGGCAGCGGCCACCAGCGCGGCGCGGTGGATCTCGCGCTTGAGCACCGGCAGGCAGTAGTAGTGCGGGCGGATGCCGCCGGTGAAGAGCGCGTTGCGGTTGTACAGCAGGTGATGCGCGGTGATGGTGGCGCCGACCGGGCCTTCGGCGTCGCGCACGTATTCGGCGGCGTCCTTGGTGGTGATGTGCTCGAAGACCACCTTGAGGCCGGGGAAGTCGCGGCGCAGCGGCGTCATCACGCGGTCGATGAAGACGGCCTCGCGGTCGAAGATGTCGATGTCGGCATCGGTCACTTCGCCGTGCACCAGCAGCGGCAGGCCGGCGCGCTCCATCGCCTCCAGCGCGCTCGCGCAGCGGCGCAGGTCGCTCACGCCGGCGTCGCTGTTGGTGGTGGCGCCGGCCGGGTAGAGCTTGACCCCGTGCACGAAGCCGCTGGCCTTGGCCGCGACGATTTCCGCGGCCGGGGTGTTGTCGGTCAGGTACAGCGTCATCAGCGGCTCGAACGCCATGCCGACCGGCAGCGCGGCCAGGATGCGCTCGCGGTAGGCCGCCGCCTGCGCCACCGTGGTCACGGGCGGCTTCAGGTTCGGCATGATGATGGCGCGGGCGAACTGGCGGGCGGTGTCGGGCAGCACGGCGGCCAGCGCCGCGCCGTCGCGCAGGTGCAGGTGCCAGTCGTCCGGGCGGGTGATGGTGAGGGTCTGGGTCATGGCTTGGTGTGGCTCGGGTGGCCGGCCGCCGGTGGCGGCCAGCGCTTTCGCGGGGGATTACAGGATCAGGATGGCGCGGTAGTCGTTCACGTTGGTGCGCGTGGGGCCGGTGATCACGAGGTCGCCGGCGGCGTCGAAGAAGCCCCAGGCGTCGTGCGCGTCCAGCCGCGCGCGCGCCGGGGCGCCGGCGGCCTGCGCGCGCGCCGCCGTGGACGGGTCCAGCAGGGCGCCGGCGTTGTCCTCGGAGCCGTCGATGCCGTCGGTGTCGGCCGCGATGGCGTACACGCCGGCGGCGCCGTCGAGCTCCAGCGCCAGCGACAGCAGGAACTCGGCGCAGCGCCCGCCGCGCGGCTTCGTGCCGGCCGCGCCGCCGCCCGCGGGCAGCGTCACGGTGCATTCGCCGCCCGAGATCAGCGCCACCGGCGCGGCGAACGGCGCATTGTACGCGCGTATCTCGCGCACCAGCGCGGCGTACACGCGCGCCACTTCCTGCGCCTCGCCGGTCACGGTGTCGCCCAGCACCACCGGCTGGATGCCGCGCGCGCGGAAGACCTCGGCCGCCGCCGTCAGGCTGCCGTGCGCCGTGGCGATCACGCGGTTGTCGACGCGGGCGAACAGCGCGTCGCCCGGCTTGGGCGTTTCCGCCACTTCGCCGCGCGCGCCGCGCTCGAGGTAGGCGCGCACCGCCGGCGGCACCGTGGCGCCGTGGCGGCGCAGGATGTCCAGCGCGTCGCCGTAGGTGCTCGGGTCCGGCACCGTGGGGCCGGAGGCAATCGCGCTCGGGTCGTCGCCGGCCACGTCGGAGACGATCAGCGTCGTCACCGGCGCGCGGCTGGCCTGGGCGAGCCGCCCGCCCTGGATGCGCGACAGGTGCTTGCGCACGATGTTCATCTCGGTGATCGGCGCGCCGCAGCGCAGCAGTTCCTGCGTGGTGGCCTTCAGGTCGGCCATCGCGATGCCTTCGGCCGGCAGCGACAGCAGGCTCGAGCCGCCGCCCGAGACCAGCACGATCAGACGGTCGTCCGGGCCGAGCGCGGCCACGCAGGCCAGGATCTCGGCCGCGGCGCGCTCGCCGGCTTCGTCGGGCACCGGGTGGCCGGCCTCGATCACGCGCACGTGCGCGGTCGGCAGGCCGTGGGCATAGCGCGTGACCACCAGCCCTTCGATGACATGGCCCGGGTCCAGGCGCGCATAGGCCTGCTCCACCGCCAGCGCCATCGAGGCGGCGGCCTTGCCCGCGCCCACCACCAGCGTGCGGCCGCCCGGCTGCGGCGGCGGCAGATGGTCCGCCACGATGCGCAGCGGATCGGCCGCCGCTACCGCTGCCTGGAAGGTGTCGAGCAGCAGGGCCCGCGCGTCGGCCGCGCTCACAGCGCCTCCGCGATGGCCTGGCCCAGGTCCGCGGTGCCGGCCTTGCCGCCGATGTCGCGGGTCAGCGGCGCGTGTTCCGGGCCGGCCGCCAGCACCTGCTCGATGGCGCCCAGCACGGCCGCGCCGGCTTCCGCGTGGCCCAGGTGCTCCAGCATCATCGCGCCGCACCAGATCTGGCCGATCGGGTTGGCCACGCCGCGCCCGGCGATGTCGGGCGCCGAGCCGTGCACCGGCTCGAACAGGCTGGGGAAGGTGCGGTCCGGGTTGATGTTGCCCGACGGCGCGATGCCGATGGTGCCGGTGCAGGCCGGGCCCAGGTCGGAAAGGATGTCGCCGAACAGGTTGCTGGCCACCACCACGTCGAACCAGTCGGGATGCTGGACGAAGTGCGCGGTCAGGATGTCGATGTGGTACTTGTCGACCTTGACGCCGGGATAGCCGGCCGCCATCGCCTCCACGCGCTCGTCCCAGTACGGCATGGTGATGGAGATGCCGTTGGACTTGGTGGCCGAGGTCAGATGCTTGCCCGGGCGCTTGTTCGCCAGCTCGAAGGCGAACTTGAGGATGCGGTCCACGCCGGTGCGCGTCATCACCGTTTCCTGGATCACCACTTCGCGGTCGGTGCCGGGGAACATGCGTCCGCCGATGCTGGAATACTCGCCCTCGGTGTTCTCGCGCACCACGTAGAAATCGATGTCGCCGGGCTTGCGCGGGTTGCCGTCGCGGTCCACCAGCGGGCTGCGGATGCCGGGCATGAGCCGCACCGGGCGCAGGTTGACGTACTGGTCGAACGAGCGGCGGAACTGCAGCAGCGAGCCCCACAGCGAGACGTGGTCGGGCACGGAATCGGGCCAGCCCACCGCGCCGAAATAGATCGCGTCGTACTTGACCAGGGTGTCGAACCAGTCGTCCGGCAGCATCTTGCCGTGGCGGGCGTAGTAGTCGCAGCTGGAAAAGTCGAACTGGTCGAACTGCAGGTCGATGCCGAAACGCCGCGCGGCGGCGTCCATCACGCGCAGCCCCTCGGGCATCACTTCGGTGCCGATGCCGTCGCCAGGGATGACTGCGATCTTGTATTTGCTCATGTCTCGAAAAGCCCGCTGAAGGTGTACAGGACGAATGGTTGTCGGGAAGATCCGGCGGCGGCCGGGCGGCATGCCGGCGGCGCGCGGGAAAACCGCGAGGCGCGACGCGCTTGGCAGAAAACCCGGGCTGGCCGGATAATGGAACATTCTATTGCAATCCGGCAGCCTGCTGCCGGTCCGGTGCCCCGCCATGTGCCAGCTGCTCGGCATGAACTGCGCCACGCCGACCGACGTGACGTTCTCCTTTACCGGCTTCGCCGCCCGCGGCGGCGTCACGGACCACCATGCCGACGGCTTCGGCGTGGCGTTCTTCGAGGACAAGGCCTGCCGACTGTTCATCGACAACCAGTCCGCCGGCACCTCGCCGGTGGCCGACCTGATCAAGCGCTACCCGATCAAGTCCAAGAACGTCATCTCGCATATCCGCAAGGCGACCCAGGGCACCGTGCTGCTGGAGAACTGCCACCCGTTCATGCGCGAGCTGTGGGGCCGGCACTGGATCTTCGCCCACAACGGCGACCTGAAGAACTTCTCGCCGTTCCTGTCCGGCGTCTACCAGCCGGTGGGCGACACCGACAGCGAACTGGCCTTCTGCACGCTGATGCAGGGCCTGCGCAAGCGCTTCCCCGGCTCGCAGCCGCCGCTCAACGAGCTGTGCCACGCGCTGGCCGACATCACGCGCGAGATCACGCTGCACGGCGTGTTCAACTACCTGCTGTCCAACGGGCAGGCGCTGTTCGCGCACTGCTCCACGCGCCTGTACTACATCGTGCGCCAGTGGCCGTTTTCCACGGCGCACCTGATCGACGCCGACCTGTCGATCGACTTCGCCCAGGTCACCACGCCCGACGACCGCGTGGCGGTGATCGCCACCGCGCCGCTGACCGACAACGAGACCTGGACCGCGTTCGCGCCGGGCGAGCTGATGATGTTCGAGGAAGGCCGCTCGGTGATGACGCTGTCGGTGCCGATCCCGCCCGAGGTGCAGGCCAGGAACGCGGCGAACAGCGCCTGCACCTGAGGTGCCGGTTTGCTCCCCTCTCCCGCGCAGTGGGAGAGGGGTTGGGGGAGAGGGCGGGGGCTGGCGAATGCTGGCGCGCTGGAAAAAACCGGCGGCTTCGTCCGCGGTCATCATGCCGGACAACACCGTTGGCCCCGCTTCTTGTGACTCCTGGTCAAACCGCCCCTCTCCCCGGCCCTCTCCCCGTGAGGGGAGAGGGAGGACACCTTGCTTGGGCCAGCTCTGGCGGTGTGGGCCCGTTCGCGGGCTTCGTCAATCGTCCGGGGGGAGACAACATGCGGCAACCGACCGTCTTTGCCGGCGGATAAGAAAAGGGACGCCTCGGCGTCCCTTTTCATGGCTTGCCGCCTCGGGCGGCCATCCAATCTCAATGATGCAGGATCTTCGACAGGAACTGCTTGGCGCGCTCCGAGCGCGCGTCGATGTTGCCGAAGAACTCTTCCTTGGGGCAGTCCTCGACGATCTTGCCCGCATCCATGAAGATCACGCGGTTGGCGACCTTGCGCGCGAAGCCCATTTCGTGGGTCACGCACATCATGGTCATGCCTTCCTGCGCGAGCTGCACCATCACGTCCAGCACTTCGTTGACCATTTCCGGGTCCAGCGCCGAAGTGGGCTCGTCGAACAGCATGCAGATCGGGTCCATCGACAGCGCGCGGGCGATCGCCACGCGCTGCTGCTGGCCGCCCGACAACTGGCCCGGGAACTTGGCCGCCTGGCTCTTCAGGCCGACCCGCTCGAGGTACTTCAGGCCCTTGGCGGTGGCTTCCTCCTTCGAGCGGCCGAGCACCTTCACCTGGGCGATGGTCAGGTTCTCGGTGATCGACAGGTGCGGGAACAGCTCGAAGTTCTGGAACACCATGCCCACGCGCGAGCGCAGCTTGGGCAGGTTGGTCTTGGGCGAGCCGACCGAGGTGCCGTCGACCAGGATGTCGCCCTTCTGGAACGGTTCCAGCGCGTTGACGGTCTTGATCAGGGTCGACTTGCCGGAGCCCGACGGACCGCACACCACCACCACCTCGCCCTTGGCGACCTTGGTGGTGCAATCGGTCAGCACCTGGAAGGCGCCATACCACTTGGAGACGTTGTTGATTTCAATCATACGGCCACCTTTTTCTGGTAACGCTTGACCAGCAGAGATGCGGAAAAACAGATTATGAAGTACACCAGCCCGGCGAACAGCAGCATCTCCACGATGCGGCCGTCACGCTCGCCGATGCCGTAGGCCTGGCCGAAGAAGTCGGCCAGCGCGCTGACGTAGACCAGCGACGTATCCTGGAACAGGATGATGCCCTGGGTCAGCAGCAGCGGCACCATGTTGCGGAACGCCTGCGGCAGGATCACCAGCCGCATGGACTGGCCGTAGGTCATGCCCATCGCCTGCGCGGCGAACATCTGCCCGCGCGACACGCTCTGGATGCCGGCGCGGATGATCTCGGAGTAGTACGCCGCCTCGAACAGCGCGAACGCGATCAGCGCCGAGGTCATGCGCAGGTCCGACGCCTGCGACAGGTTGAACGTCTTCTGCAGCACCTGCGGGATGATCAGGAAGAACCACAGCAGCACCATCACCAGCGGGATGGAGCGGAAGATGGTCACGTAGCCCTGCGCGAACCAGTTCAGCGGCTTGACCGAGGACAGGCGCATCATCGCCAGGATGGTGCCCCAGACGATGCCCACCACCACCGCGGTGACGGTGATCTTGAGCGAGACCATCATGCCCTCGCCCAGCACTTCCAGCGTGGTCGCGTTGATCGAGCTGAAATCGAATGAATATGCCATGACGGGTCCTCTTACTTGCCACCGATGAAGCCGGGCACGCGGGTGCGCTGTTCCACCCAGCGCATGAGCAGCATCACGACGAGATTGATCAGCGCGTACATGATGGTCACGGCGATGAAGGACTCGTACGGTCGCGCCGTGTAGTCCACCAGCTGCCGGCCCTGCGCCGCCAGTTCCAGCAGGCCGATCGTGGACGCCACCGCGGAGTTCTTGAAGATGTTCAGGAACTCGGAGGTCAGCGGCGGCACGATGACGCGGAACGACATCGGCAGCAGCACGAAGCGGTAGGTCTGCGCCAGCGTGAAGCCCATCGCCAGGCCGGCGTTGCGCTGGCCGCGCGGCAGCGAGTTGATGCCCGAGCGCACCTGCTCGCAGACCCGGGCCGCGGTGAACGTGCCCAGGCAGAACATGGCTGCCAGGAACTGCTGCGCGAACGGGTTCATCTGCTTGAACATCTCGCCGCCGGGCAGCAGCTCGGGCATGACGAAGTACCAGATGAACAGCTGCACCAGCAGCGGAATATTGCGGAAGATCTCGACGTAGGTCGCGGCAAGGCCGGACAGCCACTTGTTGGGCACCGTGCGCAGCACGCCGAGCACCGAGCCGATGACCAGGGCGATGATCCATGACGAGAGCCCGAGCGCCAGCGTGACCTTGAGCCCGGAAATCATCCAGTCAAGGTAGGTCTCGTTCTGGGCGGCCTGCTCGAGGAATACACCCCAATGCCAGCTGTAATTCATGATGAGTCCTCAAAAAGAAACGGAAGGACATGCCTTCCGTTTCGCACAACCGGAATCCCAGGATCAGTCGAGCGCCTTGTCATTCGGCGTCTTGAACAACGCCTTCATGTCTTCGGACAGCGGGAAGTCCAGGTTCAGGCCCTTGGGCGGCACCGGCTGCTGGAACCACTTGGTGTACAGCGTGTTGATCGAGCCGTCCTTCATCATGCCGGTGATGACGGTGTCCGACAGCTTCTTGAACGGTGCGTCATCCTTGCGGATCATGCAGCCGTAGGACTCGCGCGATTGCGGCTTGGCCACCACGATCCAGTCGGCCGGGTTCTTGGCCTTGGCGCGCTCGCCGTACAGCAGCGCGTCGTCCATCATGAACGCGACCGCGCGGCCCGATTCCAGCGTCAGGAACGACTGGCCGTGGTCCTTGGTGCTGATGATGTTCATGCCCAGCTTCTGGTCATCGTTCATCTTGCGCAGCAGGCGCTCGGACGTGGTGCCGGCGGTGGTCACGACGTTCTTGCCCTTGAGGTCGGCCCAGTCCTTGATGCCGCCGTCCTTCTTCACCATGATGCGGGTGCCGATGATGAAGATGCTGGTGGTAAACGATGCCTGCTTCTGGCGTTCGAGGTTGTTGGTGGTCGAGCCGCACTCGATGTCGATGGTGCCGTTCTGCAGCAGCGTGATGCGGTTCTGCGAGGTGATCGGGATTTCCTTGACCTGCAGGTTCGGCAGCTTCAGTTGGTCCTTGATGGCTTCCACGATCTTGACGTTGATGTCGTAGGAATAGCCGACCTGGCGCACGCCGCCCAGGTTGTAGTTGAACGGAATCGACGATTCGCGCACGCCAAGCGTAATCACACCGGTGTCTTTGATCTTCTGCAGCGTGCCCGTCAGTTGCTCGGCGGCTTGCGCGGTACCGCACAGCACGCCGGCTGCAATCATCAGGGAAGCCAACTTGGCAACATTCATAACATCTCCTTGACCATGAAGAGAAGAAAGGCGGGACTCTAACAAAAAACCACCCGCCGACGAAATAGTATTGCGCAGGCATGCACTCAAGACAACGGGTTTTTCCCCTAGCAAAGCCAATATGGGCATGGTTTGCGGGGAGATCGCACCCTGTTGCGGCCCGGATACGGACCCGTTGCCGGCCGGCCGTTTCCTCCCGGCAACACCGGGGAACGCCGGAAAGCGCCGCGGACCGGCTTCCGCGCGGCCGTCATCGGACGGTCACATGCCGCATGGCCGCCGCCGCTCCCGTCAGCGCGGCTGGCAACACCATACGACAACGCGGCTGCCGGAACATCCGGCAGCCGCGTTACCGACACCCGACTGGATTGCTGCAATGCAGCATCACCCTCCGGCGACGCCGCGGCAGCAAGCCGCCCCGACCATCAGGGGTAAAGGCCGCGCATTTCGCGCGCCTGCAGGATCCGCGTGCAGGCCACGATGAACGCGGCCGTGCGCAAGGTAACCTTGTTTTCCTGAGCGATCTGCCAGATCGCACGGAAAGCCTCTTGCATGATTCGTACCAGGCGCTGGTTGATCTCCTCCTCGGTCCAGAAGAAGCTGGAGAAATCCTGCACCCATTCGAAGTACGAAACCGTGACGCCGCCGGCGTTGGCGATCACATCCGGTGCCACCAGGATGTTGCGCTCGCGCAGGATGTCGTCGGCTTCGGGCGTGGTCGGGCCGTTCGCACCTTCAATGACCATCCGTGCCTTGATTTGGGGCGCGTTCTGCGCGGTGATCTGGCCTTCCAGCGCGGCCGGGATCAGGATGTCGCAGTCGACCTGCCAGAACTGCCCGCTGGAGATGGTCTCGCCCTGGAAGCCGTCGATGGTGCCGCTGTGCGACGCATATTCCATCATGGCGGGCACGTCCAGGCCGGCCGGATTGTACAGCGAGGTGCGGTGGTCCTGCACCGCCACCACGCGGGCGCCGGCCTCGTGGAACAGCTTGGCCGCTACCGCGCCGACGTTGCCGAAGCCCTGCACCGCCACGCGGGCGCCGCGGATCTCCAGCCCCAGGTTGCGCGCCGCCTCGGAGCCGACCACGAACACGCCGCGGCCGGTGGCCTCGTGGCGGCCCAGCGAGCCGCCCAGCGAGATCGGCTTGCCCGTCACCACGCCGGTGGCGGTGCTGCCCGAGTTCATCGAATAGGTGTCCATCATCCACGCCATCACCTGCGCGTTGGTGTTGACGTCGGGCGCCGGGATGTCCTTGTTGGGCCCGATGATGATGTTGATCTCGCTGGTGTAGCGGCGCGTGATGCGCTCCAGCTCGCCGTGCGAGAGGGTGCGCGGATCGACGCGGATGCCGCCCTTGGCGCCGCCGTAGGGCACGTTGACCGCCGCGTTCTTGACCGACATCCAGGCCGACAGCGCCATCACCTCGGACAGCGTCACGTCCTGGTGGAAGCGCACGCCGCCCTTGCCCGGGCCGCGCGACAGGTTGTGCTGCACGCGGTAGCCTTCGAAGTGGGCGATGGTGCCGTTGTCCATCTCGATGGGCACGTCCACGATCAGCGCGCGCTTGGGGCGCTTGAGCGTCTCGACCCAGCGGGCCAGCGAGCCCAGGTAGGGCGTGACGCGGTCGACCTGCTGCAGGTAGGTGCCCCAGGGGCCGAGGGCCTCGGGGTTGAGGTAGGAAGGCAGCGTGTGGGATGAAGCGGCGGCGTTGGAGAGGACGGATGAGGGTACGGCGGAAGACATCGTTGGGTCTCGGTGTGAAGGTGCCGCCAGCTTAGAGGAGGCGGCCCCGCCGAAGCCAATGCCGTTTGGTCATCCCGCCGCGCATGTTATGCAAGCCGCGCATAACGTTGCCCGCGGCGCCGCGCGCCTACGCGGGGGCGCCTCCCGTGGCGCCGGCGGGCGCGCCGGCCTGCCACGCGCCCGGCGCGGGCAGGCTGCGCGCGGCCACCGCGTTCCAGACGCGGTCCACCAGCCGGCGCTTGTTGCGCAACTGCGCGCTGCGGCGCTCGCCGGCCTGCTCGCCCGGCTTCTCGCGGTACAGGCGGATCTCCATGTCGATCGACAGCGGCAGCCCGCGCGCCGGCTCCGCCCGCACCAGCCGGTGGTGGGCGATCTCGTCGCGCACCGCGCTCTCGGGCAGGAAGGCCATGCCGTGCCCGGCCAGCGCCATCACCTTGAGCGCCTCGGCCATGTCCGTCTCGTAGCATTTGTCGAGCTTGAGCTTGTCCGCGGTCTCGCCCAGCAGCATGTCCACCATGCGCCCGAGGAACGCGTTCGGCGTGTAGCTGAGGAACGGCACCGGCTTCTTGTCGGTGCCGGGCAGCCGGTACAGCGGCTTGCCGGCGGCGTCGGGCACGCTGTACGGCGACAGCCGCTCGATGCCAAGCACCAGCATGTCGTAGTGCGCCGGGTCGAGCTGGATGGCCTGGCGCGCGTGGTGGTAGACCATCACCAGGTCGCAGCCGCCGTCGACCAGCGCCAGCACCGCGTCGTGCACGTTGAGCGCGCGCAGCCGGCACGGCAGCGTGCCGATCTCGCGCTCCACCGCCTTGAGCCATTCCGGGAAGAAGGTCAGCGACAGCGTGTGCGGCACCGCGAATTCCAGCACGTGGCCGTTGGCCGAGCGCTGGCCGCGCATCAGCGCGCGCGTCTCGCTGACCTGCGCCAGCATCGCCAGCGCCTGCTCGTAGAACACCTTGCCGGCCGGCGTCAGGCTGGTCGGATAGCTGGAGCGGTCGATCAGCTCCGTGCCCACCCAGGACTCCAGCGACTGGATCCGGCGCGAGAACGCGGGCTGCGTCACGTGGCGCTGCTCGGCCGAGCGCGAGAAGCTGTGCGTCTCGGCCAGGCTGACGAAGTCTTCAAGCCATTTGATTTCCATGAGGCGGCATTATCCACCGGCTGCCCGCGTCCGGCGCAGCCGCGGGAATGAAATTCCACCTTCTTGCCTTTTGGTGGAATGAGATTACACTTCCAGGCAGATTTGCACGACAAGACGCACGTGTTTGCTAAAGGCCCGGCGCTATGATGGTCGCAGACCAACAAGGAGCCCGACATGGCCACCCAGCAAGCCGGCGCGGCCGATGCCGCCCACCGCCAGACCCCGCATCCCGGCCTGTTCGCTCCGCTGTCCGCGGGCATGTCCTCGGCATTCGCGGCCAGCGCGCGCCTGGTGGCGCAGGGCATCGAGGACAGCCTGCCGGATGCCGCCGCGCTGCTGGCGCTGCTGCCCGAACCGCTGCGCGCCGGCTCGCCGCACGGCTATGTGCGCCACCTGGTCCACGCCGACCCGCTGGCGCGCTACGCGGCCATGCTGCTGGTGTGGCGACCCGGCCAGCACAGCCCGGTGCACGGCCACCAGACCTGGTGCGCCTACCGCGTGCTGCAAGGCACGCTGCACGAGCGCCACTACCGCTGGGACGCGCAGGCGCGGCGCGCGCGGCTGTGCGGCGAAATGCCGCGCGCGGCGGGCGACACCTTCAGCGTGCCGGCCGGCCTGCGCCACATCCACGCGCTCGGCAACGACGGCACCGAAGTAGCCGTGTCGCTGCACATCTACGGGGTGGACCAGGAACACATCGGCAGCGGTGTGAACCTGCTGGTCGACGCGGCCTGATTCCGGGCCGGCGCGGCCGGGCACCTGTCACGCTGCATGCCAGGAAAACACCGCCCGAACATGGACCGCTACGACCGCCAGATACTCGCCGCCCTGCAGGAAGACGCCACCGTGCCGGTGGCCGAACTCGGCGAGCGCGTCGGCCTGACCTCCACGCCGTGCTGGCGGCGCGTGCAGAAGCTGGAGGAAAGCGGCGTGATCCGCAAGCGCGTGGCGCTGCTCGACCCGGCCCTGCTCAACGTGGGCGTGACCGTGTTCGTCTCGGTCCGCACCAACCAGCACAGCGCCAGGTGGCTCAAGACCTTTCACGAGCTGGTCGCCTCGATCCCCGAAGTCACCGAGTTCTACCGCATGGCGGGAGACACCGACTACCTGCTGCGCGTGGTGGTGCCGGACATCGCCGCCTACGACCGCGTCTACAAGAAGCTGATCCAGGGCGCGGAGCTGGCCGACGTCAGCTCCAGCTTCGCGATGGAGCAGATCAAGTACACCACCGCGCTGCCGCTGGATTACGCCGACTAGATCTCCGCGCCATCCAGCGAAGCCGAAAGGGAGAGGGGAACAGACCCCGGGCACCAACAGCACGTCCAACAACCTCCATAGCCGTCCAAGAACCCCGCATTAGCCCCTGATTTTGCTGGATTCTTTCTTTTTGGGCATCCGACGATGTCCAACTGGATCCGAAAAAGCTGATGGTATATTCGTTAGTACCTACTCCTCCCTGTTGGTATCAATCGCCCCAAGAGCCTCACCGACCTGGCCGTCCGCAATGCCAAGCCCCTGGACAAGCAGTACAAGATAACTGACGGCGACGGCATGTTTCTGTTAGTACAGCCGAGCGGCGGAAAATATTGGCGGCTCGCCTACCGCTACCTCGGCAAGCAAAAGACATTGGCCCTGGGCGTCTACCCCGAAGTGAGTCTGGCTTCAGCCCGACAGCGGCGCGCGGAGGCACGCGAGAAACTGGCAGTAGGATTTGACCCCGGGGAACTCAAGAAAAGCGACAAGCACACTGCCCGCTTGGCAGCGGAAAACTCGTTCGAGGTGGTTGCAAACGCATGGATCAAGGAGCACGGAAGCACCGTGACTCCCAAACAATGCGAAAAAACACTCTAGCGCCTCAAGAACGATGTCTATCCCTGGCTGGGAAAGCGCCCGATTACCGAAATCGAGGCCCCAGAAATCCTGGCGGTGCTGAAACGGATGATGGCCGAGGAGCGCGTTTCACCGAGCACCGCGTGTGCAGCGAAATTCCGCCGGGTGTTTCTCTACGGCGTCAAGGAAGGGCTCTGCATCAGCAACCCCGCCGCGGCTCTGGTCAAGGCGATCCCACCAGCGAAAGCCACGCACTTTGCGTCGATCACCGATCCGGCAAAGGTTGGTGAAATGCTTCGGCCTTCGATGGCTTCAGCGGCACCTTCACGGTTCTATGCGCCCTCAAGCTGGCACCGCTAGTATTCGTCCGGCCGGGGAATTGCGCAAGGCGGAATGGGCTCAATTCGACCTTGAAAAAGGGGAGTGGCGCTATCTGGTTACAAAAACCAAAACGGAACACCTCGTTCCGCTCGCCACGCAGGTCATTCAAATCCTCAAAGAACTGCAAGCGGTGACCGGTAACGAGCGGTATGTGTTTCCGGGGGGCTCGCTCCAGGCAGCGCCCTATGAGCAATGCTGCGATCAACGCTGCGTTGCGCCGGCTTGGCTACGACACGCACACGGAGATTACCAGCCATGGCTTCCGTGTGATGGCGCACACCATTCTTCATGAAGAATTGGAGCAAAAGCCCGAGGTGATCGAGCACCAGCTCGCGCACTCAGTTCCCGATGCACTCGGCGCGGCATATAACCGCACTAAATTCATTAAGGACCCGCGAGTGATGATGCAGAAGTGGGCAGACTATCTGGATCAACTCAAGGCTAGGGCGAAGATCATCCCGTTGCTGGCGGTAAGCGCAACATGACCTGATAGCGGCTGGATCCTCATTGATGCGCATGATGCGCACTCAGCTACGAATCCGCATTGTCCAGCGGCTAGAGCGACCCCCTGAGACGCTGGACACAGTCTCCCACTTACAATAGCGGAAGTTGGCTCTTCTTGTTTCTAAGCGGTCACACAGATCAGCGAAAAACCTTTCTTTTTGCCCGACGCGCCCGCGGCTCGCGCATAACCCCAGCTAGTTAACGGCAGCCATGCCGCACGACTTCACCCCGCTTTAGGAGGGCGGCCGTTCCAGGGGCCATCCCGCAAAATCGGGGGCCGCGCGAGCGCTGCATGCCGCGCTCGCGCGCATGAATGAGTTGCCGCCAGCTGGCGGCGATTTCTCTCTTGAAACGACAAGAACGACGGATGAGTATAAGCCCGGAATCCCCGCGAGACATCTACCTGAACGTCTCGCGCGAAGTAGAGAGTATTTTGCGAAGGCTTGGCAGCGCATCGGAGGACCAGCAGGTATTGGAGGCCAAGAAGAATACCCGCGCCATCCTCGAGAAGTTCCAGCGAGACATCGAAGGCAATATCGCCGGGCTCGAGCGCCATGCCGAATGGGACACCTTCACCATCGCCTTCTACGGCGAAACCAATGCCGGCAAGTCGACCATCATCGAGACGCTGCGCATCATGCTGGGGGAACAGAGCAAGGCTAAGGCTCAGCAGGCCTTCCGGACACTGCGGGAAGAACTTTGCGTCAGCGAGGAGAATCTCGAGGCCCTGCGCCAACGAATCCGGCAGGGCGACGCACTGCTTACCGAGTTGCAGGCGCGCCTTGACGGACTCGTGTCGTACTATGATGAGCAGGAGCAGGCCTGCCGCGACGAGATCCACCGCCTGCATGCACTGGTGGTCGAGAAAAAGAGAACGGCGACACTCTGGCAGAAATTCCTGAACCGGCTGCGCCAGTTGCCTGAAGAACAGACCTTTACCGGTGCAGAAGCCAGCCTGAGGGCCCTGCTCGCCGAGAGGAACGGCGCCGTCGAGGACGTCGCGCGGCAGCAGCGCGAGACGCTGGATACAAAGCAAGCTGCCGAACGGGAACTCGAACGCGTGGAGCGCGACCAGCACAAGCTGGAATCGCTGGCCGACGGCGTAATCATCGGTAACGGGCGCTCCGACTATACGCTCGAGACCCGAGGCTATGCATTCGAAGCTGGTGGCCACAAATTCACCTTGCTCGACGTTCCCGGCATCGAAGGCAAGGAAGCCATGGTCATGGACGGCATCCGCTCGGCAGTGCAGAAGGCCCATGCCGTGTTCTATGTGACGGGCAAAGCTGCGGCTCCGCAGAAAGGCGACGAGCATACCAAGGGCACGTTGGAGAAGATCAAGGAACACCTTGGCACGCAGACCGAGGTCTGGACCCTCTTCAACAAGCGCATCACCAACCCCATGCAGCTAGAGAAGGGCGGGCTCGCCAGCCAGGACGAACTCGAGAGCCTGCAGGACCTCGACGAAAAAATGCGCGAGCAGCTCGGCGAGCACTACCAGCGCGTCATCCCGCTGAGTGCCCAGCCCGCGTTCCTAGCCGTTGCCGACTGCCTGGTGCCCGGCTCACAGAATGCCAAGAGCAAGGACAAGTTCCTCGCTAGGCTCAAGCCCCAAGAACTGCTGCAGCGCTCGAACATGGAGCAGTTTCGCGAGCTTCTGGCCGGCAACCTGGTGCACGACTATAAGACCAAGATCAGACGCTCCAATTTCAACAAGGCCAACCAAGTGGTCAAGACGGCGGCGGATGAGGTCGCCAGGATCCAGCGTGATTCGTTCAAGCCGCTGGGACAGCAGCTAAAGCAGGACGCAAATGGCTCCCGCGAGCAACTGACCATCGCGCTCCGAACGCTTAAGACACGCCTGGAAACAGAAGGTGAACGGACGATCACCGGTTTCAAGAACGCCGTGCGCAGGCGCATTTACGCGCGCATCGAGTCCGACATCGGCAACGATATCTTCAAGAACGCGCTCGAATCCTGCATCAGGATCGAGCAGGCCAGCCTAGAACAGCGCCTGCCCGGGCTGATGGAGGCCGAACTGAAGACCTTCAAGGCGGAGATCGCAGAGGTCGTCGAGCAGTTCCAGCAATACGCCAGCGAGTTGGTCGAGACCTACGGCAAGATCGGCATGGGCCAGTTGGACAGCTCGTTCGAGCTGAAGATCAGCATTGACAACGGCCTCAAGATATCCAACCTGCTTGGCTCGCTGGTCGGCGGAGTGCTGATGATCTGGAACCCGGCCGGGTGGGTCGCGCTGACGATCGGCGCCATCACGCTGCTGGTCAGCCTCGGCAAGGCCCTCGTCGGCTTCTTCAGCTCCAGCTACAAAATGTCCCAACAGCGCAAGTCGGCCGACCAGAACCTGGAGACCATCGCAGACAAGATGCGCGACTCGCTGCGCGGAAGCCTGACCGCCGCCTTCCGCGAACTGGAGGAAAACGTCGAGATCATTAAGGAAGCGCTGAACGAGCCTGTCCGCCAGGTTGACGAAATCAGTGCGACGCTGCTCAAGTCCGTGGCGGAGCTAAAGAAACTATCCAAAACCATCGAAGCCGTAGGTGCACAGTAAATGGAAAAGACCCTAGACACCTTCAAGGCGCAACAATCCCGCGCCGTGGACATCTTGGAGAAGCTTCAGGGCTTCCTGCAACAAGGCGAAAGCGTCGGCGTGCAGATCGATCCGAACCTAAAGGCCAAGCTGCAAACGGCCATCCAGGACGTAGCCGAAGAAAAACTCAGGATTGCACTAGTTGGCGGCTTCTCGGAGGGCAAGACCTCTATCGCTGCGGCCTGGATGGAGCAACTGGACAAGTCCACCATGAAGATCAGCCACAAGGAATCGTCCAACGAAGTGAAGGTGTACGACGTGGGCTCCGATTTCGTACTGATCGACACCCCCGGGCTGTTCGGCTTCAAGGAACAATACAATGCGCAAACCCACCTCGTGGAGAAGTACAAGGACATCACCAAGAAGTACGTGAGCGAAGCCCACCTAGTGCTGTACGTAATGAACTCGACCAACCCCATTAAGGAAAGCCACAAGGAAGACCTGATGTGGCTGTTCCGCACGCTGGACCTCCTGCCGCGCACGGTGTTCGTGCTGAGCCGCTTCGACGAAGTCGCCGACGTGGAAGACGAGCGGGAGTACCGGGAAAGCCTGGCGGTCAAGCGCGACAACGTCAGCGACCGCCTGCGCAACCTGATCTGCCTGGACGCCGTCGAGACGGCCGCTCTGGCGATCGTCGCCGTGGCGGCAAACCCGTTCGACATGGGCACTGAGTACTGGCTGTCAAACCTGGACAAGTTCAAGACGCTCTCCCACATCGCCACGTTGCAGGCGGCCACGTCAGAGAAAGTCAAGGCCAACGGCGGCGCCACAGCCATTGCCGAGGCCACAAAAGCGAGCGTCATCCGCGACGTCCTGACCAAACAGCTGCCAGTGGCGGTCGCCAACGACGAGAAGATCGGCCGTGAGGTGGACAAGCTCGAAGCGATGAACACCAGGCTGGCCCGGCAGCTCGCTTCGACCGAGGGCAAGATCTCGGCGGTGCGCGTAAGCCTTCGCGAGTTCGTCTCCGACTACTTCACGGACTTGATCCTGCAGGCAAAGGGGGCGAGCCTGGCCACCTTCACCGAATTCTTCGAGCGCGAAGTGGGCAACAACGGCATCGTGCTGACGACGCGTCTGCAGAACGAGTTCGAGCGCCAACTGCAGGCGGTCACCCTGGAAGTCAGCAAGATGAAAATCGGTTTCAACACAGAAATCAACCACTTCAATGGTGCGGTCAAAGTGCTCGGTAAGCAGGGCCTGGACTACATGCTCAAGAGCAACCTGATCAATAACTCCACGGTGCTGGCGACACGGGATGGCATCGTCGCCATTGCAAAAACGGTCGGAGTAGACTTGGGCAAGATGCTGAAATTCAAGCCCTGGGGAGCCGTCAATCTGGCCAAAGGAATCAACGGCGTGCTGGCCTTCGCGGGCCTAGCCCTGGAGGCCTGGGATAGCTGGGAGCAGGCCAAGCGCGAGGAGAAGTTCCGCGAGTCGATCGAGATGATGGTCGCGAACTTCAACATCCAGCGGATGGAACTGCTGCAGTTGATCGACGGGGTGCACTTCGTCGACCACTTCTTCTCCGAATACATCGAACTACGCAGCAACGTGGCGGAGGTGCAACTGGACGTGGCGCAGCGTCGGCAGCAGCGCGACCGCTTCAATGCATGGCGCCAAGCAGGCGAAGCCATCGACGCCGAGTTCACCGTCCTGCAGGACTGATCTGCCCAAGTCGTGCTCGCGCTCAAAGCACGCCAATGACATCGGCGACGACAACTGCGTCTGCACCATCTGGCATTTGTACTCCGCCGAGAAGCGGCGCCTTGGCTCCCGACGATAACGACCTTCCTGATCCTTAGAGCCCGTTTGAAAATTCAAGGATGGGCGACTCTGCGTAGCAGAAGTCCGCCCATTGCGATATAGACCATTGCCTCGGACACGTCGGGACGTCGCTCGTAGTCCCTGACCAGGCGACGCCAGCGAATCATCCAGCCGAAGGTAAGTTCCACTACCCAACGCCGGGGCAGAACTGCCAAGCCGACCTGATCCTCGCGGCGACGCACCACCTCGACGACAAAGTCGGGCGTCGCGGCTTTATCCGTCAGCGCGCGACGATCGTACGCGCCATCAGCAAACAGATGTTTCAGGCCCGGCCAACGCCTCTTCAAGGCCTCCAGTACCGTCACTACCCCTGTACTGTCGGCAATGCCTGCAGGCGTCAGGTTCACCATCAGCAGCCGCCCATTTGTATCCACGGCAATATGCCGCTTGCGCCCGACGATCTTCTTCGCAGCATCGTAGCCGCGCTCTTTCGCCGCTGGCGCCTTCACCGATTGGCTATCCACAACACCAGCGCTGGGGCAAAGCTGGCGGCCGTCCAACTCCCTGTCGAGCATCAGTACAACATCGTGGAGCGTGCGAAACAGGAACCTGCGCATCAGTCGGCGAAACCACCAATACACCGTTTGCCAGGCCGGGAAGTCCTTGGGCAGCATTCGCCAGCCGCAGCCCGAGCGCACCAGGTATCGCAGCGCGTTGATGACTTCGTGCAGGTCGGCCTTCCTGCGTCGCCCACGCTGGGCTGGCTTCGGCAGCAATCCTTCCATCGCAGCCCATTCCACGTCTGTCACGTCGCTCGGATATCGCTTTGCCTTGGCCGCCATACTTGCCTGCCGTTCTCGATGTTCTTTCTTCCACATCCGAACGTCAGATCACATCTGCGGCGAATTTTCAAACAGGCTCTCAGCATGGGATTCGGTTCTTGGGACAAGCTCACTCAGGAAGATATTCGACATAGTTGTAGGTGCCCCGTCCCTATACGAACTGCCGGCCTTCGTGTGTTCACAGGCTATCGGCAGAGCATCGTAAAATTTAAGTGAGGGGCTGTACCCCCAGCGGTCCGGTGGAAGTCTTGAGGCAGCGATAGACAACATCGGCAGACGCGAGGTAAGGCTTGGGAAACGTTGGTACTTTTGATAGTACTCCTGGAATGAAAATATTTTTTATTCCAATAAATTCAGATACTTATACTTACAATTCGAGTCCGACCCCGGCCTCAGCTACCTCAACGACCTCTGCTGCCTCGGCCACGTCGGGCACTGCGTCGCCCCATCACTCACCCGCGATTGGCCCACCCCGTCATCCGCCGCTCCACCACCGCGAAGAACTCGTACATCACCATCGCCATCACGGCGATCACCACCAGCCCGGCGAAGGCCAGCGGCATCTTCATGGCCGAGCCGGCCGACACCAGCAGGTAGCCGATGCCTTCGTTGGCGGCGTTCATCTCCGACACGGTGGTGCCGACGAAGGCCAGCGTGATGGCCACCTTGAGCGAGGCGAAGAAGAACGGCATCGAGCGCGGCAGGCCGATCTTGAGCAGCACGTCGGTGCGCTTTGCGCCAAGCACGCGCAGCACGTCCTCCAGCTCGGGCTCGAGCGTGGCCAGGCCGGTGGCGATGTTGACCATGATCGGGAAGAACGAGATCAGGAACGCGGTCAGGATGGCCGGGCCGGCGCCGAGGCCGAACCACACCACCAGGATCGGCACGAAGGCGGCCTTGGGCAGCGCGTTGAACGCCGTCATCAGCGGATAGCCCGCGGCGTAGGCCAGCTTCGACGAGCCCATCACCAGCCCCAGCGCCACGCCCACCACGATGGCCAGGGCGAAGCCGACCATCGTGGTCCAGAAGGTGCGCCAGGCATGCCCGGCGATCACGTCCCAGTATTCGAACAGCGCGGCGACGATCGCGCGCGGGCTGGGCAGGATGAAGTCCGACAGGTCGAACGCCAGGCACGCGCCCTGCCACAGCGCCAGGACCGCGGCCAGCAGCAGCCACGGCGCCACGCGCTGCACGCAGCGCTGCCGCGCGGCGCTCATCGGGGAAGAGAAGGTGCTCATGGTCAGTGCTGCCTCACGTGGCCGATCTTCTCGCGCAACGCGTGGACCAGATCGGCGAAGGGTTCGGTATAGGTCAGGTCGAGGTCGCGCGGGCGCGGCAGGCCGATCTCCTTGCGCGTGAGGATGCGCCCGGGGCGCTGGCTCATCACGTACACGGTGTCGGCCAGGAACACCGCCTCGCGCAGGTCGTGCGTGACCAGGATCACGTTGAAGCGCCGCGCCTGCCACAGGTCGCGCAGCACGCACCACAGCTCCTCGCGCGTGAAGGCGTCGAGCGCGCCGAACGGCTCGTCGAGCAGCAGCATGCGCGGCTCGTGGATCAGCGCGCGGCAGATCGAGGCGCGCTGCTGCATGCCGCCGGAAAGCTGCCACGGATACTTGTCCTCGTAGCCGGCCAACCCCACCGTGCGCAGCAGGTCGCGCGCGCGCGCCGTGTATTCCTCGCGCTTTTCGCGCAGCGTGGCGCGGTAGGGCTCGACGATCTCCAGCGGCAGCATCACGTTCTGCAGCGTGGTGCGCCACGGCAGCAGCGTCGGCGCCTGGAACGCCATGCCGACCATGTTGAGCGGCCCGCTCACCTTCCGGCCGGCGATCCTGACCACGCCGCGCGTGGCCGGCCGCAGGCCGGTGGCCAGCTTCATGAAGGTGGACTTGCCGCAGCCCGAAGGCCCGACGATGGCGATGAACTCGCCGGGCTCGACCTGCAGCGAGATGTCCTCGACGGCGAACTCGCCCTTGCGGGCCAGCTCGTCGTTATAGGCCAGCCACACGCGGTTGAACTCGACGAAGGGCTTGTCCGCCGGTTCCGCCGGTTCCGCGGGTTCGGCCGGCGCCAGCGCGCGCGGCGATGCGTGTCCGGCCGTCATCGCAGCACGTCCAGTTCGGCGGCCGAGGGCAGGTAGGCATCGGTCCACAGCGCGTCGGGATCGATGCGGCCCTTGGTGCCGAACGCGTCGGCCACCTGCGACGCCATCAGCGACAGGCGCGGCTTGCTGACGCGGCCGAAGCCCTCGGCGCGCGCGTCGGGCGACTTGACCACGCTGTCCAGCGCCAGCTTCAGGCGCCGGACCTCGAGCTTCTCGTCGATGATGCCGTCGCGCGCCTTGACCGCCTTGACGCCGTCCTCGGGCCGGGCGATCACGTCGCGCGCGGACCTGGCGAACGCGCGCAGGAAGGCCTTCACGGCTTCCGGGTTCTTCTTGATGAATTCCTCCGAGGCGATCACCGCGTTGCCGTACAGCTTCACGCCGTACTGCGGATACGGCAGCACCACGATGTCCTCGTCCTTCACGCCGCGCGCATTGAGGTTGAGGATGGAGGTGAACGAGAAGCCGGTGATGGCGTCGAGGTCGCCGCGCGCGAGCATGGTCTCGCGCAGGGCCGGATCCATCGCCTGCCAGTTGAAGCTCGCCGCCTGCAGCCCGTTGGCCCTGGCGAAGATCGGGAAGGCGCGGCGCCCGGCGTCGAACACCGGCGCGCCGAGCTTCTTGCCGGCCAGGTCGCGCGGCGCCTTGATGCCGGACTTCTTCAGCGCCAGCACGGCCGCCGGCGTGTTGTTGTAGACCATCATCACGGCCACCGGCTTGTTGCGCGCGTCCGGGTTGTTGCCGTAGAACTCCATCACCGAGGCCAGGTCGGCGAAGCCCATGTCGTAGGTGCCGGAGGCCACGCGGTTGACCACGTTGCCCGAGCCGTTGCCGGCGTCGATCGACACGTCGAGCTTCTCGGCCTTGAAGTAGCCCTTCTGCTCGCCCAGCAGGAACAGCGCGGACGGCCCCTCGAAACGCCAGTCGAGCTGGAAGCGGACCTTGGTCTGGGCATGCGCGTGGCCGGCGAATTGCGTCGACAGCACCAGCGCGGTGCCGAGCGCCATGCCGAGCCGCAGCATGCGGCGGCCCAGCGTTGGCGCGGCGGACGCGGCCGGCGCGGCGGTGGCGGCGGCAATGACTTCGATCGGGTTGGCGGCACGGGATTGCGGCATGGACTCTCTCTCCTGTTGATCGTTTTCGTGGAGAGTCCGTCTGCAAGCGGCATGCCATGCGAAGGCGCACCAGGCCTGGGCGGGCCCGCATCGGTTTGTCGAACCGGACTTGCGCAAGCCGATGCGCCGGCGCCGTTTGCCGCGCCGGATTGTCGGCAATCCGCGCGCGCGAATTGCGCGCGCCGGGCGTGTCCGCCCCGCCGCCGCTTCAGGCAATCAGATGTTCAGGCGTCCTGCGTGGCGTCGCCGGCCTCGACGGCCAGCGTCGCGTCTTCCACCGGCGTGGCGTTCTGCGCGGCGCTGCGCGCCTGGATGCGCCACATCTCGGCGTAGCGGCCATCCATGCGCATCAGCTCGGCATGGGTGCCGCGCTCGACCACGCGGCCGTGGTCCATCACCAGGATCTGGTCGGCGTGCACCACGGTCGAGAGCCGGTGCGCGATCAGCAGCGTGGTGCGGTTCTGCGCCAGGCGGATCAGCTCGGCCTGGATGGCCTGTTCGGTGCGCGAGTCGAGCGCCGAGGTGGCTTCGTCGAACACCAGGATGGGCGGGTTCTTGAGCAGCGTGCGCGCGATCGCCACGCGCTGCTTCTCGCCGCCCGAGAGCTTGAGGCCGCGCTCGCCCACGGGCGTGTCGTAGCCCTGCGGCAGCTCGCGGATGAAGGTATCGATCTGCGCCGCGCGCGCGGCCGCGATGACTTCCTCGTGGCTGGCCTCGGGCCGGCCGTAGGCGATGTTGTAGTAGATGCTGTCGTTGAACAGCACGGTGTCCTGCGGCACGATGCCGATGGCGCGGCGCAGGCTGTCCTGCGTGACCGCGCGGATGTCCTGCCCGTCGATCTCGATGGCGCCGCTGCCCACGTCGTAGAAGCGGAACAGCAGCCGCGCCAGCGTGGACTTGCCCGAGCCGCTGTGCCCCACCACCGCGGTGGTGGTGCCCGCCGCGATGGTGAAGTCGACGTCGTCGAGGATGGCGCGGTTGCTCTCGTAGCCGAAGCCCACGTGGGCGAAGCGCACCGCCGCGCCCTGCACGCGCAGCGCCGGCGCGCCCGGCGCGTCGGCCACCTCGCGGTTGGTGCCCAGCAGCACGAACATGCGGTCCATGTCGGTGGTGGCCTGCTTGATCTCGCGGTAGATCACGCCGAGGAAGTTCAGCGGGATGTAGAGCTGGATCATCAGCGTGTTGACCAGCACCAGGTCGCCCAGCGTGAGCTTGCCCGCGGCCACGCCCACGGTGGCGCGCCACAGGATCAGGATCAGCCCGGTGGCGATGATGGCCTGCTGGCCGAAGTTGAGGAAGGACAGCGAGTTCTGCGAGCGGATCGCCGCCGAGCGGTAGGTCAGCAGGTTCTCGTCGTAGCGGCGCGCCTCGTATTCCTCGTTGCCGAAGTACTTGACGGTCTCGAAGTTGAGCAGCGAGTCGATCGCCTTCTGGTTGGCGCGCGAATCCAGCTCGTTCATCCTGCGGCGGAAGTGCGTGCGCCACTCCGTCACCACGATGGTGAAGACGATGTAGCTCACCAGCGCGCAGCCGGTGATGGCGGCGAACCAGATGTCGTAGTGCAGGATGAAGAAGCCCATCACCAGCCCCATCTCGACCAGGGTCGGCAGGATGCTGTAGAGCGAATACGAGATCAGCGACTGGATGCCGCGCGTGCCGCGCTCGATGTCGCGGCTCATGCCGCCGGTCTGCCGCTCCAGGTGAAAGCGCAGCGACAGCGCGTGCAGGTGGCGGAACACCTGCAGCGCGATCTCGCGCACCGCGCTCTGCGTGACCTTGGCGAACAGGATCTCGCGCAGCTCCGTGAACAGCGTGCCGGACAGCCGCAGCACGCCGTAGGCCACGATCAGCCCGACCGGCACCACCAGCAGCGCGGCGGCGCTGCCGGCGGGCACGTTCATGTTGTCCACCAGCTTCTTCATCAGCACCGGCACGCCGAGGTTGGCCACCTTGGCCGCCACCAGGCAGACCAGCGCCAGCATCACGCGCCATTTGTAGTGCCATACGTAGGGCAGCAGATTGCGCACGGTCTGCCAGTCGCTGCGTGGCACGCCGGACTTGGAGAACAGGGAGGAAGCGGGCCGGGCGGGGGACGGCTCGGCCGGCGGGGAATAGCGTCGCATACGTTAGAATTCGGGCGAATATGCGATTGTGGCAGAGATCGGCCCGGCTGGCCGGCGCCACCATCGCATCCGCCCGACCGCGGCCACGCCGCGATGCCGGCGCCGCACGGCGGCCAACGCACTCCGGCACGCATCGCCCGGCCCCGCGGCACGGCGCCGCCCCAACCCTGTCTCTTCTGCCCCAGCCATCATGACCCAAGCCATCGACCACCCCTGCCTGCCGCCCGGCAAATATCCCGCGCTGCGCGTCGTCCCCATGCCGGCCGACGCCAACGTGCACGGCGACGTGTTCGGCGGCTGGATCATGGCGCAGGTCGACCTGGCCGGCTCGATCCCCGCGGTCGAGCGCGCCCAGGGCCGCGTGGCCACGGTGGCGGTCAACTCGTTCCTGTTCAAGCATCCCGTCTTCGTCGGCGACCTGGTGAGCTTCTACGCCGACATCGAGAAGACCGGCCGCACCTCGATCACGGTGTCGGTGGAGGTCTACGCGCAACGCATGCGCCACAGCAACGAGATCGTCAAGGTCACGGAAGCCACGCTGACCTACGTGGCGACCGACGACAGCCGGCAGCCGCGCGTGCTGCCGGCGATCTGACCGCCCTCCCCGGCCGGACTGCCGCCCAGGCGGCCGCCTGAATCCTCGCGGGCACGCCGCCAGCACCATCGACAGCGCCGCCGCCATGCCGCCGCCCGGCCCGCCCGGCCCGCCCGGGCCGCCGGCGCGCGGCCGGCCACCCGGCAGGTGCACGCTCTCCGATTGAAAATCGGAAATTTCCCTCCGTGAATTGGGCTGCTTCCGAGTCCCCGGCCTGTCTTTCGATCCTTAAATGCGAATGATTATCAACCGTGTTTCTGGAGCAAAGAATGAGCAGCTACATAAAATCCGTCGCGCTGCCGCCGCGCCGCCCCCTGGCTTGCACCGTGCTGGCGATGGCGGCCTGCGCCGCGCCGGTCCTGGCCGAGGACCGCGAACGGCGAGGCCGGCACGTCGAGCTGGAAACGGTCACGCTGCGCGAAGCGCTCCTGCCGGGCGCCAAGGTGGACGCCTCGGGCTCGGCCAAGTACGCGATGCCGCTGCTGGACACGCCCCAGACCATCTCGGTGGTGCCGCGGCAGGTGATGGAGGAGCAGAACGCGCTGAGCCTGCGGCAGGTGCTGTCCAACGTTTCCGGCATCACCTTCAACGCCGGCGAGGGCGGCGGCGGCTCGGGCGACAGCATCAACATCCGCGGCTTCAGCGCCAACGCCAACATGCAGGTCGACGGCCTGCGCGACAGCGGCCAGAACAACCGCAGCGACCTGTTCAACCTGGAGGCGGTCGAGGTCATCAAGGGGCCGAACTCGGTGTTCGGCGGCGCCGGCACCACCGGCGGCAGCATCAACATGATCAGCAAGCAGCCCGGGGCGGACAGCTTCACGCACGCCGGCGCGGGCCTCGGCACCGACAATTTCCGCCGCCTGACGCTGGACACCAACCAGGTGCTGCCGTGGGGCGCGGCATCGACCGCGGTGCGCCTGAACCTGATGGCGCACGAGAACGACGTGCCGGGCCGCGGCCCGGTCGACCGGCGCCGCTGGGGCGTCGCGCCGTCGGTCGTGTTCGGCCTGCGATCGCCCACGCAGCTGACCCTGAGCTACTTCCACCAGCGCGACGACAACCTGCCCGACTACGGCGTGCCGGCGCTCAACGGCCACCCGCTGGCCGGCGCGGGCCGCCACGGCTACTTCGGCTGGCGCAACCTCGACAAGGAAGACATCACCACCGACGCGATCACCGCCCGGCTCGAACACGAGTTCAGCGACAGGCTCAAGCTGCAGAACCTGACGCGCTACTCGCGCCTGCACCGCGACACCGTCATCTCGGCCTCGCACGTCGACCAGACCGGGCTGCCGCCCGGGCGCTACAAGCCGGCCGGCCCGCAGGGCTACGGCCGCGATTCGACCACCGCCATGTGGATCAACCAGACCAACCTGACCGGCCGGTTCGATACCTTCGGGCTGGCGCACACGCTGGTCGGCGGCTTCGAGATCTCGCGCGAGACCTACGAGCGCGGCACCTATTCCTACAATCTCTCCGGCCACTACCCCGCCGGCGGCTACGACCTGCGCAACCCGCCCGGCTTCTGGAGCGGCCCGGCCAACCGGCAGGACAGCGGCTACAACCGGACCTGGCTCGACGTGAAGGCGCTCTACGCGCTCGACACCATCGCCCTGGGCAAGGCCTGGGACCTGAGCCTGGGCATGCGCTACGACTGGATGGACGGCAGTTCGCAAAGCACGCCGGCGGGCAAACCCACCGAGCGCGCGGACAGCGCCGACCGCCAGCTCAGCACGCGCGCCGGGGTGGTCTTCAAGCCCACGGACAACGGCCGCGTCTATGCCGCCTATGGCACCGCCTTCAATCCGTCCGCCGAGCATCTCGTCACCACCGGCTCGGGCGTGGACAAGAACACGGCCTCGCTCGCGCCGGAAAAGAACAGGACCTTCGAGGTCGGCACCAAATGGGAATTCCTGGCGCGGCGCCTGAGCGTCAACGGCGCGCTGTTCCAGGTCGACAAGAACAATGCGCGCGAACGGCTGGCCGACGGCAGCTACGCGCTGGCGGGCAAGCAGCGCGTGCGCGGCGTGGAACTGGGCGCGGCCGGCAAGCTGACGCCGCAATGGGACCTGCTGGCCAGCTACACCTACCTGAACAGCGCGACGCGCCGGTCGCCTCTCGCGCCCGCGCGCGAAGGCAAGGCGCTGGCCAACACGCCGGCGCATTCGCTGAGCCTGTGGACCACCTACCAGCTTGCGGCCGGCTGGACGCTCGGCTACGGCGCGCGCTACGTCGGCAGGCGCAACGTGACCTCGGCCGGCGACGGCACGCTCGGCAGCTATTTGGTGCACAACGCCATGCTCGGCTATGCGCCGAACAAGCGCCTCCGGTTCCAGCTGAACGTCGACAACCTGTTCAACAAGGCCTACGTGGAGCGGGTGCGGCAGTCGCTGGGCAGCGCCTCGCGCTCGTCGGCGCTCGAATACGGCGACGGCCGCGCCGCCGTCCTGAGCGCGGTCTACTCGTTCTGACGCCTCAGTCGAAGCGCGAGAAATCCGGGCGGCGCTTCTCGAAAAACGCGGTGAAGGCCTCCTTCGCCTCCGGCGCCTGCAGCATGCGCCGGAATGTCTCGCCTTCCTCCTGCATCCGCGCCTGCACCGCGGCCATGTCGCCGCCCTTCATCAGGCGCTTGGTCGCGCGCAGCGACGAGGCCGGCAGCGCGGCCAGCTTGCGCGCCTGCTGCAGCGCGAACTCGTGCAGCTCGGCCACCGGCAGCACGCGCGTGACCAGCCCGATCTGCTGCGCTTCGTGCGCGCCGAAGGCTTCGCCCAGCAGCAGCTTTTCCGCGGCGCGCTGGTAGCCCAGCAGGCGCGGCAGCAACAGGCTCGAAGCCGCTTCCGGGCACAGCCCGAGCTGCGCGAACGGCAGCGACAGCCGCGCCGTCTCGGAGGCGTAGACCAGGTCGCAATGCAGCAGCATGGTGGTGCCCACGCCGACCGCCGGCCCGCTCACCGCGGCCACCAGCGGCTTGCCGGCCTGGCTGATCTGCTGCAGGAACTGGAACACCGGCGCCGGCGGCTCGCCCTCGCCGCCGGTGGGCGGGCGCTTCATGAAGTCGTCGAGGTCGTTGCCGGCGGTGAAGACCTCGGGCTTGCCGCGCAGCAGCACCACGCGCACGGCCGGGTCGGTCTCGGCCGCGCGCAGCGCGTCGGCCATCGCCTGGTACATCGCCGCGGTGATGGCGTTCTTCTTGTCGAGCCGGTCGAACTCGATGGTCAGGATGCCCTGCCCGATGGTGGTGAGAATGCTCATGGAATGTCCGCTCCTTGCTGGCCGGCCCGGCGCTGTTGTACGACGGGCCGGGAGAATGGCAAGACGGGCCACGGCGGCACGGCGCGAGTCCGTGTTCCGTGGCCCGTCTCGACTACGTCGCCCGCGGCGCGTTCAGACGCGCTCGAAAATCCCCGCCGCGCCCATGCCGGTGCCCACGCACATCGTCACCATGCCGTACTTCAGGTCGTGGCGGCGCAGCGCGTGCACCACGGTGGCCGAGCGGATCGCGCCGGTGGCGCCGAGCGGGTGGCCCAGCGCGATGGCGCCGCCCATGCGGTTGACCTTGGCCGGATCCAGGCCAAGGTCGCGCGTCACCGCCAGCGCCTGCGCGGCGAAGGCTTCGTTGAGCTCGATCCAGTCGATCCGGTCCTGGGTCAGGCCCGCCGCCTTGAGCGCGGCCGGGATCGCTTCCTTGGGGCCGATGCCCATGATCTCGGGCGGCACGCCGCGCACCGCGAACGAGACGAAGCGCGCCAGCGGCACCAGGTTGAACTGCTTGAGGATCTTCTCCGAGACCAGGATCAGCGCGCCGGCGCCGTCCGAGGTCTGCGAGCTGTTGCCGGCGGTGACGCTGCCCTTGCTGGCGAACACCGGGCGCAGCCGGGCCAGGCCTTCGAGCGAGGTCTCCGGGCGCGGGCCTTCGTCGAGCGCGATGGTGCGCGTCTTGACGTCGACCTGCCCGGTGGCGAGGTCGGGGAATTTCTCCACGATCTCCACCGGCGTGATCTCGTCGGCGAACTCGCCGGCCTGCTGCGCGCGGATCGCCTTCTGGTGCGAGGCCAGCGAGAACGCATCCTGGTCCTCGCGGCTGACCTGCCACTGACTGGCCACCTTCTCGGCGGTCAGGCCCATGCCGTAGGCGATGCCGATGTTCTCGTCGCGCGCGAAGATCGACGGCGACATCGACGGCGAGTTGCCCATCATCGGCACCATGCTCATCGACTCCACGCCGGCGGCGATCATCACGTCGGACTCGCCCACGCGGATGCGGTCGGCCGCCATCGCCACCGCCGACAGGCCCGAGGCGCAGAAGCGGTTGACCGTGATGCCGCCCACGCTGACCGGCAGGCCCGACAGCAGCGCGCCGATGCGCGCCACGTTCAGGCCCTGCTGGGCCTCGGGAATCGCGCAGCCGACGATGGCGTCCTCGATCAGCGCGGGATCGAGCCCGGGCACCTGCGCCACGGCCGCGCGCAGGATGGTGGCCAGCAGGTCGTCCGGCCGGGTGTTCCTGAACGCGCCCTTGGGCGCCTTGCCGATCGGCGTGCGGGTCGCGGCAACGATGTATGCGTCTTGCAGTTGTTTCATGATGTCGGTTCCTCGCTTGCCTTAGTTGCGCACCGGCTTGCCGGTCTGCAGCATGCCCATGATGCGTTCCTGGGTCTTGCCCGTGCCGAGCAGATCGACAAAGGCGCGGCGCTCCAGCGCCAGCAGCCATTCCTCGCTGACCAGCGAGCCGGCCTCCACGTCGCCGCCGCACACCACCTCGGCGATGCGGCTGGCGATCAGGAAGTCGTGCGCGGAGATGAAGCCGCCGTCGCGCATGTTGGCCAGCTGCGCCTTGATGGTGGCGATGCCCGAGCGGCCCGCCACCGGCACCAGCGCCGGCAGCGGCGCGCGGTAGCCGGCATCGGCCAGCGCGCGCACGGTGTTCTGCGCCACGTGCAGCAGCTCGTGCACGTTGAAGACGATGGCGTCCGACGGCTGCAGGTAGCCCATCGCGCGCGCCTCCAGCGCCGAGGCCGAGACCTTGGCCGTGGCCGCGCTCTGGAAGCGGCCGGTGACGAACTGCAGGTAGTTGGTGCTGCCGGCGGCCTGCGCCGCGCGCGCCGCGGCCAGCACCGCCTCCTTCAGCCCGCCGCCGGACGGCACCAGCCCGACGCCCACCTCCACCAGGCCGACGTAGGTCTCCAGCGCGGCCACGCGCGCCGCCGAATGCAGCATCAGCTCGCAGCCGCCGCCCAGCGCGATGCCGGACGCCGCCGCCACCACCGGCACGGCGCTGTACTTCACGCGCATCATGCCGTCCTGGAACGTCTTGACGAAGGGCTCGATGCCCTTGGCGCCGCCCATCATGAAGGCCGGCATCGCGGCTTCCAGGTTGGCGCCCGCGGAGAACGGGCCGCCCGGCGCGCCCAGTTGCAGCGAGGTCGGCTGCCACACCACCAGGCCCTTGTACCCGGCCTCGGCGAGGTCGACCGCGCGCGTGAGGCCGGCGATCACGTCCGGCCCGATGGTGTTCATCTTGCTCTTGAACGAGACCACCAGCACGTCGTCCTGGCCTTCGCTCACCCAGATGCGCACCGCGTCGTTCTCCTCCACGGTGCGGCCGGCCTTGCGCGGATCGGCCGCGGCCGTGCCCTTCAGGGCGGCGCGGAACACCTGGCGCTGATAGACAGGCAGCTCGGCTCGCTTGACGAAGGCGCTGGCCGCGGGCGACCACGAGCCCTGCGCGCCATGCACGCCCTGGGCCTCGGCCACGGGGCCGGAGAACACCCATACCGGCAGCGCGACCTTCGCCAGCGCCTTGCCCGCATCCACGTCTTCCTTCACCCAGTCGGCCACCTGCTGCCAGCCGGCCGCCTGCCAGTCCTCGAACGGGCCGGAGTTCCAGCCGAAGCCCCAGCGGATCGCCAGGTCGATGTCGGCGGCCGAGCCGGCGATCTGCTCGAGATACACGGCGATGTAGTGGAACACGTCGCGGAACACCGCCCACAGGAACTGCGCCTGCGGGTTGGTTGACTCGCGCAGCAGCTTGATGCGCTCGGCCGGCTCCTTCTTCAGCATGCGCACCACGATCTCGTCGGCCTTCTTGCCGGCGTCGACGTACTGGCCGGTCTTCGGGTCCAGCACCTTGATGGCCTTGCCTTCCTTCTTGTAGAAGCCGGCGCCGGTCTTCTGCCCCAGCGCGCCCGCGTCCACCAGCCCCTTGAGCACGGCCGGCGTCTTGTAGACCGGCGCGAACGGGTCGTCCTGCAGCGTGTCCTGCATGGTCTTGATGACGTGGGCCATCGTGTCCAGGCCCACCACGTCGGCGGTGCGGAAGGTGGCGGACTTGGCGCGGCCCAGCTTGGCGCCGGTCAGGTCGTCCACCACGTCGAACGGGATGCCGTACTTCTCGGCCTCGGCGAACACCGCCAGGATCGAGAAGATGCCGACGCGGTTGGCGATGAAGTTGGGCGTGTCCCTGGCGCGCACCACGCCCTTGCCGAGCGTGGAGGTCAGGAACGTTTCCAGGCGGTCCAGGATGGCCGGCTGCGTGGCGGCGGTCGGGATCAGCTCGACCAGATGCATGTAGCGCGGCGGGTTGAAGAAGTGCACGCCGCAGAAGCGCGACTTGAGGTCCGCGTCGAAGCCGTCCGACAGCGCGGTGATCGACAGGCCCGAGGTATTGGTGGCGAAGATCGCGTGCGGCGCGAGATACGGCGCGACCTTCTTGTACAGGTCGTGCTTCCAGTCCATGCGCTCAGCGATCGCCTCGATCACGAGGTCGCATTCCTTGAGCAGGCCGATGTCGTCCTCGTAGTTGGCGACCCGGATCAGCGCGGCGTCTTCCTTGATGCCGAGCGGTGCCGGCGACAGCTTCCTGAGGTTCTCGACGGCCTTGAGCGAAATGCCGTTCTTCGGGCCTTCCTTCGCAGGCAGGTCGAACAGCACCACCGGCACGCGGGCGTTGACGAGATGCGCCGCGATCTGCGCCCCCATGACGCCGGCACCCAGCACGGCGACCTTCTTGACGATGAAATTGGACATGCGCGCTCCTAGGAGAAGTGAGCGTTGAGAAGAGAGGGGGTTGCCCGCGTGCGTCCGGTCATGCTGGCGGCTGGCTCCCCTCTCCCGCTTGCGGGAGAGGGGTTGGGGGAGAGGGCGGGCGCTCGTTCAGGCGACGTCGCCTGTCGAACCGCCGGCCCTCTCCCCCGGCCCCTCTCCCATTGCATGGGAGAGGGGAGCCAACCTGCCGCATCGCCGGAAGCGCACGCGCAATGGCAACCGCGAAGATCAGAACAGATCCGCGTCCAGCGCCATCAGGCTGGCCGAGCCGGCGCGCGCCTTGCGGATCTCGGCGGCGGTCTCCGGCAGCAGCCGGGCGAAGTAGAAGCGGGCCGTGGCCAGCTTGCTGGTGTAGAACTTGTCGCCGCCGGCTTCCTTGTCCAGCGCGATGCGGGCCATGCGCGCCCAGAAGTACGAGAACACCAGGTGGCCCACCACGCGCAGGTAAGGCACCGCGGCGGCGCCGACCTCGTCGGGGTTGGCCATCGCCTTCATGCCGATTTCCATGGTCAGCTTCTGCACCTTGTCGCCCAGGTCGGCCAGCGGATTGACGAACTCCTGCATGGCTTCACTGGTGCCCTCCTGCTCGACGAACGCCTGCACGATCTTGCCGAAGGCCTTGAGCTTGGCGCCCATGTCGCCGAGGATCTTGCGGCCCAGCAGGTCCAGCGCCTGGATGGTGTTGGTGCCTTCGTAGATCATGTTGATGCGGGCGTCGCGCACGTACTGCTCCATGCCCCACTCGGCGATGTAGCCGTGGCCGCCGAACACCTGCATGCCTTCGTTGGTGGCGGTGAAGGCGTTGTCGGTCAGGAACGCCTTGATCACCGGCGTGAGCAGCGCCACCAGGTCGCCGGCCTCCTTGCGCACGGCTTCGTCCGGGTGCGACAGCTCGCGGTCGATCTGCAGCGCGGTCCAGTAGCTGAACGCGCGGCCGCCTTCGGCGTAGGCCTTCTGCGTCAGCAGCATGCGGCGCACGTCGGGGTGCACGATGATCGGGTCGGCCGGCTTGTCCGGCGCCTTGGGGCCGGTCAGCGCGCGCATCTGCAGGCGGTCCTTGGCGTAGGCCAGCGAGTTCTGGTAGGCCACCTCGGTCAGGCCCAGGCCCTGCATGCCCACGCCCAGGCGCGCCGCGTTCATCATCACGAACATGGCGTTGAGGCCCTTGTTGGGCTCGCCCACCATCCAGCCGCGCGCGCCGTCCAGGTTCATCACGCAGGTGGCGTTGCCGTGGATGCCCATCTTGTGCTCGATCGAGCCGCACTTGATGCCGTTGCGCTCGCCGGGATTGCCGGCCGCGTCCGGGATGAACTTGGGCACCACGAACAGCGAGATGCCCTTGGTGCCCTGCGGCGCGTCCGGCAGGCGCGCCAGCACCAGGTGGATGATGTTGTCGGAGAGGTCGTGCTCGCCGGCCGAGATGAAGATCTTGGTGCCGGTGATGCGGTATGCGCCGTCGGCCTGCGGCTCGGCCTTGCTGCGCAGGATGCCGAGGTCGGTGCCGCAGTGCGGCTCGGTCAGGCACATGGTGCCGGTCCACTCGCCGGACACCAGCTTGGGCAGGTAGGTCTGCTGCAGTTCGGGCGTGCCGTGCGCGTGCAGCGCCTCGTAGGCGCCGTGCGACAGGCCGGGGTACATGGTCCACGCCTGGCTGGCCGAGTTCAGCATCTCGAACAGCGCGTTGTTGACCAGGATGGGCAGGCCCTGGCCGCCGTATTCGGGGTCGCAGCCCAGCGCCGGCCAGCCGGCTTCCACGTACTGGCGGTAGGCTTCCCTGAAGCCCTTGGGCGCCGTCACCACGCCGTCGCCGACGTAGGTGCAGCCTTCGCGGTCGCCGCTCTGGTTGAGCGGGAACACCACCTCGGAGCAGAACTTGCCGGCCTCCTCGAGCACCTGGTTGATGGTTTCCGCGTCGACGTCGGCGTGCTTCGGCAGCGCCTTGAGTTCGGCTTCCACGCCGAGCAATTCATGGAGCACGAACTGCATGTCGCGCAACGGTGCGGTGTACTGGCCCATCAAAGACTCCTTGGAGGTATCTGTAAAGCCGCCACGCCGCCCGTGCACGATCCCGGCACGGAACGCCACGCGGCGTCAGGTTCGGTAAGACTGGATCAACTTGTTGAGCGCGACCATCGCAAGCTCGGCGCTGGCGGGCAGGCGCAGGAAGCGGGCGTCATGATGCAAGCCTAGCTCAAGGCTGTACATCTCGAACAGCATCAGGCGCGGATCGCAGTCCGCGCGCAGGTGCCCCTCTTCCTTGGCCTGGTCGATGGCGCGCGTGAGCGCGGCGCGCCAGATGGTGACGCTCTTGACCAGCTCGTCACGCACCGGGCTTTCCGCGCGGTCGTCGTATTCCACCGCCCCGCTGATGTAGATGCAGCCCGTGGTCACTTCCTGGATGCGTTTTTCCATCCAGCGCCGCACCATGGATTGCAGCCGGGGCAGCCCGCGCGGCTCGTGCAGCGAGGGGTAGAACACCTCCTGCTCGAAACGCCGGTGATACTCGCGCACCACTTCCACCTGCAGGTCCTCGCGCGAACCGAAATGCGCGAACACGCCGCTCTTGCTCATCTGCATGCGTTCCGCGAGCAGCCCGATGGTCAAACCCTCGAGCCCGTCGCGGGACGACAGTTCCAGCGCGGCATCCAGAATCGCCACGCGCGTCATTTCCCCCTTGCGCATGGGCGCGGGGGACGCGGAAGCGGCGGATTCGAGACGGGCAGACTGGTGTCGCATGATTTTTCTCCGTTCTTGGCGGTGCGATTCCTGTTCGCGGCCGCGCAATGACCCTGACGTAATGCTGATTTACGCTGCCCGGCGGCCCTGAAAGGCGCTGCCCGGCAGACGCGAATGCACGCAGTCTAAGGCAAAAAAGAACGGTCGTTCAGATTATTGTGATGGCGCCCCGCGGCGGCAAGCATTTAATTAGACCGGCGTTTCTAAACGCAGCGGCCGGGTTCGGTGCGGCGCAACAAGCCGGGGCATGGCGACGCCGCGCCGCGCCCGCGCTTCGCTGCGCCGCCGCCACCGCAGAGCAGCAGGCGGCTGGCCGGCCGCGTCAGTAGCGCCCCGTCACCCCCGCCACCACCACGCCGATGCGCAGCACCATGTACGCGGCCCAGCTACCCAGGCGGCGCAGCGCGGAGCGGCGCGCGTGGGTGGCGGCCTTGACCTCGCTGCTGCGCGTGGCGATGGCGCGCTCCAGCTCCTGGCGCAGGCCGGCGCAGAAACCGGCGTCGTAGACCGCGACGTTGGCCTCGCGCGCGAGCAGCAGGCTGAAGGGATCCATATTACTGGAGCCGACCGTGGCCCAGGCATCGTCCACCACCGCCACCTTGGCGTGCAGGAAGCTGTCGGCATATTCGTGGATCTCCACGCCGGCGGCCAGCAGGGTGGCGTAGAGCGCATGCGTGGCGTAGTGCTGGAGCCGGTACTCGACCATGCCCTGCAGCAGCAGGCGCACCCGCACGCCGCGCTCGCGGCAGGCCAGCAGCGCGCGGCGCATCTTGTAGCCGGGCAGGAAATAGGCATTGGCGATGATGACCTCGCGCCGCGCGCTGCCCAGTGCCTGCAGGTACTGGCGCTCGATGGCGCGGCGGTTGCGCAGGTTGTCGCGCAGCAGCAGCGCGGCGCGCATGCCGCCGGCCGCGTCCTGGCGCGGCAGCGGCAGGTCGGTGATGAGCGGGAATTCGGCCGCCACCCCGGCCAGGCCGACGCTGCGCATCTCGCCGCGCAGCGTGAGCTGCCACCACAGGCGCTCCGCGCTCAGCGCGATCTGGCCGACCAGCGGGCCGCGCACCTCCACGGCGAAGTCGTAGCGCGGGCCCAGGCCGGCGCTCTCGAACGGGCCGTGGTTGTGGTCGTCGATGATGTTGATGCCGCCGACGAAACCGACCTGCTGGTCGATCACGGCGAGCTTGCGGTGCAGCCGGCGCAGGTTGCGCCGCGCCAGGCGAAAGCCGCGCAGCGGGCGGAACACCTTGAGCGCCACGCCGCCGTCGCGCAGGCGCGCGGCCAGCGCGGCCGGCATGTCGCCGGCGCCGAAGCCGTCCACCACCAGCCGCACGGTCACGCCGCGCGCGGCCGCGCGCACCAGCGCGCCGGTCACGGCCGCGCCGACCTCGTCGTCGGCGTAGATATAGGTTTCCAGCGAGACCGAGAACACCGCGCGGTCGATGGCGGCGATCAGCGCCGGGAAGAACTCGGCGCCGCCGCGCAGCAGCCGCACGGCGTTGCCGCCGAGCGGCTTGCCGCGGCGCCACTCGGAGCGCAGCGGGCCGGCCCGGCGCGGCGCCTGCGGCGGCGCGCCCGCATCGGCATCGGCGTCGTCGCGCAGCGCGGCGATGCCGGCGCGGGACGGCGGCACCGGGCAGGCGTGCGGATGCGGATGCGGGGGCGAAAGCGGCGGCATGGGGCACATTATCAGGCACGCCGGTGTCATGCGCATGTTCCGCGCCGCGCACGCGCCGCGCCGCGCGCGCCGTTCTCTGCTATCTTCGGCGCTTTATCCCGCCACGCGCCCCCATATCGTGAAGGTTTTCGGCATTTCCGGCTCGTCCGGCAGCGGCAAGACCACGCTGCTGGACCGGCTGATCCCGCATTTCGTTGCCGCCGGCCTGCGCGTGGCCGGCGTCAAGCATACCCACCACGGCTTCGACCCCGACACGCCCGGCAAGGATTCCTGGCGCATGCGCGAGGCCGGCTGCGCCAACGTGGTGCTGGTCGGGGCGCGCCACCTGACGCTGATGCGCCACTACCCGGAAACCGAACCCTCGCCCGAACTGGCCGACGCGCTCGCCGTGCTGCCCGCCGCCACCGACCTGGTGCTGGTGGAAGGCTACAAGCGCAGCAGCTTCCCCAAGCTGGAGGTCTACCGCCCCGCGCTGGGCCGCCCGCCGCTGTGGGCCGGCCTGCCCGGCGTGGTGGCCGTGGCCACCGACGACCCGCGGACAGTGGCGGCGGCCACCGCGCTGCCGGTGCTGGACCTGGCCGACCTGGACGCCATCGCCGCGCTGGTGCTCGCGCAGGCCAGCCCGGCCTGCGGGACTCGCCAGGCGCAATAAGCCTGGCCGCCGCGGCCTGAACCGCCTGCGGCACCACGACAGGGCAACGCGCTTCCCGGGAAAAAACGAACGGCGGCCTCGCGCGCCGTCAGGCGCCGCCGCCGTCGGTGCGCGCGAGCGGCCGCTCCGGCACCGCGATGCGGGCCAGCTCCGCCATCAGCGGCACGTGGTCGGAGCGCTGCGCCCAGTCGCGCCCGGTCAGCGCGCTGGCGCGCTCGATCTCGAAGCCGCGCACATAGATGCGGTCGAGCTGCCACCACGGCATGTGGCTCGGGAACGTGTGCAGGCGCGCGCCGCCGGCGTGGGACACCTCGGTGGCGCCCAGCGTGGAGCAGATCAGGTTGTCCAGCCGGTGGTTCCAGTCGTTGAAGTCGCCGGCGATGACCAGCGGCGCCTCGGCCGGCACCACGTCGCGCACGCGCTTGACCAGCGCCTCGGCCTGGCGCGCGCGGCTGCGCGCGAACAGGCCGAAGTGCACGCAGATCAGGTGCGCCTCGGTGCCGTTCATGTCCGCCACCGCGTGCAGCAGGCCGCGCTGCTCGAAGCGGTGGTCGGAGATGTCGAGGTTCTCCGACATCAGGATCGGGTGGCGCGACAGGATCGCGTTGCCGTGGTGGCCGTGGTCGTACACCGCGTTGCGCCCGTACACCGAGTGCGGATAGGCGTCGGTGGCGAGGTAGTTGAGCTGGGTGTGGTCGGCGTCGAACAGCTCGGCGGCCACCAGGCGGTCGTTGCGGTCCTGCACTTCCTGCAGGAACACGATGTCGGCATCGACCGTATGCAGGCCGGTGCGCACGTTCTGGATGCGCGGCTTGCGCGCGATGCCGGTCACGCCCTTGTGGATGTTGTAGGTGACCACACGCAATCTCATGAATCGGCTCCACGCGGCGCGCGCAGGCCCTGCACGCGCCAGTCCAGTTGCAGCACGGCTTGCGCGTTGCTGCTCGAAAAGCAGCGCGCGGCGGCTTCGCGCCACGGCAGCCACTGCCATTGCAGGTGTTCGCGCGGCGCCAGCGTCACCGGCACCGGGCGCGCCACGCGCAGGCCGAACCAGTGCTCGGTGTTGCGCGTCACGCCGGGGGCGTAGCGGTGGCGCCACTGCGGGTAGATTTCGTAGTCGAGGGTGTGCTGCCAGTCTTCGAGCCGGTGCTCGGCGGCGACGAGGCCGGTTTCCTCGGCCACCTCGCGCGCGGCGGTCATGGCCAGCGGCTCGTCGGGCGTATCCAGGCTGCCGGTGACGGACTGCCAGTAACCGGGCCGGTCGGCGCGCTCCAGCAACAGCACTTGCAGGTCCGGCGTATGGATCACGACCAGCACGGATTGAGGAATCTTGTAGGGCATGGGATGGGGGCGGGCAACGACCCCAAGCTTACCGCAGATGGACGCGGCCGCCACGGGAAAACACGGTGGCGCCGTGGTTCACGGAAGGCTTCGGCGCGGTCCCGCCCGGTACTCAGGCGGCGTGCACGCTGGACTGGGACGGCGGCTCGGCGGGCGGCTCGGCGGATGGTTGGGCCGGCGCCTCGCGCAGCCAGGTCTCGAACACGCCCGGCGAGTCGCCGTGGCCCCACGCCGCGCGCAGCTGCTGCATCAGCGGCGTGAGCGCCTGCGTGTAGTCGCGCGAGGCCGCGTTGGCATGCGCGGCGAGGCGGTCGGCGGCCTGCCGCGCCTGCGCCTGCAGCTGCGTGCGTTCCTGCCCGATCTCCTTCTCGCGCACGCCCAGCGCGTTGTACTTCTGGATCAGGAAGCGGTGGTAGTCGCCGGGCTCCACGCCCTGCCCGGCCTGCGCGTTGGCCTGCTCGAAGCGCATCACGATGCTGGTGGTTTCCTGCTCGACGTGGGCGGCCTCGTCGGCCAGCGCCTGCAGCGCGTCGGCCAGCCGCATGGCCTCGCGGCGCTCGTCGCGCAGTTGCGCGGCATGCTCCTCGAAACTGCGCTGCGCCGCCAGGTAGGCCTGCACCACCGGCTGCGGCGCCACCACCAGCAGCGGATCGGCGCCGCCGGCCCGGCCGCCCGGCAGCAGCGCGTCGTCGGCCACGCGCAGGTTGCCCAGGTCTTCCAGCCAGCGCCCGCGCGCCATCACGGTGCCAACGGTATCGAGCGCGACCCGGCGCAGCGCCTCGGCGCGCTGCAGTTCCACCGGCTCGGGCTGGGGTGCCGCGCCCGCGCCGCCGCTCTGCGCGGCATGCGCGATCTCCGGCACGCAGGCCGCCACCGTGGTGGCCACCGACTCGGACATGGCGATGGCCGAGCGGCGCACCGCGCGCCGCAGCTCGAAACGCGCCAGCAACATCATCGCCAGCCCGGCCACCAGCCAGGTCAGGATGGTTTCGGCATGGGACAGCAAAAACTGGCGGATCAGTTCTATATCCAGGGACACGGCAGATTCCTCCCGCGCGGCCGGCGTGCCTTCGAAACGGGCCTGCGGCTTCGCGCCTAAAGGAAGAAGACCGGGGGCCGGGGCCCTTCGTTCCGCGATGTAACAATTGGAAACCAGCCGGGATGGCGGCGGCGCTACGCCGCCCCCCGGAACGCCGCCGGCCCGCGCGTTCAGGCGCCCGCCTGCGCCTTCAGCCAGGCCTGCTCGCCGCCGGCGCGCACGATCTCCACCAGCGCCGGCGACATGGCGCCGAAGCCGCCGCGCGTGCCGCGTGTGTGGTTGAGCACTTCGCCGCTGATGAAATCGACCTCGATGTCGTCGCCCTGCCCGGCGAAGGCCGTGATGCCGGCGGCGAACGGCAGCGTTTTCAGGCCCACCGACACGGCCAGCCGGAAGAACGAGCGCGCCATCGACTCGGCCAGCACCGAGACGCCGAGCGCGCCCAGCGCGAGCGGCCCCTGGATGTGCATCGGCCCCTTGCCGAAGTTGCGCCCGGCCACCACGAAATCGCCATGCCGCGCCAGCCCGGCGAAGTCCTTGTCGAGCCCGCACATGGCCAGCGGCGCCAGCCGCGCCGGGTCGTACACCACCTGGCGGGTCATCTCGATGTCCATGATCTGGCCGTCGTTGAGCACGTCGTCGCCGAAGCGCCATACGCGGCCGCGCTGCACCAGCGTGCCGCCGGATGTCGTGGTCATGCTGCCTCCCGGGTCAGTTCGGCCGGCGCCGCGATGCGGCCCATCACGGCGGATGCCGCCACCACCGCGGCGTTGGCGAGGTACACCGGCGCGCGCTCGCTGCCGAGCCGGCCGTGGTCGTTGCGCGTGGCGGTGCAGATGGAAACGTCGTTGTCGCCGAGCGGCGCGTAGGTGCCGTAGCACGGCCCGCAGATGCCGGCGGAGATCTCCGCACCGGCCGCCGAGAGAATGGCCAGCAGCCCCTCGCGCATGGCCTGCTGGTAGATCGCCTGGGTCGCGGCGATCACGGTCAGCCGCACGCCCGCATGCACGCGCCGCCCGGCCAGCACCGCCGCCGCCGCGCGCAGGTCTTCCATCTTGCCGCCGATGCACGAGCCGATGAAGGCCGAGGTGATCGGCACGCCGGCCGCCCGCGCCAGCGGCACGGTGTGCTGCGGGTCGGGCGGCAGGCACACCTGCAGGTCCAGCCCGGAGACGTCGAAGACGATGTCCTCGGCGAAGCGTGCGCCGGAATCGCTGGCCCAGCGCACGCCGTGCGCGTCGGTGGCCGGGCACACCGCGGCCTTGACGCCGATGTCCACCATCGCGTTGCACAGCGTGTGGCGCTCGTCCTCGCCGAGCGCGTCGACGTAGCTGCCGTGGAACTCGATGCAGCGGTAGTCGCCGCGCTCCGCGCCGATGGCGGCCGCCACCCACTGGCCCACGTCGCGGCTCATCACGCCGGCGCGCACCGGCCCCGACAGGCGCACGCGGATGGTCTCGGGCACGCGCAGCCACACCTTGCCGGTGGCCAGCGCCAGCGTGACGCTCAGCCCCAGCGCCACGCCGAGCGCGCCGGCGCAGCCGAGCGCCGGCGCGCGCGTGTCGGCGGCCACCACCAGCATGCCGGGCCTGACGATGCCGAAGTCCAGCGGCGCGTTGTGGCTGATGCCGTGCCGGCCGGTGTCGAGGAACCAGCCCACGCCCTGCGCGCGCGCATCGCCGCGCATGAAGGCGTGCGCTTCCAGGTGCCCGGGCGCGGCCGAGTTGGTGGTGTGGTCGATGGTGACGAAGACCTTCCCGGGCGCGGCCAGGTTCGCGTAGCCGAGCCCGTCCAGCATCTTGCGGTGGCGGTGGTAGTTGAGGTCGTGGGCGACGATCAGGTCGGGCACCGCCCACACCACGTCGCCGGCGCGCACGGCGCCGAGGCCGGCGGCGCGCGCCAGGATCTTCTCGGCCACGGTCAGCGACGGGCGGCTCATTGCGCGGCGACTCCGTCGCGGGCCTGCGCCACGTACCGCGCGTAGTCCGCATCCACGCGGCTGGCGCGCGGCAGGTCGAGATGGCCGGCGATGTCGCCCAGCGTGACCGCCGCGGCCGCGCTCGCGGCGGTGCTGCCGTCCTCGCGCAGCGCGGCCAGCATGCGGGCCTGCGCGTGCACCTGCCCCTGCAGCAGCGACACCGGATAGACCACCAGCGGATAGCCGATCGCCTGCAGCCGCGCGGCCGGCACCAGCGGGCGCAGGTTCTCCACCATCATGACGATGGTCGGCTTCTTCAGGCTCGCGGTGATGCGCGCCATGTCGGCCTCGGCGGCCACCGACATGATGATGGTGGCGTCGGCGCCAGCCTGCTCGTAGACCTGCGCGCGCGCGATGGCCGCGTCGAGGCCTTCGACCGCGAACGCATCGGTGCGCGCGATGATCATGAAGTCGGGGTCGGTGCGCGCTTCCAGCGCCACGCGGATGCGCGCCACCATCTCGGCGGCGCCGACCAGCGTCTTGCCCGGCATCGCCGCGCATTTCTTCGGGAACGGCTGGTCCTCCAGGTGGAGCGCCGCCGCGCCGGCCGCCTCGAACGCGCGCGTGGCGCGGAACACGTTGTAGGCGCCGCCGTAGCCGCTGTCGGCGTCGACGATCAGCGGCAGCGAGGTGGACTGCGCGATGATCCGGGCCCGCTCGACCATCGCGTCCACGCTGATCGCGCCGACGTCCGGCTCGCCCAGCGTGGCGGCCACGCACAGGCCGGACATGTAGGCCGCCTCGAACCCGGCCTGCTCGACCAGGCGCGCGGTGAGGCCGTCGTAGCAGCCGGGCGCGACGGCGATGCTGCCGCGCTGGATCAGTGCCCGCAGCCGGGCGCCTGCGCTTGGGTTGGTCATTGCCTGCTCCTTGTTCAGAAATTCACGAAGGGAAATCGCCGTGGCCCCGCGGCGGGGCCGGCGCTGCTACCGGCGGCGGCGCGCTTTGCCAGCGCCGCCGTTGCCCACTAATATGTCCACCCTATGGACACGCCCCCGAATACGTCCCCGGACATGCCCCCCACCGAGCCGATGGAACCCGGCGCCCTGCGCCGCGGCCTGCGCATCCTCGGCGCGCTGCGCGACGCCGCGGCGCTGCGCGCGGCCGAGCTCGCCGCGCTCACCGGCATCCCGCGCCCCACCGTGTACCGCCTGCTCGAGATCCTCGAGGCCGAAGGCTTCGTGGCGCGCGAGGCGGACGGCAAGTCGTTCACGCTGGCGGCCGCCGTCGACAATCCCGACGACCGCTGGGGCGCGTTCGTGCGCCAGATGGAGCCGGTGATGCGCCGCATCGCGCAGCGCACCGGCAACGCCGTGTTCCTGGTGCGCCAGAAGGACAACGACCTGCTCTGCCTGCATCGCGAGATCGGCACCTACCCGATCCAGATCCTGTCGCTGCCGGTCGGCGGACGTCAGCCGCTGGGCGTCGGCGCGGCCGGCGTGGCCCTGCTTTCCACGATGGGCGCGCGCCAGGTGACGGCGCTGCTCAAGGCCAACACCGAGGCCTACCTGAACTACGGCAACCTCCATGTCTCCACCGTGCGCCGCCTGGTCGAGAACTGCCGCGAGCGCGGCTACGCCGTGGTCGGCAACTACTCGCTCAAGGGCATCCTGGCCGTGGGCGTGCCGATGAAGGCCTCGGGCGGCCTCGGGCAGGCCGCCATGAGCGTGACCGCGCCGCTGGACCGGATGTCGATCCCGCGCCAGCGCGAAGCGGTCGCGATCATGCAGGCCGAGATCAAAGCCGCGGGCCACTGACGCCGCGCCGCGCTCACTCCATGCTGGCGCCGCTGTCCTTGACCAGCACCGCCCAGCGCCGGGTCTCGGCGTTGACGAATTCGCGGAACTGGCCGCCGGCCTGCGGCGGCGCCGGCACGTAGCCGGCCGCCGCGACCTTGTCGCGGTAGTCGGCGCTGGCCAGCACCTCGCCGACCTGCTTGCGGATCGTGGCCACGATTGGCGCGGGCGTGGCGCGCGGCGCGAACAGCCCGTACCAGCCGCTGATCACCATGTCGGGAAAGCCCTGCTCCGCCACCGTGGGAATCTCCGGAAAGGACGGCACGCGGGTCTCGCTGGTCACGGCGAGCGCCTTGATCTTGCCGGCGCGGATGTACGGCCCGGCGGTGTTCAGCGTGTCGAAGATGACCTGCAGTTGCCCGGCCATCAGGTCGGTGATGACCGGCGCGCTGCCACGGTACGGCACGTGCGCGATATGCGTGCCGTGGCGCCGGTTGAACATCTCGCCCACGAGATGCCCGCCGCTGCCGACGCCGGCCGTGCCGAAGCTGAGCTTGGTCGGATTGGCGCGCGAGTACTCGATCAGCTCCTTGAGCGAATTCACCGGCACGCTGACGTTGACCGCGATCACGAACGGATACGACGCCACCTTGGCGATCGGCTCGAGGTCGGTCGACGGGTCGTAGGGCATCGACTTGTACAGGCTCGGGTTGATCGACTGCGTGCCGACGTAGGACATCAGCAGGGTGTAGCCGTCCGGCGTGGCGCGCGCGACCTGCGCGGCGCCGATGTTGCCGTTGGCGCCGGTGACGTTGTCGACCACGAACGGCTGGCCGGATTTCTCGCCGATCTTCACGCCGATCAGGCGCGCCAGGAAGTCGGTGCCGCCGCCGGCCGGCGCCGGCGCCACCACGCGCACCGGCTTGGACGGATAGGGCTGCTGCGGCTGCGCGCGCGCCACGCCGCAGGCCAGGGCCGCGGCAATGAGCACGCGCCCCGCGATGGAGGGAATGGAATGCATGATGGTTGTCTCCCGTTTGCGCCGGCGTCAGGCCGGGACGGCAGCGCGGATGGCATCCCGCGCGGCAACGTCGCCAGTGTCCTGCGCAGCGTCTCGGATGGCGTCGTGGATGGCGCCGAAAGCATTGGAAATGGTGCGCCGGTCGCTGCCCGCGATGAGGATGCGGCAGCCGCTGTCCGCGTAGTGGCGCCGGGCCGCCTTCATGTCCGCGATGTCGGCGTCGAACAGCAGCGCCACCACTTCCACGCCGTGCTCGCGCACCATGCCGATCATGCCGTCGAGCCGCGCGGCCACGGCCGGGTGGTGGCGGTCGCCGTCATGGCCCATCGACACCGCGAGGTCGAACGCGCCCAGCACGATGGCGTCGATGCCGGGCACCTGGAGGATCTCGCCGAGGTTGTCCAGCCCTTCCACGGTCTCCACCAGCAGCCACACCATGACGTTGTCGTTGGCCCACTTGGCGTAGCCCTTCCAGTCCAGCGTCTGGTGGCCGGTGGCGCGGATCAGCGGGCAGGCGCCGCGCCGGCCCTGCGGCCACTCGGCGTTGCGGTAGCGCGCGGCCGCCACCACGGCCTCGGCCTGCGCGCGCGTGGCCACCTGCGGCACGATCACGCCCATCGCGCCGGCGTCGAGCGCCTTGGCGATGCCGGCCGGGTCGTGGCTGGGCACGCGCACCATCGGCGTCATGCCGGTGGCTTCGGCCGCGCGGATCATCTGCACCGTGGTCTCGAGCCCGAACGAGCCGTGCTCGCCGTCGATCCACACGTAGTCGTAGCCGGCGTTGCCCGCCACCTCGACGATCTCCGGGCAGGCCATCTGCACGAACGCGCCGATCGGCGCGCTGCCCGCGGCCAGCGCCGCCCTGATCCTGTTTTCCCTGAATAGCATGGTGGTCTCCCGTTCAGGCGGTGGCGGTGGCGGCGGCGTCGAGATACTCGCCCGCGCAATCGCCTTCGAGCGTGGTGCGGAACAGGCGGCGCAGCTGCTGGTGGTCATAGTCCATCAGCGCCAGGTGCATGGTGCAGCGGTTGTCCCACATCAGCACGTCGTGCTTGCGCCACTGGTGGCGGTAGACGGACTCGGACCGCGTGGAGTGCGCGAACAGGTACTGCAGCAGCGGCTGGCTCTCGGCCACCGTCATGCCTTCGAAATGGCTGGTCAGCATTTCGTTGACGTAGAGCGCGGGGCGCCCCGTCACCGGATGGATGCGCACCACCGGGTGGACCACCGGCGGGTTGTTCCTGGCCTTGGCGGCCAGCGTCTTCTCGTCGAGCCCGCGCAGGTGCTTCGCGGCGATCACGGTGTGCACCGCGCGCATCGGCGCGAGCAGGCGCTTCATGCCGTCCGAGAGCGTGTCGTAGGCCTCGTACATGTTGGCGAACATGGTGTCGCCGCCCACCTCGGGAATCACGTGCGCGTGCAGCAGCGAGGCCATGCTCGGGCGCAGCGTCATCGAGTGGTCCGAATGCCACTGCTGGCCGAACACCTTGGAGCGCTCCTTGCCTTCGTTGGTGACGACGATCAGCTCGGGATGGTCCGGGTGGCGGTACTCGGGGATCGCGTCGTGCTGCTCGAGCGGCCCGAACTTCCGGCTGAACGCGATGTGCGTGTCGAACGAGATGTCCTGGTCGCGGAACAGCAGCACCTGGTACTGCGCGAATGCCTGCCGGATCCCGGCGAGATCGTCCGGCGCGCAGTCGGCGGTAATCCTGAAGCCGACGACTTCTGCGCCGAGGGAATTGGATAGCTTGCGGAAATGCACCTCTGTCTCCTTTCTGGTCTGTCCGCCGCGCTTCTGGCCAGGAGGGCCGGCGCGGGATGGAGCCATTATCGGGACGGGTGCGGGCACCCTCAATGCAGGTTGTCCACTGGATGGACAAATCGGGGCGACTGCGGGTTTCTGCCTACGCGCACGCCGAAATGCCGCAAAGCCGCCTGTGGCGCGGCCCGGCGGGCCACCGCCGCGCGCCGCGCGCGTGCGGCAGGGCACACAACGCGCGGGCCCCGGCCCTGCGCGGGCGAAAAAAAGCCCTGCGCGCGCCAACCGGGGTCGGCGCCACGCTGGGCTTCCTGAGCAGCATGCGGCGGGCGGCCCGCAGGCCGCCCGGCACTCAGGCGGTCTTCGGCTCGGCCGAGCGCAGGCGGATGTGCAGCTCGCGCAGTTGCTTCTCGTCGACCGTGCTCGGGGCCTGGGTCAGCAGGTCCTGGGCGCGCTGGGTCTTGGGGAAGGCGATCACGTCGCGGATCGAGTCGGCGCCGGCCATCATCGTGACGATGCGGTCCAGGCCGAAGGCCAGGCCGCCGTGCGGGGGCGCGCCGTACTGCAGCGCGTCGAGCAGGTAGCCGAACTTGGCGCGGGCTTCTTCCTCGCCGATCTTGAGCGCGCGGAACACCTTGCTCTGCACGTCCTCGCGGTAGATCCGCACCGAGCCGCCGCCCATTTCCCAGCCGTTGAGCACCATGTCGTAGGCCTTGGCGATGCACTTGCCCGGATCGGTTTCCAGGTATTGCAGGTGCTCGTCCTTGGGGCTGGTGAACGGGTGGTGCATGGCGACCCAGCGGGCGTCTTCCTCGTCGTACTCGAACATCGGGAAGTCGATCACCCACAGCGGCTTCCACACGTCCTCGAACAGGCCGTTGCTCTTGCCGAACTCGGAGTGGCCGATCTTCAGGCGCAGGCCGCCGATGGCGTCGTTGACCACCTTGGCCTTGTCCGCGCCGAAGAAGATGATGTCGCCGTCCTGGGCGCCGGTGCGCTTGAGGATCTCGGCGATGGCGGCGTCGTGCAGGTTCTTGACGATCGGCGATTGCAGGCCGTCGCGGCCCTTGGCCACTTCGTTGACCTTGATCCAGGCCAGGCCCTTGGCGCCGTAGATGCCGACGAACTGGGTGTAGGCGTCGATCTCGCCGCGCGAGATGGCGCTGCCGCCCGGCACGCGCAGGCCGACCACGCGGCCGTTGTCGCTGTTGGCCGGGCCGGAGAACACCTTGAAGTCGACGTCCTTCATGACGTCGGTCAGCTCGGTGAATTCAAGCTTGACGCGCAGGTCGGGCTTGTCCGAGCCGAAGCGGGCCATCGCCTCGCGGAACTCCATCACCGGGAACCGGGCGTCGAGGTCCACGTCGATGGCGTTCTTGAACACCGTGCGCATCATGTCCTCGAACAGGTCGCGGATCTCCTGCTCGGTCAGGAACGAGGTCTCGCAGTCGATCTGCGTGAACTCGGGCTGGCGGTCGGCGCGCAGGTCCTCGTCGCGGAAGCACTTGGTGATCTGGTAGTAGCGGTCGAAGCCCGACACCATCAGCATCTGCTTGAAGATCTGCGGCGACTGCGGCAGCGCGAAGAAGTGGCCCGGGTTGGTGCGCGACGGCACCAGGTAGTCGCGCGCGCCTTCCGGCGTGCTCTTGCCCAGCATCGGCGTCTCGATGTCGATGAAGCCCTGCGCGTCGAGGAACTTGCGCACTTCCATCGCCACCTTGTAGCGCAGGCGCAGGTTGTACTGCATCTGCGGGCGGCGCAGGTCCAGCACGCGGTGCGTCAGGCGCGTGGTTTCCGACAGGTTGTCGTCGTCGAGCTGGAACGGCGGCGTGACCGACGGGTTGAGCACGGTCAGCTCATGGCACAGCACCTCGATCTTGCCCGAGGTCAGGTTGGCGTTCTCGGTGCCGGCCGGGCGCGCGCGCACCTTGCCGGTGATGCGGATGCAGAACTCGTTGCGGATCTCTTCGGCCGCCTTGAACATCTCGGGGCGGTCGGGGTCGCACACCACCTGGACCAGGCCTTCGCGGTCGCGCAGGTCGATGAAGATCACGCCGCCGTGATCGCGGCGGCGCTGCACCCAGCCGGTCAGGGCCACTTCCTGGCCCGTCAGTTGTTCGGTCACGAGACCGCAATAGTGAGTACGCATGGAGGACATAAGAGAATTCCCGGAATAACGCGGCCGCTGGTGCGGCCGGCGATCAATTTGAAGACGTTGTGTCGGCGGGCTCGGCGAGGGCTTCGTCCGGCGCCCCGTCGTCGCGCGCCGTGTCGCTCTTGCGCGGCAGCTCGGTCGGCGCCACCACGCCCATCGAGACGATGTACTTCAGCGCGGCGTCGACGGTCATGTCGAGTTCGATGGTATCGGCCTTGGGCATCATCAGGAAGAAGCCCGAGGTCGGGTTGGGCGTGGTCGGCACGTAGACGCTGACGTACTCGCCCTGGAGATGGTTTTGCACGTCGCCGCCGGGGCGGCCGGTGAGGAAGGCGATGGTCCACGAGCCTTCGCGCGGGTACTGCACCAGCAGCGCCTTGCGAAAGGCATTGCCCGAGGACGACAGCAGCGTGTCGGACACCTGCTTGACGCTGGTGTAGATCGGCCCGACCACCGGGATGTGGCCCAGCAGCGCCTCCCACCAGCGCACCAGCCGCTGGCCGATGAAGTTGTGGGCCAGCATGCCGACCAGCAGGATGAACAGCAGCGTCAGGATCGCGCCCAGGCCGGTCACGCGCTTGCCGAACATCAGCCGGTCCGGGCGCCAGGTCTCGGGCAGCAGCGCCAGGCTCTGGTCCATCGTGCCGATGACCAGGCTCAGCACCCACAGCGTGATGCCCAGCGGCACCAGGACAAGCAGCCCGGTCAGGAACCAGGTCTTGAGGGCGGAGGTCTTCTTCGCCGGCACGGTGCGTTCTGCTTTCAATGGCAGGCGCAAGCGCTGCCGCAACCGCCGGCCGGGCTTGTCGATGCGGTGGTGCCCGAGGCCGCCGAAGCGGTCGAAGAGGCAGCGGCGCCGCCGGCCGGCTCGCCCGACGCTGCCGGCGCGCCGCCGGCGCTGTCGCCGCCCGCGGCGGGCGCGGTGGCCGGCGCGGAGGTGCCGCCGTTGCCGCCGCGGAAGTCGGTGACGTACCAGCCCGAGCCCTTGAGCTGGAAGCCCGCCGCGGTCAGTTGTTTCTTGAAGGTGCCCGCCGCGCCGCAGGATGGGCAGTCGGTGAGCGGAGCATCGCTCATTTTCTGCAGCACATCGCGCCCGTGGCCGCAGGCGTCGCAACGGTAGGCATAAATCGGCATAGTGGCTCTCCGCGAGGATTCTGGAACGGAAACTGGATGGACGGATCGGAAGGCGCCGCCGTGCCGGCCGGGAAGTTGCCGTTCCCGGGCCGCCGCATGGCGGTGCAAAGCCTTGAATTATAAACCGTTCTGCGTGAGCCGGGCCGCAGGAAAAGGGGCAGAAAATGCATCCGGACGCACGCCAGGCGGGATGCGATGCCGGCGCCGCTCAGGCCAGGTGGACTTCCTTGACGCGCGGATGGTCGCCGATCCACTGCGGCAGCAGCGAGCCGAGCACCATGCCGCCGATCGAGAACATCAGCCCGACCATCTGCGGCGGCACCGCCGCGTCGGGGAAGGCGACCTCGCAGCACAGCCACGACGCCAGCCCCAGCAGGATGGCGGCGAGGCCGCCCTGGCGCGTGGCGGGCTTCCAGAACATGCCGAACGCCAGCGGCACGAAGGACGAGACCAATGTGACCTTGTAGGCGTTTTCGACCATGTGGAAGATCGACAGGTGCGAGTTCAGCGCGAACAGCGTCACCAGCACCGCGAAGCACAGCACCACGGTCTGCATCACGCGCAGGAAGCGACGGTCGTCGAGGTGGCGGAAGTACGGCCGCAGGATGTTCTCGGCGAACGTCACCGACGGCGCCAGCAGCGTGGCCGAGGCGCAGCTCTTGATGGCCGACAGCAGCGCGCCGAAGAACATCACCTGGGCGAACATCGGCGCGTGGGTCAGGATCAGCTTGGGCAGGATCAGCTGCGAGTCGGTGTTGATGTACTTCTCCACCATCTGCGGATCGATCATGGTGGCCGAGTACGCCAGGAACATCGGGATGAAGGCGAAGCAGAAATACAGCACGCCGCCGAGCACCGAGGCGCGCCCGGCGATCTGCTCGGTGCGCGACGAGGTCACGCGCTGGAACACGTCCTGCTGCGGGATCGAGCCCAGCATCATGGTAAACAGCGCCGCCGCGAAGCCGATGATCTGCACCAGGTCCAGCGACGGCAGGAAGGTGAACTTGCCGGCCGCCGCCGCGTGCGACACCACCGCGGCCACGCCGCCAGCCTGGCCGCTGACCTCGACGCCGATGTACACCATGCCGATCACGATGATGATCATCTGGATGAAGTCGGTCACGGCCACCGACCACATGCCGCCGAACAGCGTGTAGACCAGCACGCTGGCCGCGCCGATCATCATGCCGGCCTCCTGCGACAGCGCGCCGTCCGAGACGGTGAAGAACACCAGCCCGAGCGCCTTGATCTGCGCGGCCACCCAGCCCAGGTAGGACATCACGATGCACAGCGTGGTCAGCACCTCGGCCAGCCGCCCGTAGCGGTTGTGATAGTAGTCGCCGATGGTGAGCAGGTTCATGCGGTACAGCGGACGCGCGAAGAACAGGCCGACCAGGATCAGGCACAGCGAGGAACCGAAGGGATCGGACACCACCCCGGACAGGCCTTCCTTGAGGAACACGGCGGGGATGCCGAGCACCGTCTCCGAGCCGAACCACGTGGCGAAGACGGTGGCGGTGACGATGTAAAAAGGCAGGCTGCGGCCGGCGACCGCGAAGTCCGTGGTGTTGCGCACGCGCAGCGCGGCCCACAGGCCGATGCCGACCGAGATTATCCAGTAGATGACGACGAACCAGATCAGCATGGCGCTGCCCTATCCCAAAAATGCCCTTGCGGCGAAAAACCGGTTGCCGGGTGGGCGGGATGCTGCCTGTGCCTGTGCCGCCCTGCCCCGGGTCCAATTCATCGGTCGGGGCCGCATGGGTGGCTGATCTAGCCTGCGGTCGTAGCCGAATCAAAACGCGGATTATAGCCACGCAGGCCGCCGCGGGAGAAAAAAATTCCGGGCGCCGGGCAAATCCCCGAAGCGGTGCAGCGCGGGCGCCACAGGCGGGCCCGCGCGCGCCGGCGCCCCGGGAAAACGCGGGCGCCTATGCGCGCCGGCGCCAGACTTGCCAGTGCTCGCGCCCGGCGAACACCGGCAGCGAACCGGTGGCGGGACGGTCCTCCACCAGCTCGAAGGTCGGCGCCAGCAGCGCCTCCAGCCCGGCGCGCGGGATCGAGAACGGCGGGCCGCCGCGGGTCTCGTCCAGGAAGAAGTAGCCGGCCAGCAGGCCGCCCGCCGGCAGCAGTGCCGCCACGCGCGCGCCGTAGGCGGCGCGCATGGCCGGCGGCAGCGCGCACAGGAACGCGCGCTCGTAGATCAGGCGGCAGGCGGGCTCCGGTGTGAAGGCGAAGAAATCCGCCTCGCGCACCACGGCGCCGGCCGGCCCCAGCGCGTGGCGCGCGCTGGCCACGGCCTGCGGCGAAAAGTCGATCGCGGTCACGGGCCAGCCGCGCGCGTGCAGCCAGCCGGCTTCCCAGCCGTTGCCGCAGCCGGGCACCAGCGTGGGGCACGGCGCCAGCGCCGTGGCGAAGGCGGCGAACTCGGCCGGCACGCCGCCCAGGTCCCACGGCATGAAGCCCTTTTCGAAACGCTCGTCCCAGAACGCCGGGTCGGCGGCGTCGCGGGTGGCGAAGGCGGGCGCGGCGGCGCTGCCGGGGTCGCTGTCCTTGCGCTCCTTGCTGTCCTTGCTGTCCTTGCCGCTCTTGTTGGCTTCGGTCACGCCGTGTCTCCTTGTGATTGTCCTGCCCGATGCGGGCCGCGAACGCGGCGGGCTACAGGTAGCCGCCCAGGCTCAGCAGTTCCGTCAGCACGATGCCGGCGAGGAAGCCGCCGGCCAGCAGCAGCGCCGTGGCGATCAGGCGGTTGGTGCGGCGCTGCTCGGCGATCAGCGTGCCCAGCAGCTTCTCCTGCTGGCCGTTGTCCACCAGCGCGCGGCGCTCGAGGAACTGGTGCGCGAGGCGCGGGAAGTCCGGCAGCATCTTGGCCCATTGCGGCGCCTCGACCTGGATGCGCTCCCACGCGCCCTTCCAGCCGACCTGCTCGTGCATCCATTTTTCCAGGAAGGGCTTGGCGGTCTGCCACAGGTCGAGGTCGGGATCGAGCTGGCGGCCCAGACCCTCGATGTTGAGCAGGGTCTTCTGCAGCAGCACCAGTTGCGGCTGGATCTCGACGTTGAAGCGGCGCGAGGTCTGGAACAGGCGCATCAGCACCATGCCCAGCGAGATCTCCTTGAGCGGCTTGTCGAAGTACGGCTCGCAGCAGGCGCGCACCGCGCTTTCGAGCTCTTCCACGCGCGTGTCGGGCGGCACCCAGCCGGACTCCACGTGCAGCAGCGCCACGCGGTGGTAGTCGCGGCGGAAGAAGGCGATGAAGTTCTGCGCCAGGTAGTTCTTGTCGAACTCGGACAGCGCGCCGACGATGCCGAAGTCCAGCGCGATGTAGCGGCCCAGCGTCTGCGGCGCCACCGACACGAGGATGTTGCCGGGGTGCATGTCGGCATGGAAGAAGCCGTCGCGGAAGACCTGGGTGAAGAAGATCTCCACGCCCTCCTCGGCCAGCTTGTGCATGTCCACGCCGGCTGCCCTGAGCGCCTCGTTGCGCGAGATGGGAACGCCGTGCATGCGCTCCATCACGAACACCTCGCTGCTGCAGAAGTCCCAGAACACCTCGGGCACCAGCAGCAGTCTGGTGTCGTTGAAGTTGCGGCGCAACTGGCTGCAGTTGGCGGCCTCGATCATCAGGTCGAGCTCGTCGTGCAGGTACTTGTCGAACTCGGCCACCACCTCGCGCGGCTTGAGGCGCTTGCCGTCGGCCCAGAAGCGCTCGAGCCAGGCGGCGAGGTCGCGCATCAGCGCGAGGTCGCTGTCGATCACCGGCAGCATGCCCGGGCGCAGCACCTTCACCGCCACCTCGCGGCCGTGGCTGGAGCCGCCCTTGAGCGTGGCGAAGTGCACCTGCGCGATCGACGCGCTGGCCACCGGCTGGTGGTCGAAGCTCTCGAACAGCGTGGCCAGCGGCCGGCCCAGCGAGCGCTCGATGATCTTGACCGCCACCACCGGGTCGAACGGCGGCACCTGATCCTGCAGCTTGGCCAGCTCGTCGGCGATATCGGCCGGCATCAGGTCGCGCCGGGTCGAGAGCACCTGGCCGAACTTGACGAAGATCGGCCCGAGCCGCGTCAGCGCCAGCCGCAGGCGCTCGCCGCGCGGCATGTCGAGCTTGCGCCCGATGGTGATGACGCGCACCAGGAAGCGGATGCGGCGGCTCTTGAAGCCGGACAGCACGAGTTCATCCAGCCCGTAGTAGAGGATGACGAAGACAATCTTGCAAAGGCGCAGGAAGCGGGTCATGCAGGTTTCAGTATTTGGGCGCTACGGATTGGCCGATGCGGGCACAGCCATCGGCATGGGCGGGCGGCGTTCAGCGGTGGGCGGACGGCAGGCTGCCCGCCCCCGCGGCCGCGCCGCCTTGCGGGCGGGCGCGCTGCTCCAGCTTCTCCAGCCGCTTTTCCAGCCGCGCGAGATCGTCGCCGAGCGCCCGCACCCCGGTGCCGAACGTGTCGAGCGCGGCGTGGCGCACCAGGGTGGGCTGCTCGTCGAGCAGGTATTCGGTCACGTTCTCGACCAGCGTGCGGCCCAGCCGCGCGGCCTGCACACGGGCGTCCTGCGCGCCCTGCACCACGCGCTGCGCCACGCTGTCGCTGAGCGGGCCGCCGAGGATGCCGCGCAGCGCGCGCGACAGGTCTTCGGCGGCGTCCCAGCGCAGGTTGCGCGCCAGCGTCGACACGGTATTGGCCAGCTCGGCATCGCCCTCGATGCGCACGTGCTTCATCGCCGCCGCCTGCCCGCCGTCGGCGATGTCGGATGCCACCAGCGGCCATTGCTGCAGCGGCACGGTCAGCGTCACCGCGGGGGCCTCCTCCGCCGGCGCCGGTTCGACCAGCCCCTGGCCGGTGACGCGCAGGACCACCGTGAAGGCGGCCGCGTCGAAGCGCAGCGCGCGGCCGGCGAACGGCTGGAGCAGCGAGAGCGCCCACGGCTCCTGCTCGAGCAGGTGGTTCAGGGCGGTGATCGGAGGCGTGGTCAGAGCGGTGGGGAGGGTGGGCATAAGGGGGTCGGGCTGGGGGCGGGGCCTTTCAGTGCTTGCGGGTTGAGATCCGTGGGGGTCCGTGGGAATCCGTGAGGTCCGTGAAGTCCGGGTGGCTGGCGCCGGCACCGCGGCGCCGGACAAAAAGAAAGCCCACGTTTTCACGTGGGCCTCCATTCTAAGCCACCTGCAGGCGGGCGGCAGCCCGCCTGGCCGGCAGGCTCAGGACACCTGCTGGATCCCGGCCAGCACCCAGCCGCCGCTGCCGCTGACCGGCTTGGCCAGGTTCCAGACCTCGGCGAACGGCTGCGCCGGCTCGCCCGCCTTCTCGCGGATCATGCCGGAGAAGCGCACGCTGGCCAGATGCTGCGCCGGGCTGTCCTCGATGCCCAGCAGCTCGGCTTCCAGCGTGACCACGTCGGTCTTGTTGACCTCGGCGCCGCGCTCGGCCAGATCCATCTTGATCTCGGCGAACATTTCCGGCGTGGTGAACTCGCGGATGTCCTCGAGGTTGCCGGCGTCCCACGCGGCCTGCAGGCGCACGTAGTAGACCTTGGCGTTGCGCAGGAAGGCGGCGGTGTCGAAATCGGCCGGCACACCCCACGGCTGCGCGGCGCCCGCCATCGCCGGCGCGGCCGCGCCGGCCGCGGGCATCACGGGATTGGCCGCCCCGCCGGGCACCTGCTGGCGCAGGACCGGCTCGCTGCTGCCAACCGAGCCGCCATTCATGCCGCCCAGGCCGCCGCCGGCATAGGCCGGCTGCTGCGCGCGGCCGGCGCCGCCACGGAACTTGCGGATCAGCCACATCACCACGAAGGCCGCCAGCGCGATCAGGATCAGGTTGGACAGGAAGCTCATCGCCGCGCCGCCCAGGCCGAAGTGCGACAGCAGCCAGCCGATGCCCAGGCCGGCGGCGATGCCGCCCAGCATGCCGCCCCAGTTGCGCTTGGGCGCGGCCGCGGCGGCTGCCCCGGCGCCAGCCGCGGCACCGGCGGGCGCGGCCTGCTGGCCCGGCTGCTGGGCCGGCGTCTGGCTGGGCGCTTGCTGCGGCGGTGTCTGCTGGCGCTGCGTCACGTTCGACGACTGCTTGCCGAAGCTGCGCGAGCCGCCGCCCAGCCGCTTGGCATTGGCGTCCAGCGCCATGCCGAGAGCGAGGGTGCCGATCAGCACCGCCGCCATGAATTTTCCGCGAATTTGCGACATTTTTGCACTTCCCCTGTCAAGTTCGCTCATCTTCATTGAGCCTATATCAGTCTAGTACTTCCGCCCGACGTGAAGAGCCACGACCCCGGCCGTCAGATTGAAGTATTCGACATTTTCCAGGCCCGCATGTTCCATCAGGCGTACAAGTGAAACCTGGTCTGGATGCATTCTGATCGATTCCGCGAGGTAGCGATAGCTGTGGGCATCCTGGGCCACGCGCTCGCCCAGCCAGGGCAGCACCTTGAAGGAGTAGATATCGTAGGCTTTTTCCAGCGGCTTCCAGACCTTGGAGAACTCCAGCACCATCACCTTGCCGCCCGGCTTGACCACGCGGCGCATCTCCGCCAGCGCGGCGTCCTTGTGGGTCATGTTGCGCAGGCCGAAGGCCACCGTGACGAGGTCGAAGTGGTTGTCGGGAAACGGGATGTGCTCGGCGTCGCACAGGCAGACCGGGGTAACGACGCCCTTGTTGAGCAGGCGGTCGCGGCCCACGCGCAGCATCGACTCGTTGATGTCGGTCAGCCAGACCTCGCCGGTCGGGCCGGCCTGGCGGGCGAAGGCCTTGGCCAGGTCGCCGGTGCCGCCGGCGATGTCAAGCACCTTGAAGCCCGGCCGCACGCCGGCCTGGGCGATGGTGAACATCTTCCACAGCCGGTGCATGCCGCCCGACATCAGGTCGTTCATGACGTCGTACTTGCTCGCCACCGAATGGAACACACCGGCCACCTTGCCGGCCTTTTCCTCTTCGCTGACTTTCTCGAACCCGAAATGGGTTTCGCTCATGGCTTGCTCCGTAATTCAGTAATCTCGTCGGTATGCGCGGCGGTGGTCGTGCCGGTCATCGTGCCGATGGCCGCGACGGCAGGCGCGCGCGGCGCCCGGGCTCAATGGTTGCCGCAGGCGTGGCCGCCGGCGGCGGGCATCGGGGCGTCGCGGTCGATCCCGGCCGCCTCCAGCCGCTTCAGGTAGGCCTGCCAGATGGCGTCCTGCTCGGCGCCGAGGCGGTACAGCAGTTCCCACGAATAGATGCCGGTGTCGTGTCCGTCGGAAAACCGGATCAGGATGGCGTAGTTGCCGACCTGCTCGACCGCCGCGATGGCGACGTCGCGCTTGCCGGTCTGCAGCACTTCCTGCCCGGGGCCGTGGCCCTGCACCTCGGCCGAGGGCGAGTTGACGCGCAGGTATTCGAAGGGCAGCCGGAAGCTGGCGCCGTTGTCGAAGCCCACCTCCAGCACGCGCGACTGGGTGTGCACGGTGAGGGCGGTGGGATGGGGAGTATCTTTTTCGAGGCCTGCCATGTGATGGGTGCGCGCGGCAGCGGGGACGCCGCAGGCCGCGGCCACACCCGCCTTCACGCTTCGTGTACGACCCGATAGCTTACCGCAGCCGCCTCTGCTTGCCCACTTTGCCCGCTTTGCGCCCCCCGCCCGTCCGGCTCCGCCTCCCAGTGCGCGCCGTCGGCGGCCACGTAGCGCAGGCGGCGGCCGTGGAAGGCCGCCACCGTGCTGCGGTGGGCGATGCTGACGATGGCCGCGCCGGGCAGCGACTCCACCATCAGGCGGTACATGGCTTCCTCGGTTTCCTCGTCGAGCGCGCTGGTGGCCTCGTCGAGGAACAGGTAGTCGGGCTTCTGCAGCAGCGCGCGCGCGAACGCCAGCCGCTGCTGCTCGCCCGGCGACAGCCGCAGCGACCAGTTGTCGAACACGTCGAGCTGCCCGGTCAGCGCGCCGAGCCGGGCCTGCACCAGCACCCGCTGCAGCGCCTCGGTGCTGTGCAGGGTGCCCGCGTCGGGATAGGCCAGCGCGTCGGCCAGCGAGCCGATCGGCAGATAGCTGCGCTGGGGCAGGAACAGCATGCGCGCCGCGCGCGGCATCGACACCGTGCCGCTGCCGTAGGGCCAGATGCCGGCCAGCGCGCGGAACAGCACGCTCTTGCCGCAGCCGGACGGGCCGCTCACCAGCCAGCGCTCGCCCGGCGCGATCTGCAGCGAGAACGGCGCCACCAGCGGGCGCTGCCGGATCTCGCCGCGGTTGCCGGTGCGCACCGGCAGCGCCAGCGCCAGCGTGTCGATGCGGATGGCCGCGCCGTCGGCCTGGTCCACCTCGATGTCGCGCACGCCGGTGTGCTCCCGGTCCTGGCGCTCGGCCACGCGGATGGCGTCGCCGAAGTCGATCAGCCGGTTGGCCGCGGCCTTCCAGCCCACCAGCGTGGCATAGCTGTCGACGAACCACGACAGCGCGCCCTGCACCTGGCCGAACGCGGAGCTCATCTGCATCAGTCCGCCCAGCGTCATCTTGCCGGCGAAGTAGCGCGGCGCCGCCACGATCAGCGGGAAGATGATGGCGAACTGGCTGTAGCCGGAATTGACGAAGGTCAGCCGCCGCGTATAGCGCATCAGCTGGTTCCAGTTGGCGCGGATGCGGTCGAAGCGCGAGCGCAGGCCGGCCTGCTCGGTCGGCTCGCCGCGGTACAGCGCCACCGGCTCGCTGTTCTCGCGCAGGCGCACCAGCGTGAAGCGGAAATCCGCCTCGTACTGCTCCTGCTGGAAGTTCAGGCCGATCAGCGGGCGCCCCACCATGTGGGCGATCAGCGAGCCGATCACCGCGTAGCCGACCGCGAACCACACCATGTAGCCAGGAATGGTGAGCGTGGTGCCGCCCAGCGCGAAGCTGATCGGCCCCGACACCGCCCACAGGATGCCGACGAAGGACAGCAGCGTGACCACCGAATTGAGCAACCCGAGCGAGAGCGACAGCGCGCCGTCGGTAAACGAGCGCAGGTCGTCGGCCAGCCGCTGGTCGGGGTTGTCGGTGGCGTGGGTCTGCTCGATGCGGTAGTAGGCCTGGTGGCTGAGCCAGTGGTCCATGAACTGGCCGGTCATCCAGGTGCGCCAGCGCATCTGCAGCATCATGGTGTAGTACTGCCGCGAGATGGCCGCCACGATGAAGAAGCCGGCGATCCACGAAAAGCGGATCAGCAGCGCCTTGAAGGAGGTGTAGTCATGCTGCTCCAGCGCGTTGTAGAACACCCGGTTCCACTCGTTGAGCAGCACGTTGATGTAGACGATGCCGAGATTGAGCGCCACCACGAAGGCCAGCAGCCCGAGCCCGGCCTTGCGGTCCTCGGACTTCCAGTAGGGCTTGATCAGCGCCCAGGTCTCGGCCACGCGCAGGCGGCTCTGGATCTTGAGGGCACGGGCCGGCACGGCCGGGCCGGGTACGGTAACGGAAGTCGGTGTGGACATGGCACCTTTCGCGCAAGCAGGTCACGCACGGCCGTCGGCCTGCGCTCGTGGAAGATATTAGCCTCTTAGAAGCCGGCAGCGCGTGCCGGGTTCCCCAGCCACTACAACGCGGCGCGCCGGCATGGCGTGGACACGCCTAGCCCATCTCGCCGATGTGCGCCAGCGCGTCGCGCAGCACCGGCAGCCGCGACGTCAGTTCCGCCACCCGCGCCGCGTCGGCCTCGCGCTGCGGCGCGGCCCACACGGCTTCCGGGAAATGCGTGTCCCAGCGATAGCGCGGAATGACATGCCAGTGCAGGTGCGGCACCATGTTGCCGAAGGCGGCGAGGTTGACCTTGTCGGGCGTCATCACTTCGCGCACGACGCGCTCGACGCGCGCCACCAGCCGCATCAGCCAGGCCTGGTCGTCGTCGGGCAGGTCGGTCTGCTCGGCCACGTGGCCGTTCCAGACCACGCGGCAGAAGCCGGGGAAGCGCGCGTGCTCGACCAGGATGATGCGGGCGCGCTCGCCGCGCCAGGCCAGCTCGCCGCCGTCGGTTTCGCAGAGGGGGCAGTCGGGGACGATGCTCATGCCGCGATGCCTCCGCGATGCCGGCGTCCTGCTCCCTTCCCCCGCCGCGGGAGAGGGGAGCGAACCGTTGGCTTGCCGACGCCCGCGGCGCTCGCCGCCATCACACCAGCACCCGCTCGATGCCGCCGGCGTTGGCGCGGGCCACGTACTCGGGCATCCAGTCCTGGCCCAGCAGGTGCCTGGCCATCTCGACCACGATGTAGTCGGCCTGCACCGTGGCGTCTTCCTTGTAGCGCGACAAGCCCTGCAGGCACGACGGGCAGCTGGTCAGGATCTTGACGTCGCCGCCGAAGCCGTCGGCGCGCAGCTTGTCCGCGCCCCGGGTCATCTCCTCTTCCTTGCGGAAGCGGATCTGCGTGGACACGTCCGGGCGGCTCACCGCCAGCGTGCCCGACTCGCCGCAGCAGCGCTCGTTCTTCTCGATCTTGCCGCCGCCCTCGTTGCCGCCCATCAGCGCGTTGACGAGCTTGGTCGGGTCCATCGTCTTGATCGGCGTGTGGCACGGGTCGTGGTACATGTAGCGCGTGCCGGTCACGCCCTCGAGCTTGACGCCCTTCTCCAGCAGGTATTCGTGGATGTCGATGATGCGGCAGCCCGGGAAGATCTTGTCGAATTCATAGCCGGCCAGCTGGTCGTAGCAGGTGCCGCAGCTCACCACCACGGTCTTGATGTCGAGGTAGTTGAGCGTGTTGGCCACGCGGTGGAACAGCACGCGGTTGTCGGTGACGATCTTCTCGGCCTTGTCGAACTGGCCGTTGCCGCGCTGCGGATAACCGCAGCACAGGTAGCCCGGCGGCAGCACGGTCTGCACGCCCACGTGCCACAGCATGGCCTGCGTGGCCAGGCCGACCTGCGAGAACAGCCGCTCCGAGCCGCAGCCCGGGAAGTAGAACACCGCCTCGGTCTCGGGCGAGGTCCGCTTCGGGTCGCGGATGATCGGCACGATCTCGTTGTCCTCGATGTCGAGCAGCGCGCGCGCGGTCTTCTTGGGCAGGTTGCCCGGCATCTTCTTGTTGATGAAGTGGATCACCTGCTCCTGCACCGGCGCGCGGCCCACCGTGGCGGGCGGGTGCGCGGTCTGCTTCTTCGCCAGCTTCCTGAGCACGTCGTGGCCCAGGCGCTGCGCCTTGTAGCCCCAGCCGATCATGACCTTGCGGGTCATGTTGATGGTCTGCGGGCTGGTGGCGTTGAGGAAGAACATCGACGCCGCGGTGCCGGGGTTGAACTTCTTCTGCCCCATCTTGCGCAGCAGGTTGCGCATGTTCATCGACACGTCGCCGAAGTCGATCTTGACCGGGCACGGCGTCACGCACTTGTGGCACACCGTGCAGTGGTCGGCCACGTCGGAGAACTCGTCCCAGTGCTTGATCGAGATGCCGCGCCGGGTCTGCTCCTCGTACAGGAACGCCTCCACCAGCAGCGAGGTCGCCAGGATCTTGTTGCGCGGGCTGTACAGCAGGTTGGCGCGCGGCACGTGGGTGGCGCACACCGGCTTGCACTTGCCGCAGCGCAGGCAGTCCTTGACGCTGTCGGCGATGGCGCCGATGTCGCTCTGCTGCATGATGATGGACTCGTGCCCCATCAGCCCGAACGACGGCGTGTACGCATTGCGCAGGTCCGCGCCGGGCAGCAGCTTGCCCTTGTTGAAGCGGCCCTGCGGGTCCACGCGCTGCTTGTACTGGCGGAACTCGCCGATCTCGTCCTCGGTCAGGAACTCCAGCTTGGTGATGCCGATGCCGTGCTCGCCGGAGATCACGCCGTCGAGCGAGCGCGCCAGCGCCATGATGCGGGCCACCGCGCGGTGGGCGTCCTGCAGCATGTCGTAGTCGTCGGAGTTGACCGGGATGTTGGTGTGCACGTTGCCGTCGCCGGCGTGCATGTGCAGCGCCACGAAGACGCGCCCGCGCAGCACCTGCTTGTGGATCTTCTGCGCCTCGTCCAGGATCGGCTTGAACTCGCCGCCGTTGAAGATGTTGCGCAGCTCGGCGCGCAGCTCGTTCTTCCACGACACGCGGATGGTGCGGTCCTGCAGCAGGTGGAACACGGTGGCGTCCGGCTGCTGCGCCAGGCGCGCCTCGAAGGCCTGGCCGAGCAGGCCCAGGCCGTGGCCGATCAGCGCGGCGCGCGCGCTGGCCAGCGGCGTGTCGAGGTGGTCCTGCAGGTAGATCCAGCGCGAGCGGATCTCGCGCAGCAGCTGCAGCGCGTGCTGCACGCGGTCTTCCAGCAGCTCGGCGCTGGGAATCTCGTTGGCGTCGTCGCTGCGGCCCAGCGGCAGGTTGCCGCGCGCGAAGAACGCTTCCAGCGCGTCGGTCAGCTTGAGCTTGTTCTTGATCGACAGCTCGATGTTGATGCGCTCGATGCCGTCGGTGTACTCGCCCATGCGCGGCAGCGGGATCACCACGTCTTCGTTGATCTTGAAGGCGTTGGTGTGCCTGGCGATCGCGGCGGTGCGCGAGCGGTCCAGCCAGAATTTCTTGCGCGCCTCGGGGCTGACCGCGACGAAGCCTTCGCCGCTCTTGCCGTTGGCCATGCGGATGACTTCCGAGGTGGCGCGCGCCACCGCGTCCTGGTCGTCGCCGACGATGTCGCCGATCAGGACCATCTTCGGGAACGCGTTGCGCTTGCTCTTGGTGGCGTAGCCGACCGCGCGCAGGTAGCGCTCGTCCAGGTGCTCCAGGCCGGCCAGCACGGCGCCGCCCGGCGTGCGCGACTCCACGTCCAGGTAGTCCTTGATCTCGACGATGCTCGGAATCGCGTCGCGCGCCTGGCCGAAGAACTCCAGGCACACGGTGCGCACGTGCGCCGGCATGCGGTGCAGGATCCAGCGCGCGCTGGTGATGATGCCGTCGCAGCCTTCCTTCTGGATGCCGGGCAGGCCGGCCAGGAACTTGTCGGTGACGTCCTTGCCCAGGCCTTCCTTGCGGAACTTGCGGCCCTCGATGGCGAGCGTCTCGGTGCGCAGCACCTTCTCGCCGGGGCCGCGGCTGCCGTCCGACCACTTCAACTCGAACGAAGCCACCGGCACGTCGTGGATCTTGCCCAGGTTGTGGTCCAGCCGGGTGACTTCGAGCCAGTTGCCTTCCGGGTCCACCATGCGCCACCACGCCAGGTTGTCCAGCGCGGTGCCCCACAGCACGGCCTTCTTGCCGCCGGCGTTCATGGCCACGTTGCCGCCGATGCACGAGGCGTCGATCGAGGTCGGGTCGACCGCGAACACCAGCCCGGCGCGGTCGGCCGCGTCGGCCACGCGGCGCGTCACCACGCCGGCGCCGGAGAAGATGGTGGCGACCTTGCGCGCCACGCCCGGCAGGTCGCTCTGCTCGACCGGCCCGAGCTGCTCCAGCTTCTCGGTGTTGATGACCGCGCTCATCGGCGTGAGCGGCACGGCGCCGCCGGTGTAGCCGGTGCCGCCGCCGCGCGGGATGATGGTCAGGCCCAGCTCGAAGCAGCCCTTGACCATGCCGGCGATCTCTTCCTCGGTGTCCGGCGTGAGCACCACGAACGGGTATTCCACGCGCCAGTCGGTGGCGTCGGTCACGTGCGAGACGCGCGACAGGCCGTCGAACTTGATGTTGTCCTTCTGCGTGACGCGGCCCAGCACGCGCTGGGTGCGCTTGCGCAGCTCGTAGGCGTCGGCGAACTCCTGCTTGAAGTCCTCGATGGCCTGCTTGGCGAAGCTGACCAGCTGCTCGACGCGGTGGGAGCGGTCCTCGGCGGCCGGCTCGGCATGCTCGGCGCGGTCGGCGGCGCTGCGCTTCTCCACCTCGGACAGGCGGTGGTGCAGCGCGCTCACCAGCATCTGGCGGCGCTTGGGATTCTCGAGCAGGTCGTCCTGCAGGTAGGGATTGCGGCGCACCACCCAGATGTCGCCCAGCACTTCGTACAGCATGCGCGCCGAGCGGCCGGTGCGGCGCTCGCCGCGCAGCTCGTGCAGGATGCGCCAGGCTTCCTCGCCCAGCAGCCGGATGACGATCTCGCGGTCCGAGAAAGACGTGTAGTTATAGGGGATCTCACGCAGGCGCGGCTGGGCATCCTGCGCGGCGAGTTTGGCATCGAGCACGAGTGGGGCGTTCATGGGGAGGGACCGCTACCTGTAGCGCACGGGGACGGTGCGCCGGATCGTCTTTAAAGGGCAATTGTACTTCAACGCCTGCTTTCGCCGCACCGCAGCATGCGGGAATGGAATACCCCCCTGGAACCCCCGCCGGGCCTCGCCTGGCGGCCGCCGCCCGGCCGGCGCGCGCTAGAACAGGCTGCGCAGGCCCGCACCAATACCGTGCCAGAAGCTGTCCGGCACCGTCAGCAGCGCGACGGTCATGGCAAGGTAGCGCAGAAACTTGCCGATCGCCATGTAAACCAGGCTGGGCCCGAACGGCAGCCGCAGCCACCCCGCCAAAGTGCACAGAGGATCACCAATGGCCGGCAGCCACGACGCCAGCAGGGTCGGCGGCCCGAGCCGGCGCATCCAGCGGAAATAGCGCTGGTCCAGCGCCGGCTTGCGCGCGTGGCGCGGATGGAGCCGGTGCCCGGCGTGCTCCTGCTCGTGCGCGCGCTGCTGGCGGCGCCTGCGGTAGCGCACCAGCGCCAGCTTGGCGGCGTAGCCGAGCCACCAGTCGATGGCGCCGCCGGCGGTGTTGCCGAGCGTGGCCACGGCGATGGCCGGCCAGAACATGTGCGGGTTGAGCTTGATGTAGCCGAACACCGCCGGCTCCGAGCCAAGCGGCAGCAGCGTGGCCGACACCAGGCTGACCACGAAGATCGCCGGCAGCCCCACCTTGGGCAGGGCGATGGTGCAGAACAGCCAGTCGATGAAGCCTTCCATTGGCAAAAGTGGTCCTGTGGTTCCGCGCCGCCGCACGGGCCGCCCCAGGGGGGCAACCCGCATGGCAGGCGCCGGTGATTTGTGATTAACTGTTAGAGCCGGCCGCGGGCAAACGTTCGCGCGCATGCGTCGTCTGCATGGGTCGTCCGCAGCGGTCGTCCGCAGCGGTCGTCCGCACGCATCTTACCGGCGGCGCGGATTGCCGCGAATCGCGACAGGCCGCATCGGCCGGCAGCCGCGGCGGACAGCGTCAACCAGCAGCGTCAACAGGCAGCCGCAGCACCGCAGTACCAACATCACGAAATAGCCGTCAGCAGCAACATCACCAAACGGCAGTAACGCGTCGTGGCCAGTCCCGCGCAGCATGTCGGGATTCGCGGCTCTGGTCATGCACGTGTCCACCCACATGGAGACAAGCATGGCGATTCCTATCCGCCTGACCGTCAACGGCCGCGCCGTCGAGGCCCAGGTAGAACCCAACACCCTTCTCGTCCAGTTCCTGCGCGACCAGCTTCGCCTCACCGGCACCCACGTCGGCTGCGACACCGCCCAGTGCGGCGCCTGCACCGTGCACCTGGACGGCCGCGCGGTCAAGTCGTGCAACCTGCTGGCGCTGCAGGCGGACGGCGCCCGCGTCACCACCATCGAGGGGCTGGCCCCCGAAGGCCAGCTCCACCCCATGCAGGAGGCCTTCCGCAACTGCCACGGCCTGCAGTGCGGCTTCTGCACGCCCGGCATGGTGATGAGCGCCACCGCCCTGGTCCAGGCCCGGCCCGGGGCCGACGCCGCCGCCATCCGCGAGCAGCTCGACGGCAACCTGTGCCGCTGCACCGGGTACCACAACATCGTGCGCGCCGTGCAGGAAGGCCAGGCCGCCATGCTTGGCGCCGCCACCGCCAGCGCCGAGTAAGGGGACCCGCCATGAACGCACCCGAACACCAGCACCTGATCGGCGCCCCGGTCAGGCGCAAAGAAGACTATCGCTTCCTGACCGGCAACGGCCAGTACACCGACGACATCGTGCTGCCGCAGCAAAGCTACGGCTACTTCGTGCGCTCGCCGCACGCGCACGCGCGCATCCGCGCCATCGACAAGGCCGAGGCGCTGGCCTCGCCCGGCGTGATCGCCGTCTTCACCGGCGACGACATCGCCGCCGACAAGGTCGGCGGCCTGCCGTGCGGCTGGCTGATCCACAGCATCGACGGCAGCCCGATGAAGGAGCCGCCGCACCCGGTGCTGGCGCAGGGCAAGGCCCGCCACGTGGGCGACCAGGTCGCGCTGGTGGTGGCCGAGACCCTGCAGCAGGCCAGGGACGCCGCCGAGAAGATCGAGGTCGACTACGAAGAACTGCCGGCCGTGGTCAACACCGCGCAGGCCGCCTGCGCCGCCACGCTGGTGCACGACGACGTGCCGGAGAACACCAGCTACGTGTGGGGCCACGGCGACCGCGCCGCCACCGACGCCGCGTTCGCGCGCGCCGCCCACGTGACCACGCTGGAGATCGTCAACAACCGCCTGATCCCCAACGCGATCGAGCCGCGCGCGGTCAATGCCAGCTACACGAAGCAGGACGACAGCTACACCGTCTACGTCGCCAACCAGAACCCGCACGTGGAACGCCTGCTGATGGGCGCCTTCGTGCTCGGCCTGCCCGAGTCGCGGCTGCGCATCATCGCGCCGGACGTGGGCGGCGGCTTCGGCTCCAAGATCTTCCTGTACGCCGAGGACGTGGCGCTGACCTGGGCCTCGAAGAAGGTCCGGCGCCCGATCAAGTGGACCGCCGAACGCTCGGAATCCTTCCTCACCGACGCGCACGGGCGCGACCACGTCACCAAGGCCGAACTGGCGCTCGACGCCGACGGCAGGTTCCTGGCGATGCGCGTGCACACGGTGGCCAACATGGGCGCCTACCTGTCCACGTTCTCCTCGAGCGTGCCCACCATCCTCTACGCCACGCTGCTGGCCGGGCAATACGCCACGCCGGCGATCTACGCCGAGGTGCGCGCGGTGTTCACCAACACCGCGCCGGTGGACGCCTACCGCGGCGCCGGCCGCCCGGAGGCCACCTACGTGGTCGAGCGGCTGGTGGAGACCGCCGCGCGCGAACTGAAGATGGACCCCGCCGAGCTGCGCCGCAAGAACTTCATCCGCGACTTCCCCTACGCCACGCCGGTCGGCCTGACCTACGACACCGGCGACTACGAGCCGTGCCTGGCGCGCGCGCAGGAGCTCGCCGACGTGAAGGGCTTCCCGGCGCGGCGCGACGAGGCCAGGCAGCGCGGCAAGCTGCGCGGGCTGGGCTACTCGTGCTACATCGAGGCCTGCGGGCTGGCGCCGTCGAACATCGCCGGCGCGCTGGGCGCGCGCGCGGGGCTGTTCGAGGTGGGCGAGATCCGCGTCCACCCGACCGGCACCGTGACCGTGTTCACCGGCTCGCACAGCCACGGCCAGGGCCACGAGACCACCTTCGCGCAGGTGGTGGCGGACCGCCTCGGCATCGCGCTCGACGCGGTGGAGGTCGTGCACGGCGACACCGGCCGCGTGCCGTTCGGCATGGGCACCTACGGCTCGCGCTCGCTGGCGGTGGGCGGCTCGGCCATCATGAAGGCGCTCGACAAGATCGAGGCCAAGGCCAAGAAGATCGCGGCCCACCTGCTGGAAGCGTCCGACGCCGACATCGAGTTCAAGGACGGCGTGTTCAGCGTGGCCGGCACCGACCGCAGCAAGACCTTCGGCGAGATCGCGCTGACCGCCTACGTGCCGCACAACTACCCGCTCGACAAGCTCGAGCCGGGCCTCAACGAGAACGCCTTCTACGACCCGACCAACTTCACCTACCCGTCCGGCGCCTACGTGTGCGAGGTGGAGGTGGACCCCGACACCGGCGAGAGCCAGGTGGTCAAGTTCACCGCCGTGGACGACTTCGGCAACATCATCAACCCGATGATCGTCGAAGGCCAGGTGCACGGCGGCATCGGCCAGGGCCTCGGGCAGGCCATGCTGGAGCAGTGCATCTACGACGACAGCGGCCAGTTGCTGACCGGCTCCTACATGGACTACGCCATGCCGCGCGCCGCCGACCTGCCGGACTTCACGGTGGAGACCGCCAAGGGCACGCCCTGCACGCACAACCCGCTCGGCGTGAAGGGCTGCGGCGAGGCCGGCGCGATCGGCTCGCCGCCGGCCTTCATCAACGCGCTGGTCGATGCGCTCGCGCCGCTGGGCGTGCGCGACATCCAGATGCCCGCCACCCCGCACCGCGTATGGCAGGCGATCCGGCAGGCGGACCACCACGCGCAAGGCGCCAACTGAACCGGAGGCAGACCATGTACGCATTCCATTTCGAACGCGCCGCGGATGCCAGGGCCGCGGTGGCCGCGCTCAAGCGCGACCCCGACGCCAAGTTCCTCGGCGGCGGCCAGAGCCTGCTGGCGGCGATGAAGCTGCGGCTGGCGGCGCCGTCGGCGCTGATCGACGTGTCGCGCATCGCCGGCATGGCCGACATCCGCATGGACAACGGCGAGCTGGTGATCGGCGCGGCCGCGCGCCACGCCGACGTCGCCGCCAGCGCGGAAGTGGCCAGGGCGATTCCCGCGCTGGCCGCGCTGGCCGGCGGCATCGGCGACCGCCAGGTGCGCGCGATGGGCACGCTCGGCGGCTCGCTGGCCAACGACGACCCCGCCGCGTGCTACCCGGCCGCGGTGCTCGCGCTCGACGCCACGGTGGTGACCGACCGCCGCAACATCGCCGCCGACAACTTCTTCAAGGGCCTCTACGAGACGGCGCTGGAGCCCGACGAGCTGATCGCCGCCGTGCGCTTCCGCGTCCCCGGGCAGGCCGCCTACGTCAAGTTCCGCAACCCGGCCTCGCGCTTCGCGCTGGTCGGCGTGATGGTGGCGCGCTTCGGCAACGCGGTGCGCGTGGCCGTCACCGGCGCGGCCGACAGCGTGTTCCGCTGCGCGCCGCTGGAGCAGGCGCTGTCGGCCAGCTTCACGCCGGCGGCGGCGCGCGCGGTCACGGTGGACGCGGGCCGGCTGAACGCCGACCTGCATGCGTCGGCCGAGTACCGCGCGCACCTGATCCCGGTGCTGGCGGCGCGGGCGGTGGAGCAGGCCGGCGGCGGCTGAGGCCGCGCGGGCGCTTTCACACTGGCGGGCGCCCGCCCTCTCCCCCGACCCCTCTCCCACAAGTGGGAGAGGGGAGCACGCCGACAGCAATGCAGGCACCGTCGGTATTCTCCCCTCTCCCGCACGCGGGAGAGGGGCTGGGGGAGAAGGCCAGCGCCTGCAGCACCACCAAGCCCACGCAAACCCACCGCCTCGCTCCGCGCCCCCAACACCATGCTCCCCACCTCCATCGACCACACCGCCGCCCTGCTGGAGGCGCAGCAATACTTCGCCGACCGCGAGACCGCCACCGTGCTCTACCTGGCGCTGCGCATGCAGCGCCCGCTGTTCCTCGAAGGCGAGCCCGGCGTGGGCAAGACCGCGCTGGCGCGCGCCATCGCCGGCGCGCTCGGCACGCGGCTGCTGCGCCTGCAATGCTACGAAGGGCTGGACGCGTCGAGCGCGCTCTACGAGTGGGACTACCCGCGCCAGATCATGGCGCTGCGCCTGGCCGAGGCGCGCGGCGAGCGGCCCGAGGCGCAGTCGCTCTACCACGACGATTTCCTGCTCAAGCGCCCGCTGCTCGAATCGCTGCTGCCCGACCCGGCCGCGCCCGGCATGCCGCGCGTGCTGCTGATCGACGAGATCGACCGCGCCGACGAGCCGTTCGAGGCCTTCCTGCTGGAAGTGCTGTCCGAATACCAGGTGTCGATTCCCGAGATCGGCGTGGTGCAGGCCGAGCGGCCGCCGCTGATCGTGGTCACGTCCAACCGCACGCGCGAGGTGCACGACGCGCTCAAGCGGCGCTGCCTGTACCAGTGGATGGGCTATCCGCAGCGCGAGCGCGAATTGCAGATCGTCGCCGCGCGCGCGCCCGAGGCCGCCGCCGCGCTGCAGCTCGCGGCCATCGGCTTCGTGCACGGGCTGCGCGGCATCGACCTGTTCAAGGCGCCCGGCATCGCCGAGGCCATCGACTGGTGCCGCGCGCTGGCCGCGCTCGGCGTGAGCGAGCTCGACCCGCAGTCGGTGCGCGACACGCTGGGCGTGCTGCTGAAATACCAGGACGACCTCGCCCGCGTGGACGGCCCCACCGTGGCCGAGCTGCTGGCCGGCGCGCCGGGAGGCTGAGCCATGCCCAGGCTGCACCCCGACGCCACGCCCGCCGGCACGCCCGCCGCCGGCGCCCTGCCCATGCTGGCGCGCAACGTCGCGCACTTCGTGCGGCTGCTGCGCGACGCCGGTTTCGGCCTGTCGCCGGCGCACGCGGCGGATACGCTGGACGCGCTGCAATACGTCGACATCGGCCGGCGCGACGAAGTGCGCGCGGCGATGGCCGCGCTGATGGTCGGCGGCCCCGACCAGCGGCCCCTGTTCGACGCCGCCTTCGACCTGTTCTGGCGCGACCCCGACTGGGAAGGCAAGCTGCGCGCGCTGCTGCTGCCGCGCGTGGACGCGGGCACGCCGCCGCCGCGGCGCGGCAACCGCCTGGCCGACGCGCTGGCCGCGCGGCAGCCGCCCCGGGCCGCCCGGCACGAAAAGGAGAACGGGGAAACCGGGGAACGCTTCGGCGCCCCGCTCACCTTCTCGGCGCAGGAGCGGCTCGCGCAGCGCGATTTCGAGACGCTCGGCGCCGAGGAATGGCGCGCGCTGCGGCACATGATCCGCGCGCGCCACGCACGCCTGGCCACCGAGCGCACGCGCCGCCTGCGCGCCGCCGCCAGCGGGCCGCGCGCCGACCTGCGCGCCAGCGCCAGGCTCGCGGTGCGCCAGCAGGGCGAATGGCTGCGCTGGAAATTCCGCCGCCAGGCCGAGCGCCGCCCGCCGCTGGTGCTGCTGCTCGACATCTCCGGCTCGATGAGCCAGTACTCGCGCGCGGTGCTGTACTTCTGCCACGCGCTGATGCAGTCGCGCGAGCGGCTCTCGGTGTTCCTGTTCGGCACCCGCCTGACCAACATCACGCGCGCGCTGCGCGAGCGCGACCCGGACGAGGCGGTCGAGGCCATCGCCGGCCAGGTGCGCGACTGGGCCGGCGGCACCCGCATCGGCGCCGCGCTGGCCGCGTTCAACCGCCAGTGGGCGCGCCGCACGCTGTCCGGGCGCGCCACCGTGCTGCTGGTCACGGACGGCCTGGACCACGAGGACATCGGCCTGCTGGAGACCGAAATGGCGCGCCTGCGCCGCTTCGCCCACCGCATCCTGTGGCTCAACCCGCTGCTGCGCTACGCCGGCTTCACGCCGCGCGCGCGTGGCGTGCAGGCCATCCTGCCCCACGTGGACGCGCTGCGCCCGGCCCACAACCTGGACAGCCTGTTCGCGCTCGAGGCGCTGCTGGCCGAGCCGCGCCACGCGCCGCCCGCCACGCACCCGTTGCAGACAAGACCCGGCAGACAAGACAAGGAGACCGCCCCATCATGGAAATGACACAGACCAGGCAATTGCCGGTGGCGCAGCAGGCCGCCTGGGCAGCCCTCAACGACACGGCCCTGCTCAAGCAGTGCATCCCGGGATGTGAGAGCATCGAGCCTGACGGCGACCTCGGCGACGCCTACCTGCTGGCGCTGACCGCGGCGGTCGGCCCGGTCAAGGCGCGCTTCAAGGGACGCATGGCCTTGCAGGACATCCAGGCGCCCGACAGCTACACCATCCAGTTCGACGGACAGGGCGGCGCAGCCGGCTTCGGCAAGGGCCGCGCGCACGTGACGCTGGCGCCCGAAGGCGAGCACACGCTGCTGACCTACACGGTCAACGCCCAGGTCGGCGGCAAGATCGCGCAGATCGGCTCGCGGCTGGTGGATGCGGCCGCGCGCAAGATGGCCGACGCCTTCTTCGACCGCTTCACGGCGGCGCTGGGCGGCGACCCGCAGGCGCAGGCAGAAGCCCAGGCGCAGGGGGAGACAGCAACGGCGGACGATACCGCCACGGATGGGGCGCCGGCCGTCGACGGCGGCGCGCCCGGTGAACAGAACGGTGAATCGAAGCGGAAACGATCATGGACAGCGTGGATCTCGAAGTCCTGAAAAGCAGCGTGCGCTGGATGGCCGAAGGCCACCGCACGCTATTGGTGACGGTGGTCAGGACCTGGGGCTCGTCGCCCCGGCCCGAAGGCGCCATGCTGGCGGTGCGCGACGACGGCCTGGTGGTCGGTTCGGTCTCGGGCGGCTGCATCGAGGATGACCTCATCGACCGCGTGCGGCGCGAGGGCATCGCCGGCGCGCGCCCCGAGTCCGTCAAGTACGGCATCAGCGCCGAGGAAGCGCACCGCTTCGGCCTGCCCTGCGGCGGCACCATCGAACTGGTGACGGAGCCGCTCGGCCCCGCCAGCGGGCTGGCCGAACTGCTGGCCGCGGTGGAGGAAGGCCGGCTGGTGGCGCGCTCGCTGGACATGGCCAGCGGCCGCGCCACGCTCGGCCACGCCGAGGCCACCGACGGCCTGGCCTTCGACGGCCGCACGCTGCTCACCATCCACGGCCCGCGCTACCGCATGCTGGTGATCGGCGCCGGGCAGTTGTCGAAGTACCTGTGCCAGATCGCGGTCGGGCTGGGCTTCCAGGTCACGGTGTGCGACCCGCGCGAGGAATACACCGAGACCTGGGACATCCCCGGCGTGACGATGGTGCGCACCATGCCGGACGACACCGTGATGGAGATGAAGCTCGACGAGCGCAGCGCCGTGATCGCCCTCACCCACGACCCCAAGCTCGACGACCTCGCGCTGATGGAAGCGCTGCGCACGCGCGCGTTCTACGTGGGCGCGCTCGGCTCGCGCCGCAACAACCAGGCGCGCCGCGAGCGGCTCAAGGAATTCGACCTCAACGACCTGCAGCTCGCGCGCCTGCACGGCCCGGTCGGCATCTACATCGGCAGCCGCACGCCGCCGGAGATCGCCATCTCGATCCTGGCCGAGGTGGTGGCCGCCAAGAACCACGTCTCGCTGCCCGACATCCTCCAGGTCGAAGGCGCCAAGGCCGCGCGCGAGCTGGCCGCCGACCCGGCCAGCTCCTGCGGCGTCGACTCGTGAGCGGGGCGGCGCCCGATGCCGCCGGGCCGCCCACCGGCATCCTGCTGGCGGCCGGCTACGGCCGCCGCTTCGACGCCAGCGGCCGGCAGAACAAGCTGCTCGCCCGGCTGCCCGACGGCCACACCGTGGCCGGGCGCAGCGCGCGCACGCTGGCCGCCACGCTGCCCGGCGCGCTGGCCGTGATCCGCCCGGGCCACCCGGCGCTGGCGCACGAGCTGCGCGCGGCCGGCTGCCGCGTGCTCGAGGCCCCGGCCGCCGAGGCCGGCATGGGCGCCGCGCTGGCCGCGGCCATCGCCGCCACGCCGGCCGCGCGCGGCTGGGTGGTGGCGCTGGCCGACATGCCGTGGCTGTCCGCGGAGCTGATCCGCGCGGTGGCGCTGGCCGTCACCACGCCCGGGGCCATCGCCGCGCCGTGGCGCGACGGCCGACGCGGGCATCCGGTGGGGTTCGGCGCGGCCTGGCGCGAGGCGCTGCTCGCGCTCGACGGCGACGAAGGCGCGCGCGCGCTGCTGAAAAGCCAGCCGGTGATCCGCATCCCGACCGAAGACGAAGGCGCCTTCCGTGACGTGGACGTGGCCGGCGACCTGGCGGGCTGAGCGCCCGGCCGGCAGCCGCCGCGCCGGCGCCGCCTGGCCATCTCGTCGTCCCGCCGTCAGTTGCCGTCCGACTCCGAGAGCGTCCGCAGGTACTCGCGCCGCCACCAGTGCACGTCCTGCGCGCGGATGCGCTCGAGCAGCTTCTGGTGGCGCGACTGGCGCTCGGCCAGCGGCATGTGCAGCGCCTGCTGGATCGCCTGCGCGGTGGCGTTGATGTCGTAGGGATTGACCAGCAGCGCCTCGCGCAGCTGCTCGGCCGCGCCGGCGAAGCGCGACAGCACCAGCACGCCGGGGTCGTCCGGGTCCTGCGCGGCGACGAACTCCTTGGCCACCAGGTTCATGCCGTCGCGCAGCGGCGTCACCAGCGCCACGCGGCACGCGCGGCACAGCCCCGGCAGGCGGCGGCGCGCGGTGGTGCGGTGGATGTAGCGCACCGGCATCCAGTCCAGCTCGCCGTACTCGCCGTTGATCGCGCCCGACAGCCCCTCCATCTCGCGCCGCAGGTCGGCGTAGGCGTCCACGGTCTCGCGCGAGGGCGCGGCGATCTGGATCAGCGTGGCGCTGCGGCGGTTCTCCGGGTACTGCGCCATCAGTTGCCGCACCGCCTTCAGGCGCTGCGGCAGGCCCTTGGAATAATCGAGGCGGTCGATGCCCAGCAGCAGCCGGCGCGTGGCGTACTGGCCGCGCATCATCTCGTAGGTCTCGCGCGATTCGTCGCCCCGGCCCAGCGCGGCGAACTCGTCCACGTCGATGCCAATCGGGAAGGCCTGCGCGCGCACGGTGCGGTGGAACGCGCGGAAGCGGTTGTCGCCCATCGGCTCGGCCTGCGCCTCGCGCTGCACGTAGCGCGAGAAATGCTCGAGGTCGAGCTGGCTCTGGAAGCCGATCAGGTCATAGGCGAACAGCGCGCGCATCAGCCACTCGTGCTGCGGGATCGCGGCCAGGATCAGCGGCGGCGGCAGCGGGATGTGCAGGAAGAAGCCGATGCGCTGGCCGCAGCCCATCGCGCGCAGCTCCGACGCCAGCGGGATCAGGTGGTAGTCGTGGATCCAGATCACGTCGTCGGGGCGCAGCAGCGGCGCGAGCTTGCGCGCGAACAGCTGGTTGACGCGGCGGTACACGTTGAGGTGGGCCGAATCGAAATCCGCCAGGTCGATGCGGTAGTGGAACACCGGCCACAGCACGCCGTTGCTGTAGCCCTGGTAATACGCGTCGTGGTCCTCGCGGCACAGGTCCACCGTGGCCAGCGTGACGTTGCCGGCCTGCTGGATGTGCAGCTCGCCCTCGCCCGGCGTGCCGCCCTGCGCGGTCTCCACGATCTTGCCGCTCCAGCCGAACCAGACGCCGCCGGTGGCCTTGAGCGCCTCGCCCAGCGCCACCGCCAGCCCGCCCGCGGCGATGTTGCGGGGGTCGGCCACGCGGTTGGATACCGCAACTAGTCTGCCCATGTCTTCCTTTGTGGTGCGGCGCCGCGGCCCGCCCGCCGGCTCAGATCACCGCGTCCCACGGTGCCGACAAGCGCGTGGCGCCATTGATCAGGCCCACCATCGAATACGTCTGCGGGAAATTGCCCCACATCTCGCCGGTGACGGGATGGGTGTCCTCGGACAGCAGGCCGAGCGGATTGCGCGCCGCCAGCATGGCCTCGAAGATCTCGCGCGCCTCCTCGCGGCGCCCCACGCGGGCGAGCGCGTCGATGCGCCAGAAGGTGCAGATGTTGAACGCCGTCTCGGGCTTGCCGAAATCGTCGGGCGCCTCATAGCGGCGCATGTAGGGCCCGTCGCACAGCGAGGCTTCCATCGCCCGGAGCGTGGACATGAAGCGCTCGTCCTGCGGCGCGATGAAGCCGACCTCGGCCATCAGCAGCACGCTGGCGTCCAGCTCGCGCCCGCCGAAGCTCTCGGCGAACGCCTGGCGCTCCTCGCTCCACGACTCGCGCACGATGCGCTCCTTCATCACGTCCGCGTGCCGGCGCCAGTACGCCGCGCGGCCCGCCAGCTGCAGCGCGTCGCCGATCTTGGCCAGGCGGTCGCACGCGGCCCAGCTCATCAGCGCCGACGAGGTGTGCACGCGCGCGCGCGTGCGCAGCTCCCACATGCCGGCGTCGGGCGTGCCGAACACGCGCACCGCCTGCTCGCCCACGGTCTCCAGCACGCGGAACTCGGCCGCGCCGCCCCGGTGCAGCAGGCGGTGGTCGTGGAACGCCTGCGCCGCGCCCAGCACCACGTTGCCGTACACGTCGTGCTGGAAGTGCTCCTGCGCCTGGTTGCCCACGCGCACCGGCCCCATGCCGCGGTAGCCGGCGAGGTGATCGAGCACGCTCTCGGGCAGCTCCAGCTCCAGGCCGATGCCGTACAGCGGCTGGATGTGGCCGTCCTTGGACTGCATCACCACGTTGGACAGCCAGCGCAGGTAGTCCTCCATCGTGCCCACCTCGGACAGGCTGTTGAGCGCGCGGATCACGAAGAAGGCGTCGCGCAGCCAGCAGAAGCGGTAATCCCAGTTGCGGCCGCTGCCGGGCGCCTCCGGGATGCTGGTGGTCATGGCCGCGACGATGGCGCCGGTCTCCTCGAACAGCGACATCTTGAGCGTGATGGCGGCGCGGATCACCGCGTCCTGCCATTCGCGCGGCACCGCCAGGCGGCGGCTCCACAGGCGCCAGTAGGCGGTGGTCTCCTGCTCGAAGTCGCGCGCGATCTCCTCCACCCCGCCCTGCAGCGTCTCGTCGGGGCCGAGGATGAAGTCGAGGCTGCGCGTGAGCAGGAAGGGCGTGCGCGACAGCACATAGGTCAGCGGCGCGTTGGTGGTCATGCGCAGCGTCATGCCGTCGCCGATATAGCGCACGTGGCTGCTGCCGCGCGTGATCTCGGGCGCCACGCGGCCCCAGTCGAAGCGCGGCGCCACCGTCACCCGCACGCGCGGCGCGCCGCGCACCGGGCGGATGCGCCGGATCAGCGTGGTCGGCCGGAAATAGCGGCCCAGGCGGAAGAAGCGCGGCGCGAAATCGGTGATCTCCATGCAGTTGTTGTGGCGGTCCGTCAGCCGCGTGCGCAGCACCGCGGTGTTCGGCTCGTACCACTGCTGCGCTTCCTGGAAATCCTCGATCTCGATGGCGAAGTGGCCGGCGTTCTCGCCCGGGTCGAGCAGCGCGTTGAAGACCGGATCGCCGTCGAAGCGCGGCAGGCAGCACCAGACGTAGCGGCCGCGCCCGTCGACCAGCGCGGAGATCGCGCAGTTGCCGATCATGCCCAGCGAGAGCGAGGGATCGGCATGGTGGCGGGTGGCGCCGGCGGCACGCGGCTGGCTGTCCTCGGTGGATGATTGGCTCACAGCGATTTCTCCCTCAAGGCGTCGTCGTGGATGTGGGGGCGGACTCGGCGGGTGGCGCGGACGGCGTAGGCGAAGCGTGCGAAGCGGGCGCTGTAGGCGCCGTGGGCGCCGTGGGCATGTTGCCGGCCGCCGCCATGACTTCCAGCGCCTTAGCCGAGCGGTGCAGCCAGCAGCGCAGCGCCGCCGGCCCGGCCACGCTGACGGTGGCCGCGCTGGGCCGCTCGCCGACCAGCACGCCCAGGCCGCCGAGGCGGCGCACCACCGCGAAGCCGGCTTCGTCGGTGATGTCGTCGCCGGCGAACAGCGGCCGGCGCCGCGCGAACGGCGGGCCGCGCATGAAGGTGTCGATGGCGCCGCCCTTGTCGATGCCGGCCGGCTTGAGCTCCACCACCATCTTGCCGTGCAGGACCTCGATGCCGGGCGCGCCGGCGGCCAGGCGCGCGGCGAAGTCGCGCACCAGCCCCTCCAGCTCGGGCGCGGCGCGGTAATGGACCGCGACCGCGACGGACTTGCGTTCGAGCTGCAGCCCCGCGTGCGCCGCCACCAGCGCCTGCAGCGGCGGCAGCAGCAGCGGCACGCCCGGATCGGGCTCGCGCAGGCTGCGGCCGCCGGCGTCGCGCAGTTCCGCGCCGTGCACGCCAGCCGCGGGCAATTGCAGGGGCTTGAGGAAGTCGTCGAGCTCGGCGATGGGCCGCCCGGACACCAGCGCCACGGCGCCGTCCAGGTGGCGGTGCAGGGCGCGCAGGGTCCCCACCAGTTCCGGTTCGACCCGTACCAGGTCAGGGCGGGGCGCGAGGTCCGCCAGCGTACCGTCGAAATCCAGGAACAGCGCCGTGTCGGGTTCGATGAGAGGCAAGGGAGGCATTGCGCTACACCGTATCAGAGTGTTTTGACAGCGTCCACCGGGCGCCGTCCTACATGGTGCGCGGCCGCGCGGGCTGCACCACGCCGGCGCCTGCACCGCCGCGGTGCGGGCGCCGGGCACGTGCGCCAGCCTGCTCCCGGCGCGCTGCGCGGCCCGCGCTGCGCGCGCGCCGGGTGCCGGCGCGGGCATCGGGCGGCGCGCCATCCTTTATCATTGATGGTTTCGCCATCCCTGCCCTGGCTGTCCACGATGACCCGCAAAACCGATTACCTGAGAAAAATCCTGACCACCAAAGTGTATGACGTGGCGCAGGAAACCGATCTCACCTTTGCCCAGCAGTTGTCCGCGCGCACCGGCAACTCGGTGTGGTTCAAGCGCGAGGACACCCAGCCGGTGTTCTCGTTCAAGCTGCGCGGCGCCTACAACAAGATGGCCTCGCTCACGCCCGAGGAACTGCGGCGCGGCGTGATCGCCGCCTCGGCCGGCAACCATGCGCAGGGCGTGGCGCTGTCGGCGGCGCGCCTGCAATGCAAGGCGATCATCGCGATGCCCGTCACCACCCCGCAGGTGAAGATCGACGCGGTGCGCGAGCGCGGCGGCGAATGGGTGCAGATCGTGCTGCACGGCGACTCCTACAGCGATGCCTACAACCGCGCGGTGGAACTGGAGAAGAAGCACAAGCTGACCTTCATCCACCCGTTCGACGACCCCGACGTGATCGCCGGCCAGGGCACCATCGCGATGGAAATCCTGCGCCAGCACCCGGGCCCGCTGCACGCGGTGTTCGTGGCCATCGGCGGCGGCGGGCTGATCTCCGGCATCGCCTCCTACATCAAGGCGGTGCGCCCGGAGATCAAGGTGATCGGCGTGCAGACCGTGGATTCCGACGCGATGAAGCGCTCGGTGGACGCCGGCAAGCGCGTGGAACTCAAGGAAGTGGGCCTGTTCTCCGACGGCACCGCGGTCAAGCTGGTCGGCAAGGAAACCTTCCGCATCACGCGCGAGCTGGTCGACGAGATCGTGCTGGTGGACACCGACGCGATCTGCGCCGGCCTCAAGGACGTGTTCCAGGACACCCGCAGCATCCTCGAGCCGGCCGGCGCGCTGGCCGTGGCCGGCCTCAAGCTCTACGCCGAGCGCGAGAAGCTCAAGGGCGAGCACCTGGTGGCCATCGCCTGCGGCGCCAACATGAACTTCGACCGCCTGCGCTTCGTCGCCGAGCGCGCCGAGGTGGGCGAGGCGCGCGAAGCCGTGTTCGCGGTCAGCATCCCCGAGGAGCGCGGCAGCTTCCGCCGCTTCTGCGAACAGGTCGGCACGCGCAACGTGACCGAGTTCAACTACCGCATCGCCGACAACAGCACCGCGCACATCTTCGTCGGCGTGCAGATCAGCAGCCGCGCGGAAAACGAGAAGATCACCGCGGGCTTCCGCCGCCACGGCTTCGAGACGGTGGACCTGTCCAACAACGAACTGGCCAAGCAGCACATCCGCTACATGGTCGGCGGCCATTCGCCGCTCGCGCACGACGAACTGCTGTACCGCTTCGAGTTCCCCGAGCGCCCGGGCGCGCTGATGCGCTTCCTCTCCAGCATGAGCCCGAACTGGAACATCAGCCTGTTCCACTACCGCAACCAGGGTGGCGACACGTCCAACATCCTGGTCGGCATCCAGGTGCCCAAGAACGAGAAACGCGCGTTCCGCGCGTTCCTCGCCACGCTGGGCTACGTACACTGGGAAGAGACGGAGAATCCGGTGTACAAGCTGTTCCTGTCCTGATTTGCCGAAACGCCGGACTGCCCGGCCACCTGACCGATAGCCGAGGTCTTCCTCCCGTCTCCCGCGCCAGCGGGAGAGGGAGAAGACCCACCGCCCCGGAGCCCCCATGAGCCTCCCCGAACACTCGCCGCTGGGCAAGCCCTCGGCCTACAAGACCGAATACGATCCCACGCTGCTGTTCCCGATCCCGCGCCAGCCCAAGCGCACCGAGATCGGCCTGGCCGAAGGCCGCGCCCTGCCCTTCTTCGGCGTGGACATCTGGAACGCCTACGAATTGTCGTGGCTGAACCTGAAAGGCAAGCCGCAGGTCGCGCTGGCCAGCTTCATCATTCCCGCCGACACGCCGAACATCGTCGAGTCCAAGTCGTTCAAGCTCTACCTGAACTCGTTCAACCAGAGCAAGATCGCCTCGCCCGAGGCCGTGCAGCAACTGCTGCACCACGACCTCTCCGAAGCCACCGGCGGCACCGTGCAGGTCCGCCTGGTGAACGAGGCCGACCTCGGCAGCCAGAAGATGGGCGAACTCGACGGCATCCAGCTCGACCGCCTCGACATCGAGACCGACATCTACGAACCCGCGCCGCACCTGCTGCACGCGAACCAGGACGAGCCGCCGGTCGAGGAAACGCTGGTGTCGCACCTGCTCAAGTCGAACTGCCTCGTCACCGGCCAGCCCGACTGGGGCAGCGTGCAGATCCGATACGTTGGCGCGCCGATCAACCAGGAAGGGCTGCTCAAGTATCTGATCTCGTTTCGCAACCATAACGAGTTTCATGAGCAGTGCGTGGAGAGGATTTTTGTTGACGTGATGCGGGAGTGCAGGCCGGTGAAGCTGGCGGTTTATGCGCGGTATACGCGGCGGGGGGGGCTTGATATTAATCCGTTTCGGACTAATTACAATACTCCGTGGCCGGATAATCGGCGGAATGGCCGGCAGTAGATTTTTTTGATTGGGGGAGTTTTGGATTTCTTGGCGGTTTATATTCAGAGGCTTTGAATTTAGTTATTTAGCTTCGAAGTCAACTGCTTAACGTCCACTTCTGAACGTCAAAGTCAAAGTCAAAGGCTTTCGCTCCCCCGGAGCGACCTACTTTCTTTTCCCCGAAAAGAAAGTAGG
>NZ_JBYTEL010000011.1:0-233565 GCF_058789195.1 Cupriavidus sp. FW216-B1 | reverse complement strand
TCGGGGAAAAGAAAGTAGGTCGCTCCGGGGGAGCGAAAGCCTTTGACTTTGAAGTTGACTTTGACTTTGAAGTTGACTTTGACTTTGAAGTTGACTTTGACTTTGAAGTTGACTTTGATGTTGACATTGGGCCGTTGAATTTAAGTTTTTTCCTTGGGGAAAGATCAAATCCCCAAGATATCAAGAACAGACCCCGTCCTCTTAACTGTAGCCAAAACAATATGAGAATTAATAGCCATCACCCCCGGCGCCTTATGCAACCGATCGACAACAAACTCAGAATAATGCTCTAGACTCCGTGCCCGCACAGTCAACACATAGTTGGACGGCCCCGACACGATCCGTGCGGTCACTACCTCCGGCCAGTCGTTCAAGGCCTGCACGAAGTTCTCGTGCCAGCGCTCCACGTCGGTGCGCATCGACACCTGCACCAGTGCCTCGAACTCCATGCCCAGCGCCTTGGCGTCGAGCACGCAGCGGTAGCCGGCGATCACGCCGGCTTCTTCCAGTAGCTTCACCCGCCGGAAGCATGCCGAGGCGGACAGGTTCACCGCCTCGGCCAGTTCCTGGTTGGTGGTTTTTCCGTCGCGGGTCAGGTGGCGCAGGATGCGGACATCGATCAGGTCAAGTTTCATTCTGAATATTTAACCGCGAAATCGTTATTTGGCGAAATAAATGCAGCGCAAAACGATTTGATGCGGTAAAAAGTCGAAGAAAATTCAATTATCTGTTTGTTAATATACCTCTCCCTGAGCGTAAAAGCACTGGCTGGCATGCAGTGCCGCGCATCAGGCTGGTCCGTTCGCTGCGAGGCGCGCGGAGCCGGAAAAACAAAAAAGAGAGGAGACGCATTAATGAGAAAATTCCGACCCGCGCTATTGGCGGGCATGCTCGCCGCGGGCGGTGCCTGCGCACAGGGCTCGGCCACGCTCTACGGCATCGTCGACCAGAGCCTGCGCTTCACCACCCACGCCAACGCCGCCAACGACCACGACATCGCGCTGGCCAACGGCGCCGTGACCAACAGCCGCTTTGGCCTGCGCGGCGAGGAAACGCTGGGCTCCGGCCTCAAGGCCATCTTCCGCCTGGAAAACGGCTTCGACCCGCAGACCGGCCACACCAACCAGAACGGCCGGCTGTTCGGCCGCTACGCGTACGTCGGCCTGTCCGGCCGCCTCGGCACGCTGCGGCTCGGCCGCCAGTCCACCGAAGGCTTCAACCTGTTCGGCGACTTCGACCCGCTCACCATCGCCAACTACACCGCCAACTACTGGCCGTACTTCATCACCGCTGGCCGCATCGACAACGCCGCCAGCTATGACGGCACCTTCGGCGGCCTCAACGTGGGCGCCAGCTACGGCTTCGGCGAGCAGCCCGGCAGCGTGGGCCGCAACGCGTACTGGGGCGCGCGCGCCGCCTACACCGCCGGTGCCGTCAGCGTGGGCGGCGTGTACCAGGAGACGCGCGACGCCGCCAGCAACACGCAGCGCATGTGGGGCGCGGCCGCGCGCTACGCGGCGGGCGCCGGCAGGTATTTCCTCGGCTACCTCGGCGGCCGGGACGCCACCGGCTCGCTCGACGCCGCGCTCAACGATGCCGCCCGCACCGTCGCCCACGGTACCTTCACGGCCAACCCGCGCCGGGACGACACCGTGTACGCCGGCCTCGCTTATCAGATGGCGCCGGCGCTTACGCTGACCGCCGTCTTCTATTACGACCGCATCCGCAACGCCAACGGCATCGCCGGCAACGGCGGCAGGCGCTACACGGGCGTGGCGCTGGCCGAGTATGCGCTGTCGCGGCGCACGCAGTTGTACGGCACGGTGGACCACAACGTCGTCAGCGGCGGCGCCGCCACGGAACTGCCGGGGCGCGGCAACCAGACCGGCGTCGCGCTCGGCATCCGCCACGTGTTCTGAGCCGCGGCGTCCTGCATCATCCAGCCCCCCGGTCCCGAGCGGGGACCACGCGGAGCACCCAGCACCAGAAGGAGACAAGCCATGACAAAGCCCCCGCAGCAGTTCCAGCAGATCGTCGAGCGCGAGAAAGGGCTGCGGCGCAGCCTCAGCGCCAGCCAGATGACCATGATCGCCATCGGCGGCGCGGTCGGCACCGGGCTGTTCCTCGGCAGCGGTTTCGCCATCGGCTTTGCCGGCCCGAGCGTGCTGGTGAGCTACGCCATCGGCGCGTGCATCGCGCTGCTGCTGATGGGCTGCCTGGCCGAGATGACGGTAGCGCACCCCACCTCCGGCTCGTTCGGCGCCTATGCCGAGCACTACATCGGCCCGCTGGCCGGCTTCCTGGTGCGCTATGCCTACTGGGCCTGCATCGTGCTGGCGGTCGGCGCCGAGGTCACGGCCACCGCGCTCTACATGAAGTACTGGCTGCCGGCGGTGCCGGGCTGGTTCTGGATCGTGTCGTTCTCGGGCGCGCTGGTGCTGGTCAACGCGCTGAGCGTCAACATCTTCGGCGCGGTGGAGTACTGGTTCTCGGTCATCAAGATCACCGCCATCGTCGGCTTCATCCTGCTTGGTGCCTACGTGGTCTTCGGCGCGCCCACGCTGGTCGGCGACGGCGCGCGGCAGGCCGGCTTCCACCACTACACCGCGCACGGCGGTTTCTTTCCCAACGGCATCGGCGGCACGTGGGTGGCGGTGATCGTCTCCATCTTCAGCTACCTGAGCATCGAGATGATCGCCGTGGCCGCCGGCGAGGCGCAGGACCCGGAGCGCGCCGTCATGCGCGCGTTCCGCTCCACCATGCTGCGGCTGGTGCTGTTCTACCTGCTCACGCTCGCGCTGATGCTCGCCATCGTGCCGTGGACGGCCGCCGGCCACGACCAGAGCCCCTTCGTCAAGGTCATGGAAGCCATCCGCATCCCCGGCGCGGCCGGCGTCATCAACTTCGTGGTGCTGATCGCCGCGCTGTCGGCCATGAACAGCCAGCTCTACATCACCACGCGCATGATGTTCAGCCTCTCGCGCGCCGGCTACGCGCCGCGGCCGCTCGGCCAGCTCAGCGCGCGCGGCGTGCCGCTGCCGGCGCTGCTGCTGTCCACCGGCGGCATCGCCATCGCCACGCTGGTGAGCATCTTCTATCCCGATGCCTCGTTCACCATCATGATGGCCGTGTCGATGTTCGGCGCGCTGTTCACGTGGATGATGATCTTCGTCACCCACTACTTCTTCCGCCGCGCGTGGCATGCCCGGGGCGGCGCGCCGCTGCGCTTTCGCATGTGGGGCTTTCCGGTGCTCACGCTGCTCGGCGCGGGGCTGATGCTGGCCGTGATGCTCACCACGGCGTTCACGCAGGCATTCCGCATGACGCTGGTGTTCGGCGTGCCGTTCCTGGCGGTGCTGACGGTGGCTTACTTCGGCTGGTACAGGGCGCGCGCGCTGGCGGTGGCCGCGCGGGCAAACGAAGCGGCCTGAGCTGGCCGCTCAGGCCTCGCCGTCCGGGGCGGACGGCGGATAGCCGCCACGCGGGCGCGTCGGCAGCCACAGCAGCCACGCGGTCACGGCCGCCGCGCAGGCCAGCAAGGCAACCGAGACGAACGGGCGCTCGCGCAGCAGCCACGCCGTGGCGCCCATCGACGGCCACATGGTGCCGATGGCCAGCCACTTGGCGCGCAGCGGCACGCTGTGGTGCTGCTGCCAGTCATGCACCAGCGGCCCCAGCCGCGGATGCGCCAGCAGCCGCGCATGAAAGCGCTCCGAGCCGCGCGCGAAGCACGCCGCGGCCAGCAGCACGAACGGCGTGGTCGGCAGCACCGGCAGGAAGATGCCGACGATGCCCAGCAGCAGGCTGAGCGCGCCGAGCGCGACGAACAGCGCGCGCAGCACCCGCTCGCGGTGGCTGCGCACGGCGGCGCCGGTACCGGCATTGGCGCCGGCGTCAGTGTCTGCGTCGGCATTGGTGCCGGAGCCGGCGGGCGGCCGCTTCGCGCTCAGACCGCCAGCCCCAGGCGCGCGCGCGCCGCGTCGTACTCGGCCTTCATGCGCGCCACGATCTCGCCGGCGGCCGGGACATCGTGGATCTGGCCCACGCCCTGGCCCGCGCCCCACACGTCCTTCCACGCCTTCGCCTTGGACGCGCCGCTGGAGAAATCCATCTTGCTCTTGTCCGCTTCCGGCAGGTTCTCCGGGTCCAGCCCGGACGCCACGATGCTCTCGCGGATGTAGTTGCCGTGCACGCCGGTGAACAGGTTGGTGTAGATGATGTCCGCCGCGGCCGACGTGGTGATCGACTGCTTGTACTGCTCGCTCGCGTGCGCCTCCTGCGAAGCGATGAAGCGTGTGCCCACGTAGGCGAAGTCCGCGCCCATCGCCTGCGCGGCCAGCACCGCCTCGCCGGTGGCAATCGACCCCGACAGCGCGATCACGCCGTCGAAGATCTTGCGCACCTCGCCCACCAGCGCGAACGGCGACAGCGTGCCCGCGTGCCCGCCCGCGCCGGCCGCCACCAGGATCAGGCCATCCACGCCGGCCTCGATGGCCTTCTGCGCATGGCGGATGCTGATCACGTCGTGCAGCACGATGCCGCCGTAGCCGTGCACCGCATCGATCATCTCCCTGGGCGGCGCGCGCAGCGAGGTGATGAAGATCGGCACCTTGTGGTCCACGCACACCTTGATGTCATGCTCCAGCCGCACGTTGGACGCATGCACGATCTGGTTCACCGCCACCGGCCCCACCGGCGCGCCCGGGTTGGCCGCGCGGAAGCTGGCCAGCTCCTCCTCGATCTGCGTCAGCCAGTCGCCCAGCACCTCCGCCGGGCGCGCGTTCAGCGCGGGGAAGGAACCGACGATGCCCGCCTTGCACTGCGCCAGCACCAGCTCCGGATAACTGACGATGAACATCGGCGAGGCAATGACGGGCAGGGCGAGGTTCTGCAGGACCTTCGGCAATTGTCTGGCGGCGGGCATGGTGTCTCCTGAACCACGGCGGGCGCCGCGACCGGCGCCCGGGATGTGAACGATCGTTCGATTATAGGGAGTTTCCGCGCGGCGGCGTTGGGGGCTGGCTAGACGCGCCAGTCTACGGCCGGCTGGCCGGCGCGGGCGCGTGTAAGAAACGGATACAAGCCCGGAGCCCGCCCCGGTACACGGCGCATACGCCTCATCCGTTAAACCCATACGAGATGGCGCGCGGCGGCTGGTGCATATGCAGCTTGGTTCCGCGCACATTGTTTCTTTTGCAGAACAGTGTATTGACTGAATCAGGGTTTCCCCTAGGTCAATCCCAGGCGTACATTTCGTGAACCGCCAGGCTTCCGCCCCGCCGCCACAAGGCGACGGCCACGGAACCAGGCAGCAGCGCCGGCCCGGCCGGCGCGCGTCCCCAGCCAGTAGTCAGCAGCAAAGGAGTGCATTCATGAGTTCCATCCTCGAAGCCCTGTTCTCCAGGCACATCGGCGACCCCGATCGCGTGGTCACGGCGCTCAACCACCAGGAAATCGTCGTCGCCCTGTCAGCGCTGGTCGCCGAGAAGAACGTCGCCATCCTGCACATGCTCTACCCGCGCACCGACGCCCGCACCCACCGCAGCCTGGACGCCCTGGTCGGCGCGCTGCACAACCACGGGCTGCACCAGACGGCCGAGCTGATCGCGCAGGAAGCGCACTACCTCGTGTTCAAGGAACCCGACAAGGCGTGGAAGACCCTGCAGGAAATCCGCCACGACTCGCTGGCCATCGGCGTGCATCTTTACTACAAGGGTGCCACTGGCGACGCGGCGGAACGTGAGCTGGATACGGATGCGCATCGGAAGGCTTGAGGTAGCGGCGGTGGCGCTGGAAGCGGACATTGCAACGGCATCGCGCCGCGCAGCGTGGCAGTTTCCAGATGGCTGACCAGTTTCGCATTGCCGCCGGTTTGCTCCCCTCTCCCATGAAATGGGAGAGGGGCCGGGGGAGAGGGCAAAGCGACTGCGAATGACGAACGCGGTCACTTTGTGGAGCGCCTGATTTCCTTCCCCCGACGTTGCTCCGCACTCGGGAGAGCTGCGGTCGCACAGCAACGAGCCGACTTCATCAACTGTCGTTCAGAGGCGCAAGAAAATCTGCGGTCGGTAACAGAAGTTATCAAATCGCACGCCAACTCGGAGCTAGACTCCAGTCGTTGCCGCTTTCTGCGGCGACCGGGAATAGCAGCCTGAATACGAAGGACGAACCGCCGGCATCCGGCGGACACCTTATTTCAGCCTGCGAGAACGCCCAATGCACCAGCACACCCGAGACGGCATCACCGCCGACCACAACGGCGCAGACATGTCCTTGACTGCGCGCTTTCCACATGAAAATCCCCTGAGCCTTGCGGTATTGAAGGCTGCGCAGCTGCATGCGTTGTTGTCGATGGCCAGCGATTTCGTGGTGGCCGATGGCTCGGCCAACGGCTTGCAGCCGATGGAGCGGGAGAGTGTTTTTTCGCTGGCTGCGGAGCTGGCGGGGGAGGTGTTGGCGTTGAGTGAGATGGTGGGGGTGGCGGGGCGGGAGGGGGTTGATGGGTGAGACAAGTGGCTCTTGGACCTAGCCTACCTAGAACACTGACTGTTGTTTACAGGGAATGGCTCACAGGTGTTTGAACTTGTTGGCCATTTTTTTTGAGCTAAGGGAGGGGCCGGTAAGCGGACATTGGGCGAGGCTGTCAGAAGGCTGCTGCCGACCCTTAGCGGACATTGATGAGACTGTCGCCGCGATGGTCCTCGCCCCAAGCCATCCAGCGAGTTGGTGGCACCACCACGGTTTCCAGCCGTTCGTGGAAGAAGAGTTCTGACTTAGTAGAGGTGGATCATCGGGGCCGTAATCTCTATAGCATGTGTTATAACTCCGTTCAAGCGCTGGATCAGCCGATGTTCCACAAGGTTAAATTTCAGGGGGGGAATCGTGTCTATTGCTGACGTATTCATTATTGAAAGTCTCACGAAAACAGATGAGGCTCAGCACCGTTATGAAGGTCAACGACTTGCTGAGCTACTTAGGCTCAGCGGAAAAAACCCTAAGTACTTCTACTTCCAATCGAAAGACGAGTTACCACACCTTTTGGAACTCTTTAAGCTTTCGGAGTATCGTTATCTTCATGTCTCTTGCCACGCATCATCTGACACGATCGCCACCACGAATGAAATCATCCGTCACCATGAATTCGCAAATATTTGCAAGGGATATCTAAAGTTACGCAGAATTTTTTTCTCAGCGTGTGAACTCGGCAATGAACTATTTTCGGTCTGTTTGGCAGGGACAAACAAGGGAATGCATTCTGTCGTCGCCCCTGCGGAGGAGATCGATTTCGATAATGCGGCAGCAATATGGGCCGCATTCTACGTATCAGTATTTGCAAGAAATGCAGGTGCGATGTCTGGGAAAGATATTCGATTGAGAATTGAAGTTCTTTGTAAATTATTTCCTGTTGATTTTCACGTTTCAACCTATCAACCAAAGCCCGACACGTGGCGTCACACGAAAATAACAAAGTCTTCTATAACAAGCAAGGCGGCAGATTCGAAAGGCGTCAGCGAACCGATGGAAGCCTAACCGTATGCACCTCGCACTCAACTGGGACGAACGTACCCATTACCGCGATCGCCTACGCACGGCCCGCTACGCCGCACTCGCAGATGCTGAGGCATTCAGCGAAATCTGCTTCGTGATCGAAGCCCTCGGCGTTCGCCTGAAAGGCGAGCAACTGACCATGGGCGGGCTCCGTGGCACGCTCGCCGAGCTCGCAAACGATTCCTTCGTGCTCACAGAAATTCCCGACGCGTTTCCTTCGCTGTTCTCGCACTTTGGCGCTCTGTATCGGCAGATTCAGAACGCGAGAAACGATGCCATGCATACCGGCGTCTATGCGAGGCATGTAACCGTGGCCGCGATTCAACTGTGCATCGGACTCGAAGAGGCTTTAATGACACAACAGCAACAGCAACAGCAGCGCACCAAAGTCAGCGAATTTATGGTTCGCGGTGCAGTGATCGTCGAACCCTGGCACCCGGTCGCCTACGCACGCCAGCTGATGCTCATGCATTCCTTCACGTTCCTTCCTGTGCGTATCGATGGGCACTGGAGCCTCATCTCCGAAGTATCCATGGCGAAATTCCTCCGAAATGCCGGTGACAGCAAGAAAGCCATGCTTGGTACGCGGATCGAGGTCGTCGTAAATCAAAACGCCGAACTTCGGCTTGAACTGACGTCGGCATCGGTGGTCCGGCCCGACGATGACGTCACCATCTTGCTCAACGATTGCGGCGCAGCAAGCCCCAAACTTTGGGTAGTCGACGACGATCACGGTGGAATCTCCGGAGTGCTCTCCCCTTTTGAACTCATGTGAGGTCGCTATGGATATCGAAGCACCTGGGCTTGCAATAATTGGAGACAAGATCTCGGACATGCTGCTCCGGGAGGTGATCGATCTTGTTGACATGAAATTAAGGTCGATGTGATCGCACGGCTGCATGGAAAGCAACGTTTGGAAAATCTGCAGCAATTCATAGCACCGAATGGAGGACAACTCGTTCATATATCGAAGCGATGGTTCGTCCGGTTTGCATGCAAAGTTTGAAGACTCCCGCGCCCCGTCGACTGACCGCAACTGGCCGACAGCGGCCAGTGGCAGGCTCGTAATCTATGACCGCTGTTGAAACGTGAACCATTGCCGAACTAGACTGGCAACGAAAGCCTATCGGCAGTTACTCGTTTAAGCAATGCAAGAGCTCCGGAGGGGGACAATACTCTTACCATTAGCAAGCGCTGCGTCCGCCGTGTGGGTGGATGGAGGCTTAACGGCAGCCTTATTGTAGAGCCCCAAGAAAACACTAAGCCGCCAACACAAACTGCGCCCCAAGCTTATCCAGCAACTCAAACGTATTCATCCACCGCACACCAAAGTGCTGGCAGATATTCGGAATCAAGAACTTCTTCCGAGCATCCCTGTGAAAAGCCTCATGCGTAACCACAATCGCATCGGTCGCCATGGCCTTGGCAATCAACCAAGGATCGGCTCCGGCCATGAATTCTTCAAGGGCACCAACCTTCATCACCGGCGCCTGCTCGGCGACAACGCGCGCAACATCCACGAAGGCCAACTGCGTGGCGTCGTCGCTGACATCCATGAAAAGCCCTGCATTGTCCTTGGCCCATTGGGCCAGTTCGTCGTTGCCCTTCTTCAACTCGTCGGCAACCATGGAGATGCTGCCTACCTGCAACAACTGATTTTGGCCATGAACCCACTGCCAGAAAGCCGGACAGAAGGTCATGCTGTAGTACCGGTTCTTTGCCTCAATCAACGTGTTGGAGTCGAGCAGATGCTTCATTCGGTGACGGTGCTGGCGTAGGCTTTCATTTTCGATGGCTGGACACCGAGTAGCCTGGCGGCGTCGCGCAGTAGCATGTTGCCTCGCGTCGTCTCCGCCAGCACGGCTCTGCTGAAGCGCGCGCTGTTCTTGGCGCCGGCGTTGCGGTAGAAATTCCCGCCGCCGCTGTCTTTGTCCCGGTATGCCTGGAGTTCGGCGAGGTAGTAGTCGCTGTAGGCCTCCCTGGCGATGAGGCCAAGATCGGCGGCGCGCCTGGCAATGACCAGCTTGCTGACCTTGAAGTCGGCGGCGAGCACAGGAAGATTTTCCTTCCAGTCGACATCACCGCGCCAGGCTTGGCGGAAGGCGGCCTCCGGCGCGAGAAATTCGCCGGCGACAGCATTGCAGAAGATCTCTTCCCGCCGGTTGGCGTTCACCGATACGCTGGAAATGCCGCTGCTGTTGATCCAGACATGCGCCAATTCATGGATGAGCGTGAAGAGCCGCGCTGCCGGCGCATCGGCGCTGTTGATGAATACCACGGGCGCCAGCGGGTTGCTGATGGCAAAGCCGCGGAATTCGCCCACGTCGAGCTTGCGATGGGTATTGGTGCCCACGATGCCGCTGCGCATCACGAGTATGCCAACGGACTCGGCAGCTGCTATGAGCGTGCGAAGGAATTCTTCATGGGTCGGCCGCGCGGCATTTTCTGCGACATGCAGCGTTTTCCGCATGTCCGCGACGACCTCCTTGACAGGGCTCTGGCTGGTGAAGCGCCCGACGAACGGTAGCGGCCCGAACTCGTGTTCCTTGAGATAGTCCAGATACCAGCCGTGCTTCCAGAGAACGTCCTTTACCGCATCGACCAATTCGGGGCTCGGCCGGGCCGGCGCCGCGCCACCCAGCGTGCGCAGGTCCGGCAGCGGCAGTTCGTCAGAGGGGGGTTCCTTCAGGAACAGGAATCCGAACGGTATGTGAGACAGAAGGGCCCACTTCTGTGCCTGCTTGAAAGTGGGCTGGCTATCGCCAACCTCCCACTCAAAGACTTTCTCCGGCTTCACGGGGATTTTGTCCGCCACGTCGAACTCGGACAGCCCGGCCCGCAGGCGGGACCAGGTGAGCAGACGAGGGGTGACGAGAGCGTGACTCATGGCGTAGTGATGATAGGTCACGGTGTCGATTTGCGTCCAGTGTGGCGGAGAGGTGGCATTGCAGAGTGCTGATTTTCAGACTGTGCCTGTGTAGCTCAAGGGACGTTTCCAATCACTCGCACCGATTAGCCGAAATCTGCGCCCCCGACCTTTGAACCGCCTCCGACGCCCGCTGCGCCTCAACTGCATCCCCCCGCGCCATCGCGCGCTCCGACCAAGCCAGGTTTGCCGTATACGTCTGCCGAAGGGAAGGGCAGACAATGCTGGACGCCAACCGCTTGGCGGATTGCTGGTCCCCAATCACAAACGGCTGCGCACGATCCTCGGCGTTAAGCTGCCCGATGGACTTGCGAGCCAGTTCGGTCTTGGCGCTATCCGGGCAAGGTGAATCCTGGAGCGTGACTTTCCCCGCGGCATTTCGGCATTGATAGATCGTCTGGGCCTGGGCGCCCGTGCCGGTCACGATCAGCAGCAACAGTAGCGGTATCCGCATCGCAATCCTCCCGAGGGGGATTCTGAAGATGCTTGCCTTCGCTGGATTCCCCTCCGGAGCAGGGTGTTTCTCCGGGCTGTAAGTCTTCGCACGCTATCCCGGTTGCATGACAACGGTCTGACCCGGACGCCACTTCACCGATAATGCCCATGCCTTTCCAAGACTTCGATCTTGTATCCGTCAGGGTCCTGGATGAAGAAAAACCGCGCCAGCAGTTCCTCCCCAACCCTGAACTCCTTGACCGGCAGCGGACTGTACCCGGCCGCGGTCAGCGCCGCATGCGTGGCCGCAACATCGTCTACGACCGCCGCCACATGCCCGTAGCCATCGCCATGCGTATAGGGCTCCTCGCGCCCCTTGTTCAACGTGAGTTCAAGCTCGGCATCGTTCTCGGCATTGCGCAGATACACCAGTGCGAAGTCCGGAAAATCCAGCGTGTGGGCAGGCTTGAGGCCGAGGACTTCGTCGTAGAAGCGCAGCGATGCGTCGAGGTCGCGCACGCGGATCATCGTGTGGATCAGCTTGGCCATGATTAGTGGGTGGTGACGGTGGTTTTCTTCGGGGGCGGCGCGGGTTCGGTCAGGCTTTCCTGCGCGCTTTCGAGCCGGTCGCATTTGCGGCGCAGGTAGCGCAGGCACGTCACGCGCAGGAACGAGGTGAAGTTCTGCACGTCGCCGCGGTGGAGCATGATCTCGTCGTGGAACTGCACGATCAGCGCGTTGGTGGTCATGCCTTCTTCGGCGGCCAGGGTGGCCAGCGTGTCCCAGACGAAGTTCTCCAGGCGGATGCTGGTGTGCACGCCGTGGATGCGCACCGAGCGCGTGCGGGATTCGTAGTGGATCGGGTCGGCCGTGACGAAGAATTCGCACATGGGGGCCTCCTTGGCGGCAGGGGGTTCGCTCGGATGCCGCGCTCAGATCGTGCGCCTGGACATCTGCGCGGCGATGTAGTCGGCCTGGCGGATGGCGAGCGTCACGATGGTGAGCGTGGGGTTTTCGGAGCCGCCGGTGGTGAACTGGCTGCCGTCGCTGATGAACAGGTTGGGGATGTCGTGGGTCTGCCCCCATTTGTTGCACACGCCGTCGCGGGGGCGCGCGCTCATGCGCGCGGTGCCGAGGTTGTGGGTGGACGGGTAGGGCGGCGTGCGGAAGGTCTTGATGGCGCCGACCGCGCCGTAGATGCGCTCGGCCTGGGTGTAGGCGTGGCTGCGCATGGCGATGTCGTTGTCGTGGTCGTCGAAGTGGACGTTGGGCACGTAGTTGCCCCACTGGTCCTTGACGTTCTGGTTGAGCGTGACGCGGTTGGTCTCGCGCGGCATGTCTTCGCCGACCAGCCACATGCCGGCGAGGCTGGTGTAGCGGTCCATCCACCACGTGAAGTCGCTGCCCCAGCCGCCGGGGTTGAGGAAGGCGGCCATGAACGGGATGCCGAGCGAGAGCGTTTCCAGCTCGTAGCCGCCGACGAAGCCGCGCTTGGTGTCGTGGCGCGATTCGTCGCGCACGATGCCGGCCATCGTGGTGCCGCGGTACATGTGCACGGGCTCGTTGAAGGCGGCGTAGACGGAGCCGGTCATGTGGCGCATGTAGTTGCGCCCGACCTGTCCGGAGGAGTTCGCCAGGCCGTCCTTGAACAGGCTGGAGGCGGACAGCAGCAGCAGGCGCGGCGTTTCGATGGCGTTGCCGGCCACGCAGACGATGCGCGCTTTCTGGCGCTGGGTCTTGCCGTCGGCGTCCACGTAGAGCACGGCGTTGACGCGGCCTTTGTCGTCGTGCTCGATGCGCGTGGCGTGCGCCTGCGTGCGCAGCTCGAACTTGCCGGTGGCTTCGGCTTCGGGCAGCTCGGTGTAGAGGGTGGACCATTTGGCGCCGCTCTTGCAGCCTTCGAAGCAGAAGCCGAGCTGCAGGCAGCGCGCGCGGCCGTTGCGCGGGCGGCTGTTGATGGCCATGTTGCCGGTGTGCACTTCCTTGTAGCCCAGGCGCGTGGCGCCGTTGTACATGACCTTGAAGTTGTTGTTGCCGGGCAGGCCGGGGATGCCGTGGGTGCGCGTGACACCCATCTTGTCCTCGGCCTTGCCGTAGTAGGGCGCGAGTTCGCGCAGCGTGAGGGGCCAGTCCTGCAGGTTGGCGCCCTTGATGTCGCCGTAGACCGTGCGCGCGCGGAATTCGTGTTCCTGGAAGCGCAGCGACGCGCCGGCCCAGTGCGTGGTGGTGCCGCCCACGGTCTTGCAGATCCACGCGGGCAGGCCGGCGAAGTCCTTGGCGACGCGCCAGCTTCCGGAGGTGGTGCGCTTGTCCAGCCACGCGAGCTGGCTGAACGCCTTCCATTCGTCGTTGATGAAGCTGGCGTTGGATTGCGTGCCGCCGGCTTCCAGCACCACCACCTTGACGCCTTTCTGGCACAGCTCGTTGGCCAGCGTGCCGCCGCCGGCGCCGGAGCCGATGATGACGACGACGGAGTCGTCGCCGAAGTCGAACTTGGCCATGTGCATGTCTCCTTTGTGGGCCCGGGCGCGCGGCTCGGGTTGTGTCCGGGTTGCGTCCGGGTTGCGTCTTGCCCCGGCTCTGTGGCCGGATCGGGGGACTGCCGCCGGCGTCAGCCCATGTACGGCGGCGGGCTCGCCGCCGCGGGCGGCGTGGGCAGCCACTTGAGGTCCTGGAAGCCGCGTAGGATGTAGCCGCCTTTTTCCCAGGAGGAGCCGGGATAGCCGAAGGTGGCGAACGCCATTTCGTTGTCGTAGAGCGCGGTCACGCACTTGCCCCGCACGGTGTCGAAGAAGGGCTGCCCTTCGAGCGCCTTGACGGCGGCCAGCTGCCGGTCCGGCGCGGCGGCGGTGAAGCTGCCGCCGGCGAGCTTGTCGAGCGAGGCCACGCCGGCGCGCAGCTGGCTGGCGACGGCGGCGTCCTTGGCCGCGGCGGCGTCGAGGTCCTTGACCAGCAGCGCGTAGACGGCGTCCGGCAGGCGCTCGTGCGGGTACAGCACGCGGCCCATGCGCAGCAGCGCCTCGCCTTCGCCCTGGTCCAGCGCGGCGAGCTCTAGCGCCCACACGGTCGACGGCGCCAGCAGCGCCAGCGGGCTGCCGATGGCCAGCGTGCCGATCAGCACGCCGGTGCCCTTGAGCAGCGAGCGGCGCGTGAGCGTCGGCGCGGTCTTGTGCGCTGCATCGCCGCGCTCGCGGATGTGCACGATGGGAATGGTTTTCACGGTGTCTGCTCCGAAGGGTTCGACGGGCGTGGTCCGCCGCGGGCGGTGTCTCGCATGATGTCGCGCGCCTGCGTGCTTCACATGGCGGTTGTCGGGAGGGGAGAGGCGGCGTTGTGCGATGCGGCACGATCCTGCCGCCGCGGCCGTGCCGCGTGGCCGGGCCGGCGTGCGCCTGGGGTGAGCGTGGTGGACAAGATGTCGTCTCCGTCGTTGTCGTTCCCTCCATTCTTGCGGGAGGGTCGATACGACTATAGGCCGAAGACGCCGGGCATGGGTCACAGCCCGCTACTCACACGGGAAAAACCCTAGTGAGGATGGCGGCGCATGCGCGGCGCGCGCCGGCACGCGACGGCGCGCCGGCGGCGGGGTTCGCGCCCGGCGGCGGAGGCAGCCGGCGCGGCGGGGAGGGAAGGGTCAGAAATCGACCTGCGCGCTCAGCATGAAGGTGCGCGGCGCGCCTTGCGTCAGGTACGAGGCGCTGGTGAGCCAGTACGCCCGGTCGGCGAGGTTGTCGATGTTGAAACGCACCGTGGCGCGCTTGCCGGCCACGCGCGTGACGTAGCGCACGCCGGCGTCGAGCAGCGTGTACGACGGCACCGACGCGGTGTTGGCGGCGTCGATCGGGCGCGCGCCGTAGTACTGCAGGCCGGCGGTGAGCGTGAAGCCGGTGTCCGCCAGGCGGTATTCGGTGTACAGCGCGGCCTGCTGCTTGGGCGTGCCGTCCACGCGCTTGCCGTTGAGCTCCTGGGCGACGTTTTCGTTGCGGGCGTTGAGGAACAGCACGCTGGCGCTGACCAGCCACAGCGGCGTCACCTGCGCGCGCGCGGACAGTTCCAGCCCGTCGTAGCGCGCTTCGCCGTCCTGCGTGAACACGTTCGACGCATTGGTGTACGTGAGTCCGCGCTTGATGCGGAACAGCGCGGCGTTGGCGGACCAGTTGGCGCGCTCGGCCTTGACGCCCACTTCCATCTGCTTGCTCTTGAGCGGCGCGAACACTTCCTGCGCGTTGGCCGCGGACAGCGGCGCGGTCGAGCCCTGCTCCAGCGACTCGACGTAGCTGCCGTAGGTGGACAGCCAGTTCACCGGCTTGAAGATGAGCGCCGCCGTGGGCGTGGTGGCGCTCTTGTCGTAATGGTTGATGGTGTCCTTGATGCTGTTGCGGCGCACGCCGGCCACCACGTCCCAGTGCTGGCCGAGATGGAGCGTGTCCGAGGCGAACACGGCGCGCTGCGCGGCGTAGCTGCCGAGCGTGTCGGCGGGCTCGGCGGCGATGCCGGGGTTGGCGAAATTGCCCGGGTTGGCGAGGTTGCCGGTGCCGAGCACGGCGTAGTTCGACACGCTCGAATAGTAGGAGCGGGTGCGCCCGTAGGACAGGCCGAAGGCGAGGTCGTGCGAGACGAAGCCGGTGCGCGCCTTGCCGGTGACGAGCGCCTGCGCGTCGTCGGTCTTGAAGCGGTCGGTGCCGCCGTACTGGGCTTCGGTATAGTCGCCCTGCGCGTTGGCGTAGACGGAGCCGTTCAGGTAGACCCGGTCCATGACCGAGCCGCGATAGGCCAGGCGCGCGTTCCAGTCTTCGGCGAAGCCCCAGTCGACGGCGGTGCCGTAGACCTTGGCGCGCGTCTCGTAGCTGGTGAACGGCGAGAAGATGCGCTTGCTGCCGCGGATCGGGCCGGGCGGCTGCGCCACGGTGAAGTCGCTGTCGGTGCCGCTGGCGTTGGGGAAGAGGCCCCAGGTGGAGGAGCCCTTGACCACGCGGTCCATGCCCAGCGCGTCCGCGCTCCAGACCAGGTTGGGCAGGATGCGCCAGTCCAGCGCCAGCGAGGCGGAGCCGCGCTTGACGCGCCCGCCGTCGGTGACATAGCTGTCGCCTTCTTCCCCGACCAGGTTGGCGCGGTAGCCGAAGCGGTCGTCGGGGCCGAAGCGCCCGCCGAGGTCGCCGGCCAGCAGGAAGGTGCCGCTGCCGGTGACGGAGGTGAGCACGCTGCGCACGGGCGTGTCGGTGGGGCGCTTGCTGACGAAGTTGACCGTGCCGCCGGGCTGCGCGAAGCCGTAGAGGAAGCCGGTGGCGCCGCGCAGCACCTGCAACTGCTCGAAGTGCTCCAGCGGCAGGTCGCCGCTCCAGCCGAAGACGTTGAGGCCGTCGATCTTGCGGCCGTTGAGCAGGTCCAGCCCGATGCCGCGGATGGCGATCTGCGAGGACAGGCCGCCGATGTTGTTGCTGGTGGGCGAGACCGAGGCGTCGTTCTTGAGCGCCTGCACCAGCGAGCCCGCCTGCTGGTTGTCCATCAGCGCGCGCGTGACCACGTCCACGCTGTAGGGCGTGTCGAGCAGCGCCTTGTTGCCCAGGGCGCCGAGGCTGGCGCTGTCCGCGCGGTAGGCCAGGCCGGCGGGCGGCTCGGGCTGGTCGGCCAGTGCGCGCACGGTGACGGGCGGCAGCGTGGCTTCGGCGCCCGGGGCCGGCGCGGCGACGATGGTGTAGGTGCGCGGGCTGTTGGCCACCAGCCGCAGCCCCGAGCCGGCCAGCAGGCGGCCCAGCGCGTCTTCCACGCTGAGCGAGCCGCGCACGGCCGGCGCGCGGTGGCCTTCGGCCAGCGCGGTCGAGAACAGGATCTGCACGTCGGCCTGGCGCGCCAGCGCCGCGAGCGATTGCGCCAGCGGTTGCGCGGGCAGGTCGACCGCCAGCGCGGCGCTCTGCGCGATGGCGCCGGCGGCGAACAGCGCGGCCACGGCCGGCACGGCCAGAGACAACAGCCGCGCCACCGGGCGGCGCGCGGGCTGGTTACGAACGATCGGCTTCAATGATTTCTCCCGAATTCGGCCGGTGCATCCGGCCTTGTCAGAGAGTTGCCGAACGGGAGGCGCGGGATGTACACCTGCGCGCGGAAAAATTTTCGGGTGCGCGGCGGCGGCCGATGTTCGCCGGCCGCCGCTAGTTGCCGCCCTGTCCGGCCCGCAGCGCCAGGTGCGCGCTGCCGTCCGCCGCGGTGCGCAGCGTGACGGGCAGGATGCCGGGCAGCAGCGGCAGCATGGCGTCGGCCTGGTCACGGTCGAACTCGGCGGACAGGCGCAGCGCCGCCGCCCGGCTGTCGTCGATGACGATGCGGCGCGCGGTGAACGGCTGCATCTCGCGCACCGCCTCGGCCAGCGTCAGGCCGTCGAACGAGAGCTTGCCGCGCCGCCAGGCGGTGATGCGCTCGGCGTCGACGCGGCTGGCCGCCGACGGCGCGCCGCCGTCAGGCACGTCCACCCGCTGGTTGGCGCCGACGCGGCGCGTGTCGCCGCCGGCGCTGACTTCCACGGCGCCTTCGAGCACCACCACGCGCGTGCTGCCGTCATGCCGGCGCACGTCGAACACGGTGCCGATGTCGCGCACGCGCGTGTCGCCGGCCTGCACCGTGAACGCGCGCGGGCCGTGGGCGACGCGGAACAGCGCCTCGCCGGCGGCCAGCGTGAGCTGGCGCGAGCGCAGGTGCCAGGCCACGTCGACGCGGCTGCCGCGGTCGAGCTCGATCTCGCTGCCGTCGGCCAGCACCTGCGTGGCGGGCTGGCCGGCCGCGGCGGTAACGTGATCGGTGCGGTATGCGGGATCGGCCACCCACAGCGCCGCGGCGAGCAGCGCGGCGCACGCGGCGGTGCCGGCCCGCGCGCGGCGCCGGCGCTCGCGGCGCGCCTGGGCGGCCTGCGTGATGGCCTCCACCGACGGGAAGCGCTCGCGCAGCGCCTGCTGGTACGGCGAGAGCGGATCGGCCGGCGCGGGCGGGGATGGCGGGGATGGCTGGGAGGAGGGCGGGGATGGTTCGGTCATGGGCGCGTCGGATCTGGCCCGGGCTGGCGCGGCAATCGGCTTCATGAGGCGGACCCCGGAGGTTGGGCGCTGGCGGCCAGTTCGTCAAGCGCCGGCGCGAGCAGCGTCATGGCGCGCGCCATGTGGCGCGCCACCATGCCGCGCGAGATGCCGAGCCGCTCGGCCACCTCGTCCTGCGGCAGGTCGTGCAGCCGGTGCAGTACGAAGGCGTCCCGGCAGCGCGGCGGCAGGGCGGCGATGCATGCCGCGAGCCGGTCCACCTGCTGGCGGAACGCCAGTGCCTGGGCGCCGTCCGGCGCGCTCGCGCCATGCGCCTGCGCGACCGCGGCCCATTCGTCCAGCGCCTGCTGGCGGGCCTGCTCGGCGCGGTAGCGGTCGATCGCGCGGTGCGTGGAGACGTGGCGCAGGAACGCCAGCGGCCTGGCGACGATGCCGGCGGGCGGGCGCTCCAGCACCTGCACGCAGACGTCCTGCACCACGTCGCGGGCGAAATGGCGGTCGCCGAAGCGGCGCCGGACGTGGTCGACCAGGTCGTCATAGTGCCGTATCAGGGTGGCGAACAGCGTGAGGTGGGCGGGGTCGCGTAGCACGGCCGGGAGAACCTGGTTCTGTCGAGGTGCGTATGATTATAAATGCGAATGATTGTCATTTGTGTGGTGTATTCATGCCCGGCCCGCGCGCGGCGAACCGAGATCGAGGGTCTGGCGCAGCCACTGCGCGAAATCGGCGATCTCCGCGCGGACCAGTTCGTGGCCCATGTCGTAGAGGCGGGTCTCGCGGCGCACGCCGAGGCGCGCCAGCAGCGCGTCGGCGCGCTGGGCCCAGAACGCGGGCAGCTTGTCGTCGTGGCGGCCGTGGGCGACGAAGGCGTCGAGCGTGCGCAGCGCCTCGGGCGGGGCGATGTGCGGTTCGATCTCGGGCAGGATGCGGCCGCTGAGCAGGCCGAAGCCGCTGACCTTGTGCGGCGCGCTGAGGCCCACGCTGGCGCTGACGATGCCGCCCTGGCTGAAGCCGGCGACGACGGTGGGTAGCGGCGGCAGGGCGTCGAGAAAGCGCAGCACGCGCGCGCGGCTGGCTTCGGCCTGCGCGGCGTCGATGACCGGGCCGCCGGCGGTGAAGCTGACCGGGAACCACGCGAAGCCGGACGGCCCCATGCGCAGCGGCGCGCGCAGCAGCAGCACTTCGAGGCCGTCGGGCCAGTCGCTTTCCAGCCCGGCGAAGTTGGTTTCGTTGCCGCCCACGCCGTGCAGCAGCACCAGCCGCGCGCGCGGCGCTTGCGGCTGGCAGGCGCGGCGGTAGTGCAGGCCGGAGTGGGGTTCCAGTTCGAGGCTGGCGATTCCGTTCGCGTCGTTCATGCGGCCACCTCGCGTTGCGCGGCTTGCGTGGATCGGGTTTGCGCCGGCGGGCCGTCGAACAGATAGCTGTCCATCGACAGCACGCCGTGCGTGATGCCGCCGTCGAGCACGCGCAGCGTGTAGTTTTCGCCGGCGGCGCCGAGCGCGACGAACAGCGGCAGGAAATGCTCGTCGGTCGGGTGCGCGCGCGCGGCGCCGGGCGCGAGGTCGCGGTAGGCCAGCAGCTTGTCGCGCTGCCTGTCGCGCAGCGCGCCGGCGGTCCAGCGCGCGAAGTCGACCACATAGCCGGCCACATCGCCGGCCGCCTCCGGCGAGCCGTCGCGCGACGCGCGGAACTCGTACAGGTTGTGCGTGAGGCTGCCCGATGCCACGATCAGCACGCCCTGCTCGCGCAGCGGCCGCAGCGCCTGCCCGAGGCGCAGCGCGTCGGCCGGCGCGAGCGGCGCGGGCAGCGAGACCTGCACCACGGGCACGTCCGCCGCGGGCAGCAGGTGCATCAGCGGCACCCAGGCGCCGTGGTCGAGTCCGCGCTGCGGATCGAGCGTGGCGGGCCAGCCGGCGGCGCCGAGCAGCGTCTGGATCCGCGCGGCCAGCGCGGGCTGGCCCGGCGCGGGGTATTGCAGCCGGTACAGCGCTTCGGGGAAGCCGCCGAAGTCGTGGATGGTGGCCGGCGCCGCGCTGGCGCCGATGCGCACGCCGCCGCGCGTGTGCCAGTGCGGCGAGATCACGACCACGGCGCCGGGGCGCGGCAGCGCCTGGCCGAGCGCGGCGAGGCTGGCGCCGGCCAGGCCCGGTTCGATGGCGAACGTGGGCGCGCCGTGGGAGACGAAGAGAACCGGGGATGCGTGCTGCATCGGGGTGTTCATGGGGGCCTCTGCAAATCGGTGGGAACGTGATTCCGAGTGTATAGATTCGGTTGCAGGGATAAAGATGGTCTAATGCGACAAATCATCCCGGCAAGTGAGACAAAGGCAGGTGAGATAAACATGGATCGCGCCCTCGAGATGCAGGTGTTCTGCACGGTGGTGGACAAAGGCAGCTTCATCGCCGCCACCGAGCCGCTGGCCATGTCCAAGGCGGCGGTGTCGCGCTACGTGAACGCGCTGGAGGCGCGGCTCGGCGTGCGGCTGCTGCACCGGACCACGCGGCGGCTGTCGCTGACCGAGGAGGGGCGCATTTTCTACCAGCAGGCGCGCGATGTGCTGGCGCTGATGGACGCGGCCGAGGGCGCGGCGGCGTCCGGCTCGGAGGCGCCGGCGGGCGTGCTGCGCGTCAACGCGCCGCTGAGCTTCGGCATCGCGCACCTCGCGCCGCTGTGGGCGGACTTCATGCGCGCGCACCCGAAGATCGAGCTCGACATCAGCCTCAACGACCGCGTGGTGGATCTGGTGGAGGAGGGGTTCGACGTGGCGGTGCGCATTGCGCGCATGGAGGATTCGTCACTGGTGGGCCGCCGGCTGGCCAGCACGCGCATGCGCCTGTGCGCGGCGCCGGCGTACCTGGCGCGGCATCCGCCGCTGGCGCGGCCGGCGGACCTGCTGGCGCACAAGGTGATCGCGTACAGCCACTTCGCCTCGCGCAACGAATGGACCTTCACCGGCCCGGCGGGCGAGGCCACGGTGCAGACGCAGCCGGCGGTACGCTGCAACAACGGCGACACCTGCCGCGCCATCGGCCTGAGCGGCGGCGGCATCCTGCTGCAGCCGAGCTTCATGCTGGCCGACGACATCCGGCGCGGCGATCTCGTGGAAATCCTGCCGGACTACCGCGCCATCGAGCTCGGCATCTACGCGGTGTATCCGTCGCGCAAGCACCTGCCGCCCAAGGTACGGGCGCTGGTCAACTACCTCGTGGAGCGCTTCGCGGGCGTGCGCTGGGACGACTGACCCGGCCGGCTGGCCTGGCGCGCGCCGGGCGCTTGCGCCCGGCATCGGGCTGCGGCAAAATGCACAGCTTGCGGAGATGGCATGCCTCCCTTAACCGCCGACGGCAGCAACCTTGTCGGCTGATGATGCCTACGAGTTCCTGGACAGGGAAGTCGTAGGCTCGCGTCTGTGCGATCACCATGCGGCGTCCCGCCGTCCAGGTTTGTGTTCTGCGAATCTGGTCATCATGAAGAAAACATTCGTTCCGCCGGAACAACTGGCGATGCTGCCTTACCTGGGCCGCTGGCTCGTTCTCGCGTCCGCCGCCGGCGTGCTTGCCGGCACCGGCTCGGCCGCGCTGCTGGTCGCGCTGGACTGGGCCACGGCCACGCGCGTGTCGCATCCGTGGCTGCTGTGGCTGCTGCCGTTCGCGGGCCTCGCGGTCGGGCTGGCCTATCACTACCTGGGGCAGTCGGTGGAGGGCGGCAACAACCTGCTCATCGACGAGATCCACGACCCGAAGCGCGTCGTGCCCAAGCGCATGGCACCGCTGATTCTCGCCGGCACCGTGGTCACGCACCTGTGCGGCGGCTCGGCGGGGCGGGAGGGCACGGCGGTGCAGATGGGCGGCAGCTTTGCCGACTACCTCACGCGGCTGTTCCGGCTCGGCGCGCAGGCGCGCCGCATCCTGCTGATGGCGGGCATCAGCGCGGGTTTTGCCTCGGTGTTCGGCACGCCGCTGGCCGGCGCGGTGTTCGGGCTGGAGGTGCTGGCGATCGGGCGGCTGCGCTATGACGCGATCCTGCCGTGCTTCGTGGCGGCCATCGTGGGCGACCTGATCCCGCCGCTGCTGGGCGTGCATCACACCGCGTACGCGGTGCCGTTCGTGCCGCACCCCGGGCCGCTGACGCTGGGCGCGATGGTGCTGGCGGGCATCGTCTTCGGGGTGGCCGGCATGACGTTCGCCGAGGCCACGCACCGCCTGTCGCGCGCGCTCAAGCGCCGCGTCGCGTTCGGGCCGCTGCGGCCCCTGCTGGGCGGCGCGGTGGTCGCGGGCGCGGCCATGCTGATCGGCACCGACAAGTACCTGGGGCTGGGCATCCCGACCATCGTGGCGGCGTTCCAGGGGCCGCTGCCGGCCTACGACTTCGCCGGCAAGATGGCGTTCACGGTGGCGACGCTGGCCTCGGGCTTCAAGGGCGGGGAGGTGACGCCGCTGTTCTACATCGGCGCCACGCTCGGCAACGCGCTGGCCTACGTGCTGCCGCTGCCGGTGCCGCTGCTGGCCGGCGCGGGTTTTGTCGCGGTGTTCGCCGGCGCGGCCAACACGCCGATCGCCTCGACCATCATGGCGATGGAACTGTTCGGCCCGGAGGTGGGCGTGTTCGCGGGCATCGCCTGCGTGGTGAGCTATCTGTTCTCGGGCCACACCGGCATCTATCCCGCGCAGCGCGTCGGCCATGCCAAGCGCGCGCGCGTGCCGGAGGGGTTGCGGCTGTCCGAGGTGCCGGCTTTCCAGCGCGCCGAGAGGGATGCCGCGGAGAAACACTGAGCGCGGCGCCCGCGCCCGCTCATTCGTCCGCGGCGCCGGCCGCGCCGCGCGCGGGCCGGCGCACGACGCGCAGCCTGGCGCTGTTGCCGCCGCCGCAGTAGAACCTGTCCGCGCCGTCGGACTCGAGCCCGGACACGCCGACGCCGGCCGGCATGTCGAGCTGTTCCAGCACTTCGCCGGTTTGCGGATCGATGCGCCGCAGGTCGCTCTGCTCGTTTTCCCAGGTGCCGTGCCAGAGTTCGCCGTCGACCCAGGTGACGCCGGTGACGAAGCGGCTCGACGCGATGGTGCGCAGGACCGCGCCGGTCTCGGGGTCGACCTGGTGGATCTTGCGTTCGCGGTACTGGCCGACCCACAGCGTGCCTTCGGCCCATGCCATGCCCGAGACGGCGCCGCCGCCGGGCGCCGGGATGGTGGCGAGCACGCGGCCGCTTTGCGGGTCGATCTTCTGGATGCGGTCTTCGGCGATCTGGAACAGGTGGCGGCCGTCGAAGGCGGTGCCGGCGTGCGCGGGGACCGCGATGGCGCGCACGGTCTCGCCGCTGGCCGGGTCCAGGGCGTTGAGCTTGTCGCCGCTGGCGAACCAGACGTGGCGGCCGTCGTAGGTGACGCCGCCGATCTGGTCGACGCCGGGGAAGGGGCCGTATTCGCGGAGGATTTCGGCTGCGGATGGTTTCATGTCTGTCCTCGTGGTCACGCGGTGGTGGAGTGCATCCTACTCACTCGGCAGCGGCGCGGGGAGTAACAAGGCCGTCGCGAATCCGGGCACGGGCGGGGTCATCCAGCGGCGCGCGCGGCCGTGGCCGCACGGCTGCACCTTGCCGGTGGCGGCCAGCGCGTCGAGCGCGCGCTGCACGGTGCGCTGGCTGGCGCCGAGCGCGAGCGCCAGCGCGGAGCTGGACCACGATTCGCCGTCGGCGAGGCAGGCCAGCAGCGCGGCGTGCTTGTCCTCGACCGGGCGCGCCAGCAGGACCACTTCGCGCGTGTTGCGCGGCGCCAGCACGAAGCCCCGCGGCGTGGCGTCCACGCCGGCCAGCGCGCGCAGCAACGCGCGCAGCCGGCCGATCTCGACGCGCAGCCGCGCGCGGTGCGAGGCGTCGGCGTGCCGGGTGCGAAAGGCCTGCGCGATGAGCGTGTCGCGCGGCACGTCGGCGGGCCACGCCTCGGCCAGCGCGCGGGCGAGCGCGAACAGGACCGGGCGCGTGGCGAGCGAGACCGCGTGGCCGGCGTCGCGCACCGCGTGGCGGCAGGCGTCCACCACCAGCGCCGGCGATGCCAGCAGCGTTTCCACTTCGTCGAGCAGCACGGGGCGCGACTCGCCATGCGCGACCACGCGCGCGGCGGGCGTGTCGAGGACGGCGCCGGCGTGCTCGACTTCCGCCAGCAGCGCGGGGATGCCCGCGTCGCGCGCGGCGAGCCTGGCGCGGGCGAGCGCGGCGCGCGCGGCCTGCGCATGCAGGCGCCGCAGCGCGATGCCCGCGGCGATCAGTTCGTGGGCGGCGCGCAGCGCGGGCGGCAGGGGCGCGGGGTCGAGCGCGGCGAGCGCGTGCCCGGCGGCGTCGACGCGGCCGGTCAGCAGCAGGTGCCGGATGGCGAGATAACCCGCATGCGCGGCGTTGACCGGGTCGCCGTGCGCGGCGAGCGTGGCGCGCGCCGCGTCGAGCGCGCGGGCGGGCCAGCCGAGGTCGCGCGCGGCCAGCGCGATCTCGGCCTCGGCGACCACGCAGCGTGCGCGCGCCACGGCTTCCCGCGGGCCGAAGGCGCGCGCGGCGCCGCGCACCAGCGCCCGCGCGCGCGCGAAATCGCCGAGCTGCGCCAGCGCGATGCCGCGCAGCGCGAGCGCGGGCGCGTCGTCGCGCAGGGCGATCCGGTTGAGCGCGCCGAGCGGATCGCCGGCCGCGAGCGCGCGCGCTGCCGCCGTGATCAGCGAGTCCATCGGAATCCCGCCACGCTTGTCACTCCCGCCGTTCGATGTCCGGGGCTAATCTAGCACACGACCATCCATCGGCCGGCGCGCCGGATGCGGCGCCGCGGGCCAAGCCAAGGAGGACGAACCATGACCACGCACATCACTGGAACACACGAGGAATGGCTGGCGGCGCGGCTTGCGCTGCTGGAGGAGGAGAAGGCGCTGACGCGGCGCAGCGACACGCTGGCGCGGCAGCGGCAGGCGCTGCCGTGGGTGCGCGTGGACAAGGCGTACCGCTTCGAGACCGAGGCGGGCGCGGCCTCGCTGGCGGACCTGTTCGGCGGGCGTTCGCAACTGCTGGTCTATCACTTCATGTTCGGCCCGGACTACACGGCGGGCTGCCCGTCCTGCTCGGCGCTCGCGGACGGCTTCGACGGCTTTGCCGTCCACCTGGCGCATCACGACGTCACGCTGGCGGCGGTGTCGCGCGCGCCGCTGGCGAAGCTGCTGGCGTACCGGCGGCGCATGGGCTGGACGTTTCCGTGGGCGTCCTCGCTCGGCGGCGACTTCAACTTCGATTTCAACGTCGCGGTCACGGAGGCGCAGCAGCGCGCGGGCGACGTGGAATACAACTACCGGCGCGGCGGCCACGCGATGGACGCGGCGCCGGTGCCGGAGCCGGTCGCGCGCTTCGCCGCCAGTTGCGGCACCGACGCGCCCACCTACTCGCGCGACCGGCCGGGCATGAGCGCGTTCGTGCTGGAGGACGGCGTGGTCTATCACACCTATTCCACCTACGCGCGCGGGCTGGACGGCCTGTGGGGCATGTACCAGTGGCTGGACCGCGCGCCCAGGGGACGCAACGAGGCCGGCGTGTGGTGGCGCCGCCATGACGAATACGGCGCGCGTTGAGCAGGGCTTCCGGCGATGGCGGCGGCTGGCGGGAATGCGGCGCGGCGCGATGCCCGCGCCGCATGCGTGACGTGCCGGATCAGGCGTTGAACGAGTCGTCGTCCAGGAAATCGTCGAGGCCGTCGTCGAGGCCGCCGTTGTCCAGCGCGGCATCCACGCCGGTGTCGCGCCCGTCCGCCAGCGCGCGGTCGTCGCTGCCGTAGAAGTTGTTGACGACGGTCTCGGTCGGCGCCTGTCCCGTGGCGGACTGCCCGAGGAAGCCGCCGCCGCCGTTGCGGTGGAACAGGCTCTCGATGCCCTGGAACAGGAACGCGCCGCCGGCCACGCCGGCCGCCGTGGTGGCGATGCCGCCCAGCGCGCTGCCGAAGCCGCCGCCGAGGAATCCGGGCCGGGCCGCCTGCGCGGGCATGGCCTGGGGTTCCGGCGGCAGCGGTGCCGGCGCGCTGGGCGGCGGCGCCATGACGGGGCGCGCCGCGGCGGCGGGGCTGGGGTTGGCGTTGGCGTGGACGCCCCAGGCGTTCTCGGTGTCGAGGAAGCGGCTGGCGCCGCCGGCCTGGGCGGCCTGCAACTGGCTTTGCAGCGTGGTGATCTGGGTCCTGGCCGAGGCCAGCGCGTGGTCGAGCAGCATGGCGCGCTGGACCAGCAGGTAGGCGGCATCGGGCTGCCGGGCGACGGCTTCGGCGATCAGCGCGTCGGCCTGCGGGTCCTTCGCGCCGGCGCGGGCCTGCGTCAGCTGGTTCAGGAAGCCTTCCAGCGCTTGCATCTCTTGGGGGGTCATGGCACCACCTATCCGGGTTGTTGAGTGCTCCCAGTCTAGGGGCCGAGTCTTAAGCAAGACTTAAATCGGGCAAGACCTGGCGGGATGCAAAACCGGCGGCTGTGTGGCGGCGCCTGCCTGCGCCGGGTCCGGCGCGGCGCGGGGGAGGCTACTTCTTCTTGGCGGCGCCATCGTTGCCGACGCGCGACTGCACGGCGCCGAACGGGGTGGCCGGCGCGGCGGGCTTCTTGGGCTGCTTCGGTTTCTTGGCTTCGCGATTACCGCGTAGTTGACTCTTGGCCATGATGTACTCCTGTGGCGTGGTGGTGCATTGCTTGCCGGAGGGCGCATCCAGCATACGCCGTTAACCGGCGGCCAAGGGAAATATCGTGCACGGTGCGGTCGGCCACATTCGCGCGCGGCGCTTCGCGCGGCGCGCGCCGCCGGACGCCTACAATCGAGCGGTTTTCCGTCCACAAATTCCCCGGCCGCCCGGATGCGGGCAGTGCCTGGGCCTGGCCGTCGCCACCGTGGCGGGCTCGGGCGCTTCGCCGCTGTGACGCGGCGCGCCGCACGCGCACCGGACGCGGCTAGATGCCTTCGTACTCGCCGGGGCCGTCGGGCCACGGCGTGAGGATCTCCACGCCGTCCGCCGTCACCGCCACCATGTGCTCCCACTGCGCGGAAAGCGAGTGGTCGCGCGTCACCACGGTCCAGCCGTCGGGCAGTTCCTTGACGTGGCGCTTGCCCGCGTTGATCATCGGCTCGATCGTAAACACCATGCCTTCCTTGAGGCGCAGCCCTTCGCCGCGGTTGCCGTAGTGCAGCACCTGCGGCTCGTCGTGGTAGATGGTGCCGATGCCGTGCCCGCAGTATTCGCGCACCACGCTGAAGCCCTCGCGGTGCGCCACCGTCTGGATCGCGTGGCCCACGTCGCCGAGCGTGGCGCCGGGGCGCACCTGGCGGATGCCGGCCAGCAGCGCCTCGTAGGTGGTGCGCACCAGCTTGCGGGCCAGCGGCGCGGGCTCGCCGACGAAGTACATGCGGCTGGTGTCGCCGAACCAGCCGTCCTTGATGATGGCCACGTCGAGGTTGACGATGTCGCCGGCCTTGAGCACCCTGGCCGGCGACGGGATGCCGTGGCACACCACCTGGTTCACCGACGCGCACAGCGTCTTCTGGTAGCCGTGATAGCCGATGTTGGCCGGCGTCACCTTGAGTTCATGGACGATGTAGTCGTGGCAGATGCGGTCCAGGTCCTCGGTGCTGGCACCGGGCTTCACGTGGGGCGCGATCATGCGCAGCACGTCGGCGGCCAGCTTGCCGGCCTCGCGGGCGCGGGCGACTTCCGCCGGCGACTTGATCGGAACGCCGCGTCTCATCGCGCACCTCCGGCGGCGGCCAGGCGCGGCGCCTCGTCGGCCAGGATGGCGGCCAGGTCGAAATGGCCGGCCTGCTCGGCGCGCATGAGCAACTGGCAGATCTGCGCGTGGTTCAGCGCCGGGTACAGCTCGGCCAGCATGCCGATGCGCATCCAGTGCTCGGCCTGCGCGTTGATGGAGCGGGACAGTGCACTGCTGCTCAGGCGCAGGTTCTCGTGCATCTGGTCCGAGATCTTGACGATACCCATGTTTTTTAATATACGAAATGTAAACGAATCGTATATTAACACGGTGCCGGCGGCCGCGCCAAGGGTGCCGCGGATGGTTCGCCCGCAAGCGGTACTTGCCGTGCCGATCTTCTCGAAACGGCTTGCTAGCAGCGCAGATCGAAGAACCCGCTCGCCATGCGCCGGCCGTTCACGACCAGTTCGACCTCGTGGCGGCCCGGGTAGTGGGTGCGCGTGGTGAAGTCGCGGATATGCTGGCTGCGCCGCACGGACACGCGCTGCCCGCCCGGCAGCGACAGTGCCTTGAGCTTGAACACCTTGGCCGAGGTCGAGCCGGATTTCTTCACGTAGGTGATCCGGTAGTCGACCACGAGCCGCTGCGGCGCCGGCGAGGTCGACACCAGCTCGAACGACAGCGTGACCGCGTCGCCGAGCGCGATGCTGGCCGGCGTGACGGCGAACCGGCCGATCTCCACCAGCGGCGCGGCGCCCGCGCCGATCACCGTCAGCGCGCGCGGGTTGCCCTGCTTGACCAGCGTGCGCAGCGCCTGCTTCACGATCCACGCGGTGCGCGGATTGCCGGCGGGCCACGCCTCGACCCGGTCCAGCACCCAGTCCGGGTGCCGCTTGGTGATGTCGTTGAGGTGGTTGGCTACCGACTTGCGGACGTAGAGGCTGTCGTCCGCGCGCAGGTTGTCGATGATGTTCGCGGTCAGCGCCGGGTTGGCTTCTATCTCGCCGAGCCGGAAGGACCACGGCAGGCGCGGGCGGCTGCCTTCGCTGGCGAGGCGGCGCACCGCGTCGCTGCTGTCCGTGGACCACGTTTCCATGATGGCGAGCGCGCGCGGCAGGTCGTCGCGCAGGAATTCCCGGACCGCGAATTCCGACGTGCCGAACTGCGTGAAGAACTTCAGCGCGTTCATCGAGGCATCGAACGCGCGGCGTCCGGCATGGCGCCCGTATTGCCCGACGTAGTCGGGCGGCACCAGCGACATGAAGCCTGCGCCGATATGCGGCGCGGCTTCGGTCAGCATGCGCAGCGCGCCGTCGAAGCCGGCGGGGCAAGCCGCGTGGATGGCCACGCTCGCCTGGCGCACGCGCGCCATCAGGGTCAGGTCTTCCAGGCCGTCGAGCGCGACCGAGAGAAAGGTCTTGTCGTCGAAGTCGGGCGCAACGGCGCGCAGGCGCTTCGCCAGCTGGCGGAAGCGCTGCGTGTCCATTGCCAGTTTCAGCGGAGCTGGCGCAGCTTTGGTCATGGGTCTCGTGCCGGTCAGACCGCCGTTCGGTCTGCTGGCGGGAGCATAGACCAGGCTGCTGTCAGTTTCTGTCAGGAGACTTCGGGGAGCGTGAAGCGCGCGCGCGGCGGGCGTGGCGAGTGGCGTGGCGAAAAAACCGGACGCCGGAAAACAGAAAACCCCGCGGGCACGAGGCTTTGCGGGGCTCTGACGGATTGCTTGTTGCTACCTTCTCACTGCCTTTTTACTGCTTTCTCACTGCGCTTTCTCACTGCAATACAGCTTCGTGGTGCCCAGGAGAGGACTCGAACCTCCACAGTGTTGCCACCGCTAGGACCTGAACCTAGTGCGTCTACCAATTTCGCCACCTGGGCAAGCTGAGCCGCGCATTTTACCCAAGGCATGGAAATTTGCAAGCGTCGCGGTTCGCGATGGCGGGAAGGCGCCGGCGAAGTCCCGTCATGGGCCGGCGCCGGCTTGCGGCGGGTGGGGAGCCGCGCTCAGCGCCGTGGCCGGCGTGCTCCCCGGGGCTGTCCCTGCGTCAGGTCAGGAGGTTGAACGCGAACCCCAGCGCGATCGCGCCGCCGAGGGCTTCCAGTGCTGCCAGTGCGAGAAGGTTCTTCAAAACGAAGGCATCATCCTGCTTGGTCACCATGTCGTCTCCCGATATAGGAATCCACGGCCGAAGGTCGATGGCGGGCACCGCGATGGCAAGCACGGCGGTACGGGTCCACGCTCCAGCCACGTCTTGATGCGCGTTCAGTAGACCGCAACGCGGGGGCGGCGAAAAGTCGGCATAAACCCGTACCGCGGTACGGTGCAGAGCAGCAATCGCCGCCGTCCGCGGCCTCATGCCGCCGCCATTGCCTTCGGCCCGCCGGGCGCGAGGTTCCCCATGCCGGCCAGCGTCGCCTCCACCGCTTCGTCGAGCGGGGTGTGCGGCTCGTGTCCCAGCACCGCCAGCAGGCGCGCGTTGTCCATGCGCACGGGCGTGTTCCACAGGTAGCGCATCTCGCGCAGTTCGCGCAGCGTCGCCACGAACGGCGACGCCAGCGCGGTCAGCCACCACGGGAAGGCGGCCACGCGCGGCGCGGCGCCGGTGCGGCGCGCCACCACGCGGCGGATGGCGCCGCTCATCTGCGTGCCGTCCGCGTCCCAGTGGCCCGCCATGTGGAACGCGGCGAAGGCGTCGAGCGTGTCGCGGCGCGCGAGCAGCTCGACCATCGTGCGGGCGACGTCGGGCAGGTAGGACCACTGGTGCCCGACGCCGCGCCGGCCCGGGTAGCGGATGGTCTTCACCGGCTGCCCGGGTTTGACCAGCCCTTGCGAGAACCAGTTGTTGCCGGCGCCCGGCCCGAAGAAGTCCCCGGCGCGCACGATGATGACGCGGGCGCCCGCGCGGCTGGCCTGTTCCAGGCGCCGCTCGAGCTCGACGCGGATGGCGCCCTTGCGCGTGGCCGGGTGCTGCGGCGCGTCCTCGCGCAGCACGGGGAAGGCATCGGCGCCGTAGTTGTAGACCGTGCCGGGCAGCACGATGGTCGCGCGCTGCGCGATGGCGGCGGCGATGGTGTTGTCGAGCATCGGCAGCACCAGTTGCTTCCAGTTGCGGTAGCCGGGCGGGTTGACCGCATGGACGATCACCGCGCAGCCCGCCGCGGCGCTGGCCACGTCCGCGGCGGCGAGCGCATCGCCGCGCAGCCACAGGATGCCGTCCCTGCGCCCGGTGGCGTGCGCCGCGCCGCGCCGGAGCGCGCGCACGTCCCAGCCCGCGTCGCGCAACTGGCGCGCCACTTCGCCGCCGGCGCCGCCGGTGGCGCCGAGAACCAGGACCGTGTTGCCGTTTGCCATCTTGCTCTCCGAAAAGGCGTGTCGATGGCGGTATTCTGCGAGCGGATGGACTAAACGAAAATTACCGAATTCCGACTAGTCGCTATACATTTACGCATGACCTCGAATATCGGCTGGGAACTCTACCGCTCCTTCCTCGGCGTGCTGAAGGCCGGCTCGCTGTCCGGCGCCGCGCGCGAACTGGGCCTGACCCAGCCGACCGTGGGGCGCCACGTCGCGGCGCTGGAGACGGCGCTGGGCGTGGCCCTGTTCACGCGCTCGCAGGTCGGCCTCGCGCCGACCGAGGTGGCGCTGGGCCTGCGCGCCCACGCGGAGATCATGGCCAGCACGGCCGCCTCGCTCGAGCGCGCGGCCTCCGGTTATGGCGAAGGCGTGCGCGGCGTGGTGCGCGTGTCGGCCAGCGAGGTGGTCGGGGTCGAGGTGCTGCCGCCCATCGTCGAGCGCCTGCGCCGCCGGCACGCGGAACTGAAGATCGAGCTGGTCCTGACCAACCGGGTGCAGGACCTGCTGCGGCGCGAGGCCGACATCGCGGTGCGCATGATGCGGCCCGAGCAGGCGCAACTGCTTGCCCGCCGCGTCGGCAACATCGAGATCGGCCTGCACGCGCGCAAGGACTACCTCGCCCGGCATGGCGCGCCGCGCCGGGTCAGCGAGCTGGCCGGGCACGCGCTGATCGGCTACGACCAGCCGAGCGCGTTCGTGCGCGCGGCCAGCCGGTCCTTCACGGGCTTCGACCGCGATGCGTTCTCGATCCGCACCGACAGCGACCTCGCGCAACTCGCGCTGATCCGCAGCGGCGCCGGCATCGGCATCTGCCAGGCCGCGCTCGCCGCGCGCGACGACACGCTGGCGCGGGTACTGCCAGGCGCGTTCTCCATGCAGCTCGACACCTGGGTGACGATGCACGAGGACCTGCGCAATAGCCCGCGCTGCCGGGTCACGTTCGATGCGCTGGTCGAGGGGCTGGTGGCCTACGCGCGGCCCTGATGCATGGCCGCGGGCGTCTGGCGCGGCGGCCGGGATTGCTGGTGCGTTCTTCCCCGCTCTTGCCGACACTGGCGGGCATGAGGTGACGCCGCAGGCATCGGCGCCGCCGCGCCGCCGGCGAATGTGGCGGCGTGGGCGCCCGCCTGCCGCGCCCGCCGCGCTGGTGCTTGCCTTGCGCGGCCATTTCCCGAACACTGCGGGGACCCTCGTGCCAGGCTGGCCGCCAGCAAGGAGCGCCGCGTGATCACACTCTATTCCTACCCGGACCTGTTCGGCGTGGAGGACAACAATCCCTACGGCCTCAAGGTCTTCGCCTTCCTCAAGCTGTGCGGGCTGGCGTTCGGGCATCGCCACATTCTCGACGCGCGGTCGGCGCCGCGCGCGCAGTTGCCCTACGTGGACGACGACGGCCACGCCATCGGCGACAGCGACGCCATCGTGCGCCACCTGACGCAGCACTACGGCTTGTCCATCGACGCGGCGCTGACCGACGCGCAGCGCGACCTCGATCACCTCGTGCGGCGCACGCTGGACGACCTGTACTGGGTGATGTCGTATTCGCGCTGGCGCGACGAGCGCTACTGGCCGGCGTTCATGGCGGCGCTGCTGCGCACGCATGCCGACCTCACCGAGGACGCGCTCCTCGCCGCGCGGCAGTACAACTTCGAGCGCTATTACTACCAGGGCATCGGGCGCTACGAGCGGGACGAGGTGTATGCGCGGGGCATGGCCGACCTTGCGGTGGTGTCCCGCCTGATCGGCGAGCGGGCCTTCCTGTTCGGCGACGCGCCGGCCAGCACCGACGCGGGCATCTACGGCTTCGTCGCCAACATCCATTGCTACGACATCGACACGCCGCTCAAGCGCTTCGTGCTGTCGCGGCCGAACCTGGTGCGGCACTGCAACGGCGTGCGCGCGGCGATGGGGCAGGGTGCGCGGTAGGGCGGCGGGCCGTTCGGTTCCTGGCGCGTGGCCGCGCGTCCTTCCTGGCGGTGCTTTCGGTTCCGCTTTCGGTGACGTTTCCGCCGGCATTTTCCGGTAATGTGCCGCCACCGTCATGCATGCCTGCCATGCCGGGTTTAAAAACAATTCGTGAATTCGTTTCTGAAATTTCTTTATTGATTGTTTTATATCAATTGCCCGCGCGATTGAAGTTCTGGCCGCCTTATTTCATGGAGAATTCGCCGCGAAATCAGGCCGGGAGTGGCGAAATGGAAGAACGGAGTTCAATTTGGCGCGGGAATGGCCGCCGGCAATGAGGGGAATCCACAATGCCGGCATAGATATGATTGACCTCGCCTCATGGCGATGGCAGTGTCTTGAAAAAACGGCAAGGCATCCGTTTTCGCGGGACCGGATCCGGATATTCGATCAGACGCTGTCGGACGCTTATCGGACATTTATCGGAAATTTATCGGAAATTTATCGGACGATATCGGAAAATTCCTGTTCGATAAAAAAGACGAGACATCTGCAAGCTGCCCGCGCGCCACGCTCGTGCGCCAATTTCACCGGCTGCGAAGCCATCGCCGTACCATACCCGGGCTTTGATCATGCCGGAGCGCCGCGCCCGGGCGACGCGCTCCGCTCGCCGGGCACCGGCGCTTTTCATCACAGGGAGTCAATCTTGTCCGAATCGGCCATCTCGGACCGCCCGCCGTGGCGCCGCCATCTGCTGCTGGCCTGCGTCGCGCTCGTGCCGCTGCTGTTGTGCGCGGTGCTGAGCTGGACCGAGGCGCGCCGCCACGAGCGGCGCGAGGCGATGCAGGTCGCCGACCTCGTGCGCAACCGGGCGGAAAGCATACTCGGGCACGCGCGCCTGGTGGCGGGCCAGTTGCTGCCGCTGACCGAGCAGCCGTGCGCGCCGATCGCCAACCAGCTGGCGCGCGTGGGCTCGCTGGAGCCGTATTTCCGCTCCGTGCTGCTGACCGACCACGACCGCATCTATTGCTCGTCGATCGACGGCCCCGTGGACTACCCGCTGTCCTCGGTCAAGGCGTTCCCGGTCAGGGTGCCCGGCAAGCCGTGGACCCGCATGGTGAGCGGCTCGCCGCTGATGCCGGACCGCCCGGCCCTGCTGGTGGAGAAATCCGGCGGCGCGCGCTCGGTGCTGACCATCGTCGACGGCCAGCACCTGCTCGACCTGCTGCAGGCCGTGGCGCCGCTCGGCGGCTACAGCCTGGAGCTGCGCGTGGGCGACGGCATCGCCCTGCGCGGCGGCGTGCCGGAGGCCACCCGCGCGATGACCTCGATGCTGTTCGAGGGCGACGCCGACGTGTCGGGCACCCGGATCGGCGTGCGCGTGCACGGCCTGCGCGCGCGCCTGTACGCCGCGTGGCACGAGCTGCTGCAGCGTTTCATGCCGTTCGCGGTGCTGCTGTCGGGCGTGCTGGTGTTCCTTTGCCACCGGCTGCAGCAGGGCCGGCGCTCGGAGCGCGAGCAACTGCTGCGCGCCATCCGCGACGGCGAGTTCCGCGTCGAGTACCAGCCGGTCTACAGCGCCGCCGAGGACCGCTGCGAGGGCGCGGAGGCGCTGCTGCGCTGGGACCGCCCGGGCACGGGCCCGGTGCGCCCCGATACCTTCATCGCCACCGCGGAGCAGACCCACGTCATCGTGCCGCTGACGCGGCACCTGCTGGAGATGGTGGCGCGCGATTTCCGCGGCTGGCAGACCCGGCCCGGGTTTCACCTCGGCATCAACCTCGCCGCCGAGCACCTGTCGAGCCCGGGCCTGCTGGCCGACATGCGCGCCTTCCTGGCCGAGGTGTCGGCGCGCCAGCCGGTGGTGGTGCTCGAAATCACCGAGCGCGGCCTGGTCGAGAACCCGGAGCAGGCGCAGCGCAACCTGCATGCCCTGCGCGCCGAGGGCGTGCGCGTGGCCATCGACGACTTCGGCACCGGCTATTGCGCGCTGTCGTACCTGCAGCGGTTTCCGTTCGACCTGCTCAAGGTCGACAAGGGCTTCGTGCAGGCCATCGACCCGGAGCAGGGCAACGCGCCGGTGCTGGACACCATCATCGGCCTGGCGCAGCGCCTCGGCGCCGGGCTGGTGGCCGAGGGCGTGGAGCGGCCGGTGCAGTTCGACTACCTGCGCGCGCGCGGCGTGTCGTTCATGCAGGGCTTCCTGTACGCGCGGCCGATGCCGCCGCTGGAATTCGCGCGCTGGTACGCGAGCGCGGGGCAGCGCCGCTTGCCGAGCAGCGCCGGCGAGGCAAAAAAAAGCCCCGCTACGCCGCGGGGCAACTACCACGAAGACTGATAGGAAGAGGCGGAAGGACACCTGCCAATGCCGCATCCGCACAGCGGACTATAGGCAGGTTTTGTGACGGACCGAAGACGTTCGCATGAAGACGTGATGACGGCGCGCGATGATGGCGGCGATGGGCCGCGAGGTCGGCCGTCGCGTCGCGGAAAACAGTGGCGCGGGGCGGCGCGCTAGCGGAAGGCGCCCGCGCGCGCATCGCCCTCGCGCCCGCCCGCGGCCGGCGTGCCGAAGCCGCGCACGAGCGCGTCGAGCAGCGTGCGCACCGCCGGCACCAGCCCGCGCCGGCTCGGGAATACCGCGTGGACGATGCCGACCGGCAGGCGGAATTCCGGCAGCACGCGGATCAGCGCGCCTTCGTCGAGCGCGCGCTGCACGAAGTTGTGGGGCAGGCATGCCACGCCGGCGCCATCGCAGGCGGCGTGCAGCAGGGTGGACATGTCGTCGGTCGCCAGCCGCGGCACGTGATGAAAGGGCACTTCCGTGCCGCCCGGCCCGCGCAGCGGCCATACGTGCTTGTCGGCCATGCGCGCGGTGCCCAGCGTGGGCAGGCCGGCGAGCGCCGCCACCGTGGCCGGATGGCCGTAGCAGGCGAGCAGGCGGGGGCTGGCGACCAGCACCATTGCCGAGTCGCCCAGCGGCCGCACGGCCAGGTCGGAGTCGTCGAGCGGCGGCCGCCGCACGCGGATGGCGATGTCGAACCCTTCCTTCACCACGTTGACGCGCCGGTTGGTGGCGACCAGGTCGATGCGCACCAGCGGGTGTTCGGCCAGGTAGCGCGACAGGATGGCCGCCACGTCGCTGCGCAGCAGCCCCGGCGGACAACTGAGGCGCACCACGCCCTGCGGCGCGGAACGCACGCGCTCGACGGCTTCGCGCGCCGCGCGCGCCTCGCTTTGCAGCGCCACGCAATGCCGGTAGAGCGTCTGCCCGATCTCCGTCACGGTGACGCTGCGGGTGGTGCGCTGGAGCAGCCGCACGCCGAGCTGCGCCTCGAGTTCCGCGACGCGCCGGCTCAGCTTCGATGCCTGCATGCCGGTGGCGCGCGCGGCGGCGGTATAGCCGCCGTGCTCGACCACCTGGGCGAACAGCAGCATGTCGGTCACGTCGGGGAAATCGGGCAGGTCGGCGGCGGCGGGCAAAAGTGGCTCCTTTGAACTATTGCAAATATAGAACGATCCCTTGCCGCAGGCTGCCTTGTTCCGCACCTGGGCGCGGCCTATTCTGCTCCCACACCGGCGTGCCAATGGTGGCAGGCCGCAAGACACCGCAAGGAATCGCAGCATGGGCAACAAACTCGAAGGCAAGATCGCCGTCATCACCGGCGCCAGTTCCGGCATCGGCCTGGCCACCGCCAGGCGCTTCGTCGCCGAAGGCGCGCGCGTCTTCATCACCGGCCGCCGCCAGGATGCGCTCGACGCCGCGGTCGCGCAGCTCGGCGGCAATGTCACGGCATTGCGCGGCGACGTCGCCAGCCTCGACGACCTGGACCGGTTCTACGCGCTGGTCGGGCAGGAGGCGGGACGGATCGACGTGCTGTTCGCCAATGCCGGCGGCGGCGAGTTCGCGCCGCTCGGCACGATCACCGAGGCGCACTACGAAAGCACCTTCGATACCAATGTGAAGGGCACCCTGTTCACGGTGCAGAAGGCGCTGCCGCTGCTCAAGGACGGCGCCTCGGTGATCCTGACCGGCTCCACCGCCGGCTCCTCGGGCACCGAAGCGTTCAGCGTGTACAGCGCCAGCAAGGCCGCGGTGCGCAACTTCGCGCGCTCGTGGATCCTCGACCTGAAGCCGCGCGGCATCCGCGTCAATGTGCTGAGCCCCGGGGCCACGCGCACGCCCGGGCTGACCGGGCTGGTGCCCGAAGGACAGGCCGATGCGATCTACGGCCACCTGGCGGCGGCTACGCCGCTCGGCCGGGTCGGTGATCCGGCCGAGATCGCCGCCGCCGCGCTGTTCCTCGCGTCGGACGACAGCAGCTTCGTGAACGGCGCCGAATTCTTTGTCGACGGCGGGCTCGCGCAGGTCTGAGTCCCGGCAAAAAAAAAGCCCGCCGCGCTGCCTGGCATTGCCGGAAACGGCGCCGCCGCGGCCTCAGATTTTTTCGAGCAGCAGGCCCTTGAGGTATTCGCCTTCGGGGAAGGCCGCCAGCATCGGGTGGTCGGTGCCGGCCGACAGGCGCCGCAGGATGCGCGCATCGACGCGCGCGTCGGTCGCCGCGCCGGCCACGATCTTCTGGAACAGCTCCATGCTGATCGCGCCCGAGCACGAGTACGTGAACAGCAGGCCGCCCGGGCGCAGCAACTGCATGCCGACCAGGTTGATCTCCTTGTAGGCGCGCGCGGCGCGGTCGATGTGCTGGGCCGACGGCGCGAACTTGGGCGGGTCGAGCACGATCAGGTCGAACTGGCGGCCCTCGGCGCGGAACTGACGCAGCGTCTTGAACACGTCGGCGTCGAGCCAGGTGGCGCGCGCGGGGTCGAAGCCGTTGAGCGTGACGTTGCCGGCGGCGGTCTTGAGCGCTTCGCCCGACGAGTCGATCGAAGTCACGGCGGTGGCGCCGCCGCGCAGCGCGGCCAGCGAGAAGCCGCCGGTGTAGCAGAAGCAGTTGAGCACCTCGCGGCCGGCGGCGAGGTCGCCGACCAGTTTGCGGTTGTCGCGCTGGTCCACGTAGAAGCCGGTCTTGTGGCCGTTGCGCACGTCCACGTAGTAGCGCACGCTGTGCTCGGTGACGTTGAGCGCCGGGTCGGGCTCGGCGCCGGCCAGCACGCCGGTGACCAGCGGCAGGCCTTCGCGCTCGCGCACGGCGGCGTCGGAGCGCTCGTAGACGTTGGGGCAGCCGGTCTCCTTGACCAGCGCCTGCACCAGCGCGTCCTTCCAGGCTTCCACGCCGGCCGAGTTGAACTGGCACACCAGCTGGCCGCCCGCGCCGCTGCCGTAGTAGTCGACGATCAGGCCCGGCAGGCGGTCGGACTCGCCGAAGACCAGGCGCACGGCGTTGCTGTCGGCGACCCACTGCTTGCGGTGCGCGAGCGCGGCGGACACGCGGCGCTTGAACATGGCGTGGTCGACCGGCTCGTTCTCGTCGAAGCTCCACACCCGCGCGCGGATCTGCGAAGAGGGGCTGTACGCCGCGCGCGCCAGGAAGCGGCCGTCGGCGGCACGCACGATCACGGTGCTGCCCGGCTCGCAACGGCCTTCGGTGGCGGCCACGCCGGTGGCGTAGACCCAGGGGTGGCGGCGCAGCAGCGATTTTTCCTTGCCGGGCTTGAGGGTGATGGTGTTCATGGTTTTTTTGGTTTTGGGGCTGGCAGCGGCGGGCAACGAAGCCGGGGGTTTTTTCGGCACGGCGGCATTCGCAAGCCACCGCCCTCTCCCCCGGCCCCTCTCCCGCGGGCGGGAGAGGGGAGAAACTCCCGGGGCGATTGACGAAGCCGCGAACGGGCCCACACCGCGAGAGCTGGCCCAGGCAAGGTGTTCCCCCTCTCCCCTCACGGGGAGAGGGGCGGTTTAGCTAGGAGCCACATCAAGCGGGGCCAGCGGTTTTGTCCAGCGCAGAGGCGAGAAACGAAGCCGCCGGTTTTTTCCAGCACGGCAGCATTCGCAACCCCCGCGCCCTCTCCCGCAAGCAGGAGAGGAGCGCGAACTACAGCACGATCTTGACCATCGGGTGCGAGGTCAGCGCGCGGTACAGGTCGTCGAGCTGCTCGCGGCTGGTGACCCACACGGTGATGGTCAGGCCGAGGTAGTTGCCGTTGCGCGAGGGGCGCATTTCCAGCTTGCCGGCGTGAAAGTCGGCGTCGAACTCCTGCACCAGCGTGACGATGGCTTCGGCGAAGCCGTCCTGCATGCTGCCCATCACCTTGATGGGGAAATGGCTGGGGTATTCGATCAGCGATTCGGACGGCGGGATGTCGCCCGGCCTGCCCTTGGGGTCGTCGGTGCTCATGGCAAAGCCCTCCTGCTTACTTGCGCTTGAACCACAGGCGGATGGTATCCCACAGGCGGCCGAAGAAGCCGGCCTCGGGCACTTCCTCGAGCGCCACCACCGGGAACTCGGCCACCTTGGTGGCGCCGTCCATCAGCTTGACGGTGCCGACCTGCTGGCCGGCGGCGATCGGCGCCACCAGCAGCTCCTGGCGCTCCAGCACCGGCTTGATGCGCGCGCCCGTGCCCTTGGGCACGGTGATGAAGGTCTCGTCCTTGACGCCGATCTTGATGGTGGACGCGCGGCCCTTGTAGATGTCCGGCGTGGCCAGCACCTGGCCGCGGTCGTACAGGCGCAGCGTGTCGAAGAACTGGAAGCCGTAGTTGAGGATCTTCAGGCTTTCCTGCGTGCGCACGGCTTCGGTGGCGGTGCCGATCACCACCGAGATCAGGCGGCGCGAACCGTTCGGCACGTTGGCCAGCGGGCGCTTGGCCGACGAGATCAGGCAGTAGCCGGCCGACTTGGTGTGGCCGGTCTTGACGCCGTCCACGGTCGGGTCGATGTAGAGCAGGCGGTTGCGGTTGGGCTGGCGGATCTTGTTGTAGGTGAATTCCTTCTGCGAGTACATGCCGTAGTACTCGGGGAAGTCCTTGATCAGGCGCGTGGTCAGCGTGGCCAGGTCGTTGGCCGTGGTGTAGTGGTTCGGGTCGGGGATGCCGTCGGTGTTGGTGAAGTGGGTGTTCTTCATGCCCAGTTGCTGGGCCTGGCGGTTCATCATCGCCACGAAGCCTTCTTCCGAGCCGCCCACGGCTTCGGCCAGCGCCAGCGCGGCGTCGTTGCCGGACTGCACGATCAGGCCTAGCAGCAGGTCCTGCACGCTGACCGGCTTGTTGGGTTCGAGGAACATGCGCGACTCGTCGCTCTTGACCTTGAGCACCAGCGTGGTCGGCACCACGGTCTGCTCCAGCGTCAGGCGCTTTTCCTTGAGCGCGGCGAAGGCCAGGTAGGCGGTCATCAGCTTGGTCAGCGAGGCCGGCTCGATGCGCTGGTCGGCGTTCTGCGAAGCCAGGGCCTGGCCGCTGGTGGCGTCGAACAGCATCCAGGACTTGGCCGCGACCTGCGGCGTTGGCACGCCCTGGGCGCGCGCGGGCGCGGGGGCGAGCAGCGTGGCGGCGCCGACCACGGCGGCGGTGGCGGCGGCCAGGACGGACGTGTTGGCGGACGCGAGAAGCGGCGTGGCTCTATTCAACATGTTTCAGTTTCCGACAAAAAAATGGGTACGGGCAAGGCGCGGGCGGGGCGGGCAGAAGCGCTGCCGCGTCACCGCTCCCACGCATTGACGACGAGCTGCTTGATCAGGTGCAGCTTGCGGTGAAAGAAGTGGTCGGCGCCGGGAATCACGATCACGGGCAGCTCCTGCGGGCGCGCCCAGTCGAACACGCTCGCCAGCGGCACGGTCTCGTCCTGCTCGCCGTGGATGACGATGGTGTCGGCCGGCACCCCGGCCACCTGCCAGCGGCTGGCGGCGGTGCCGACCATGACCAGGCGCTGCGCGGGCGTGCCGGCCTCGGCCAGGCGCCGGGCGACGTGGCTGGCGACGAAGCTGCCGAACGAGAAGCCGCCCAGCGCCAGCGGCAGCGTGGCGGCCTCGGGCGACCAGCCGGTCTGCGCGCGCATCCAGTCGATCACGGCGAGCAGGTCGTCCTGCTCGCCCACGCCGTTGTCGTGGGTGCCGGCGCTGCCGCCCACGCCGCGGAAGTTGGGGCGCACGGTGGCGTAGCCGAGCTGCACGAAGCTGCGCGCCAGGGTCTGCGCCACCTTGTTGTCCTTGGTGCCACCGAACAGCGGATGCGGGTGGGCCACCAGCGCGAGGCCGCGCGGCGCCTGGCCCTGCGGCAGGTCCACCGAGAGTTCGATGGCGCCGGCCGGGCCGGTGATGGTGAGTACCTGGGTATGCGCGTTCATGGAAAACCGGAAGATGGCGGTATGGCTGGCGACGGCGCGGTGGCGCGCGGGCTTGCAGCGATGCCGGGGATTCAGGGGTGTCCGCGCGGCGGGCGCGGACCGGCGGCTCAGCGGTCGATCATCAGGCGCTCGACCGGCTTGCCGCCCACCAGGTGGCTGTCGATGATTTCGTCGATGTCGTGCTCGTCGACGAAGGTGTACCAGACGGCCTCGGGATAGACCACCAGCACCGGGCCGAGTTCACAGCGGTCCAGGCAGCCGGACTTGTTGATCCGCACGCGCCCTTCGCCGTTGATGCCGAGCGCCTTGCAGCGCTTCTTGGCGTATTCCTGCATGGCCTGGGCGTTGTGGTCGGCGCAGCAGGCCCGGCCGTCGTCGCGCTGGTTGAGGCAGAAGAAAACGTGGTGCTGGTAGAAGCTGCTCATGCGTGCTCGGCGGATGTCGTCGGGTGTCGGCGGAGGTCGGCGATCTGTGGCACCGGAGGCTGGTGCCCGGCGTGCGCCGGCCGCTGGGTCAGGTGGAAGCCCTGAATTATACGGCGTTGCGCGCGGCGATTTACCGCTTTGCCGCGGTGCCGCCGGGCGGGAACGCGGCGGCCGAGCTCGCGGGTGGCGTAACGGGCACCTTTACCGGCGCCGTCGTACGGATTCCCGGACGCGCGCTTTCCGGAATTCCGGAAAGCCGGAGTGCGCGCGCCTGCGCCTGGAGAATTCCCGTTTGGAATCATGAGGTTGTCGCGTGGCGCCGGGCTGGCACGGCGGTTGCAATGCTTAGGCCAGACGCGTCCTCGTCGAGAAGGGCGCGCGATCCTGCCGCCGCCGCGGCGGCGGGCACGGTCAAAACACCGAGGACGACATCATGAGGAAACCCTTTTACAAGATCCTGTACGTGCAGGTGCTGTTCGCCATCGCGGTCGGCATCGTGCTCGGACACTACTGGCCCGACACCGGCGTGGCCATGAAGCCGCTTGGCGACGCGTTCATCAAGCTGATCAAGATGATCATCGGGCCGATCATCTTCTGTACCGTGGTGTCCGGCATCGCCGGCATGCGCGACATGAAGAAGGTCGGCCGGGTCGGCGGCAAGGCGCTGCTGTACTTCGAGATCGTCTCCACCTTCGCGCTGCTGATCGGCCTGCTGGCCGCCCATGCGCTCAAGCCGGGCGTGGGCTTCAACATCGATCCGGCCACGCTGGACACCAAGGCGATCTCGCAGTACGTGAAGCAGGCGCACGGCCAGAGCACGGTCGACTTCTTCATGCACATCATCCCGGACACGATCTTCAGCGCGTTCGCCAACGGCGAAATCCTGCAGATCCTGCTGGTGTCGATGTTCTTCGGCTCGGCGCTGGCGGCGATGGGCGACCGCTCGAAGATCGTGTTCGACTTCGTCGAGCAGGTCTCCAAGGTGTTCTTCCACATCGTGCACGTCATCACCAAGGTCGCGCCGCTCGGCGCGTTCGGCGCGATGGCCTTCACCATCGGCAAGTACGGCCTGGGCTCGCTGGTGCCGCTGCTCAAGCTGATCGGCACGTTCTACTTCACGGCCATCGTGTTCGTGGTGGTGGTGCTGGGCACGATCGCGCGCTTCACCGGCTTCTCGATCTTCCGCTTCGTCGCCTACATCAAGGAAGAGCTGCTGATCGTGCTGGGCACCAGCTCGTCGGAGGCCGCGCTGCCGCACCTGATGGAAAAGCTGGAAAAGCTCGGCTGCTCCAAGTCGGTGGTGGGCCTGGTGGTGCCCACGGGTTACTCGTTCAACCTGGACGGCACCAACATCTACATGACGATGGCGGTGATCTTCATCGCCCAGGCCACCGGCATCGAGCTGACGCTGCTGCAGCAGTTCACCGTGCTGGGCGTGGCGATGATCACCTCCAAGGGCGCCAGCGGCGTGACCGGCTCGGGCTTCATCACGCTGGCCGCCACGCTGGCGGTGGTGCCTGACATCCCGGTGGCGGGCATGGTGCTGATCCTCGGCATCGACCGCTTCATGAGCGAGTGCCGCGCGCTGACCAACATCGTTGGCAACGGCGTGGCCACGGTGGTGATGTCGGCCTGGGAGCGCGAGCTCGACCGCAAGCAGCTCGACCGCGTGCTGCGCGGCGGCGGCGATGGCACGGCCGAACTTGCCGAAGCCGGCACCGGCGCCCGCTGAGGACGCCGCCGGCGCCCGCGGGCCGGCCGCGGCGCCCGCCGGCGCCGCCCGCCAGCGGGTATCATCGGCGCGTGTCCCAACGCATGCGCCGATGCCACATTCCGACGATTTCCTCGCCGTGCATGATCCCGCTTCCGACCGCCTGGTGCACGCGCCGGGCGAGGGCGGCGGGACGCTGCGGGGATTTGCCGCGGCGCTGGCCGCCGGCCTGTTGCTGCTGTGCGCGCTGACCTGGCTGGTCTCGGTGCAGCGCGGCATCGACGCACTGCAGCAGACCACCGCCACGCGCGCCGACCGCTACGCGGCCACGCTGGAAAGCACGCTGGACCGCTACGAGTTCCTGCCCGCGCTGGTCTCGCTCCATCCCTTCGTACACGACCTGCTGGCCGCGCCCGACGATCCCGCGCGCGTGGCGGCGGCCAACCGCTACCTGGCCGAGGTCAACCGGCGCGCGCGCGCCTCGGCCACCTACGTGATCGCCGCCAACGGCATCGCGCTGGCGGCCAGCAACCATGACCTGCCGGGCAGCTTCGTCGGCACCGACTACCGCTTCCGGCCCTATTTCCAGATGGCCGCGCGCGGCCAGGTCGGGCGCTTCTACGCCATCGGCGTGACCAGCGACGAGCCCGGCTACTACATCGCCCAGCCGGTCCGGTCGGGCGGGCGCGTGGTGGGCGTGACGGTGGTCAAGCTCAACCTGGAGTGGTTCCAGCGCGCCGGCGCCGGCGGCACCGAGCCGGTGATGGTGAGCGACGACCACGGCGTGATCTTCCTGTCTTCCGTGCCGGCCTGGCAGTACCGCACGCTGCGCCCGCTGCCGCCGGCGCTGCAGACGGAGCTGGACCGCACGCGCCAGTACCACGGCCAGGCGGTCAGGCCGCTGCCGCTCGAGGCGCTGCAGTCGCCGGTGACGCGCTGGCTCACCCAGGCCGTGCTGCGCGACGGCGCGCGGCTGGTGCGCATCGGCACCGGCGGCGGCGCCGAGCGCTACCTGGAGATCAGCCGCAAGGTCGGCCCGGCCGACTGGACCATGCAGGTGATGGCCGCGCTCGACCCGGTGCTGGCCAGCGCACGCAACGCCACGCTGGGCGCGGCGCTGGCCTATGCCTGCATGTGCCTGCTGCTGTTCAACTGGCGCCAGCGTCGCCAGCGCGCGCGCGATATCGAGTACGGCCGGCGCCTGCTGGAAGCCGCCTACGACGAGCTGGAGCGCCGCGTGGAGGCGCGCACCGCCGACCTGATGGCGATCAACGAGCAGCTCGAGGCCGAGGTGGCCGAGCGCACCCGCGCCGAGAGCGAACTGCGCGCGGCCCAGGACGAGCTGGTGCAGGCCAGCAAGCTGGCGGCACTGGGCCAGATGGCCGCCGGCATCACCCACGAGCTGAACCAGCCGCTGGCGGCGCTGCGCACGTTCTCCGACAACACGCGCGTGCTGCTCGAGCGCGGCAAGCTGGATGCCGCCACCGACAACCTCGCCGCCATCGCCGACCTGACCGCGCGCATGGGCAAGATCACCGGCCAGCTCAAGCTGTTCGCCGGCAAGGCGCGCCCGCGCCGCCACGCGGTGCCGGTGCGCGCCGCGCTCGACCACGTGCTGGCGCTGATGGCGCCGCGCCTGGGCGCGGTGGCGCTGCGGGTGGAAGGCCTGCAGGCGGCGCCCGGCCCGGCGGTGTGGGCCGACGAGCTCAAGCTCGAACAGGTGCTGCTCAACCTGCTCGGCAACGCGCTCGATGCGCTGGCCGCCGCCGCGCCCGCGGCGCCCTGCGTCGAGGTGGTGGTCGGCGAGCAAGGCGACACCGTCAGCATCGCGGTGCGCGACAATGGCGGCGGCATCGCCGAAGACGCGCTGCCGCGGCTGTTCGAACCGTTCTTCACCACCAAGGAAATCGGCCAGGGGCTGGGCCTGGGCCTGGCCATCTCCACCTCCATCGTGCGCGAGTTCGGCGGCCAGTTGAGCGCGGCCAACCGCGCCGGCGGCGGCGCCGAGTTCGTGGTGGTGCTGCGGCGCGCGCCCGCGCCGGACGGCGCCGGGGCGGTGCCCGCGGCGTCCGACGCCGCTTCCCCTACCCATACCGAGTGAGCATTGCCATGCAAGACGGATTGCGTGTCCTGTTCGTCGAAGACGAACCCCTGGTGCGCCAGGCTACCGCGCAGAGCCTGGAGCTTGCTGGCTTCAACGTGCTGGCGCTGCCTTCGGCCGAAGCCGCCATGCCGCACCTGTCGGCCGAGTTTCCCGGCGTGCTGGTGACGGACGTGCGCCTGACCGGCGCCAGCGGGCTGGACCTGCTGCAGCACTGCCGCAACGCCGCGCCGGGCGTGCCGGTGATCCTGGTCACCGGCCACGGTGACATCACGATGGCCGTGCAGGCCATGCGCGAGGGCGCCTACGATTTCATCGAGAAGCCGTTCGGCGCCGACCGCCTGACCGAGACCGTGCGCCGCGCGCTCGAGCGGCGCGCGCTGGAGCTGGAAAACCACGCGCTGCGGCGCGAGCTGGCCGGGCCCGCGGCGGGCACGCGCATCATCGGCCGCTCGCCGGCCATCGAGCAGGTGCGCATGCTGGTGGCGAACGTGGCCGCCACCGATGTGCCGGTGATGATCAACGGCGAGACCGGCACCGGCAAGGAGCTGGTGGCGCGCAGCCTGCACGCGCTGTCCACGCGCCACCAGGCGCCGTTCGTGGCGCTGAACTGCGGCGCGGTGCCGGAGGCCATCTTCGAGAGCGAGATGTTCGGCCACGAGGCCGGCGCCTTCACCGGCGCGGGCAAGCGCCGCGTGGGCAAGCTCGAGCATGCCTCGGGCGGCACGTTGTTCCTCGACGAGATCGAGAGCATGCCGCTGGCCTTGCAGGTCAAGCTGCTGCGCGTGCTGCAGGAGGGCACGCTGGAGCGGCTCGGCTCCAATGCCTCGATCGGCATCGACGTGCGCATCGTGGCGGCGGCCAAGGGTGACATGGAGACGCTGGTGGCCAACGGCACCTTCCGCCAGGATCTGCTGTACCGGCTCAACGTGGTGACGATCCCGCTGCCGCCGCTGCGCGAGCGGCGCGAGGACATCGTGCCGCTGTTCGAGCATTTCATGCTGGTGGCGGCGGTGCGCTACCAGCGGCCCGCGCCGATCCTGTCCGAGCTGCAGCGCCAGGCGCTGATGCAGCGCGCCTGGCCCGGCAACGTGCGCGAGCTGCGCAACGCCGCCGACCGCCTGGTGCTGGGCGTGCCGGAGGGCGGCGCGCGCGCCGACGCGCCGGACGACTCCACGCCGCTCAAGGAGCGCATGGAGCACTACGAGCGCGCGGTGATCGCCGACACGCTGGCGCGCACCGGCGGCGCGGTCAGCCAGGCGGCCGACCTGCTGCAGGTCGGCAAGGCCACGCTGTACGAGAAGATCAAGCGCTACGGCCTGTGAAGGGCCTATGAAAGGCCCATGAAGGGTCGATGAAGGGCCGCCGGTGGGCTGCGGCCGGCGCCGGCTGCATCTCTTGATACACTCGCGGGCTCTGCATGCCGCGCGGCCCCGCGCCGCCCGGCGTGCCTCCGAACAGCTCATCCGGAACAAGCCATGAACGAGGTATCCCTGGAGGCCGGCGCGACCGTGCGGGTCGACGGACATCAACTGACTGCCGCCGCGGTGGCGCAGGTGGCGCGCGGCGGCGCCGCGCGGCTGGACGACGCGGCGCGCGCGCACGTGGCCGATGCGCGCGCGCGCTTCGAGCAACTGGCCTCGGCCAATATCCCGATCTACGGCGTGTCCACCGGCTTCGGCGAGCTGGTCCACAACTGGGTGGACATCGAGCATGGCCGCGCGCTGCAGGAAAACCTGCTGCGCAGCCACTGCGCCGGCGTGGGCCCGCTGTTCGCGCGCGAGGAAGTGCGCGCCATGATGGTGGCGCGCGCCAACGCGCTGGCGCGCGGCTATTCGGCGGTGCGCCCGCTGGTGATCGAGCAGCTGCTGCGCTACGTGGAAGCGGGCATCACGCCGGCGGTGCCGCAGGTCGGCTCGCTCGGCGCCAGCGGCGACCTCGCGCCGCTGTCGCACATCGCCATCACGCTGATCGGCGAAGGCAAGGTGCTGCTGGCCGACGGCGGCACCGCGCCCACCGCGCAGGTGCTGCGCGAGCACGGCATCGAGCCGATCAAGCTGGCCTACAAGGAAGGGCTGGCGCTGATCAACGGCACCTCGGCCATGACCGGCATGTCGTGCCTGCTGCTGGAGACCATGCGCGCGCAGGTGACGCAGGCGGAGATCATCGCCGCGCTGGCGCTCGAAGGGCTGAACGCCTCGGCCGACGCCTTCATGACGCACGGCCACGACATCGCCAAGCCGCACCCCGGGCAGGTGCAGTCCGCCGCCAACATGCGCGCGCTGCTGGCGGGCGCCACGCGCCTGTCCGGCCACGGCGAGCTGGCCGGCGAGATGAAGACGCGCGCCGGCGCCGAGAAGAACACCGGCACCGGCGTGTTCATCCAGAAGGCCTACACGCTGCGCTGCATCCCGCAGGTGCTGGGCGCGGTGCGCGACACGCTGGGCCACTGCGCCGCGGTGGTGGAGCGCGAGCTGAACTCGTCCAACGACAACCCGCTGTTCTTCGACGACGGCGAGCTGTTCCACGGCGGCAATTTCCACGGCCAGCAGGTGGCGTTCGCGATGGACTTCCTGGCCATCGCGGCGACGCAGCTCGGCGTGGTGTCCGAGCGCCGCCTGAACCGCCTGCTGAGCCCGCACCTGAACAACGGCCTGCCGGCGTTCCTGGCGGCGGCCAACGAGGGCCTGAGCTGCGGCTTTGCCGGCGCGCAGTATCCGGCCACCGCGCTGATCGCCGAGAACCGCACCATCTGCAGCCCGGCCAGCATCCAGAGCGTGCCGTCCAACGGCGACAACCAGGACGTGGTGAGCATGGGCCTGATCGGCGCGCGCAACGCGCGCCGCATCATCGACAACAACCAGTACATCCTCGCCGTGGAACTGCTGGCCGCGTGCCAGGCGGCCGAGCTGGCGGGGGCGGTGGCGCACCTGTCGCCGGCCGGGCGCGCGGTGTTCGGCTTCGTGCGCGAGCGCGTGCCGTTCCTGGACATGGACCGCTACATGACCGACGACATCGAGGCCATCGCCGCGCAGTTGCGCGCGGGCGCGCTGGTGGCGGTGGCGCGCGCGGCGGGCGCCGCGGTGCACTGAGGCGCTTGATTAGCGCCGATCTGCGCTGAGATGCGCCAGGATGTGCCGTGATGCGCCGAAATGTGTTGAGGCGCGGCGGCTAGCGCCACATGTCGCGCATCTTGCTGCCGAGGTCCAGCTTCGGCAGCGAAGCCTTGGCGGGGGCCTGCGGCACCGGCGGCGGCTCCGGCCACGCCCGGCTGTGGAACAGCGGCATCACGCGGTTGGGCAGGAAGCGCGTGCGCGAGGCATAGATGTGGCGGTCGCCGAAGCCGCTTTGCTGCTGCACGTAGAAGCGCTGCGGCACCACGATGTCCAGGTGGTCGCGCGCGCGCGTCATGGCCACGTAGAGCAGGCGGCGCTCCTCCTCGATTTCCTCGGTGGTGCCGGTGGCGAGGTCCGACGGCATGCAGCCGTCCACGGCGTTGAGCACGTAGACCGCCTTCCATTCCTGGCCCTTGGCGGAGTGGATGGTGGACAGGATCAGGTAGTCCTCGTCGCGCAGCGGCGCGCCGGATTCGTCGCTCGACGCATCGGGCGGGTCGAGCGTGAGCTCGGTCAGGAAGCGCTCGCGCGAGGCGTAGGTGGCGGCGACGCGCTCGAGCTGCTGCAGGTCGGCGGCGCGCGCGTGGGCGTCGTCGTGCATGCGCTCCAGGTGCGGCTGGTACCACGCCACCACCTGCTCGAAGACCGACGGCCACGGCGCGGCCGGCGCCATCAGCACGCGCGCCAGCGCGACGAACTCCGGCCACGCCTCGGCCGCGGCCGGCGGCGCCTCGAACGATTCGAGCGCGAACAGCGGCTCGGTGGCGACCTCGATGGCGTCGAGCACGCGCGCGGCGGTCTTGGGCCCCACGCCCGGCATCAGCTGCAGGCTGCGGAAGGCCGCCATGCGGTCGCGCGGATTCTCCATCCAGCGCACCACCGACAGCACGTCCTTGACGTGCGTCGACTCCAGGAATTTCAGGCCGCCGAACTTCACGAACGGGATGTTGCGGCGGACCAGTTCGATCTCGAGCTGCGCGCTGTAGTCGGCGGCGCGGAACAGCACCGCCTGCGAGATCAGCGCCAGTCCGGCCTCGCGCCGCGCCAGGATCTGCTCGGCCACGTAGCGGGCCTGGTCGGCCTCGTCGTTGACCACCACGATGTGCGGCTTCTCGGCCGAGGCGCGCTCGGACCACAGGTCCTTGGTGAAGCGCTCGGCGGCCAGGCCGATCACGGCGTTGGCGGCGCACAGGATGGGCTGCGTGGAGCGGTAGTTCTGCGACAGCGTGACCATGTCCGCCGCCGGCGAGAACCGCGTGGGGAAATCGAGGATGTTGCGCACGGTGGCGCCGCGGAACGCGTAGATGGACTGCGCGTCGTCGCCGACCACCGTGAGGCCGCGCCCGTCCGGCTTCAGGCGCAGCAGGATGGCGGCCTGCAGCGCGTTGGTGTCCTGGTATTCGTCGACCAGCACGTGGTCGAAGCGCGCGCCCATGTCCTGCGCCAGCGCCGGCTCGCCGAGCGCCTGCGCCCAGTAGAGCAGCAGGTCGTCGTAGTCCAGCACCTGCTGCTTCTGCTTGGCTTCCACGTAGCCGGCGAACAGGCCGCGCAGCGCGTCGGCCCACTGGGCGTAGCGCGGGAACCAGTGCTTGAGCACGTCTTCGAGCGGGGCCTGGGTGTTGACCACGCGCGAATAGATCGACAGGCAGGTTTCCTTGCGCGGGAAGCGCGTGGCCTGCGCCGACAGGCCGAGGTCGTGCCGCACCATGTTCATCAGGTCGGCGGCGTCGCCGCGGTCGCTGATGGTGAAGGCGGGCGACAGGCCGAGCGTCTCGGCGTATTCGCGCAGCAGGCGCGCGCCGATGGCGTGGAAGGTGCCCGACCATTGCAGCGCGGCGCGCCCGGCGCCCGAGGCCTGGTTGCCGAGCGCCTGGTCGACGATGCGCTCCACGCGCCGCCCCATCTCGGCGGCGGCGCGGCGCGAGAACGTCAGCAGCAGGATGCGGCGCGGATCGGCGCCGCCCAGCACCAGGTGCGCCACGCGGTGCGCCAGCGTGTTGGTCTTGCCCGAGCCGGCGCCGGCGATGATGAGCAGCGGCGAGTGCGCCTCGTGCGTCACGGCGGCGCGCTGTTCGGGATTCAGCTTCGCGAGATGCGGCGGCACCTCCGCGGCGGGCGGCGGCGGCGTGGCGGGCGAAGCCGGAGGGGCGTCGCCGGGAGCGGCAATAGGGGTGGCAGGGGCGGCAGGGGTGGCAGCGGGGGCGGAATCGAGTAGCACGGCAGGAGCCTCTGGGCTGCGGGGGCGCGCATGTGCGCTGCCCGGCATGGGCGGGACGAGGGCGAGAAACGGCTGCCGGTAACTGTATATCTATACAGGCCGCGCGCGCAAGCCGCAGCGTTGCGCGCGTGGCCCTGTCAGCGGGAAACGCTGCGGGAAAGTGCCTGCAAAGGCTGGCGCAGGCGGGGAAAGACGAGAAAGAAGGCGGGTCAGGCGGCCTTGGCCAGCGCGTCGTCGAGCAGCTTGTGCAGCGCATCCCACTCGGGCTCGCCCACGTAGCGCTTGAGGATGTGGCCGTCCTTGTCGATCACGAAGGTGGTCGGGGTCAGTTGCACTTCGCCGAAGGCCTTGGCGGCGGCGCCGTCGGAGTCCATCGCCACCTTGAACGGCAGCTGGCGCGTCTGCGCATAGTTCATCACGTACATCGGCGGATCGTAGCTCATCGCCACCGCCACGAACTCCAGGCCCTTGCCCTTGAACTTGTCGTAGGTGCGGACCATTTCCGGCATCTCCTTGACGCAGGTGGTGCAGCTGGTGGCCCAGAAGTTGACGAGGTAGACCTTGCCCTTGAGGTCGGCGGTGCTGATCTTCTGGCCCGACAGCAGCGTGAAGGTGGCGGGCGGCGCGGCGTTGGCCGGCGCGATCGCGCGGTAGCCGAAGAAGCCGAGCACGGCGACCAGCACCACGGCGCCGATGACGGGCCACAGCTTGCGCTGGGCGGCGCGGGTGGTCGGGGTGGACATGGCGGGGGAAGCCGAGGTCGTCATGATGCTTGCCGGCGGGTCAGGGGATAAGCTCCCATTCTACTGCCGCGGCCGAAGCGCTGCCGGAGGCAATTCCGGGCGCGGCCGGGCTGCGGCGATTGGCCGCAGTGCCGGGCGGCGTCAGCGTGGCGCCGCCGCCAGCGCCGCGCGGGCCTGGTCCAGCGCCTGCTCCAGGTAGGCGCCGTAGAAATCCGGCTGCAGGCCTTGCAGCGGCGCGGCCAGCGAGCGGCCGCGGGCGTCGAGGAACAGCACCGTGGGCGCCACCGACACGTTGTGGCTGCGCGCCCAGTCGCGCGCGGTGGTCATGGTGCCGTCGGCATTGCGCAGCGGCGTGGCGGCGGTCATGTCCAGCTCGCGCGCCTCGATCTCGCCGGCGGCGGCCTGCGGGCCGAGATAGTTGCGGCGCACGGTCTCGCAGTAGACGCAGCCGGGCAGGCTGACCAGCACCACCAGCGGCTGGCCCTTGCCGGCGGCGGCCGCGCCCTGCGCGGCGAGGTCGGTGGCGGGCGGCAGGCGGGCGGGCGCGGCCAGCGCGCTCGCGCCGCCGGCGAGCAGGGCGGCACCGAGCAGCACGGCGGCCACGGCATGCCGGGCGCGCGCGCATGGCAGCGGCATCGGGGACGGGGCGCGGGGCAGGCTCGGCATGGCGGGGGAGGGGGTGGGGAATGCAGGAATACGCGCTGGCGCGCGGGTTCCCCGATAATAGCGGCTTCCGTCCGTACCCGTGGCGCCGCGCCGGCCCGCGGGCGCGGGACCGCACCATCACGCAGCAGCCGTCCGCAGGACCGTTGCCCTATCCGCCGCCGCGATGCCCCACGCCTGGTTGTCCCGCCTGCCGTCCACGCTGTCCGCCCTTGGCGCGGCCGCCGCCGTCTGCGCGCTCGTCGGCTGCTCGCCGCGCTACGACTGGCGCACCATCCAGTCCAGCGAGGGCGCCTACGCCGCGCTCTACCCGGGCAAGCCGACCGGCGCGGCGCGCGAGGTGGCCATCGCCGGGCGCAAGCTGCCGATGACGATGGATGCGGCGCGCGTCGACGAGACCCTGTTCGCCGTGGGCGTGGTGACGCTGCCCGCCGACGACGCCGCCTTGCGCCAGGCCGCGCTCGAATCGATGCAGGCCGGGCTGCTCGGCAACCTCGGGCCGCACGCGCCCGACGCGGTCAAGACGCGCCAGGTGACGGTGATGTCCGCCGCCACGCCGGCGGTGGCGCTGCCGGGCGTGGAGGTGCAGGTGGCGGCGGTGTCGCCGCAGGACCAGGCGCCGCGCCGGCTGACCGCGCGGCTGGTGGCCTCGGGCGTGCGGGTCTACCAGGCGGTGGTGCTGGAGGCCGGCGACGCCGCGCGCGACCAGCGCCAGGCCGAGCAGGTCGACCAGTTCCTGACGGGTTTCCATCCGTTCTGAGTGCGGGACTGGCGCAACGTTTTTTCAAGGAGTGATGTCATGCGTTGGGAAGTTTGGCTGGCCTATTTCGCGGCCTGTTGGGTGATTGCCGTGTCGCCGGGTTCGGGCGCGGTGCTGTCGATGAGCCACGGCCTGTCCTACGGGCTGCGCAAGACCACCACCACCATCTTCGGCCTGCAGGCGGGGCTGGTGATCATCCTGCTGGTGGCGGGCGGCGGCCTGGGCGCGCTGCTGCTGGCTTCCGAGCACGCCTTCGCCGTGGTCAAGACGATCGGCGCGCTCTACCTGATCTACCTGGGCGTGCAGCAATGGCGCGCGCGCGTGGAGGACAGCCCGGCCGCCGCCGAGGACGCGGCCGCCGCGCCGCGCGTGGCCGCGCTGAGCCCGCGCCGGCGCTTCGCCACCGGGCTGCTGACCAACGTGACCAATCCCAAGGGCATCATCTTCATGGTGGCGGTGCTGCCGCAGTTCATCGACCCCACGCATCCGCTGGCGCCGCAGCTCGCCATCCTGGCCGCGACCATGTGCGGCGTGGACCTGGTGGTGATGCACGGCTACGCGCTGCTGGCCTCGCGCATGCGCGGCCTGTTCCGCAACGCGCGCGCCATGCGCTGGCAGAACCGCGTGTTCGGCAGCGTGCTGGTGGCGGTGGGCACGGCGCTGTTCTTCGTGCGGCGCCATCCGGCCTGACCGTCGGGCCCGCCCGCGCCGGCCGCATCGCGGCTGGCCCCGGGGTCGCGGGTTTGCTTAAATAGGTGCATTGTTCCGTTGCGGAGTCCAGCCATGCGCAGTCCCTCCCTCTTGCAGGCCCTGCGGTCCGGGCGTCCGTTCCATACCGTGCCGCCGGTGGAGGAGCCCGGGCCGCCGGGGGTGCCGCCCGACCTGCCGCTGCCGCCCGAGGAAGACCCGCCGCCGGCGGAGCCGCCGGTGGCCGTGCCGCCGCGCGGCTGAGGGCATTCGCCCAAGCCCCTCCCAAGGCTTGCTCAAGACCATCTCAAGGCCCGCGCAGCGCGCGCCGGTACTGGATGGCCTCGCCCACATGGCCGGGCTGCAATAGCCCGGCGCCTTCCAGGTCCGCCACCGTGCGGGCGATCTTCAATACCCGGAAATAGGCGCGCGCCGACCACGCCAGCTTGGTCATGGCGGCGCGCAGCATGGCCTGCGCCTCGGGCGCGAGCGGGCAGTGCTCGTCGATCTCGCGGCCGGCCAGGGCGGCGTTGGATTTGCCCTGGCGCGCCTGCTGGCGGGCGCGCGCGGCCAGTATGCGCTCGCGCACGTCGGCGCTGGCTTCGCCGGGCGGGCCGTCGAGCATGTCCTGCTGGTCCTGGGCGCGCACCTCGACCTGCAGGTCGATGCGGTCGAGCAGCGGGCCGGAGAGCCGGGACTGGTAGCGCTGGACCTGGTCGGGCGTGCAGCGGCAGGGCCGGGACGGATGGCCGAGGTAGCCGCACGGGCACGGGTTCATGGCGGCGACGAACTGGAAGCGGGCCGGGAAGTCGGCCTGGCGGTTGGCGCGCGAGATGGTGACGCGGCCGGATTCCAGCGGCTCGCGCAGGACTTCGAGCACGCGGCGGTCGAACTCGGGCAGCTCGTCCAGGAACAGCACGCCGTGGTGGGCGAGGGAAATCTCGCCGGGCCGGGGATTGCCGCCGCCGCCGACCAGCGCGGCGGCCGAGGCGGTGTGGTGCGGCGCGCGGTAGGGCCGCTCGCGCCAGCGGGCGGGCTGGAAGCCGGCGTTGGTGAGGCTTTGCACGGCGGCCGACTCGAGCGCTTCTTCCAGCGTCATCGGCGGCAGCAGGCCCGGGAAGCGCTGCGCGAGCATCGACTTGCCGGTGCCGGGCGGCCCCACCAGCAGCGCCGAATGCTGGCCCGCGGCGGCGATCTCCATCGCGCGGCGGGCCTGGGCCTGGCCGCGCACGTCGCGCATGTCGGGGCAGTCCGGGCCATTGTCGGCGAGCGCGACCAGCGGTTCGGCGCGCGGCAGGCGGCCGTCGGGCAGCGGCCCAAGGTGAGCGCAGACTTCCAGCAGGGAGCGCGCCGCGTAGACGGTGACGCCGTCGATCAGGGCGGCCTCGGGGGCGTTCTCGGCCGCCACCACGAAGGCGCGCGCCGGCCCGGCGCCGGCGGCCGCGCGCGCGGCGTTGTCGCGCCCGAGGCCCATCGTCATGGCCAGCGCGCCGCGCACCGGGCGCAGCGCGCCGGACAGCGACAGCTCGCCGGCGAACTCGCAGGCGTCCAGCCCGTCGAGCGGGATCTGCCCGCTGGCGGCGAGGATGCCGAGGGCGATGGGCAGGTCGAAGCGCCCCGATTCCTTGGGCAGGTCGGCCGGCGCGAGATTGACGGTGATGCGCCGGTTCGGGAATTCGAAACGGCTGTTGAGGATGGCCGCGCGCACGCGCTCGCGGCTTTCGCGGACCTCGGTCTCGGCCAGGCCGACGATGCTGCAGGCGGGCAGGCCGTTGGCGAGATGGACCTCGACCGACACCAGCGGGGCTTCCAGCCCGGTCAGGGCGCGGCTGCGCAGCAGGGCGAGGCTCATCGCGGCGCCGCCGGCGTTGCGGAAGTGTTAACGAAAATGGCCGCCGGAGTGCGGCGGCCATCGTGGCGGGTCGGGCTGCGGCCCGGGCTTCCCGGTGTCCCGGCGCGGTCCGGGACCATATTCGGGACGCTATCCGGGACGCCATCCGGGACCATGCAGCGGCGGCGGCGCGGCAAGCGCGTCAGCCGGCAGCCGGGGTGTCGGTGCCGCCGGCGGCGCGGCGTTCCAGCTCGAGCACGCGCGCTTCCAGTTCTTCCAGGCGCGCGCGGGTGCGGGCCAGCACCTGCGACTGCACGTCGAATTCCTCGCGCGTGACCAGGTCGAGCTTGGAAAAGCCCTGCGCCATCATGCTGCGCACGTTTTTCTCGATGTCCTTGGCGGGCGAGTTGCGCAGCGCCTCGCTGACCTTGGCCTGGAAGTCGTTGAACAGGTCGGTCGGTTTCATGGTGATTCTCCTTTTGCACCGCGTTGGTGCGGATGATGGGTGGGCGGCTCCGCTCTGCTGCATCGCGGTGCAGCCTCCCGGGGGCGCGGGCAAACGCGGTGCGCACTCGGCACATGCCGCCGGCATGGGCCGATTATCGCGCTTCGCGCGCCGCCGGGAAAGCGCCAGCGCGGCCTGGTAACACCTTTTGACGTGTGGATGCCCTCGCGGCGGTCCGTGGCGGGGGGATTGGGGAGGGATTCAATCTGCACAAAAACCGTGGCCGGCGGGGTCCGTGAGGCTGGCACGGCAGTTGCAGTAATGAAACCAGGAGCCTCGTTTTACATTTATTCAAACACACGAGTACCGAGCCAAAAAAAGGAGAAGAAATCCATGAAGAAGTTGGCCTTTGCAGTCAGCGCCAGTGCAGTCGTGCTTTGCGGTCTTGTTCCCGCAGCTTACGCCCAGAGCACCCCGGACGCGGCGGCCGCCCCCGCCGCCGCTCCCGCCGCTGAAGAAGCCTCGCCGCATACCTTCTCGGCCAACGTGACGCTGGCCAGCGAATATCGCTATCGCGGCCTGATGCAGACCAACCGCCGCCCGGCCATCCAGGGCGGGTTCGACTACGCGCATTCGAGCGGCTTCTACATCGGCAACTGGAACTCGAGCATCAGCTGGCTCGACGACAGCAACCCGGACGTGTCGGCGCCGATCGAGATGGATTTCTACGCCGGCTTCAAGAATACCGTGACCATCGCCGGACTGGAGTGGAACTATGACGCCGGCGTGCTGCAGTACTACTACCCGGGCGACTACCCGAACGGCTACACGCGCCCGAACACGACGGAGCTCTATGTTGGCGCCGGCTACGGCCCGGTGTTCCTGAAGTATTCGCAGTCGATGACCAACCTGTTCGGTTATGCCGACAGCCGCTACAGCTACTACGTGGACCTGAGCGCGAACGTGCCGCTGAACTTCTGGGACCTGACGGCGAACGCGCACATCGGCTACCAGAACGTGAAGCACGTGGACAGCGCCTCGTACACGGACTGGAAGCTGGGCCTGACCAAGGACCTGGGCAAGGGTTTCGCGCTGGCGATCGCGTATATCGACACCAACGCGCACCGCTCGGTCTATACCAATACCTCCGGCCGCTATGTCGGCCGTGCCACGGCCTGGGCTTCGATCACCAAGACTTTCTAAACAAGCGTGAGGTAGGGCGGGCGGCCGGTGCATACTCGGCCGCGCTGCCCAGAGGAGAAATCGGATGAAACTCATCATCGCTGTCATCAAGCCGTTCAAGCTCGACGAGGTGCGCGAAGCGCTCTCCGACGTCGGCGTGTCCGGCATCACCGTGACCGAGGTCAAGGGCTTCGGTCGCCAGAAGGGCCATACCGAGCTGTACCGGGGCGCGGAGTACATCGTCGACTTCCTGCCCAAGGTGAAGATCGAAGTGGCGGTCCCGGACGACGTGGTGGACCGGGCCATCGAGGCGATCGAAAAATCGGCGCGCACCGGCAAGATTGGCGACGGCAAGATCTTCGTCGCCCCGATCGAGCAGGTCATCCGCATCCGCACCGGCGAGACCGGCGGCGATGCGCTGTGACGCACAGCCCAACGACAAGAGGTTAATCACATGAAATCCTGGTTCAAGCGCATCCTGACAACCGGCGCCGTGGCGCTGGCCCTGGGCACGGCCGGCCTCGGCCTGGCCACGCAAGCCGTGGCGCAGGACAAGCCTGCCGCCGAAGCGTCGGCCCCGGCCGCCGCTGCCGCGGCACCCGCGCCCGCGCCCGCGGCGGCCGCGCCTGCCGCGGCGGCCGCCGCCGCACCGGCCGCCGCGCCCGAGGCTGCCCCGGCACCCGTGCCCAACAAGGGCGACACCGCCTGGCTGCTGGTCGCGACCGCCTTCGTCATCCTGATGACGCTGCCCGGCCTGGCCCTGTTCTACGGCGGCCTGGTCCGTTCGAAGAACATGTTGTCGGTGCTGATGCAGTGCCTGGTGATCTTCTCGCTGGTGTCGCTGCTGTGGGCCATCTACGGCTACAGCTTCGCCTTCACCGAGGGCAACGCCTTCTTCGGCGGCACCGACCGGCTCTTCATGAAGGGTCTGGTCGCCGACGCCGTGACCGCGACCTTCAGCAAGGGCGTGGTGGTGCCGGAACTGGCCTTCTTCGCCTTCCAGTGCGCCTTCGCGGCGATCACCTGCGGCCTGATCATCGGCGCCTTCGCCGAGCGCGCCAAGTTCTCGGCGGTGCTGGTGTTCGTGGTGCTGTGGTTCACCTTCGCCTACATCCCGATGGCCCACATGGTCTGGTTCTGGCCGGGTCCTGACGCCTACACCGACGCGGCAGCAGGCGCGGCGGCCACGGCCAAGGGCGGCTGGCTGTTCCAGAAGGGCGCGCTCGACTACGCCGGCGGCACGGTGGTGCACATCAACGCGGCCGTGGCCGGCCTGGTGGGTGCCTTCATGTTCGGCAAGCGCATCGGCTTCGGCCGCGAGGCACTGCGTCCGCACAGCCTGACCTTCACGATGGTGGGTGCTTCGCTGCTGTGGTTCGGCTGGTTCGGCTTCAACGCCGGCTCGGGCCTGGAAGCCAACGGCGGCGCCGCGCTGGCCTTCGTCAACACGCTGCTGGCCACCTGCGCCGCGGTGCTGGCCTGGACCTTCGGCGAGTGGATCAGCAAGGGCAAGCCGTCGATGCTGGGCGGTGCCTCGGGCGCCGTGGCCGGCCTGGTGGCGATCACCCCGGCGGCCGGCTTCGTCGGCCCGATGGGCTCGATCGTGATCGGCATCGCCGCGGGCCTGCTGTGCCTGTGGGGCGTGACCGGCCTGAAGAAGCTGCTGGGCATGGACGACTCGCTGGACGTGTTCGGCGTGCACGGCGTGGGCGGCATCCTGGGTGCGCTGCTGACCGGCGTGTTCGCCGCGCCGAGCCTGGGCGGCACGGGCGTCTACGACTACGTGGCCAACAAGGTCGCCGACGACTATTCGATCGCCGGCCAGGTGTGGATCCAGTTCGAAGGTGTGCTGACCACCATCGTGTGGTCCGGCGTGGTGGCCTTCGTGGCCTACAAGCTGGTGGATATGCTGATCGGCCTGCGGGTGCCGGAAGAAGAAGAGCGCGAGGGTCTGGACATTACCTCGCACGGCGAGACCGCGTATGAGGCCTGATCGTAAAGGTGTTGTGCTGGAGAGCTGATTGGGAATCTTCTCTCAGGAGTTTCGCCCGGCCTTGTGCCGGGCTTTTTTCATTCTGGTGCCGGCATCGTGGCGGCTTTGGCGCCGAACCTGCCGGCATCGTGCGCCGCTGGCGCCCGGCGGTGCCTTACGCACACTGCCGACATGGACTTTTCGCCAAGTGCTTAAATCCGATCTTAAAAAGCTTCAATTGTTTTAGGGGGGCGGCGCACATACAGTGCGAGTGAGGCAGTTTCCTCCACCTGCAGAACGCTCCCCGTATCTGTCAGGCCATTTGAAAGCGCGACGAACGTCGCGCTTTTTTTTGTCCCGGCGCCCCGGCGCGGCCCTCGGCCCGGGAGGCTGGCGGCTGGCGCGCGGCCCCCTTTGCGTCCCCCTTTTAATCCGGCCCGCCACCCCCATATTCTTCATCCTCTTGCCGGTGCTCGCATATGCTTATTCAGGCGGCGCCAGCAGCCAATTGGCCGTTCCTCTACAATCTGGGCGAACGATAAAGACGATCAATAGGATGTATATGGTCCCGCATCTCATCACCGCGCTGAACGGTCCGCTGCTCGAACTGGAAAAAAAGATCCTGGACGCGACGCCGTCCATCGAGCGCTGGTTCAGGCTGGAATGGCAGGAACATACGCCTCCGTTCTACTGTTCGGTGGACCTGCGCAACGCCGGTTTCAAGCTGGCCCCGGTCGATACCAACCTGTTCCCGGGCGGCTTCAACAACCTCGCGCCGGAGATGCTGCCGCTGGCGGTGCAGGCCGCGATGGCCGCGATCGAGAAGATCTGCCCGGACGCCAAGAACCTGCTGCTGATCCCCGAGCGCCACACGCGCAACATGTTCTACCTGCAGAACGTGGCGCGCCTGTCGCTGATCATGCGCCAGGCCGGGCTCAACGTGCGCCTGGGCTCGCTGTCCGAGGACATCACCGAGCCCACCCCGATCGAGCTGCCCGACGGCCAGACGCTGGTGGTCGAGCCGCTGGCGCGCCTGGGCGTGCGCGGGCGCCGGCTGGGCCTGAAGGACTTCGATCCCTGTTCGATCCTGCTCAACAACGATCTCTCGGCCGGCATCCCGCCGATCCTGGAGAACATCAACGAGCAGTACCTGCTGCCGCCGCTGCATGCGGGCTGGTCGACGCGGCGCAAGACCAGCCATTTCGCCGCCTATGACGAGGTGGCCAAGAAGTTCGCCAAGCTGATCGACATCGACCCGTGGATGGTCAACCCGTACTTCGCCAAGTGCTCGGGCATCGATTTCCACGAGCGCGTGGGCGAGGAGGCGCTGGCCGACTCGGTCGAGGCGGTGCTCAAGAAGATCGCCAAGAAGTACCGCGAGTACGGCATCAAGGAAACGCCCTACGTGGTGGTCAAGGCCGACGCGGGCACCTACGGCATGGGCATCATGACCGTGCGCGACCCGTCCGAGGTCAAGGGGCTGAACCGCAAGGAACGCAACAAGATGAGCGTCGTCAAGGAAGGCCTCGAGGTCAACGACGTCATCATCCAGGAAGGCGTGCACACCTTCGAGAAGGTCAACGAGGCGGTGGCCGAGCCGGTGGTGTACATGATCGACCGCTACGTGGTCGGCGGCTTCTACCGCGTGCACACCGGCCGCGGCAACGACGAGAACCTGAACGCGCCGGGCATGCATTTCGTGCCGCTGGCGTTCGCGCCCAACGGCATCCCGGACAGCCATGCCAAGCCGGGCGCGGCGGTGCCGAACCGTTTCTACATGTATGGCGTGGTGGCGCGGCTGGCGCTGCTGGCGGCCTCGCTGGAACTCGAGAAGACCGACCCCAATCCGATTCTGTAAGGCGGCGCCGCCCCCGGGCGGCGCCCCGACGTGCCGCGCGACGCGCGCGGCGATCCTGTCACCCGGGACGAGCCATCATGCGCATTCTGTTTATTACCGACCCGCTGGACACCTTCAAGACCTACAAGGACTCCACCTACGCCATGATGGTGGAGGCGGCCGCGCGCGGCCACGCGCTGTTCGTCTGCCTGCAGTCGCAGTTGTCGCTGTCGGCGCACCAGGTCGAGGCGGTCGCGAGCCCGCTGCAGCTGACCGGCGACGCCCATGACTGGTACCGCGCCGGCGAGCCGTCGCTGCAGCCGCTGACCGGCTTCGACGCGGTGCTGATGCGCAAGGACCCGCCGTTCGACATGGAATACGTGACCAGCACCTGGCTGCTGGAGCTGGCCGAGTCGCATGGCGCCAACGTGTTCAACAAGCCGCAGGCGGTGCGCGACTTCTCCGAGAAGCTGGCGATCGCCAAGTATCCCCAGTTCATCACGCCGACCCTGGTCACGCGCGATGCCGAGCGCATCCGCGCGTTCCACGCCGAGCATCGCGACGTCATCCTCAAGCCGCTCGACGGCATGGGCGGCATGGGCATCTTCCGCGTCGGCGCGGACGGCCTGAACCTCGGCTCCATCATCGAGACGCTGGGCGAGAACGGCGCGCGCACGCTGATGGCGCAGCGCTACATCCCCGAGATCAAGGATGGCGACAAGCGCATCCTGCTGATCGGCGGCAAGCCGGTGCCGTATGCGCTGGCGCGCATTCCCAAGGACGGCGAAGTGCGCGGCAACCTGGCCGCGGGCGGCACCGGGCGCGCGCAGGAGCTGTCGCGGCGCGACCGCGAGATCGCCGAGGCGCTGGCGCCGGGGCTGTGGCAGCGCGGCCTGCTGCTGGTGGGGCTGGACGCGATCGGCGACTACCTCACCGAAGTCAATGTGACGAGCCCGACCTGCTTCCAGGAAATCACGCAGCAGACCGGCTTCCGGGTGGCCGCCATGTTCATCGACGCGCTGGAGCTGGCGGTGCAGGCCCGCGCGGCCTGAGCGCCCCGCCGGAGGCGGGGCGTCCTGGCCGATTCGCGGGCTGGAGCGCCTGCTACAATCGCGTCAATCCAACGGATTCACCACCATGGCAGGCATCCTGATCATCGCGCACGCCCCGCTGGCTTCGGCATTGCGCGAGTGCGCCGCCCACGTCTACTGCGGCCAGCCGCAGCGGCTCGAAGCGATCGACGTCATGCCCGACGCCGAGCCGGCCGCCGTGCTGGCCGAAGCGCGGCGCCGCCTGGCGGAAATCTGCGAGGACAACGGCGCGCTGGTGCTGACCGACATCTTCGGCGCCACGCCGGCCAACATCGCCGCGCGCCTGGCCGAGCCGGGCCGCGTCAGGGTGCTCGCCGGCGTCAACCTTCCCATGCTGGTGCGCGCCATTTGCTACCGTACCGAGAAGCTCGACCAGCTCGCCCTCAAGGCGCTGGCCGGCGGCTCGCAAGGGGTGCTGCAGGTAGGCTCCACCACCGTCCAGAACCAGATCGCAAATCATCCCGACAAATATGCTGCAGAGGGACACCAACATCATCAATAAGCTCGGGCTGCATGCCCGCGCTTCCGCCAAGCTGACGCAGCTGGCGGGCAGTTTCGTGAGTCAGGTCAAGATGTCGCGCAATGGCCGGCAGGTCGACGCCAAGAGCATCATGGGCGTGATGATGCTGGCCGCGGGCATCGGCTCGACCGTGACCATCGAGACCGACGGGCCCGACGAGCAGGAGGCGATGGACGCGCTGCTGGCGCTGATCGCCAACCGCTTCGGCGAGGGAGAGTAAAGGCCCGAGCGGGACCAGGCGGCGGCAGCGTCCGCCACGGCGCGCCCGGCCGGGGCCGCCTCGCCGCGTTCCGCAACGGCTCCTGAGGCTGCTGGCCCTGGCCAGATTTCTTTAAACGTTCCTGACGGAGCGGTACATGCCATTTGCCCTGCACGGCATCCCGGTCTCGCGCGGCGTCGCCATCGGCCGCGCGCATCTGCTGGCGCCTGCCGCGCTCGATGTCTCCCATTACCTGGTCGACGAAGACCGGCTCGACGACGAGGTCGAGCGCCTGCGCTCGGCGCGCGCCGTGGTGCGCGCCGAGCTCGCCGCGCTCAAGCGGGACCTGCCGCGCGAGGCGCCCGAGGAGATGGGCGCCTTTCTCGACGTGCACGCGATGATCCTCGACGACGAGGCGCTCGCGCGCGAGCCCGAGGCGCTGATCCGCAACCGCCGCTACAACGCCGAATGGGCGCTGACCACGCGGCTCGAAGAGCTGATGCGGCAGTTCGACGAAATCGAGGACGAGTACCTGCGCGAGCGCAAGGCGGACATCCGCCAGGTGGTCGAGCGCATTCTCAAGGTGCTGGCCGGCGCGGCCATGCTGGCGCCGGCCCCGGCGCCGCCGTCCTCGCTGGCGCCGGACGGCGAGCCCGCGCCGGGCGTGATCGTGGTCGCGCACGACATCGCGCCGGCCGACATGCTGCAGTTCCGCCATACCGTGTTCCACGGCTTCGTGACCGACCTGGGCGGGCGCACCTCGCATACCGCCATCGTGGCGCGCAGCCTGGACATCCCCGCCGCGGTGGGCGTGCAGAGCGCCAGCGAACTGATCCGCCAGGACGACTGGGTCATCATCGACGGCGACGCCGGGCTGGTGATCGTGGACCCGTCGGCGATCATCCTCGAGGAATACCGCCACCGCCAGAGCGAGCGCGCGCTGGAGAAGAAGCGCCTGCAGCGCCTGCGCCATACGCCGGCGGTGACGCTGGACGGGCTGGAGATCGACCTGCTGGCCAACATCGAGATGGCCGAGGACGCCAGCGCGGCGCTGGCCGCGGGCGCGGTCGGCGTGGGCCTGTTCCGCTCCGAGTTCCTGTTCATGAACCGGCGCGGCGAGCTGCCCGACGAGGAGGAACAGTTCCAGGCCTACCGCGGCGCCGTGGATGCCATGCACGGGCTGCCGGTCACGATCCGCACCATCGACATCGGTGCCGACAAGCCGCTCGACGGGCGCGACGGCAGGGACGGGCGCGGCGACCGCGGCGACGACTTCGAGACCGCGCTCAACCCGGCGCTGGGCCTGCGCGCGATCCGCTGGTCGCTGTCCGAGCCGACCATGTTCCTGACCCAGTTGCGCGCGCTGCTGCGCGCCTCGGCGTTCGGGCCGGTGCGGCTGCTGATCCCGATGCTGGCGCACGCGCGCGAGATCGACCAGACCCTGGAGCTGATCGCCCAGGCCAAGCGCCAGCTGGCGGCGCGCGGCCAGGCCTTCGACCCAAACCTCAAGGTCGGCGCCATGATCGAGATCCCGGCCGCGGTGCTGATGCTGCCGCTGTTCCTGCGGCGCATGGATTTCCTCTCGATCGGCACCAACGACCTGATCCAGTACACGCTGGCCATCGACCGCGCCGACAACGCCGTGGCGCACCTGTACGACCCGCTGCACCCGGCCGTGCTGCAACTGATCGCGCGCACCATCCGCGAGGCCAACCACGCCGGCGTGCCGGTGGCGGTGTGCGGCGAGATGGCGGGCGATCCGGCCATGACGCGCCTGCTGCTGGGCATGGGCCTGCGCGAGTTCTCGATGCATCCCTCGCAACTGCTGCGGGTCAAGCAGGAAGTCCTCCACGCCGACTGCCAGCGCCTCGAGCGCCTGGTGGGGCAGGTGCTCGAGGCCTACGAGCCGGACGAGCTGGCCTGCGCGCTCAAGCAGCTCTGACAACCCTGTACGCCTTGGGGTTTTTCTGCCGGATACCACGCCCGCGGGCGCGGTATCCGGCACTTCAAGACAGCGCTGTGACGCCTCCCGCATGCCGGCAACGCCGCCCGAGTGGCGCTTTCCGGGCATGTACCCTTTGTGGCTTAATGGGAATTGTTATCATTTTCGATCTCTGATATTCTGGCGTACATCGCGGGTGACATGCCGGTGTCACCCCTGCCCCAAGGAGGGATTTGTGTACGTTTGCATCTGCAACCAGGTTACCGACCGAGAAATCCATGGCGCCGTGCATCTCGGCGTGGAAACGCTCGACGAACTGGCGGAAACGCTGGGCGTGGGCACCTGCTGCGGGCGCTGCCGCGATTGCGCACAGCAGGTGCTGTGCGAAGGCGTGGCCGCGGTGCGCAGCGTCACGGTCGCCACCATCCAGATGGTGGACATTTCGTCCTGTTCGTCCTCAGGTCCGCGTGCCATAATGGACACTCGGGACCCGGCAGTCGCGAACGACCAGCAAACCGAGCTGGTTGCCTGAAGTCGCCCGCAACTTCCAGGTTGCGGGGCGTTTTCCCATTTCCAGACTGCATGCGGCGCATCTTGCGCCGCTTCGCGTTTTTGCGGGGTTCCGATGCTACAGGAGCCTCCAAATGAAAGGTGACAAGAAGGTCATCCAACACCTGAACGCGCAGCTCAAGAACGAGCTGACCGCGATCAACCAGTATTTCCTGCACGCCCGCATGTACCGTCACTGGGGCCTGAAGAAGCTCGGCGAGGTGGAATACAAGGAATCCATCGGCGAGATGAAGCACGCCGACCGCCTGATCGAACGCATCCTCATGCTCGACGGCCTGCCCAACCTGCAGGACCTGAACAAGCTGCTGCTCGGCGAAGACACCCCGGAAATGCTCAAGTGCGACCTGAAGCTCGAGCAGGGCGCGCACGCCACGGTCAAGGAAGGCATCGCCTACTGCGAATCGGTGGGCGACTACGTCAGCCGCGAGATCCTGGTCGACATCCTGACCGACACCGAAGAGCACATCGAATACCTGGAAACGCAGATCGACCTGATCGACAAGGTTGGCCTGCCGAACTATCTGCAATCGCAGATGGAGCCGGGCGAGCAGTAAGCCTGGCAGTCGGCCGCAAGTTCGCGAGAACGCAGTGGCCGCATCCGCGCGGCGCCGTCCGGTGCTGCCGCCATCCGCCGCGTCCTGGCGGGAATTCCTCTCATTCGGATTCAGATTCCCATTCGAGCTCATGCGAGCCGGATCGAGCGCATTCGCGTCCATCCGGGGCGGGCCGTCCTGCGCGCGCGGGACAGCGGTTGAGGCGAGGCCCTGGCCCCCGCAAATCGTCCCTGGCCGCCAGCAGGATTGCTAGGCGCCGTGCCCGCCGTCATGCCCGCCGCAGACCTCGCAGTCCGGCGCGCGGGCGAGCCGCATGGTGGTCCACTCCATGCCGAGCGCGTCGACCATCAGCAGGCGCCCGGCCAGGCTGGTGCCGATGCCCGCCAGCAGCTTGAGCGCCTCGGCGGCCTGCACGGTGCCGACCATGCCCACCAGCGGCGCGAACACGCCCATGCTGGCGCAGGCGGCTTCCTGCGCGGGCTGCGACGGCGGGAACAGGCAGGCGTAGCACGGCGCGCCGGGCTGGCGCTGGTCGAACACGCTGACCTGCCCGTCGAAGCGCAGCGCGGCGCCGGACACCAGCGGCACGCGGTGCCGCACGCAGGCGCGGTTGACGGCCTGGCGCGTGGCGAAGTTGTCGCTGCAGTCGAGCACCACGTCGGCCCCGGCGACCAGCCGCGCGAGCTCCGGCTCGCCCGCGCGTGCGGCAATCAGCCGCACGTCGATGTCCGGATTGATGCGCAGCATGCCTTCGCGCGCCGACTCCACCTTGGGCCGGCCGACGTTGGCGGTGGTGTGGATCACCTGGCGCTGCAGGTTGGTGAGGTCGACCACGTCGTCGTCCACCACCGTGATGGTGCCGACCCCGGCCGAGGCGAGGTAGGGCAGCGCGGCCGCGCCCAGCCCGCCGGCGCCGATCACCAGCGCGTGGCCGGCCAGCAGCCGGCCTTGTCCTTCGATGCCGAGCTCGTCGAGCAGGATGTGCCGCGAGTAGCGCAGCAGTTGGTCGTCGTTCATGCGTCCTTGCGTCCTTCATGCCTGGCAACGAAAAAGCGGCCCCGCAGGGCCGCTTTTTCCGGTCGGGATCTCAGGGAGTCTTGCCGGTCGGGGTGCCCAGCGGGGTCCCGATCGGCGCGCTCGCCGGCGCCTTGTCCTTGGTGGCGGGCTTGGCCGGCGCGGTGCTCTTGGGCGCGGGCCTGGTGGCCGGCTTGTCGGAGGTCGCCACGGCTTCGAGCCTGGACTTGGAGCGCTTGACCGGCTGGCCTTCGAGCTGGGCGACGGCCTGCTGCAGCATGAAGTCTTCCGCCGAGCCGAACTCGATGGGCTTCTTCTTGCGTTCCTGGTCGCGCTGCTCCGGCGTCTTCTTGGCGTTTTCTTCCTCGAGCCGGCGCAGTTCCTCGACGCGGCGCTGCTCGCGCTCGTTCATCTCCGGCTCTTCCGATTCCTGCTTGTTGTGCAGGTGGCGCTCGGTGTCGATCTCGCGCGTGATCAGCGCGTCGTCGGGATCGCCTTCGGGGTTCTGGTCGACCGGGATGTCCGGGCGGATGCCCTTGGCCTGGATCGACTTGCCGGTCGGCGTGTAGTAGTACGCGATGGTCAGCTTGATGCCGGTGTCGTTGGTCAGCGGGCGCACGGTCTGCACCGAGCCCTTGCCGAAGGTGGTCTTGCCCATGATCAGCGCGCGCTTGTGGTCCTGCAGCGCGCCGGCCACGATCTCGGAAGCCGAGGCCGAGTAGGCGTTGGTCAGCACCACCATCGGGATCTTCTTGTACAGCGCCGGCAGGTCCTTGAGCGGATCGTCCTCGAGCGACGACAGGCGATAGTTGTTGAAGGTCGCCTTGTAGACGCGCTTGGCGTCCGGCACCTGGCCGTTGGTCGAGACCACGGTCGCGTCGTCGGGCAGGAAGGCCGCGGCCACGCCCACGGCGCCTTGCAGCACGCCGCCGCCGTTGTTGCGCAGGTCGAGGATCACGCCCTTGAGGTTGGGGTTCTTCTTGGCCAGCTCGTCGAGCTTCTTGCCCAGGTCGGCCACGGTGCGTTCCTGGAAGCTGGTCAGGCGCACCCAGGCCAGGCGGTCGTTGTCGATCAGCTTGGCCTTGACCGACTGCACGCGGATTTCGGCGCGCGTGATCGAGACCGGGAAGGTGCGCTCGTCGCTCTTGCGGTAGATGGTCAGCGTGACCTTGGTGCCCGGCTCGCCGCGCATGCGCTTGACCGCCTGCTCCAGCGGCAGGCCGCGCACGGGCTTGTCGTCGATGCGGGTGATCAGGTCGCCCGGCTGGATGCCGGCGCGGAAGGCGGGGGTGTCCTCGATCGGGTTGATGACCTTGACCAGGCCTTCTTCCTGCGAGATCTCGATGCCCAGGCCGGCGAAGCGCCCGCGCGTGCCTTCCTGCAGTTCCTTGAAGTCCTTTTCGTCCAGGTAGGCCGAATGCGGGTCGAGGCTGGCGACCATGCCCTTGATGGCTTCGGTCAGCAGCTTCTTGTCGTCGACCGGCTCCACGTACTCGCGCTTGATCTGGCCGAAGATGTCCGCCATCAGGCGCAACTGCTCCAGCGGCAGCGGCCCGGACGAATTCTGCGCCGTGGCCGAGAGTTGCATGGTAGCCAGCACGCCGGCGACGAGTCCGGCAGTAACAAGACTGATGTTCTTGAGCGTCTTACGCATGAGGGCTGCCTGAACGTGTGAGGAAAATGCGGTGTCGGACCCGGCCTGGTGCGTCACACCGGCCGGTTGTGTCCGACAGTATAAGAGGGAGTGGAAAAAAAGGCCTGACCCGCTGCGAGCCAAGGCCGGGCAGCGCGCGGCGGCGCGCGCCCGGCCCTGGCCTCAGCGTGCCTTGCCCTGGCTGGCCACGGCGGCCAGCGATGCGGCGATCGCTTCCTGGTCGCCCAGGTAGTAATGGCGCAGCGGACGCAGTTCGGCGTCGAGCTCGTACACGAGCGGGGTGCCATTGGGAATGTTGATGCCAACGATGTCGTCATCCGAAACCTGGTCCAGGTACTTCACCAGCGCGCGGATGCTGTTGCCATGAGCGGCAATCACCACGCGCTTCCCGGATTTGATGTCAGGTGCAATGAATTCGTTCCATAGCGGCAGCACACGGGCCACCGTGTCCTTCAGGCATTCCGTGAGCGGGATCTGCTCGCGCGGCACGCCGGCGTAGCGCGGGTCGTCGTATGAGGCGCGCGGATCGTCCTGCGCCAGCGCGGGCGGCGGGGTGTCGTAGCTGCGGCGCCAGACCAGCACCTGCTGGTCGCCGAACTTGGCGGCGGTCTCGGCCTTGTTGAGGCCGGACAGCGCGCCGTAGTGGCGCTCGTTCAGGCGCCACTCGTTGCGCACCGGGATCCACATCTGGTCCATCTCGTCCTGCACGTGCCACAGCGTGCGGATGGCCCGCTTGAGCACGGAGGTATAGGCTACGTCGAAGGCGAAGCCGCCCTCGCGCAGCAGCTTGCCGGCCTGCTTGGCCTGTGCCACGCCGGTGTCGGTCAGGTCGACGTCGACCCAGCCGGTGAAGCGGTTTTCGAGATTCCAGGTGGATTCGCCGTGACGAATGAGAACGAGTTTGTACATGCTGCTTCCAAAGCGTGAGAAACCGGTGCGCGCCATGTCACTCGCTCCGTTCATGTGTCAAGTAGGAGACAATGCCGGCTCGCGGGCGCGAAACCGTCTATTTTATAATGCCGCCGACTCAACCCACCGGAATGCCAACGTGAATTTCTTCGCCGACTACAACAACCTTGCCCTGATTGCCATCGCCGTGGTGTCGGGCGGCCTGCTGGCCTGGCCCGTCATCTCGCGCGGCTCCCTGGGCGGCAAGTCGGTCAACCCGGCTGGCGCGACGCAGCTGATCAACAGGCGCAACGCGGTGGTGGTGGACATCCGCGAGGCCGCCGAATACGCCAAGGGCCACCTGCCGCAGGCCAAGAGCGCGCCGCTCGCCGACCTGGCCAGCCGCGCCGCCGGCCTTGCAAAGGACAAGTCCGTACCCATCATCGTGGTGTGCCAGACCGGCCAGCGCTCGGGCAAGGGCCAAGCAGCGCTGAAGGAAGCCGGTTACAGTGAGGTCTATTCGCTCGAAGGCGGCCTGGCCGCATGGCAGCAAGCCGGCTTGCCGGTGGTCAAGTAAGACGCGCGCCGGGCGCGGCAGGGTGCCGGGCCGGCTGTCCCGCCGGCCGCCCCGAGCCGCGCCAGTTTCTAGTCTCAAGGAGAACCGCATGGCCCGCGTTGTGATGTACAGCACGGTAGTTTGCCCGTATTGCCAGATGGCCGAGCGCCTTCTGAAGGCCAAGGGCGTGGAGTCGATCGAGAAGATCCTGATCGACCGCGAACCCGGCAAGCGTGAAGAAATGATGACCCGCACCGGCCGCCGCACGGTGCCGCAGATCTACATCGACGAGACCCACGTGGGCGGTTTCGACGACCTCTCGGCGCTCGACCGCAAGGGCGGCCTGGTGCCGCTGCTGGCGGCCTGAGGCAAATTCCTAGCCGCGATGCGGGTGAATTCGCCACCCGCGTCATGTACCATATGCGTTTTCGTGCGACACGCACTATCGTGTCCGGGCAGCTCCAACGTAAGGAGCATCGACCTTTGTTGAGACAAGGGGAAGGCCTCGGCCTGAACCTCCAATCTCAACCATTTCTTGCTTTGACAAGCCCAGCCGCGAGGCCGGAGCGAGTCCATGTGTTGTGGGAAGGTCAGCGTATCGGCTAACTCACAGCTTGCTATCTGCTGGATGGATTTCCAGCCATTGCCCAAAGGCGGGGACGCTTGCCTTTGGGCAGATGTCTTTGCGGTACGCACCCTCTCCGGAGGATGCGGGTGGAGATGCAACTTCTGTTTTGTTGCTTGTCTGCCACATAGCATTTAAACCGACCCGTTAGGGTCGGCGCTACGTTCTTTGGGACGAGGGCCTGCGCTCGAAAGAGACCGCCGTCGTCAAGCGCTCGCTGGCAAAGGGGCACATGAAGTAAGGAAGTGAGGTCCCGGAGCGGAAGCTCTGCGCGTTATGGTTCGGTCGGACTCACCCGCGAGGGTGCTCTGATAGAGAACCTGCTATGCGACTAGCAGTAGCCTAGGGAGACATGCGTCACTGGTAACGGTGGGGTGTGAAGCTTTCCTGACAACGTAGCCCCCGCAAGGGTGTCCATTCTCCGTGAGGATGGTGGGCAGAGACTCCAAGCAGCGATGGGGTTGAGGAGCTAGGCTGGCTGGTATGGGTAATGTAAGTGAACTGCTGGTAAACGCCGTGAATATGACGGTGCCAAAGCTGCTGATAGGCATCAACCAAAAGGTACGTGGTCGGTTATTCCGCTGGAAACTCGGAATACGTCGTCATCAGACCACCGGCGAAGAGGCAGGCCCTAACCCGGTCTTGTAACGTGCAGGGAACGTGGTAAGCCCGTATGGCTGCCGGAGCGCAGTTTGGCTCAGGCAGGCGAACCGCAAGGGACGCTGTCGGCTGTGCGGGTATGGGAGGTTGGAAAAAGCGAATGCCAGGCTGTAATGGTCCGGAGAGGGGGTGAGACATTCCCCCACGCGAAAGCGGGCAGACTTCCAACTGGTCTTTCGTCGCAAGACGGCTGACTGAACTCGCTTGTTTAATCTTTCTTCCCTTGAGGGGCAATGTGTCCCTCAAGGGGCATGTTGTCTCTTGATTTTGGGGAGAATCCTCAAGATAGGAGAGCAGCATGGAAGCATTGATCCGCAAGGATGAATCTGCGCCCTCCGGCATCCCAGAGCGATGGGGCGACATTAATTGGCGCCGCGTCGAACGGAATGTCCGAGCAATGCAGATTCGAATTGCGAAGGCGACACAGGAAGGGGATTGGCGCAGGGTGAAAGCCTTGCAACGATCTCTGACCCGCTCGTTTGCCGCCAAAGCATCGGCGGTAAGACGGGTGACGGAGAACCAAGGGAAGCGGACGGCTGGCGTCGACCGTGAACTGTGGGACTCGCCTGAAGTCCGGTGGGCAGCCATCGGACGGTTGAAGCGCCGGGGGTATCGGCCCATGCCATTACGGAGGGTCTACATCCCCAAATCTAACGGGAAGGAGCGCCCCCTGGGCATTCCGACCATGTTGGATCGGGCCATGCAAGCGTTGTATCTGCTGGCGCTGGAACCGGTGTCCGAAGGAACGAGCGATCCAAACTCGTATGGGTTTCGGAGCAATCGCTCCACTGCGGATGCCATGTCTCAGCTATTCGTTAACCTGTCCAGAAAGGTTTCGGCCCAATGGATTCTGGAAGCGGATATTAAAGGCTGCTTTGACCATATCAGCCATGATTGGCTGGAGCGCAATGTCCGGATGGACAAAGTGATCCTGCGGAAATGGCTGAAGGCTGGCGTGGTATTTCAGGGCCAGTTTCAGGCGACCGAAGCCGGAACGCCACAGGGGGGCATCATTTCCCCGACTCTGGCAAACGTGGCACTGAACGGGTTGGAACGACAACTGATAGAGTCCCTTCGGACAAAATTGGGGGTTAACAATCTGCGAAAGCTCAAGGTAAATGTTGTACGGTACGCGGACGACTTCGTTATCACTGGCTGTACGCCGGAGGTATTAGAAAACGAGGTGAAGCCGTGGGTAGAGCAATTCCTAGCAGTACGGGGGTTGACACTATCGACGGAGAAAACGCGGATTGTCAATGTTGCTGACGGCTTCGATTTCCTAGGGTGGAATTTCCGGAAATACTCGGAAACGCTGCTCATCAAACCGAGCAAGAAAAACGTGCAAACGTTCTATCGCAAGGTGAAGGAGACCATTAGTGCCAACAAGGCGGTGACGCAGGAGGATCTCATCCGATTGCTGAACCCGATGCTAAGAGGCTGGGCGCAGTATCACAGCCCAGTGGTTGCGAAAGCGGCGTTCACACGTGTGGAGCGCGATGTATTTAGGGCTCTATGGCGGTGGGCGAAACGGCGGCATCGAGGGAAGAACGCTGAATGGGTGCGAGGGAAGTATTTCGGCTCAATTGGTGAACGGAACTGGGTGTTTGGTACTCGCATCGCGGAAAGCAATGGCAGTAGCTACTGGATGGAGCTGTACTCACTCGCGAGTACGCCTATCCGGCGGCACAAGAAGATTCGAGGGGATTACCATCCTTTCGATCCAGCGCAGGAGCGATATGGCGAGACATTGCGGCAGGAACGCATGCTGGAAAGCATGCTGCACCGAAAGCAATGGATCAAGTTGTATATGTCCCAGCGGGGCTTGTGCGCGGTGTGTGAAGGCAAGATTACCAAGGAGACGGGATGGGAAGACCATCACATCGAGTACCGTACTCACGGAGGCTCAGATGCTCTAGGGAATCGTGTGCTGCTACATCCGGACTGCCATAAGCAAGTACATCACTACGGTAGAACTGTTGTGAAACCGGTGTTCGATTGAACATTTTGTAAAAGGCTTGAGCCGCATGCGGGGAAACTCGCACGTGTGGTTCTTAGGGGGGAGTATGGCCAGCAATGGTATACTCCTACCCTCCCAACCGGGTGCCGACCCGGGTCGCCAGCCTGGGCCTTAGCCGCCCGCGGGGCTCGCGGCCGCGGTATCTGGCGTCCAATGCCCATTCCCGGAAGCCTTTCATGAGCGACCAGCAAAACAATCAGCAGGAAGACCAGCCGTTCTTCAACATCCAGCGCGTGTACCTGAAGGACATGTCGCTCGAACAGCCGAACTCGCCCGCCATCTTCCTCGAGACCGAAGCGCCGGCCGTGGAAGTCCAGGTGAACGTGGGTGCCACCCAACTGCAGGAAGGCATCTTCGAAGTGGTCGTGACCGGCACCGTGACCACCAAGGTGCAGGACAAGGTCGCCTTCCTGGTCGAAGCGCACCAGGCCGGCATCTTCGACATCCGCAACGTGCCGGTGGAGCAGCTCGACCCGCTGCTGGGCATTGCCTGCCCGACCATCCTCTACCCGTACCTGCGCGGCAACATCGCCGACGTGATCACGCGCGCCGGCTTCCAGGCCATCCACCTGTCGGAAATCAACTTCCAGGCGCTCTACGAGCAACGCCTGCAGGCGGCCATGCAGGAAGCCGAAGCGGCCCAGGGCGGCAACAGCGGCATCGTGATGCCCGACGGCAGCCAGGCCCGCCACTGATCCTCGGATCCTGGCGCGGCATGCGGTAAAGACGGGGCCACGTGCCCCGTTTTGTGTTTTCCGGCCCGCCCGGCGGGCCACGCGGCCGGCAGGCCGTTCGAGCGAGGCAAAGCGTCATGAAAATCACTGTCTTCGGAGCCGGGGCCTGGGGCACCGCGCTGGCCAGCCATGCGGCCGCGGTCCACGACGTGGTGCTGTGGGGCCGGGAGGCCGCCGGGCTGGCGGCGATCGGCGCCAGCCATGAAAACGCCACCTACCTGCCCGGCGTGGCGCTGTCGGCGCGGCTCGCGGTGCAGGCCGACTTCGAGCGCGCCGCCGCGCACGTGGATGCCGATCCCGACGGCCTGCTGATCGTCGCCACGCCGGTCTCCGGCCTGCGCGAGATGACGCGCCGGCTGGCCGCGCGCCGCGCCGGCCTGCGCATGCTGTGGCTGTGCAAGGGCTTCGAGGCCGTCACCAATGCCTTGCCGCACCAGATGGTGCGCGAGGAGCTCGACGCCGCGGGCCGGCTCGGCGACGCCATGTTCGGTGTGCTGACCGGCCCCAGCTTCGCCCGCGAGGTGGCGCTCGGCCTGCCGTGCGCGCTGACCGTGGCCGGCACCTCGCCGCTGCTGGCCGATCTGGCGCAGCAGGGTTTCCATCACCATGCCATGCGCATCTACGGCAGCGACGACCTGGTCGGCGCCGAGGTGGGCGGCGCGGTCAAGAACGTGCTGGCGATCGCCACTGGCGCCAGCGACGGGCTCGGCCTGGGCCTGAACGCGCGCGCCGCGCTGGTCACGCGCGGCCTGGCCGAGATGACGCGGCTGGGCATGGCGCTGGGCGGGCGCGTCGAGACCTTCATGGGCCTGGCCGGCGTGGGCGACCTGATCCTGACCGCCACCGGCGACCTCTCGCGCAACCGCAAGGTCGGCCAGCAACTGGCGCAGGGCATGACGCTCGGGCAGATCCTCACCGACCTCGGCCACGTCGCCGAAGGCGTGCGCTGCGCGCAGGCGGTGGCGGCGCTGGCCGCCGCGCACGGCGTGGAGATGCCGATCACGCGCGCGGTGTGCGCGGTGCTGTTCGATGGCCTGCCGGTGGCCGACGCGGTGGCGCGCCTGCTCCAGCGCGACGCGCGCGACGAGTGAGCGCGCCGCTTTTTCCCCTTCATTTCCTTTCCCGGCGGTGATGCCCGCGCCGACGCGGATGTCCGGCCGCCCTGGTCCTGTCTCATGTCCCAAGATTGCATCGCGGCCCGCCGCCGCGTCCTGATGGCCCTTGCCGCCGCCGTGCCCGCCGCGCTGGCGTTTCCCGCGCGCGCGGCCGGCAACTGGCCCGAGCGGCCGGTGCGCCTGGTGGTGCCGTTTCCGGCTGGCTCCTCGCCGGACCTGATCGCGCGCCTGCTGGCCGAGAAGCTGTCGGCGTCGCTCGGCCAGCCGGTGGTGGTGGAGAACCGCCCCGGCGCCGGCGGCAATATCGGCACCGGCATGGTGGCGCGCGCCGCGCCCGACGGCTACACGCTGCTGCTGACCATCAACGGCCCGCTGGTCACGGCGCCGACGCTGTGGCGCCATCTCGGCTACGACCCCGTGCGCCAGCTCGCGCCGGTCTCGCTGGTGGCGACCTCGCCCAACGTGCTGGTGGTGGATGCGCGCCTGCCGGTGCACGACGTGCGCGAGTTCGTGGCGCTGGCGCGCGCGCGTCCCGGCGCGCTGAACTACGGCTCGGTCGGCAACGGCAGCGCCGCCCATCTCGCGATGGAGCAGCTCAAGGCGATGGCGAAGATCGACCTCGCCCATATTCCGTACCCGGGCTTCGCGCAGATCACCACGGCGATGGTCGGCGGCCAGGTGCAGGCCGGCTTCATGGTGCCGGCGATCGCCATGCCGCTGGTGAGCGCGGGCAAGCTGCGCGTCCTCGCCGTCACCACCAGCGGGCGCACCAGCCTGCTGCCGGCGGTGCCCACCGTGGCCGAGTCCGGTTATCCGGGCTTCGAGGCGATCTCGTGGCAGGCCGTGATGGCGCCGGCGGGCACGCCCGCGCCGGTGATCGACCGGCTCTACCGCGAGCTGGTGGCGATCATCGGCAGCGAAGACGTGCGCGCCAAGATGCGCGCGCAGTATTTCGCGCCGGCGGGCACGGCGCCGCAGTCGCTGCGCGAGACCCTGGCGAGCGAGAAGGCGCGCTGGGACAAGGTGATCCGGATCGCCGGCGTGCAGCCGGAGTAGGCAAACGCTAGGCGCCGCCGGCGAAGCCGTTCTGGCGCCAGGCCTCGAACACCACCACGGCCACCGTGTTGGAGAGGTTGAGGCTGCGGTTGTCCGGCCGCATCGGCAGGCGGATGCGCTGCGCGGCGGGAAACCACTCGCGCCGCTCCGGCGCCAGGCCGCGCGTCTCGGAGCCGAACACGAACCAGTCGCCGGGCCGGAAGGCGACCTGCCCGAACGGCGTCGCGCCATGCGTGGTGAGCGCGAACATGCGGGCCGGGTCGGGCTGCTCGCTGGCCATCAGGGCGTCCCAGTTCTCGTGCACGCGCATGGTGGCGTACTCGTGGTAGTCCAGGCCGGCGCGGCGCATGCGCGCATCCTCGAGCGGGAAGCCGAGCGGCTTGACGAGGTGCAGGCGGGCGCCGGTATTGGCGCACAGGCGGATCACGTTGCCGGTGTTCGGCGGGATCTCGGGTTCGACCAGGACGACATTGAACATGTTGGGGGGCGGGCCTCGGGGCGCCGCTTGTAAACCGCTGCGCAGCTTACCTTGCCGGGTGGCGCCTGTCACGCCGCCATCGCCGCGCCCCCTCCCCGCTACGGCGTGCGCAGCGGGACGAACAAGGTGACGCGCGCCGCGCCGTGCGCCTTCAGCACGCGCGCGGCCTCGCCGAGCGTCGCGCCGCTGGTCATCACGTCGTCCACCAGCCCGATGTGCAGGCCGGCGACCTCGCCACCCGGCGCGAGGCCGAAGGCATCCCGCAGGTTGGCCTGCCGCGCGGGCAGGTCCAGCGAGGCCTGGGCCGGCGTGTCGCGCAGGCGGGCCAGCAGCGCCGGGCGCGCGCGCACGCCCAGACGGCGCGCCAGCGGCCGGGCGATCTCCCACGACTGGTTGAAGCCGCGCGCCGCCAGCCGCCGCGGCGACAGCGGCACCGGCGCCAGCAGGTCGGGCGGGGCGGGCAGTGTCGGAGGATCGGGCAGGGCGCGCGCGGCATCGTGCATGGCCTGCCAGCGCTCGGCCAGCGCCGCCGCCAGCCAGTCCGCGAGCGGCAGCGCGCCGCCGAACTTGAGCGCCAGCACCAGCCCGTCCTGCGGGCTGGCGTAGTCGCCGAGCGTGACGGCGGCGTCGAACGCGGGCGGTTCGAGCCGGCAGTGATGGCAGCGCGGACCGTGGCGCAAGCTGTGGCGCGCATCGCGGCGCAGGGCAGGCCGCGCGCAGACGCGGCAGCGCGCCGCCGGGGCCAGCAGTTCGCGCGCGCAGCCGGCGCACACGGCGTCTTCCTGCACCTCGCCGCACAGCGCGCACGCGCACGGCAGCAGCGCGCGCCACAGCCGGCGCGCTTGGCGGCGCAGGGCGCCTTCGGCGTGGCGGGCGCCGGCAGCGGACGCGGCGCGCGCGTATACTTGCGCTCCGGCCGCCGCGCCCGCAGGCGCGCGCGCCGCATTCCGCCCGGGCGCGCGCGTCCGGCCGTGTTCCTCATTCTCCTGTTGCCTGGCTTGCCCGTGTCCCTGCATGACGCCGACTCCCACGATGCCTATCTGCCGCCCGCGCGGCTGACCCGCCTCGCCTTCGACCGGCGCAGCGCGCGCTTCGGCCAGCTCGATTTCCTGCTGGGCGAGATCGGCCAGCGCATGCAGGAGCGCATGCAGATGATCCGGCTGTCGCCCGCGCGCGCGCTGGACATCGGCTGCGGCCACGGCCGCGGCCTGGCGGCGCTGCGCGCGCAGTACCCGGACGCGCAGATCGCCGGCCTGGACATCTCCGGCGCCATGCTGCGCGAGGCGGCCCAGCGCGATCCCCAGCGCCAGGCCGGATGGCTCGGGCGCATGCTCGGCAAGCGGCCCGTGTTCGACCTGGTGCAGGGCGATCTTGCCACATTGCCGTTTGCCCCGGCCAGCTTCGACCTGCTCTGGTCCAACCTCGCGCTGCACTGGCATCCTGAACCACATAGGGTATTTCCCGAGTGGCATCGTGTCGCACGTGACGAGGGCCTGGTGCTGTTCTCGCTGTTCGGCCCGGACACGCTGGCCGAGTTGCGCGCGGCCTTCGCCGAGGTCGATCCGGGTACCCACACGCTGCGCTTCGTCGACATGCACGACATCGGCGACATGCTGGTCAACAGCGGCTGGTCCACGCCCGTGATGGACATGGAAACGCTGACGATCACCTATGAATCGCCGCGCACCCTGCTGCGCGAAGTGCAGGCCTTCGGCGGCCTGCGGCTGCCGCCAATCCCAAGCCAGGGCTTGCGTGGCAGGCGTTGGCTCGATGCGCTGCTGGGCGCGCTCGAGCGCCGCCGCAATGCCGACGGGCTGATTCCGCTGACCTTCGAGATCGTCTACGGGCATGCGTGGAAACTGGCGCCGCGCGGCCGGCAGGACGTCGACGAAATGGGCCGCGCGGTGGTGCCGCTGGACAAGATCGGACGCGCGCGGCCGCGCCGATAGCGTGCCCCGGACGGGGCACCGCGAGGCCGCCGCGTGCACCGCGCTGAAGCACAAAACCGTGTCGCGCGCCACCCCGGCGGTCAAGGGGCGGCCTTGTTCGAGCAGGTGAAGCGCCCTATAATGCGCCAGTTTGTCGCAGTGGTTCCCCTGGCACATGTGCCCCGGAATCGCACTAAGTTAGTGCGGCCCAGGCGATCGTCCCAGGTGTGCATCCTATGCAGAGTGGTGGGCGATGCAAGACTTGGGTATCGCATTCCAGACGGCGCAAGACGAGCCCGGCAGCAGTCCCGGCGGGCCCGGTGCGCCGGACAAAGACTGGCTGATGAAGCGGAATTGCTCGCTGTCGCCACGCCAGGTCGGCTGGTTCTACCTCTCAATCGTCTGTGTCTCGCTCGCCATCGCGTTGTGCTTTGCGTGGCGGGGTTCGTGGCTCGTGCTGCCCTTCGCCGGGCTGGACCTGCTGGGTCTGGGCATCGCGCTGCTGGTCTACGCGCGGCATGCGGCCGACTACGAACGCGTGAGCCTGGCGGGCGGCCTGCTGGTGGTCGTCTCCGTCAGTGCCGGGCAGCTGACCCGGCATGAGTTCAACCCGCTCTGGGTGCGGGTCGAACAGGGTGAATCGTTAAGGGCGCTGGTGCAGTTGCGCTCGGGTAAGTGCGTTGTGCAGGTGGGGTGTTTTCTGGACCCGTACAAGCGCAGAAAGTTCGCGCAGGAGCTCGTATCTGCCTTGCGTTGCCTTTGAATGGAGACTGGCAGCGGCCGGGCAGGCTGACAGATTTGCATCTGTAAATTGGGTAGATAACAAATGAAAATGTGGAAGAAGGCATCCGCAGCGTGTCTGACGGGCGCGTCCCTGCTCGTTGGCCAGGCAGCCCTGGCGGTGGAAGACATGCCGGGCGGCCCCGCAGTGCGACAGCTCAATCTGGCCGAGCCCGTTACCAAGATCGCCGAACAGATTCACTGGCTGAACTGGATGATGCTGATCATCTGCACGGTGATCTTCGTCGGCGTGTTCGGCGTGATGTTCTATTCCGTGTTCAAGCACCGCAGGTCCAAGGGTGCGAAATCTGCCTCCTTCCACGAAAGCATCACCGTCGAGGTGATCTGGACCATCATCCCCTTCCTGATCGTCATCGGCATGGCGCTGCCCGCCACCAAGACGGTCGTGGCGATGAAGGACACCACCAATTCCGACATCACCATCAAGGCCACCGGCTACCAGTGGAAATGGGGTTATGACTACCTCAAGGGCGAAGGCGAGGGCATCTCCTTCGTCTCCACCCTGGCCACCCCGCGCGACCAGATCAACAACGAGGCGCCGAAGTCCAACACCTACCTGATGGAGGTGGACAACGAACTGGTGGTGCCCGTCAACAAGAAGGTGCGCATCGTCACCACCGCCAACGACGTGATCCATGCGTGGATGATCCCGGCGTTCGGCGTCAAGCAGGACGCGATCCCCGGCTTCGTGCGCGACACCTGGTTCAAGGCCGAGAAGATCGGCGTGTACCGCGGCCAGTGCGCCGAGCTGTGCGGCAAGGAACACGCCTTCATGCCGATCGTGGTGCGCGTGGTGTCCGACGCCGACTACGCCAAGTGGGTCGACGGCAAGAAGAAGGAACTCGCCGCCAAGGCCGACGACCCCAACAAGACCTGGACCCTCGACGAGCTCAAGGCGCGCGGCGAGAAGGTCTACGCCGCCAACTGCGCGGTCTGCCACCAGCCCACCGGCAAGGGCGGCGGCGCGTTCCCGGCGCTGGACGGCTCCAAGGTCGTCAACGGTCCCAAGGCCGGCCAGATGCACATCCTGCTCGAAGGCAAGGGCGCCATGCCCGTCTGGAAGCACCTCTCCGATACCGAGCTCGCCGCCGTCATGACCTTTACCCGCAACAACTGGGGCAACCATACCGGCGAAGTGATTCAACCGAGCGATTTCGTGAACGCCCGCGCGGGCAAGTTCCCGGAAGGCGGTGGCGCCGCGGGCGGCGACGCCGCACCCAAGGCGCAAGACAAGCCCGCCGCCAAGCAGGCCAGCGTCGCGGGCGACCGCGCGGCAGGCTGATCAGGACTAGAGGAGTTTTCGCGATGAGTACTGCTACCCCGGACGCGCTCGGCCATCCGCACGACCACGCGCACGATCATGCGCATGACCACGCGCACGATGAGCATCACGATCACCCGCATGGCTGGCGCCGCTGGCTGTTCGCCACCAACCACAAGGACATCGGCACGCTGTACCTGCTGTTCTCGTTCACCATGCTGCTGTCGGGCGGCATGCTGGCGCTGCTGATCCGCCTGGAACTGTTCGAGCCGGGCCTGCAGTTCTTCCGCCCCGAGCTGTTCAACCAGTTCACCACCATGCACGGCCTGATCATGGTGTTCGGCGCGATCATGCCGGCCTTCGTGGGCTTCGCCAACTGGATGATCCCGCTGCAGATCGGCGCCTCCGACATGGCGTTCGCGCGCATGAACAACTTCAGCTTCTGGCTGATGCCGCCGGCCGCGCTGCTGCTGGTGCTGTCGTTCTTCGCGCCGGGCGGCGCCACCGCCGCCGGCTGGACGCTGTACGCGCCGCTGTCGGTGCAGATGGGCCCGGGCATGGACATGGCCATCTTCGCCATGCACATCATGGGCGCGTCGTCGATCATGGGCTCGATCAACATCATCGTCACCGTGCTCAACATGCGCGCGCCCGGCATGACGCTGATGAAGATGCCGATGTTCTGCTGGACCTGGCTCATCACCGCCTACCTGCTGATCGCCGTGATGCCCGTGCTGGCCGGCGCCATCACGATGGTGCTGACCGACCGCCACTTCGGCACGAGCTTCTTCTCGGCCGCCGGCGGCGGCGACCCGGTGATGTACCAGCACATCTTCTGGTTCTTCGGCCACCCCGAGGTGTACATCATGATCCTGCCCGCGTTCGGGATCATCTCGCACGTGGTGCCGACCTTCGCGCGCAAGCGCCTGTTCGGCTACAGCTCGATGGTGTACGCCACCGCCTCGATCGCCATCCTGTCGTTCATCGTGTGGGCGCACCACATGTTCACGACCGGCATGCCGGTGACGGGCCAGCTGTTCTTCATGTACGCGACCATGCTGATCGCGGTGCCGACCGCCGTGAAGATCTTCAACTGGATCGCCACCATGTGGCGCGGCTCGATGACGTTCGAGACGCCGATGCTGTTCGCCATCGGCTTCATCTTCGTGTTCACCATCGGCGGCTTCACCGGCCTGATGCCGGCGGTCGCGCCGATCGACATCCAGCTGCAGGACACCTACTTCATCGTGGCCCACTTCCACTACGTGCTGGTGGCCGGCTCGCTGTTCGCGATGTTCTCGGGCTTCTACTACTGGGGCCCGAAGTGGAGCGGCTTCATGTACAACGAGACCCGCGGCCAGATCCACTTCTGGGGCTCGATGATCTTCTTCAACATCACGTTCTTCCCGATGCACTTCCTCGGCCTGGCCGGCATGCCGCGCCGCTATGCCGACTACCCGACGCAGTTCGCCGACTTCAACGCGATCGCCTCGATCGGCGCGCTGGGCTTCGGGCTGATGCAGGTGTATTTCTTCTTCTTCGTGGTGCTGCCGTCGTACCGTGGCGGCCAGAAGGCCGGAGACAAGCCCTGGGACGGCGCCGAAGGCCTGGAATGGACCGTGCCGTCGCCGGCCCCGTTCCACACCTTCGAGGTGCCGCCGCAAGTCAAGTAAGCCGTAACCAGGCGCGGCAGGGACGGGCGCGACGCCTGTCCCCGCCGCGCCACGCAGACAGGGTGCCATGCAGGGTCCAGACAACAATCCATCGCAGCCTGACCGCAAGGCCGCCAACCGCCGCCTCGGTCTGATCCTCTTCTCGATCGTGGTGGTTTTCTTTCTGGGTTTCTTCGCCAAGATGATTCTTCTGGGCTGAAGCCGCGGGGGTATTGGAATGAGCACGAACCAGCCGTCACAGGACGCCGCCGACAGGCGCTTCAACCGCAGCATGATGCTGCGGCTGCTGGTGGTGGTGGCGCTGATGTTCTCGTTCGGCTACGCGCTGGTGCCGCTGTACAAGAAGATCTGCGAGATCACCGGCCTCAACGTCGTGACCACGCGCGACCTGTACGGCGGGCAGGTCAGGAACACGCAGGTGGACAAGAGCCGCACCATCACGGTCGAGTTCGATTCCAACGCGCGCGGGCCGTTCGCGTTCCGGCCGGTGAAGAGCAGCATGGAAGTGCATCCGGGCGAGATGGCGACGATCGTCTACGAGGTGGCCAACGGCCAGCCGCGCGACATCTCGGCGCAGGCGATCCCGAGCTACCTGCCCAAGCTGGCCACGCAGTATTTCAAGAAGATCGAGTGCTTCTGCTTCAAGCAGCAGACGCTCAAGGCAAAGGAAGCGCGCGAGATGCCGGTGGTGTTCGTGATCGATCCGGACCTGCCGAAGGACGTGAGGAACATTACGCTGTCCTATACCTTCTTCGAGATCGGCGCGCCGGTGGCGCAGGTGCCGCAGGGCGGCGCCGACACGCCGGCCGGAGCGGGCAGGGGCATTTGAGATTCCGGGATTCGCGCCGTGGCCGGCGATGCCGGTCCGGGCAGTTCGAAGCGACACGACGCAACACGAAGCGACACGAAGCCACAAGCAGGAGCAAGCCGTGGAAGAGATGAAGGACGCGGTCAAGCGCAAGATGTCTTTCGCGCAGACGCTGCGCGCGGTGTTCTGGTCGTTCATCGGCCTGCGCAAGGGCAGCGAGCACGAGCGCGACATGGCGCAGCTCAACCCGGTCCACGTGATCATCGCCGGGCTGATCGGGGTGGCCATCCTGATCGCGGTGCTGATCACCGTGGTGCGCGTGGTGGTGGCAGGGTAAGGGTACAAGTAGGGTACAAGCAGGCAAAAGCATGCCGCCGGCCGGCCGTCGGGGCCGGATGCGCGGATAACGATGACTGAATCAAGACTCTGAGCTGGAGAAAAAAGAATGAGTGCGAATCGCGCCAACGCTCCGTACTACTTCGTACCGGGCCCCTCGCGCCATCCGATCACGGCGGCCTTCGGCCTGCTGCTGACGGCCGGCGGGGCCGCGGGCTGGGTGAACGGGCAACCGTGGGGGCCGTATGTCTGCGGCCTCGGCCTGCTGTGGTTCCTGTTCGTGCTCAAGAGCTGGTTCGGCGACGCCATCAGCGAGTCGGAGACCGGCAAGTACGGCAAGAACATCGACCTGTCCTTCCGCTGGTCGATGGGCTGGTTCATCTTCTCCGAGGTGATGTTCTTCGCGGCCTTCTTCGGCGCGCTGTTCTACGCCCGCAACATCGCCATGCCGTGGCTGGGCGACCTGAACAACAAGATCCTGTGGCCCGACTTCGCCGCGGTGTGGCCCAACGCCGGCCCGGCCGGCGTGGTCGAGAGCTTCCAGACGATGGGCCCGTGGCCGATCCCGACGATCAACACGGCCCTGCTGTTGACCTCCGGCGTGACGCTGACCTGGGCGCACCACGCGCTGCTGGCCAACAAGCGCAGCCAACTGATCCAGGGCCTGGTGCTGACTATCCTGCTGGGCGCGCTGTTCATGTGCTTCCAGGTCTACGAGTACCATCACGCCTACACCGAGCTCAACCTCAAGCTGACCTCGGGCATCTACGGCTCCACCTTCTTCCTGCTGACCGGCTTCCACGGCTTCCACGTGACGATGGGCGCGATCATGCTGACGGTGGTGCTGGTGCGCGTGCTGAAGGGGCATTTCACGCCCGACCACCACTTCGCCTTCGAAGGCGCGGCCTGGTACTGGCACTTCGTGGACGTGGTGTGGCTGTTCCTCTACGTCGTGGTGTACTGGCTGTAACACACCCGGGGCGCGGTGGCCGCCGGCCACCGCCGGGGAGGGCAGCCTCCCACGGAGCACGAAAAACAAGCGCCGCAGGGGCCTGGCCAGCCTGCGGCGCTTGTTTTTTGCGATCCCGCCGCCGTGGCGCGAGCCGCCGGCGGCCATCCGCGAGCCCGGCGCGCGCGCCTCACGGCCCCATGCGGATGCCGGTGCTCTGTATCCAGCCCATCCAGTGCGAGAACAGGATGAACAGGAACAGCGCCACGGAGAAGCCGACCCGGAACATCAGCGAGCGCATCATGTTCGGCGTCCTGCCGCGGTCGCGCATCATGAAGAACAGGGCGGAGGCCAGGCTGCCGACGATGAGGACGAACGCGATGAGGATGACGATGCGCATGGAGGGTTCGCCCGGGCGGGATCGGCTGGAGGTGAAGTACCATTATCGCACCGGCGCGCCGTTGCCGGCACTCGGGGGCCGCCCGTGAAACCGTGGCGCGCGCTGAGCCCGGTGCCTGCCATCGCCGCGCTGGCGGTGATCGCCGCGACCTGCGCGCTGGGCAACTGGCAGCTTGGCCGCGCCCACGAGAAGATCGCGCGGGCGCAGCGCCTGCAGGCGCTGGCCGCGCAGCCGCCGCTGGAAGTCGGGCGGACGCTGGTGGCGGGCCCGGTGGCCGAGCGGCGCGTGCATGCGCGCGGCCGTTTCGACGCGGACCATACCGTGCTGCTGGACAACCGGCCGCATGGCAACGGCAGCGACAGCCGCGCCGGCTTCATGGTGCTGACGCCGCTGCGCGTGGCGGACGACCGCGCCGCGCCGGCGGTGCTGGTGCTGCGCGGCTGGCTGCCGCGCGACGCGCAGGACCGCACCCGCATCGCGCCGTTCGCCACGCCCGCGGGCGAGGTGGACGTGGAAGGCACGGCGCTGGCAACGGTGCCCCGGGTCTTCGGCCTCGGCCGCGGCGCGGATGCCGAAGCCGGCCAGAAGATTCGCCAGAACGTGGACATCGCCGCCTTTGCCAGGGAGCTGGGCATGCCCTTGCAGCCGTTCGTGCTGGAGCAGCGCAGCGACAATGGCGACGGGCTGGCGCGCGACTGGGCGCCGGCCGACATCGGCGCCGACCGCCATTACGGTTATGCCTTCCAGTGGTTCGGGATGGCCGCGCTGACGCTGGTGCTGCTGGTGGCGCTGAGCTGGCGGCGCGCGCGGCGCATGGCGGCCGAGGCGCGGGCGGAGACGCCGTCGGAGATGCCGCCGGAGATGCGGCCCGAACCACCGCGGGGCCGCGCGGTCAGATGAGCGCGGCACCCGCGACCGGACGCCCGAGAGACAGAAGAGACAGAAGAGACGAACGAACGTGATGCCACAACGAGACCCAGCGCCGGCCCAGGCCGCGCGCGCCGCACCGCAGGACCCGCGCATCGATGCCCGCACCCGGCGCGGCCGCATCCAGATGCTGCTGCTGCTGCTGGTGTGCGCTTCGCCGGTGATTGCTTCCTACCTGACCTACTACGTGTTCAGGCCGGCCGGCGGCACCACCAACTACGGCGCGCTGATCGAGCCGCAGCGCCCGATGCCGGCCGTGCAGGTCGCCAACGAGCGCGCCGAGCCGGTGCCGCTGGACAGCTTCAAGGGCAAGTGGCTGCTGATCAGCGCCGACGGCGCCGCCTGCGGCGAAGCCTGCGCCAGGAAGCTGTTCACCATCCGCCAGCTGCGCGCCGGCCAGGGCCAGGACCGCGAGCGCATCGTGCCGGTATGGCTGGTCAGCGACGACGGCCCCATCGACGCGCGCCTGTCCGCCGCCTACAACGAGCCCTACGCCGGCGTGCGCTTCCTGCGCGCGCCGCGCGACGCGCTGCAGAAGTGGCTGCCGCCCGACGCGGGCGCGCGCATCGAGGACACGCTCTACCTGGTCGACCCGCTCGGCAACCTGATGATGCGCTTCCCGAAGGACCCGGACCCCCAGAAGATGAGCTCCGACCTCAAGAAGCTGCTCAAGTATTCCCACATCGGCTGAACCCACATCGGCTGAAGCCCGGGCTTACGGCCAGACTCAACGACTACGCGCATGCTGCTCCAACTCGCCGTCATCGGCGTCCTGATCGCGCTGTTTCCCCTGAGCTACGTGCTGGTCAGGGGCGACCGCAACAAGTACCGCAAACTGGTGTGGATCACCGCCTTCCTGACGCTGGACCTGATCATGTTCGGCAGCTTCACGCGGCTGACCGATTCCGGCCTGGGCTGCCCGGACTGGCCGGGCTGCTACGGCCACTCCAACCCGCACGCGGCCAGCGAGCCGATCCGCGCGGCCGAGACCGCGCTGCCCAGCGGCCCGGTTTCCGCCACCAAGGCCTGGATCGAGATGATCCACCGCTATTTCGCGATGGCGGTGGGCGTGCTGATCATCACGCTGATGGTGCTGGCCTGGGTCAGGCGGCGCGAGCTGCGGCAGTCGCCGTGGTTCGCCACCGGCGTGCTGCTGCTGGTGTGCGTGCAGGGCGCGTTCGGCGCGTTCACGGTCACGCTCAAGCTGCAGCCCGTCATCGTGGTCACGCACCTGATGCTGGGCATGGCCCTGCTGGCGTCGCTGATCTGGCTGGGCTCGCGCAACGACCCGCCGCTGGGCGTGGCGCCGGCCGCCGGCGCGCTGCGCTGGCCGGCGCGGCTGGGGCTGGCGCTGCTGGTGCTGCAGATCTTCCTGGGCGGCTGGGTGAGCACCAACTACGCGGTGCTGGCTTGCACCGACTTCCCGCTGTGCAACGGCCAGTTGGTGCCGGAGATGGACTTCCGCCACGGCTTCACGCTGTGGCGCCAGCTCGGCATGACCGCCGACGGCGACTATATCCCGCACTCGGCGCTGGTGGCGATCCACTGGGTGCACCGCGGCTTCGCCTTCGTGGTGCTGGGCTACCTGGCGTGGTTCGGGCTGCGCGCGCGCCGCCTCGGCGGGCTGGCGCGCCACGCGGGCTGGCTGCTGGGCGTGCTCGCGCTGCAATTGGCCACCGGCTTGTCCAACATCGTGTTCGACTGGCCGCTGGTGGCCGCGGTGGCCCACAACGGCGGCGCGGCGGTGCTTCTGATGCTGTTGGTCCGCCTCAACTACAATATAGGGCTCGCGGCCCGCGCCGCTGACCTCGCTACTGACGTGCCGGCCGCCGTGCGCGCCACATGAAAGAGAAGATTCCCCCCGTGGTTACTGCTACCCACCCTCATCCTGCCGGACGGGTCCGTCACCTGGTCCGCCAGTACGCCGCCCTCACCAAGCCCCGCGTCACGCAACTGGCCGTCTTCTGCGCCATCATCGGCATGTTCCTGGCCTCGCCGGGCATGGTGCCGTGGCCGGTGCTGATCGGCGGCGCGGCGGGCATCTGGCTGCTGGCGGGCGCGGCGTTCGCCATCAACTGCCTGGTGGAGCAGAAGATCGACGCGCTGATGCGCCGCACCGCGTGGCGCCCCTCGGCCACCGGCGAGATCACCACCGCGCAGACGCTGGTGTTCTCCGCGGTGCTGGGCGGGGCGGGGATGTGGCTGCTGCACGTGTTCGCCAACGACCTGACCATGTGGCTGACGGTGGCGACCTTCGTCGGCTACGCGGTGGTGTACACCATCCTGCTCAAGCCGGCCACGCCGCAGAACATCGTGATCGGCGGCCTGTCCGGCGCCATGCCGCCGGCGCTGGGCTGGGCGGCGGTGTCGGGCACCGTGCCGGCCGAAGCGTGGTTCCTGGTGCTCATCATCTTCACCTGGACCCCGCCGCATTTCTGGGCGCTGGCGCTGTACCGCCGCGCCGACTACGCCAAGTCGGGCCTGCCGATGCTGCCGATCACCCACGGCGAGCGCTTCACCCTGCTGCACATCCTGCTGTACACGCTGATCATGATCGCGGCCACGCTGCTGCCGTTCGTGTACGGCATGTGCGGTTATATCTACCTGACGTCCGCGCTGGTGCTCGGCGGCGGTTTCCTGGCCTATGCCTGGAAGCTGTACCGCAACTACTCGGATGCGCTGGCGCAGCGCATGTTCCGCTTCTCGATCCTGTACCTGTCGCTGCTGTTCGCGGCGCTGCTGATCGACCACTATTTCAAGTTCCTGCCGCAGTCCTGAACGGCGCGCCGGCGCCGGTCTTGCGGCATCTTGTCGCGGACCGGGCGCAGCGGCGGCGCGATCGGCGATACTGCGCCCATATGCCAATGCGAGGCGGCCAATGTGAAGCGGCCGCCCTGCGCCGCCCCATCCATCACGCGACCCGAATGCCTACCCGCCCCTTCCCCGGTTCTTCCTCCAGCTTCGCGCTGCTGCTTCGTCGTTTCTGCCTGCTGGCGCTCTGTTCGCTGCTGCTCGCCGCGTGCGGCCAGCAGCGCGCGTCCTTCAAGAACGTCGACATCACCGGCGGCAGCGAATTCGGCAAGGACTTCAGCCTCACCGACCACACCGGCAAGGTCCGCACGCTGGCCGACTTCAAGGGCAAGGCGGTGGTGATGTTCTTCGGCTACACGCATTGCCCGGACGTCTGCCCGACCACGATGGCCGAGCTCAAGGCGGTCATGGAGCAGCTCGGCCCCGATGCCGACAAGGTGCAGGTGCTGTTCGTCACGGTCGACCCCGAGCGCGACACGCAGGAGCTGCTGGCGCAATACGTGCCGGCCTTCGACCCGCGCTTCCTGGGCATGCGCGCGGCCGACGACGCCGCGCTGCAGAAGGTGGCCAAGGACTTCAAGGTGTATTACGCCAAGGTGCCCGGCACCTCGCCGAACAACTACACGATGGACCACTCGGCCGGCAGCTACGTGTTCGACCCGAGCGGCAAGCTGCGCCTGTTCATCCGCCACGGCCAGGGGCCGGAGCCGATCGTGCACGATCTCAAGCAGCTGCTGTCCTGATCCGCGTGCCGCCGCCGGCGGCGCGTGGACGAAAAAAGGGCCGGTCGCGAGGACCGGCCCTTTTTCGTTGCGCGGCGCGGCTTTCGCCGCCGCGCGCGGTCAGGCAAACGCTTGCAGCGCGCCCTTCATCTTCTTCATCGCCGCCGTTTCGATCTGGCGGATGCGCTCGGCCGACACGCCGAACTCGTCAGCCAGCTCGTGCAGCGTCGAGCCGCCCGAGCCGTCGTCGTTGACGTGCAGCCAGCGCGCCTCGATGATGCGGCGGCTGCGCTCGTCGAGCTTGCCCAGCGCTTCTTCCAGGCCCTGCACCTGCAGGCGGTCGTGGCGCTGGGCCTCGATCACGCGGGTCGGCTCGTTGTGGTTGTCGGCCAGGTAGGCGATGGGGGCGAATTCCTCCTCGCCGTCGTCGATCTGGCCTTCCAGCGCCAGGTCGCCGCCCGACAGGCGGGTCTCCATCTCCATCACTTCTTCCGGCTTGACGTTCAGCTCGCGCGCCACCGCGTCGATCTGTTCCGGCGTGAAGGTGTGGGCGCCCTGCTTGTGGCTGCGCAGGTTGAAGAACAGCTTGCGCTGGGCCTTGGTGGTGGCCACCTTGACCATGCGCCAGTTCTTCAGCACGTACTCGTGGATCTCGGCCTTGATCCAGTGCATGGCATACGACACCAGGCGCACGCCCTGGTCCGGGTCGAAGCGCTTCACCGCCTTCATCAGGCCGATGTTGCCTTCCTGGATCAGGTCGGCGTGGGGCAGGCCGTAGCCGAGGTACTGGCGGGCGATGGACACCACCAGGCGCAGGTGCGACAGCACCAGGCGGCGCGCCGCGTCGACGGAGTCGTGCTCGCGCAGGTCGCGCGCAAGCCGCTGCTCCTCCTCGGGCGTCAGCATGGGGATACGATGGACAGCCTGGATATAGCTGTCCAGGTTTCCCAGGTTACCGGGAAACGTCAGCGCGAACGCCCCGGCGCCCTGAGGCGCCGTAGGCAGGCGGCTGCTGGTTTGGGTCTGGTCGGCAGATAGGACCGCGTTCACTCGATTGCTCCTTTCGCATCCGGCGGGTGGGTTGCCCGCGGCGCTCGCCACAAGGGTCCGCGCACTGCATTGCAACACATATTAGCACTCAAGCCGGGGGACTGCTAAGTTGGAGTCCCCGTGGGGTTGATAGTTCCAGCTAATTGATGTCGTGAATCACATAGTCTTTTATCGGGACCGGCTTCCGTCATGTGGCGTAATCACTATCAGACAGCGTTCGCTGCCTTATCGGACAAAGATTAGAGGGGGCGCGCCCCGTCTGGTTCTGTCGCCGGATGAGATGCTGTGTTCCGCCAGCAGCTACACTCCTCTCATTTGGCCGGCCCTCAGCTTCGGCCCAACCGGGGAGATCCATGTCTGTCATCGAACACTTGCTCAAGCCGCACACACGCGATCTCGGCGACGGTTTCACCGTCAGCCGCGTGCTGCCCGCCGCCGCGGCCCAGACGGTGGGCCCGTTCATCTTCTTCGACCACATGGGACCCACGGCCCTGCCGCGCGGCCAGGGGCTGGATGTGCGCCCGCATCCGCATATCGGCCTGGCCACCGTGACCTACCTGTTCGACGGCGAAATCCTCCACCACGACAGCCTGGGCAGCAAGCAGGTGATCCGGCCCGGCGACGTCAACTGGATGACCGCCGGCAGCGGCATCGCGCACTCGGAGCGCTCGCCCGCGGCGGCCCGCGAGGCCGGGCCGAGCCTGCACGGCATCCAGACCTGGGTGGCGCTGCCGCTGGAACACGAAACCACCGCGCCGTCGTTCTTCCACCATCCGGCCGCGACGCTGCCCAAGCTCGAGCGCCCGGGCGTGCGCATGACCGTGATCGCGGGCGATGCGTTCGGCGCCGAGGCGCCGGTGAAGGTCTTCAGCCGCACGCTGTACGTGGCGATCGAGCTGGAGGCGGGCGCCAGCCTGGAGATCCCGCCCGAGCATGCCGAGCGCGGCGTCTATCCGGTCGACGGCGTGGTCGCGCTCGACGGCGAGGTGCTGCCGGAGCGTCACATGGCGGTGCTGGTGCCCGGCCAGACCGTCACGCTGAACGCCGAGGCGCCTTCGCGCGTGATGCTGCTCGGCGGCGATCCGACCGACGGGCACCGCTTCATCTTCTGGAATTTCGTCGCCAGCAGCAAGGAGGCCATCGAAGCCGCGTCGCAGCGCTGGGAGAACGACCAGTTCCCGCGCGTGCCGGGCGAGGACGACCGCATCCCGCTGCCGCCGCGCAAGCGCTAGACCGGGCTGGTCCAGGCCACGCGCGTGCCCTGCTGCACGCAGCCGCGGATGGCCTCGACCTGGGTGGCGATCGGTGCCGGCACCGGCACCTTGCCGTCCAGCACGGCGCGGATCCAGGCCGCGGTCTGCGCGACGTCGTTGCCGGGCGGCAGTTCCGGCACCTCGCCAATCGAACCCGCGGTGGGGTCGACCAGCGTGCGCTGGTGGCCGTCGTGCAGCCAGTCGATGCGGCCGGCGCGGCGCGCGTCGGCCACCACCTCGCCCTCGGTGCCGCGCGCCAGCAGCACGTTGGCCGGCTCGTGCGAGAAGTAGTCGGTCAGGGTCTCGCGGTATTCCGGATGGGTGTAGCTGTACAGGCGCAGCGCCTCGGCCGGCGTATGCGCGCCGACGGGCTGCAGCATCTTCGCCACCGTGTGCGAGGAATTGCGCAGGCCGATCTGCATGCGCCGGTCGAGCAGCCGCGACAGCGCCGGCGACAGCACGTCGACCGGCAGCACCGCCAGCGGGTTGTCCTTCTCGCGCAGGCGGGACTCGGCTTCGGCCACCGTCGCGCACGGCGCGATGCCGAGCGCCCCGAACAGCGCGATGCTGGTCACGCGCCCGCTGAATTCGCGGCTGCCGTGCACCAGCACCGGCACGCCTTCGCGCGCCAGCAGCAGCGCCAGCAGCGGCACCAGGTTGGGCTGCTTGCGCGCGCCGTTGTAGCTGGGGATGGAGACCACCACGCGGTCGGGCGGCGCGGCCAGCGGCAGGCAGTGCGCGTGCGCGGCCTCCAGCATGCCGGCCAGCTCGTGCGGCGCCTCGCCCTTGATGCGGTAGGCCATCAGCACGGCGCCCAGCTCGATGTCGGCCACGCGGCCGGCCAGCATGGCGTCGAACAGCGTCTGCGCATCCTCGCGCGGCAGCGCGCGGGCGCCGTTGACGCCGCGGCCGATTTCCTTGATGTACCTGGCTGCGGCGAAAGGGGCAGCGGTGGGGGTGGCAGCGGGCGTGGCGGTGTCGGTCATGGCGGGCTGGGACGGTGTTGTTTGTGGTTCATGATAGCGGAGCGGGGGGGGGGGGGGGGGCGAGAAACACGCCCCCCCCCCCCCCCCCCCCCCCCCCCCCCCCCCCCGCGCCGTTGAATCCGCGCCATGAACCCGCGGCCCGGCCCGCGCTCAGGCCGCTTCCTTGAGCGCCGGATTGCGCTGCTTGCGGTACAGGAAGTCCAGCACCGCGGTGCGGCAGGCGTGGTAGGCCTTGTCGTCGGCCAGCGCCATGCGCTCGCGTGGGCGCGGCAGGTCCACCGGCAGCACCTCGCCGATGGTCGCCGCGGGGCCGTTGGTCATCATGACGATGCGGTCGGCCAGCAGCACGGCCTCGTCCACGTCGTGCGTCACCATCACCACCGTGCTGCGGGTCTTGGCGACGATCTTGATGAGCTCGTCCTGCAGGTGGGCGCGCGTGAGCGCATCGAGCGCGCCGAACGGCTCGTCCATCAGCAGCACCTTGGGCTCCATCGCCAGCGCCCGCGCGATGCCCACGCGCTGCTTCATGCCGCCGGAGATCTCCTGCGGGTACTTGCCCTCGGCATGGGTCAGGCCCACCATTGCCAGCGTGTCGTGCGTGCGGGCCTTGAGCTGCGCGCGGTTTTCGCTGCCGCCGAACACGCGTTCCACGCCGAGGTAGACGTTCTCGAAGCAGGTCAGCCACGGCAGCAGCGAGTGGTTCTGGAACACCACCGCGCGGTCCGGCCCCGGGCCGGAGATCTCGCGCTCGGCGCAGATCAGCGCGCCGCCGCTGGGGCGGTCGAGCCCGGCCAGCAGGTTCAGCAGCGTCGATTTGCCGCAGCCCGAATGGCCGATCAGCGTGATGAACTCGCCGCGGGCGATGGTCAGGTTGACGTCGCGCAGCGCGACGAACGGTCCCTTCTTGGTCTTGAAGGTCTGGCCCACGTTTTCGATGCGGACGAACTTTTCCATGTCGTTCTCCCTGGCGCGCTAGTTGCCGTAGCTGAAGCGTTTGGCGAGGCTCAGCAGCGCGTATTCGAGCAGCAGGCCCACCACGCCGATGATGAAGATGGCGATCACGATGTGCTCCACCTTCAGGTTGTTCCACTCGTCCCACAGCCAGAAGCCGATGCCGGTGCCGCCGGTCAGCATCTCCGCGGCCACGATCACCAGCCACGCGGTGCCGATCGACAGCCGCACGCCGGTCAGCATGTAGGGCAGCACCGCCGGCAGCAGCACGCGCGTGAACACCTTCCACTCGGACAGGTCGAGCACGCGCGCCACGTTCAGGTAGTCCTGCGGCACGCGCGTGACGCCCACCGCGGTGTTGATGACCATCGGCCAGATCGAGCAGATGAAGATGGCCCAGATCGCGGCCGGGTTGGCGGACTTGAACAGCAGCAGCCCGATCGGCAGCCACGCCAGCGGCGAGACCGGCCGCAGCAGGCTGATGATGGGCGCCATCATGGCGTTGAGGAAGGCGAAGCGGCCCAGCGCGAAGCCGGCCGGGATGCCGATCAGCGCGGCCAGCCCGAAGCCCGCCGCCACGCGCGCCAGCGACGCCAGCACGTTCCAGCCGATGCCCTGGTCGTTGGGCCCGTTGCGGTAGAACGGGTCGGAGAACAGCGGCACGGCCGCGTGCCAGGTGGCGGCGGGCGTCGGGATGGCCGGGATCAGCGTGGCCACGCCGTGCCAGAACAGCAGGAACAGCGCGAAGCCGGCCACCGGCGGCATCGCCTTGAGCACCACCGCCGCGACGGCCTCGCGCCGCGCCGCGCGGCGCGCCTCGGCCTGGGCCTCCAGCGCGCGGTGCTCGGCGCGCTCGCGCGCCTGCGGGTCGCCGAGCGAGGCGAGTCCGCCGAGACTGGCGGCGCCGGCATCGGCGGGAGAAGCTGGGTTGCCGGCATGGTCGGCCGGCCGAGCTAGTGCATTCACGTCAGGCTCCTTGGAGGCGCCGGCGCGCAGGCGGCGCCGGCATTCATGCGGCAATCGGACCGGCTCAGGCCTTGATCTTGAAACCGTCGGCGTAGGCCTTCGGGTCCTTGGCGGCGTCCCACGTCACGCCGTCCATCAGGCGCGCGGTGCGGAAATCGCTCTTGGGCAGCGGCACCTGCGCGGCGGCGGCGCCCTGCTTGTAGACGTCGATGCGGTTGACCTTCCTGGCCACCGCCAGGTAGTCGGGATGCTCCTTGAGCAGGCCCCAGCGCTTGTGCTGCGTGAGGAACCACATGCCGTCGGAGAGGAACGGGTAGTTGGCGACGCCGTCCTGGTAGAACTTCATCGAGTCGGGGTCGTCCCAGGTCTTGCCCAGGCCGTTGCTGTAGCGGCCCAGCATGCGGTCCAGGATGATGTCCATGTCGGTGTTGACGTAGGACTTGGCGGCGATGGTCTCGGCGGTCTTGCGGCGGTTGGAGGCCGAGGCGTCGATGAACCGGGACGCCTCCAGCACCGCGGCCACCATCGCGCGCGCGGTGTTCGGGTACTTCTGCACGAACTCGGCGGTGGTGCCGAGCACCTTCTCGGGATGGTCCTTCCAGATCGCCTGCGTGGTTTCCGCGGTGAAGCCGATCTTGTCGGCGATGGCGCGCGCGCCCCAGGGCTCGCCCACGCAGTAGCCGTCCATGTTGCCCACGCGCATGTTGGCCACCATCTGCGGCGGCGGCACCGTGATGACCTTGGCGTCCTGCATCGGGTTGATGCCGTTGGCGGCCAGCCAGTAGTACAGCCACATCGCGTGGGTGCCGGTGGGGAAGGTCTGGGCGAAGGTGTAGTCGCGCTTTTCCTTCGTCATCAGCGCCTTCAGGCTGGCGCCGTCCTTGACGCCCTTCTCGGCCAGCTTGGACGACAGCGTGATGGCCTGGCCGTTGTGGTTCAGGCTCATCAGCACGGCCATGTCCTTCTTGGGGCCGCCGATGCCGAGCTGCACGCCGTAGACCAGGCCGTAGAGCACGTGCGCCGCGTCCAGCTCGCCGTTGACCAGCTTGTCGCGCACGCCGGCCCAGGAGGCTTCCTTGGTGGGCGTGATCTTGATGCCGTATTTCTTGTCGAGGCCGAGCGTGCTGGCCATCACCACCGAGGCGCAGTCGGTCAGCGGGATGAAGCCGATCCTCACCTCCGGCTTTTCCGGCGCGTCGGAGCCGGCCGCCCACGCGCCCGCGCGCACCAGCGGATCGACCAGCGTGACCACGCTGGCGCCGGCGATGGTCGCCAGCGCGCGGCGGCGTCCGCTGCTGGCGGGCACCGCGTCGGCGGCGGCGCCGGCATCGTTGGCGACCGCGGCATGCAGCGGCTTGGCAATCTTCAGGCGAGAGGGCATTCCACGGCTCCAAAAGAAAAGCGTCCTGAACCGCGCCGCGTTCGCCAGAATGCGGGACGGTCCAGGACGCCGTTGTCCTGTGATGCGGCGCGGCCTTCGTTGGCGGCGCCGATCGGGTTTGTGAGCGGCCTTCGTTGGCCGGCATGGCAACTACGCAAGCGGTGTGCCAGGCGCCGAAACGGGGAATCCGGGGAACGCGGGCGAAAGACGGGCCGCACGGCGCACGGGAACCGTGAACGGGGTGGCCGGCACGCGCGCTCCGGCGCGGGCGCGGTGCGCGCGGGGTTGCCGCGCGGCGCCATGTTTGTGCAATGCACCAGCGCCGTGCGCGCTCAGCTCATCACATCGATCACGCGGCGGGCGGCCTCGACCAGCTTGATGCCGCGCTCCATCGCCATGCTGCGCAGGCGCTTGTAGGCCTCGTCCTCGGTCATGCCGCGCTCCTTCATCAGCAGGCCCTTGGCGCGCTCCACTTCCTTGCGCTCGGCCAGCTGCAGGCGCGTGGCGTCGAGCTCGGCGCGCAGCTCCTGGTCGAGCTGGAAGCGCGCGTAGGCCACGTCGAGCACGGTCTTGACGCGCTCGGCGCGCAGGCCGTCGACGATGTAGGCGGTGATGCCCGCGGTGAGCGCGGCCTTGATGCGCTGGGCGTCGTCGTTGTCGGTAAACAGCACGATCGGCCGCGGCGCGTGCTGGGTCGAGACGCACACATGTTCCACCGTGTCGCGCGCGGCGGACTCGGAGGCGATGATGATGAGGTCGGGCTGGCGCGCGGCGATGGCGTCGGGCAGGCGCAGGTCCGCGTCCACCGTGTCGATGTCGGTGAAGCCCGCCGAGACCAGCCCGGCCTGGATGGTCTCGACATTGAGCGGGTCGGCGTCGTGCGGGTCCCTGACCAGCAGGATGCGCAGGCTGCGCGATGCCGTGGGCGGCGTCGTGGGGCTCGGCGGGCTGGGAGGGGCGGGGGAGCGTCGGGTCATGGCGTCAGGGGCATTGTCGGCAGTCATGCAAGAACCGCGCCGGATGGTTCCTGCCATGTATTGCGGGGATACCCGCATGCGCGGCCCGCGGGAGTACACGGCGCGGAGGCGCGGTGTATGCTATCGCCCTGCTGCGCGGCAGGGCGTGCGCCGGCAACGCCGCGGCGCCGGTGCGCCGGCGCGCGGCCCAAAAAACACAGTACACACACAGTACAAGCAAAGTCTGGAGAGTTGGATGACCGAATTCGTATTCGCCCCGCCCGCGCCCACCGGCGTGCCCGTGCGCGGGGGCCATGCCCAGTTCCCGGTGCGCCGGGTCTACTGCGTGGGCCGCAATTATGCCGCCCATGCCCGCGAGATGGGTTCGGACCCCGACCGCGAGCCGCCGTTCTTCTTCTGCAAGCCCGCCGACGCGGTGAGCTACGTGGCCGACGGCACCGAAGGCCACTTCCCGTATCCGCAGGGCACCAGCAACTGCCATTACGAGGTGGAGCTGGTGGTGGCCATCGGCAAGGGCGGCAAGGACATCGCCGAGGCCGACGCCGCCAGCCACGTGTTCGGCTACGCCATCGGCCTGGACATGACGCGCCGCGACCTGCAGAACGAATCGAAGAAGACCGGGCGCCCCTGGGAAACCGGCAAGGCCTTCGACAAGTCCGCGCCGATCGGCCCGATCGTGCCGGTGTCCGCCATCGGCCATCCCGACAAGGGCGCGGTCACGCTGGCCGTGAACGGCGCCGAGAAGCAGCGCGGCGACCTCTCCGACCTGATCTGGTCGGTGCCCGAAATGGTGTCCTACCTGTCGCGCCTGTTCGAACTACAGCCGGGCGACCTGATCTACAGCGGCACGCCCGAAGGCGTGGGCCCGGTGGTCAAGGGCGACGTCATGCAATGCAAGATCGAAGGCGTGGGCGAGCTCACCGTCAAGGTGGTGTGAGCCGATGCTGAAGCTCTACAGCTACTTCCGTAGCTCGGCTTCGTACCGGGTGCGCATCGCGCTGAACCTCAAGGGCCTGCCCTACGACTACGCGCCGGTGCACCTGCTGCGCGACGGCGGCCAGCAACTGCTGCCGGCCTACCGCGCGCTCAATCCGGACGCGCTGGTGCCGACCCTGGTCGACGACGATCACGTCCTGATGCAATCGGTCGCGATGGTGGAGTACCTCGACGAGACGCATCCCGAGCCGCTGCTGCTGCCCGGCAGCGCGCTCGACCGCGCCTACATCCGCGCGGTCGCGCTCGAGGTCGCGTGCGAGATCCATCCGCTCAACAACCTGCGCGTGCTGAAGTACCTCAAGCACACGCTGGGCGTGACCGAGGAAGCCAAGGACGCGTGGTACCGCCACTGGGTCGAGCTGGGCTTCGAGGCGGTCAACACCAACCTCGCGCGCTCGGGCAAGGCCGGCCGTTTCTGTTTCGGCGACACGCCGACGCTGGCCGACATCTGCCTGGTGCCGCAGGTGTTCAACGCGCAGCGCTTCAACATCGACGTGAGCCGCTATGCGGCGATCGCGAAGGCGTTCGAGGCGTGCATGGCGCTGCCGGCTTTCCAGCAGGCCGAGCCGAAGGCGCAGCCGGACGCGGAGTAGGGCGGCGGGCTGCCGGTGATGAAGACCCCGCGGTGGTTTGCGGGGTTTTTTTATTTCAGGATGACTCCAGTACCGCACTTTGCTGGACTACGCCACAGCCATATACAGCAGGTTTATCAATGACTTAGGCGAGTTCAAGATATGCCGGTGCTTTCTGATACTTGACCCGGCTTCCCTTCTACTGGCTCCTACGAGGCTCCTGGGAATCGGGTCTTTCCGAGGAGTCATCATGGCTAAGATCAAGCTCACCAAGTCCGCAGTAGATGCGGCACAACCCCAAGCGCAAGCCATCGAGCTGCGCGACACCCTTGTTCCCGGCTTCCTGTGCAAGATTACGCCGGTCGGTCGCAAGGTGTTCATGCTCCAGTACCGAACGAACGCCGGCGAGCGACGCAAGCCGGCCCTGGGCCTGTTCGGCGAGCTGACCGTTGAACAGGCCCGCTCGCTGGCGCAGGAATGGCTGGCCCAGGTGCGCCGGGGCGGCGATCCGGCAGCGGACAAGGCCGAGGCACGCCAGGCACCCACTGTTGAGGAGTTGTGCAAGAGGTTCATGGAGGACTACTCCAAGAAGCGCAACAAGCCCAGCACCCGAGTCGGCTATCAAGGCGTCATCGACCGCTGCATCATCCCGCTGCTGGGCCGCAAGAAGGTTCACGACGTGAAGCGGCCGGACGTTGCCGGGCTGATGGAGAAGCTTTCATACAAGCAGACCGAGGCGAACAAGGCGTTCAGCATCCTGCGCAAGATGTTCAACATGGCGGAGGTGTGGGGCTATCGGCCAGACGGCACCAATCCTTGCCGCCATGTCCCGATGTTCCCTGCCGGCAAGTCCACCCATCTCATCAGCGACGACGACATGGGCAAGCTGTTCCGGCAGCTCGACAAGATCGAGGTCGAAGGGCTTGAGAACTACGTCATCCCTCTGGCGATTCGCCTGCAATTCGAGTTCGCCGCCCGCCGCTCCGAAATCGTCACGCTCGAATGGGAATGGGTCGATCTGGAGAATCGGCGCGTCGTCTGGCCTGACAGCAAGACCGGCGGCATGTCCAAGCCCATGAGCGAGGAAGCCTACCGGCTGCTTTCGACGGCACCGAGACAGGAAGGCAATCCCTATGTGCTGCCGTCGCCACGCCATCCGGCGCAGCACCTGACCACAGGCGAATATTACGGCGGCTGGTGCCGCGTGCTCAAGGCGGCGGGCGCGACGCACGTGGGGACGCATGGCATCCGCCATCGCTCTGCTACCGACATTGCCAATTCAGGTATCCCGGTCAAGGTCGGCATGGCGCTGACGGCGCACAAGACCGTCGTGATGTTCATGCGCTATGTCCACACCGAGGACGATCCAGTGCGCGAGGCGGCCGAACTGGTGGCGAACCGGCGCAAGGCGATTACCGGCGCCAAGCAGCCTCCTGCGGAGGCGACAGCATGACCAGGCGCCGGTCATCTGTGGTATCGCCCGTAGCGCCGTCGGCGCTGCTGGGCGACATTCGGGCACTGATCGAGGCGGCGCGTAAGCACGCCGCCTCGACGGTGAATAGCGAGCTGACGATGCTCTACTGGCGCATCGGCCAGCGCATCCACACGCAGGTCTTGGACGGGCGCCGGGGCGCTTATGGCAAGGAAGTCCTGCCTACCCTGGCGGCGCAGTTGGTGAAGGAGTACGGCAGCAGCTTTGCCGAGCAGAACCTGCGCCGTATGGTGCAGTTCGCGGCCACCTTCCCCGACGAGAAGATTCTCGTATCACTGATACGAGAATTGAGCTGGACGCACTTCATCGCCCTGATCCCGCTGAAAGACCCACTCCAGCGGGACTACTACGCGCAGATGGCGAGCGCCGAACGCTGGAGCGTGCGGACGCTGCGCGAGCGCATCGACTCGATGCTGTACGAGCGCACGGTACTGTCCCAAAAGCCGGGCGAGACGATCGCGCAGGAGCTGGCGACGATGCGCGATGCGCAGCGCATGTCGCCCGCCCTGGTCATGCGTGACCCGTACATCCTCGACTTCCTGGGACTGCGGGACACATGGCAGGAAGGCGACTTGGAGGCGGCGATCATCCGCGAAATGGAATCCTTCCTGTTGGAGCTGGGCGCAGGTTTCAGCTTCGTTGCCCGGCAGAAGCGCATCCAAATTGACGGCGAAGATTTCCACCTTGACTTGCTGTTCTACAACCGCAAACTGCGGCGGCTGGTGGCAGTGGAGTTGAAGGTCGGCGAGTTCAAGGCGGCTTTCAAGGGTCAGATGGAGCTATACCTTCGCTGGCTGGACAAGCACGAACGGGAGCCGGAGGAAGCCTCGCCGCTGGGAATCATCCTTTGCACCGGCAAAAAGCGCGAGCAGATCGAATTGCTGGAGCTGGACAAGTCGGGCATCCACGTTGCCGAGTATCTGACCGCCTTGCCGCCGAGGGGCGTGCTGGTGGAGCGGCTGCAACAGGCAACGCAGCGGGCGCAGTTGCAGATCGAGCAGCGCAAGACCGACAACGAGTAGTCCTGTCCCAAGCAGTCGGGCGTCCCGGCGTGCCGCCGTCGGGTTCACGGGCTGCGCCCCGCGCTTCGTGCCGAATCGCGGCCATCCGGCTTTGACCCCTGACGCCTCCGGCCCTCTCGGGCCTGCGTGCTCCGCTTGCCCCAAAAGCCGACTGTGTGCAGTGGGCGGGTGTGGGCGGTCTTGCTGTTCCCTTCACCGTATCACGGCGTTCTCGCCGTCAAGGGCGGCGCGTGCCATGCACGCTTGCGTCCTGGCGGCCGTCTGCGACCCCTGACTGCTTGCGCTGCGCCGTGCTGGCCACGGTTCCGGGCAATTCCGCCCGAGCAACCGGAGCACGATCATGTCGCAACTGTCCTTTTCCTCGTTCGATGCCTCGCTGATGGTGCGCGATGCACAGGGCCGCTACCTGCTGGCGACGGCCGACCAAATTCTGGAGGCCGCACGCCAGGCCATCGAGTACAAGATGCAGCGCGGTGCGTCGTTCAGTTCGCCGGTGGCGGTCAAGGAGTACCTGAGCGCCAAGTTGGCTGGTTTCGAGCATGAAGTCTTCGCTGTGCTGTTCTTGGATACGCAGCATCGCCTGATCGAATACAGCGAGCTTTTCCGAGGCACCATCGACAGTGCATCGGTGTATCCACGCGAGCTGGTCAAGGAGGCGCTGCGGCTCAATGCGGCAGCGGTCATCGTTTCGCACAACCATCCGAGCGGCAACCCCGAACCGAGCGGCGCCGACAAGGTACTGACCCAGCGGCTCAGGGAGGCGCTGGCGCTGGTGGATGTCCGCACGCTGGATCACATCATCGTGGCGGGTGGCAGCACCATATCCTTCGCCGAACGCGGTCTGATTTGACCGAGGGGGCTTCGGCCCCCTTTTTGCTGCGATGGCGGCTCTCAGATCGCTGCTTGATTGACGCGCCGGCTCAGGGCTTCGGCGCTTTCCTTGCGTTCGCTGTAGCGATCTACCAGATATGGCGCCACGTCGCGCGTGAGCAGCGTGAACTTCATCAGCTCTTCCATCACATCCACGATGCGGTCGTAATAGGCCGAGGGCTTCATGCGTCCCGCTTCATCGAACTCCTGGTATGCCTTGGCGACCGAAGACTGGTTTGGGACGGTCAGCATCCGCATCCAGCGGCCCAACACGCGCATCTGGTTAACGGCGTTGAAGGACTGCGATCCACCCGACACCTGCATCACCGCCAACGTCTTGCCCTGTGTCGGGCGCACCGCGCCGACCGACAGAGGAATCCAGTCGATTTGGGTCTTCATCAAGCCGGTCATGGCACCGTGGCGCTCGGGCGAACTCCACACCATGCTTTCGGCCCATTGCACCAGTTCGTGCAGTTCCCTGACCTTTGGGTGATCGTGAGGCGCGTCATCCACCAGCGGCAGGCCCGAGGGGTTGAACATCCGTGTCTCACCGCCGAGCGCGCTCAGGATGCGTGCCGCTTCTTCGGCAGCCAGGCGGCTGAACGAGCGTTCGCGCAGCGAGCCGTAAAGCAGCAGGAAGCGCGGCGCGTGGGTGGCACGCTCGGGTGCCATCAACCGCTGGGCATCGGGTTGCTGGAACAGCGCGGTGTCGATATTGGGTAGGTCGATTCTGGATTCAGACACGGCGGCCTTCCGCATTCACGACGGCTTCGCCGTCTTCCTTGCTGAATGCACCGCGCTGCGGCTGGGGCAGGATGCCCAGCACCGCTTCCGAAGGTCTGCACAGCAGTGTGCCCAACGGCGTGACCACGATGGGGCGGTTGATGAGGATGGGGTGCTGGAGCATGAAGTCGATTAAATGTTCGTCGCTCCATTTGGAATCATCCAGGCCCAATTCCGCATAAGGTGTGCCTTTCTCGCGCAGCACCGCACGCACTGGCACGCCCATCGCGGCGATCAGCGTTTTCAGCGTCTCGCGGTCGGGCGGTGTTTTCAAGTATTCGATAATGGTCGGCTCTTCGCCGCTGTTGCGAATCAAGCCCAGCACGTTGCGCGACGTACCGCAGTCGGGGTTGTGATAGATGGTGATCTGGCTCATGCCATTGCCTCGGTTCAGGGATTCGTGGGGTTGGCGGAATACATGCTGGCGCCCTTGAGCCGCCACCGGCGGCCCAACCGCAAGGCGACATGCACCAGCAGGATGAGCACCGGCACTTCCACCAGCGGCCCGATCACCGTGGTGAAGGCGACAGGCGAAGCCAGGCCGAACGACGCGATAGCCACGGCGATGGCCAACTCGAAGTTGTTGCCTGCGGCAGTGAAGGCGATGGCGGTGGTGCGTGGGTAGTCGGCTTGGATCAGCCGGCCCATGAAGAAACTGATGAGGAACTGGATCACGAAGTAGAGTGTCAGCGGCACGGCAATCTTTAGCGCGTCCATCGGCAGGCGCACCACGTCGGCACCTTTGAGGCTAAACATGGCCACGATGGTGAACAGTAGCGCCGCCAGCGTGATGGGACTGATCCGCGGCAGGAATGCACGCTCGTACCAGTCCTGGCCCTTGCGTCGAATCAGCGAGCGCCGGGTCAGGTAGCCGGCCAGGAACGGGATGCCCAGGTAAATCAGTACCGCCTCGGTGATCGTCCAAAAGCCCACGTCGATGACGCTGCCTTGCAGGCCGAACACAGGCGGCAGCACCGAAAGGAAGAACCAGGCATAGGTCGAGAAGAACAGGATCTGGAAGATCGAATTGAAGGCGACCAGGCCCGCGACGTACTGGTTATCACCACGCGCCAACTGGTTCCACACAAGCACCATAGCAATGCAGCGTGCCAGTCCAATCAGGATCAGGCCGGTCATGTATTCCGGCTGGTCGCGTAGGAAAATCACCGCCAGCACGAACATCAGCACCGGCCCGATGATCCAGTTCTGCACCAGTGACAGCAGCAGCACGCGCCGGTCGGCGAAGACCTCGTGTAGCGTCTCGTAGCGCACCTTGGCCAGCGGCGGGTACATCATCAGGATCAGGCCGATGGCGATCGGGACGTTGGTCGTGCCGATCGAGAGCGCATTGAGCGCATCGGGCAAGCCGTCGAAGAACGTGCCCAATGCAACACCCAGCGCCATCGCGGCGAAAATCCAGACGGTGAGATAGCGATCCAGGAAGGACAGGCGCGATGGCGTGTTCAGCATCGAATGCCCGCTTTGGGGGCTGTCGTGATTCATGAGGTTTTCCTGTTTGCCAAAGCCCGCAGACGCTCCACTCCCACCGGCTCTTCGGTCAGAAGCGGCACGACAGCATGGCGTCGGGCATGTTGTGTGGCCACGGCGTCGATTTCCCGCAACTCGTTGCGTGCACGCTGGCGCAGCAGCGGGGAATGCGGATGTGCGGCCGCCACGCTGTTGTTAACGATCCAGGCCCACGGCTCGATGCCCGCGCGGCGCAGGTCGTCTTGCAGGTTGGCCGCTTCCAGCACGGGCGTGGTTTCGGCCAGGGTGACAATGAGCACCTTGGTCTGCTTCGGGTCTTGCAACTGCATCATCGGCGTCGTGAAGTGAACGCCCGTCTCACCCATCTGCCGGGCGATGTCGCGGTGGTATGCGCCGGTGGCGTCGAGCAGCAGCAAGGTGTGGCCCGTGGGCGCGGTGTCCATCACCACGAACTTTCTGCCCCCTTCACGGATGGCACGGGAGAATGCCTGGAACACCGCGATTTCCTCGGTGCAGGGCGAGCGCAGGTCTTCTTCCAGCAAGGCGCGGCCTTCGGCATCGAGCTGCACGCCCTTGGTGTCCATCACATGCTGGCGATAGCGTGCCGTGGCTTCCTGGGGGTCAATGCGGCTGAGAGCCAGATTGGGAAGCGAACCTTCCAGCGTGTCGGCCAGATGTGCAGCCGGGTCGGAGGTAGTGAGATGCACGGGCAGGCCCCGGCCCGCCAGCTCCACGGCAATGGCGGCGGCCAGCGTGGTCTTGCCCACGCCGCCTTTGCCCATCACCATGACCAGACCGTGCCCATCGGCAGCGACTTCATCGACCAGGGCGGACAAGTCCGGTGCATTGATCTGGTCGGGCAGCTCGATGGCATCGGCGCCATACGTGGCGTCGGTATCGACCAGCAGGTGGCGCAGAGCGTCGAGGCCCACGAGGTTGAACGGCTTGAGCGCGATCTGATCCCGAGGCAACGCCTGGAGGACAGACGGAATGGCGGCCAGCGTAGCCTGCTCTTTTTCGTAGATGGCAGCGGCAAGCGTATCGGTTTCGGCCTCGCTGGCAGGAAATACGCCGTTGATGACCAGGTGTTGCTGTGACAGGCCGATAGCGGCCAGTTCTTCATGGGTGCGGGCCGCCTCGCGCAGCGTGGGGCGCTGCGCACGGGCAACCAGCACGAGGCGAGTACGCAAGGGATCAGCCAACGCCTCTACCGCAGCCTTGTACTGACTGCGCTGTTTTTCCAGGCCCGCCAGCGGCCCCAGGCACGACGCATCGCCTTTGCCTGCTTCCAGAAAGCCACTCCATGCGCCCGGCAGTTGCAGCAGGCGGATGGTGTGGCCGGTAGGGGCTGTGTCGAAAATGATGTGCGCGTAATCCTGCGTCAGCGCCGCATCGGTCAGCAGGGCCGTGAACTCATCGAAGGCGGCGATTTCCGTGGTGCAGGCACCCGACAGGGATTCTTCGATGCCATCCACTACCGCATCGGGCAACACGCCTCGCACTGGGCCGACTATGCGGTCACGGTACGCTTGCGCGGCTGCCTGCGGGTCGATTTCCAGTGCCCATAGATTCGGCACGGCGGCAATCGTCGTGATGTGGTTTCCGATGCGTTCGCCGAAAACCTGCCCCACGTTGGAAGCCGGGTCGGTACTGACGAGCAGCACACGCTTGCCCTGGGTCGCCAGTTGCACGGCCGTTGCGCAGGCGATGGAGGTCTTGCCGACGCCCCCTTTGCCGGTGAAAAACAGGAAGCGAGGCGGCTGGGTCAGGAAGTGCATGGGATCTCCTTGTTCAGCAGCAGCGGCCGCCAGAGCAGCAGGCGTTTTGGGCTGGCGAGGCTTCGGGCGCCTCGATGCCAGCCCAGCGGGTCAATTCGCTTCGGCTGGGGTAGCGACCGGCCAAGGCCACCTCACCATCGACCAGAACCAGGGGCAGCGCCTCTTGGCCCGAGCGTTGTAAAAAGCCTTTCACTGTCGGGTTTTCGGCGAAAGCGAGGGGTTGCTGTGCCAGGTTGAAGCGTTCGACCTGAGCACCGTGTTGCTTGGCCCAATCCACATCGGCGGCGAAGTTCACCAAGTTTTGATCCACTTCAACGCCACATACGCCGGTGCTGCAACACAGCGCCGGGTCGAAAATCTGGATGTTTGGCATGGGGTGTCCTTTCAAATTGGTTGTTGATGAAATGACGCTCTTCACTCTTGGCCGATGTTTCGCAACTCGCGTTGCAGCGACATGGCGTCCAGGCGTTGCAGTGGCAGCGAGAGAAACAGCTCGATGCGGCGGCGCAAGATCAGCGCGGCATCCTTGAACGCTTTGAGTCGTTGTTCTTCGCTGCCTTCGACGGCTGCCGGATCGGGCACGCCCCAGTGAGCCGATACCGGCTTGCCCGGCCAAAACGGGCACGCCTCGCCGGCGGCGTTGTCGCAGACGGTAAAAATGAAGTCGAACACCGGCGCCCCCGGCGCTACGAACTCATCCCAGCTTTTGCTGCGGTAGCCAGTCGTTGGCATGTGCAGCCGCTCCAGCGTGGCGAGCGCCAGCGGATGCACTTCGCCCTTGGGCTGGCTACCTGCCGAGTACGCCCGAAAGCGCCCTTGGCCCAGTTTGTTGAGGATGCCTTCGGCGAGGATGGAGCGTGCGGAATTGCCCGTGCAGATGAACAGTGCGTTGTATGCGGCCTCTGTGGTCATGGTGTGCTTTCTCAACAGCAGGAAGAACGGGGGCTTGCTGTGCAGCAAGCCGGTGCGATGATCGGTGTCGTGACTGAGGCCGCTTCATGGAAGACCGGGATGCTGCCTAACGTGTGGAAGTGCTCCCAGGCAATACCCTGCGGATCGGTGACCCAATGCTTCTCGCTGCGTGCGTAGCAGCAGGTGGTCGTGCCTTCGTCGAGCAACTCCATGTCGGCGGCTTGTGCACGGATTTTCAGGGCGGCCAGTTCCTCGGCGTCGTCGGTCTGGATACCCAGGTGGTCGATGCCCGGCTTGCTGCCGCGCGTGGAGATGGCGAAGTTGACCGGCGGGTCTTCGAGCATCCACTTCGCGTAGTCGCCTTCGACGCGCGCAGGCTGCGCCGCGAATAGTTGGGAATAGAAGCCGATGCTGCGGTTCAAGTCATCGACGTGCAGGTGGACGTGGAAGCGCTTCATGGAGAGTTCCTTTCAGCAGGAGGCACAGGTGGAGGGAGATTCAGTGACTTCGCATACGCCGCCCTGGCAGCAGTGCTCGGTCATGTAGCCAAGCAGACTATTCATCTGCGCGAAGTCGGCGCGATAGATCAGGTTGCGCCCTTGCTGTTCGATGGTGACGAGGCCAGCGTGAGCCAGCTCCTTCAGATGGAAGGACAGAGAGTTGCGGGCCACGTCGAGCTGGTCGGCCAAGACGCTGGGCGTCAGCCCCTCGGGGCCTGCGACGACCAAGGCGCGGAACACGCGCAGGCGTTGGGTGTGGGCCAGGGCACCGAGGGCGGAAACAGCTTGATCTTCGTTCATGGTTCGATAATACAACATTTATTGAATCATTGTGCAAGAAACCAGCAAACAGAACCTCGTAGCGCCCCGGCGTGCCGCCATCGGGTTCGCGGGCTGTGTCCCGCGCTTCGTGTCGAATCACGGCCATCCGGCTATGCCCCCTGGCGCCTCCGACCTGGGTGCTCTGCTCGCCTAAAACCGACGCATATGGAGGTGTAAGGGAGGCGGTCTTGCTGTTCCCTTCATCGTGCCACGGCGTGCTCGCCGTCAAGGGCTGCGTGCCGATGGCGCTTGCGTCCTGGCGGCCGTCGTTGACCCCTGACTGCTTGCGCTGCGCCGTGCCCCGGAAGGGTCGGGCAATTCCGCCCGGCAACCCTTCAGGAGTTCACCATGAACAACGCACTCATCACTGACGAGCAGCGCGTCGTGCTGCTGGCCAACGGCCGCGAATCGCTGGAGAACCCGGACTTCGATCCGGCGCCCGTGGTCAAGCTGTTCACGCCGGATGGCGGCGCGACCTGGCTGCTGACCGAGATTGATCCCGACGACCACGACCACGCCTTTGGTCTTTGCGACCTGGGCTTGGGGATGCCGGAAATCGGCTGGGTCAGCTTGGGCGAACTGGCGACGGTGCGCGGCGGGCTGGGCCTGCCGATCGAGCGCGACCTGTCTTTCCGAGCCGAGAAGCGGTTGAGCGCCTACGCACGCGATGCGCGGCTGGCCGGGCGGATCGCTGTCTGACTCGGCCCTGGAAGCGCCGCAAGGCGCTCCTTGTGCTTTCTCAACCTTTGCAGGAGATCCATGCCATGAGCAGCCATCACGACTACATCATCGAAATCACGGCGCAACACGATGCGCTCAAGCCGTTCGCGCCGGAGAACGGACAACCCTTACGCTTCAAGATCGGCGACGCGGTGATCTACACCAACGAGTTTGGTGCGCAGTTCCGGCGCCGCGTCACCGGGTTCTACCAGCCTACCGAGCCTTCGGGGCTGTATGCGCGTGGCAGGCGCTACTACCTGAACTCGACTTCGCCTTGGATGCCGGTTGCGGAATCCAGCCTGTGTCCTGACGACTCGGCGTGATGCCTTCGCGCCCCTGACGGGGCGCTGCGCTTGCCTCCAGGGGAAAGCCCTCCGGGCCATCCCCGCCGCGCGATGCTTGGCGCCCCTCAAAGACCGCCGAACCGGCTACGCGGGATCGGCCAGACCGCAGCAATCACCGGCACAACTGGCTCTGCTTCCCGATGCTTGGCGAATGAGCTTGTGCATCGAGCTTTGAAATCCGGGCGTCCCCGGCCAAGAAACATGGCCGGTCGCGCTGTCGTGCTGCGCATCGAACCCCCTGCGGGGTTTCGCCCCTGACGGGCTTCCATCGTTCCCTCGCTCCGCTCGGCTGACGCCTCCGGCCCGGCTTCCAGCTTCGGGCCTGCGCGCTTCGCTTGCCGTGCGGTTCGGCACACAGGGAAGGCCGTTGCCTTGTCCAGCCGTCTCCCCTGACTTCATCACCTTGTCCGCGACTGTAGCCCGCGCCCGTGCGCCGTCAAGGCGCGCAGGGCCGTGTCCTCGGCTTCGCCTGCGGGCCGCACCAACCCTGCGCTTGCCTCCTTGACGGCACCCGTTCGCGCGCTCCTGACCGTCGCGGGCGATGAACTCAGGAAAGACGGTGGCAACAGGGCCAACCGGGTTCCTCGTGCCAACCGCACCGAACAGCCGAAAGGCTGGGCTCCGAATCTAGGAATCCGGTGTGCGGTTTGAACAGCAAACCCTTTTCGTCAGGAGAAAGACCATGCAACTCGCATCCCGTTTCGCTTCCCGTTCCCCGTCGCTGCGCAGCGACTACCCGCTGTCCGATGACCAGATTCGCCGCGTGGCCCCGTCCATCTTCGCGGATGCCCCACACGAGAGCCGTTCCGAGCGGTACAGCTACATCCCCACCGCCACGGTGCTGACCGAGCTTCGCAAGGAGGGGTTTCAACCCTTCATGGTGACGCAGACCCGCGTGCGCGATGAAGGCCGCCGCGAGCACACCAAACACATGATTCGCCTGCGCCACGCCAGCCAGATCAACGGCGCGGAAGCTAATGAAATCGTGTTGCTGAACTCGCACGACGGCACCAGCAGCTATCAGATGCTGGCCGGGATGTTCCGGTTCGTGTGCAGCAATGGCCTTGTGTGCGGCGACACCGTGGCGGATGTGCGCGTACCCCACAAAGGCGACGTGGCCGGGCACGTCATCGAAGGCGCTTTCGAGGTGTTGAGCGGCTTTGAGCGAGTGAAGGAATCCCGTGACCTGATGCGCAGCATCACGCTGGACGAAGGCGAGGCCGAAGTGTTCGCCCGCGCTGCGCTGTCGCTCAAGTACGACGATCCCGACAAGCCTGCACCCATCACCGAATCGCAAATCCTGATGCCGCGCCGGTTCGACGACCGCCGCCCGGACTTGTGGAGCGTGTTCAACCGCACGCAGGAGAACCTGACCAAAGGCGGATTGCATGGCCGCAGCGCCAACGGACGCCGCCAACGTACCCGCCCCGTGCAGGGCATTGATTCCGATGTGCGCCTGAACCGCGCCCTGTGGCTGCTGGCCGATGGCCTGCGCCAGTTGAAAGCCTGATTCCCCACGCGGCAGGGGCAGGCAGCAGCCCTTGCCGCTTCTTTCGCTGCTGCATTTCCTAACCGCAAGGAGTTATCACCATGAACGCCATCACCCAAACCGAAGCCCGCGCCGTCAATACCGCCGCAGCTATCCCGCTGGAAGCCGCCGACCCGACCAAGAACCTGATTCTGGTTCCGCTGTCGCGGCTGGTGCTGCGCCCCACCGGCCGCAACGTGCGCAAGACCCCGCGCATGTCCATCCCCGAACTGGCCGCATCCATCCAACGTGTCGGCTTGCTGCAAAACCTGATCGTGATTGCATCCGCCGATGGCGAGCATTACGAAGTCGTGGCCGGTGGCCGTCGCCTCGCCGCCTTGAAGCTGCTGGCAAAGAAGCATCGCATCAGCAAGGAATGGGAAGTGCCTTGCCTGCTGGTGGCCGATGGCACCGCCCGCACGGCCAGCCTCACCGAAAACGTGCAGCGCGAGGCCATGCACCCGGCAGACCAGTTTGAAGCCTTCGCCGCGCTGGTGGCCGAAGGCCGGCCCATCGAGGACATTGCAGCAGATTTCAGCGTTACGCCGCTGGTGGTGCAGCGCCGCTTGAAACTCGCCAACGTGTCACCGCGATTGATGGCCGACTATCGCGCCGATGCCGTGAGCCTTGACCAGTTGATGGCCCTTGCCATCACCGACGATCACGCCGCGCAGGAAGCCGCGTTCTACGATGCCCCGCAATGGCAGCGCCATCCCTCGCACTTGCGCGAACGCCTGACCGAACGGGAAATCGACGCCTACCGGCATCCGCTGGTGCGCTTCGTCGGGCTGGACAGCTACGAAGCCGCAGGCGGCGGCATCCGCCGTGACCTGTTCGCCGAAGATGACGCAGGCGTGTATCTGACCGATGCCGCGTTGCTGGAACGGCTGGCGCAAGACCGGCTGGCAGGCATTGCCGCCAATGTTCGCGCCGAAGGTTGGGCATGGGTGGATGCCACGCCGGGAATGACCCATTCCGACCTGCACGCCTTCCAACGCGCACCGAAGGAGCGCCGCGAACCGAACAAGCGCGAAGCCGCACGCATCGAGAAGCTGCAAGCCAAGCTGCACGAACTGGCCGAAGCCGTGGATGCCGCGCTGGACGCCGAGGACGAGGACAAGGCCGACGCGCTGCAAGAGGAAGGCGAAGCCGTGGGCGAGCAATTGCAGGCGCTTGAAGATGGCTTGCAGGACTACAGTCCGAACGTGAAGGCCGCAGCCGGGGCTATCGTCACCATCGACCGCAACGGCGAAACCGTGATTCATCGCGGCCTGATGCGTGAGGCCGAAGCCAAGGCGCTGCGCACGCTGGAACGCTTGCGGCAGGGTTTCGGCGGCGAAGGCGAAGCCGGAAACGACGACGAAGGCGAGGACGACGAACAGCCCAAGATCGCCGCCATGTCTGACCGGCTGGCGCAGCGGTTGAGCGCCCACCGCACCGCCGCGCTGCAAATCGAAGTCGCCCGGCACCCGCAAGCCGCGCTGGCTGCCGTGGTGCATGGCATGGTGCAGACCATCTTGCAGGGCAGCCACTACGGCCACGACCTGCCGCTGGGCGTGAGCTTGAAAGTGCAAGACCGGCTGGAAGGCATGGTCCCGGACTGGCCGGAATCGCCCGCCGCCGTGGCACTGCGCGAACTGCAACAGGTGGCGGGCGAAGCCTTGCCGGAGGACAGCGCCGAACTGTTCGCCGCGCTGCTGGCGAAGCCGCAAGACGAACTGGTGCGGCTGCTGGCCGTATGCGTGGCTTCCACGGTGGACGTGGTGACGCCCCGCGCCACGGTGCAGCAACCCGGCGAGGAATTGGCGCAGGCCGTGGGCCTAGACATGGCCGCATGGTGGCAGCCGACCGCAGAAGGCTATTTCAAGCACGTTCCTAAGGCCGTGATTCTGGATGCCGTGGGCGAGTACGCGCCGCAGCACGTCACCCGGCTGGCGAAGTTGAAGAAGGCCGACATTGCCAGCGAGGCCGAACGGCTGGCCGATGGCACCGGCTGGATGCCCGCCATCTTCAAGGCCGCAGGCCCGCAGGAGGCAGGCCCGGAGCAGGACGCCCCGGAGGACGCCGAGGCAATGGCGGATGAACCCGCCGAGGCGCTGGCCGCTTGATCCGCGCCGAAGGCATGCGCCCCGGCCTCAACCGGGGCGCTTCGCTGGAAGGAGACACCCCCATGACCCGCACCACCATCAGCCGCCCGCGCATGGCGGCGATCTACGCCCCCGGCACGGTACGCGCCCGCCGCTGGCACGGCGATGGCGACGTGCGCGGCTACCGTCCGCCCTTGGGCTGGACGGCCTGCGCCGACCTCACCGACATTCATCCCATCACAGGCCGCGTCTTGCCGCGTGCCGTGTGGTGGCTCATCGAGACGAAGGGATGACGCCAGCGCCGACCCCAGCGTTTTGCTGGGGCCGGTGGACTCAAAAATCCGGGCGCGGCAGTGGCCGCGCCCGGTGTTGAAGGCCAACAGCCCAACGCACTTCGCCGCCCTCATTCCTGGGAGACGGGCCTCAATCACACTCCAGCACGTCGATGATCGGGCAGGAAGCATGTCTACCCCCGGCATCGCACTGCTGCACCAAGCTGGCCAGCGCCTGCCGCATGGCCGCGAGATCGGCCATCTTCTGTTCGATCAGACTCAGCTTGCGCACCGCCAGCGCCCGCGTCTCGCTACAGGCGCACGCCGCGTCGAGAGTCAGCAGGGCGCCCACCTCGTCCAAGGTGAAGCCCAGCGCCTGCGCGCGCTTGATGAACCGTACGCGCTTCACCTGCCCCGGTTCGTAGCGTCGATGACCGCCCTGCGGTTTGGGTGGCTCGTCCAGCAAGCCGCGCCGCTGGTAGTAGCGGATTGTCTCGATGTTCACCCCGGCAGCTTCCGCCAGCCTGCTGATGGTTAGATCGGCTGTCATCAGATTTCCCTTGATTCCGTACCTAGGTACGGAATGTAGAGTAACACTTGGGCAAACAGGTTCATGGGGATCTCTATGGCACAACTCACCGGGAAGGGCTCGTTGATCGCGGGCGTATTGGCCGCCATCGGTGCGTCGGTGTGCTGTGTCGGGCCGCTCGTGCTGCTGACGCTCGGGATCGGCGGCACGTGGGTCGCTGGCCTCACGGCGATGGAGCCGTATCGACCCATTTTTATCGGCCTGACGCTGCTGTTTCTCGGGCTGACCTTCCGCCAGCTCTATCTGGTGCCGCAAGTCTGTGCGCCGGATACGTCATGTGCCGCCCCTCGCACGCGCGCACGCCAACGGCTCGTGTTCTGGATTGTCGCGGCGTTGCTGGTCGGTCTCTTGGCCGTTCCGTGGCTGGCCCCGCTGTTTTACTGAAAGGAGACGCTCATGCGCAAACTGCTGATCGCTTTGCTGGCGGCCTTGCCGCTCGCGGTGCTGGCTGCCACCCCGAAATCCATCACGCTGTCCGTGCAGAACATGACCTGTGCGCTATGCCCGTTGACGGTCAAGAAGTCGCTGGAAAAGGTGTCTGGCGTCAATGCTGTTCACGTCGATTTCGACAAGAAGACGGCCACCGTCACCTATGACGCTGACAAGACCAAGCCAGAAACTTTGACCCAAGCGACAACAAGCGCGGGCTACCCGTCCACTGTGCAGAAGTAGCGCCACCATGAGTATCGTCAATCTCGAATCCGTGCTGACCTGCCCGCGCTGCGGTCATGCCAAGCAGGAAACCATGCCAACGGATGCCTGCCAGTTCTATTACGAGTGCTCGGCCTGTCATACGCTGCTGCGCCCGAAGCCGGGAGATTGTTGTGTGTTCTGTTCCTTTGGCTCGGTGCCATGCCCGCCGATCCAGGAGCAACGCGGGTGCTGCGCAGGTTGAAGCCATAGCGGCCCGAGCTGGCGGCGCTGCTCAAGGCGGCAGCAGCCTGGGGTAGTCCTGATTGGACAAGCCCCCAGGCTCCTGAAAGAACGGCCTGGGCGTGTCGGCGCGATGCGCCGCCGGGCTTTCGGGCTGCGCCCCGTGCCGACTTCGCTGTCACGGCCATTCGGCTTCAATCCCTCACGCCTTCGCGCCTGCGGCGCTGCGCGCTGCGCTTGCCTCCAGGGGAAAGCCCTGCGGGCTATCCCCGCCGCGCGTGGCTTGGCGCCCCTCGGTCCCGCCGAACCGGCCCGGCCAGCGCCCCGCCGCAATGGGCGGGGCGCTGGCGAACACGCTGGCGCTTGCTGCGGCGGGTTGTGCAGTTGCGTGCCGTCCTCAACGCTAGTGGTTCTCGCCCATCACGTCACGAAGGACGGTTCACGGATATCCCGTCCGGCATCGCTATGGAACTTCCACGCCACGCCTCAAGACCGGCGCCGCAAGGTGCGGCAGGGGCGTTCTCGCCTGTCGTCGGGTGGTTGACCTGGCCCACGTCAGCGGGCGAGCCGGAGAAGCCTTCGTGCGGGGATGCCGAGTCGGCCACATCTCCTTTCGGTGCGGTTCGGCCCAAGGCGTCCTTGTGTTGTTATGAATCCTGGCGGGGGCGCGGCTGCGCCTCGGGCTTCATGGCTGCAACCGTCCGGCGAAAACAATTTCCCCTGCGCTGCGCGCATTCCTCGCGGGACAAATTCTTTTCGCCTCCCGGCTCTCCACTGCGTTGCGACCGCAAGCGGTGCAGCCAGCCCGCCCCCCCCCCGCCGGCCGGATCACAACAAGGACGCGATGGGCGCGAACCTTGTTCAACCGAAAGGAGAAATCATTATGGCCAACATCGGCACCTTCACCGCAGACAAAGACGGCTTCACCGGCACGCTTCGCACCCTGACGCTCAGCGTCAAGGTCAAGCTGGTTCCCAACGACAAGGGCAGCAGCGAGAACGCCCCCGACTTCCGCCTCCAGGCCGCCGGCCACGACATCGGCGCGGCGTGGAACAAGACCAGCGAAGCCGGGCGGGAATACAAGTCCGTGACCCTCGACGATCCTTCATTCCCGGCTCCGGTCTATGCTCGCCTGATCGAAGGCGAGGACGGCACGCACGATCTGATCTGGTCACGCAGCAGGCCGCAAGCGGCCTGACGGCTACCCCAAGCACCCCGCCCATTGCGGCGGGGTGCAGCGCTGCTTATCGCAGCACCGAACACGCGGCAGCGGGAAACCGTCAGCTCGCGCCCGATCGTTTCTGGTTCCGGTATTGCCGCAGTCATATTCAGCAGGTTCAATGCCCGTGGAGGCAAATCCAAGATGGCGTGTCGGCGCTGCTAGCACCGCCGGGCTTTCGGGCTGCGCCCCGTGCCGGCAAGCCGTCACGGCCATGCGGCTTCAATCCCTCACGCCTTCGCGCCTGTGGCGCTACGCGCTCCGCTTGCGGACTCCAGTCTTACACGCCGACGCGCGCTACGGCGTGCTGCGCTCTTTCAACACCGCCTCAAGCTCCTGGCGTACCCGCGCCAGCAGCTCATCGGTCTTATCCGTGCTGTCGCCGGCATAGGCCAGTGTCAGCAGCGTGAGCGGATGCACCTCCATGACCTCGCACAGCTCGGTCAGCTTGTGCAGGGTCGGGCTTTTCAAGTCGCGCTCCAGCGAACTCATGTAGGTGCGGCTAGACACGTCCGAAAACGCTTCCTGGCTCAAGCCCCGCGCCTTCCTGACTGTCCGTATCGCCGTCGCCAATGAGTGTTTCGCTGTCACCAACTTGGTTTCCCCATAAAAACCAAGATGACAGTCCATTGCGCCCTATAGGGCTACAATCTATAGTGTTCATTTATGACTGAGAGGCACGCTTTCGTGCTTTTACGGAAATCCGCATATGCGGATTTCCTCAAACCCGTGGAGCCACATCCGTGTCTTTCATGGCCTGCACAATTCCGCTTCTGCGCTTCCGTGCCTGTACGGATTCGACGGCTTACGCCTTCGTGCTTCCGCACGAAAGCACGCATCCATTTCGCCGCTTCCGTGTTTTGGCAGGAAGGCTCCTCCTTGCATCGTCGGATTCGTGGGAATGCCAACCATGACCCAACCGCTCATCACTGCCGAACAGCACGCACAACTGCTCGCCGTTGGCGAGGCGCGCGCCGCCGGCCGGAGCATCGACCCGATGCCCGTGGTGCGGCTATTCACCCCGGACGCGCACGCAACCTGGTTGCTGGCCGCGCTCGATCCTACCGATGGCGATACGGCCTACGGCCTGATCGACCTCGGGATCGGGATGCCCGCCTTGGGAACGGTGAAGCTGTCCGATCTGGCTGCCATCGTCGGGCCATGCAAGCGGCCCGTGATGCGCGACAGTTACTTTCAACCTGTGCGGCAACTATCGGAATACGTGCGGCTGGCGCAGGAAAACGGCTCGATCATGGATTGATGCAAGCCAGCGCAGCCGGGTCAAACGGGCGCATCGTGACTATTTCGGTCTTACCCAAGACCGGGCAGGTCTGAATCCACATCCTTGCACCGAAGCGGTGCGCTTCTGACGCAAACAGTCATGATCTTTGGCGCGGGCTGCTGCACCGTGCGCCATGCCGCGCACCATTTTCGTGGCGGCGCAGCCGTCGCATTCAGACGATTTCAGCAATGCCCCGGAGCGAATCTGTCTTGACACCAGTAGTTACAGCTTACCCCGATTTCGATGACAACCTGATGGTGATTCGATAGCTCCCGCACGACGGAATCCAGGCGACGCACCCCAAGCACAGGGAGGTTCCGTCATGACTGATCGCAGCGTCGAACACTGGTATCCGACAGCGGCTTATCTCTACGTTCTGCACCAGGGCGGCCCCGCGCTGGCCTGGGAGTACCTGCGCCGAAACCCTGACTACCGGCACGACTGGCTGCACCGTCGCCGCCGACCAGATACGGCGCATCGTTGGGGCTTGCGCCTGCTGGAAGATCCCGCCCTGGATGCACGCGACGCGCATCCGGCGTGGTTCCCCGATCACGATGGCGTGATCCAGCTCTACCCGGACGACGACCCGCCGCCGGATGCCGATGCCTTCGAATTCTGGAACGTCCCAGGACGCAAGCACCTGATCCATGATGGCAAGCGCCTGGTGCTGACGACGCAATGGCCTGGCTGCTGCGTGCGGCTCGCGCTCACGCCGAGCATGGCCGACGGAATGGCCTACCTCTACGCCATCCGAGGCTGCACTACGCCTTGCGCACGCTATCGCGCACTGGCGGCTGGGCTGGATGCGTTGTCCACTGCAACCGGGGCCGCGCCTGCGGCGGCGACCCGCTCGCGGCCCACGCACGCCGCAGTGCTGGAACTGCACACCTTGCAGGCACTAGACGCGACCCTGGCGGGCGCGTCTTTGCGCGAGGTTGCCGAGGGGCTGTTCGGCGTTGATGCCGTCGCGGCCGATTGGCACAAAGACAGCGCCTTGCGTGCCCGCGTGCGGCGCCTGGTGCGCCGGGGCGATGCGCTGATGCGCGGCGGCTACCGCCGCCTGGCACAGCTTCCGCCGTTCCCGTCGCATTAGGAGGGGGGACGTTTCGCGCCCCCTGCAAATCGTCCCTTAGCAAGAAGCCTTGCTTTCTTGAAAGTGCCTCTATCCGGCCGCGTGGTGTGGCCGGGCTTGATGGAGGTACACCCCATGCGACCCTCTCCCTTGCGGCCTGCCGCCGCTACTGTCGCTGCGCCCTCGCAGCCCCAACGCTACCTGACCAACGACGAAGCCGCCGAGTATCTGCGCCTCAGTCCTCGCACGCTGGAGAAGCAGCGCGTGATCGGCGGTGGCCCGAAGTTCCGCAAGTTCGGTCGCCGCGTCATGTACGCAGTAAGCGACCTCGATGCCTGGGCCGACCAGCGCAGCTACGAGGCTACATCCGACCCGGAATACGCCGAACGCCACGCGGGTGACTACCGTGATGGCCGCTGATCGTCGGCGCGTGGGTGGCCTTCGCCATGTCCGGCCCTCCAGGGCAAGCCTTGCCGCAGTGCGAACAGCTCGACCTGTTCCGCGCGCTGCCGGGCGACATGGCGCCACGCGACAGCCAGGACTTGATGGCCTTTCCATTCTTCTCGCTGGCGAAGTCGCGGCGCATCGCGCCGATCGACTTCCGCAGCGGGAACATCACCATCCGCGTGGAAGGCACGGCCGAGCACGGCATCGCCACGATATGGGATGCCGACGTTTTGATTTGGGCGGCCTCGCAGATCGTGGAGGCACGCGACGCGGGCATTCGCCCGTCGCGCTGGATACACGCCACGCCCTACGAGATCCTGCGCTTCATCGGGCGCGGCACATCCCTCAACGACTACCTGCGCCTGAAAGCGGCGCTCGACCGGCTGCAATCGACCAGTGTGGCCACGTCCATCCGAGAAACCACGGGCAGGCGCTTGCATCGCTTTTCGTGGATCAACGAATGGCGCGAACTGGCCGATGCCAGCGGCACGCCGCTGGGCATCGAGCTGATCCTGCCGGACTGGTTCTATGCCGGCGTGCTCGACGCCGCCCTGGTGCTGACCATCGACCCGGATTATTTCCGCTTGAAGGGCGGCATCGAACGCTGGCTGTACCGCTTGGTACGCAAGCACGGCGGGCGGCAGGAACACGGCTGGCAATTCGACTTCCGGCATCTGCATCGCAAATCCGGCAGCGCGGCTCGCTTCTCGGACTTCGCCTACGACCTGCGCGTGCTGGTGGCACGGCAGTCGTTACCCGGCTACGTCCTCGGCATCGAGCGCATGCCGGACGACAACACCGAACTGCTGACCTTCCGGCCCGTGCTGCATACGGCACGGGGATAACTGCGGGAAAAGCTGTGGACGGCCTCGTGCTATCAGGAGTACCCGGTATCGTGCTATCGGGAGTACGCCTATCGTGCTATCAGGAGTACGAAAACGCCGCAAAGCCAGTAATGGCGCGGGTTTTCGGCCTCTCTAACTTACCTAACTATAAATCTCTAACTTTTAGTAGAAGCGCACCGTTTCGGTGGACAACCGCCAAACGGCACAGCGAACAGCGTTTTGCAGGGCAGGTGAATCCCCGCTTTCCAGCATGGGAGGCCGCGTCATGATCTTCGCGCTTCTCAATCAGAAAGGCGGCGTCGGCAAGACCACGCTCGCCACGCACATCGCGGGCGAACTGGCGATGCGCGGTCTGCACGTCATCCTGCTGGATGCCGACCCGCAGGGTTCCTCACTGGACTGGACGCAGCGCAGAAGCCAGCAGGGCTTGCCCCGGCTGTTCAGCACCGTGGGCCTCGCCCGCGAGACGCTGCATCAGGAAGCGCCGGAGCTGGCCCGCCGCGCCGATCACGTCATCATCGACGGCCCGCCGCGCATCGCCGCATTGGCGCGTTCCGCGCTGCTGGCGGCCGAGCGCGTGCTGATTCCCGTGCAGCCCAGTCCGTATGACCTGTGGGCCAGCGCCGAGATGGTGGCGCTGATCCGCGAAGCGCAGGTGTTCCGGCCTGCGCTGCACGCGGCCTTCGTCATCAACCGGCGCGTCAGCACCACCATCATCGGCAGGGAAGCGCGGCAATCGCTGGCCGAACAGCCGCTGCCGGCGCTGCGCAGCGAAGTGCGCCAGCGCATCGTCTTCGCCGACAGCGTGGCCGCTGGCCGGCTCGCCCGCGAGACGGCGCCCGACAGCGCCGCCGCCCGCGAGATCGCCGTGCTCACCGATGAACTGCTGCGGTGGCCGACATGAGCAGCCCGCGCAGCAAGCGCGTCGGCATCGGCGCACGTCCGCCCGCGAATCCGCACGCCGAGGCGTGGATTCGCCAGGGCGATGCCGATGCGCTCAACAAGGGCGACCTTTATACGGCCCGCCTGACGCTCGACGTGACGCCCGCGCTACGTGCACGCATCAAGATCGCCGCCTTCGGCCAGGGCGTGACCGTGGCCGAGTTGCTGCGCGGCTTGCTGGAACGGGCGTTCCCCGACAAGCGCCCGGAGAACCTGCCATGAATGCATCCGCCTTGCCTGCCGCTCACGCGGCGACGGCTGCACCGGCTGCTGCGCCGCCGCCTTCGCTTTCGACGCTCGCCGGCCAGGCCGGCAGCGTGCCGCTGACTCGCGTATCGCTCGCCTACATCGAACCGCGCTTCAAGCTCTACCTGCGTTTCGGCGAACCGGCGCGCACGTTGCGGCTCGACCGCTGGCGGCGCTGCGCGGTGTTCCTGCCGCGTGCAATGTTCTGCCGCGTGCGCTGGGAAGCAAACGACTACGGCACGATCCGCTGGCAGCTCATGGTGATGCAAGCCGCCACGCCGCTGGACGACATGCAGCGCATCCCTGGCGTGCGGCCGGGCGCACGCCTGCTGCTGCACGCCGAAGGCGAAAACGCAGTGCGTGCCGCGCTGGAACGCATCGACAACATCGACGCGCAGGGTATCGCCGCCATCGACGTGTCGCCCGCGTACTGGCGCACGCTGGGCAACCGTCTGGCGGCCCGCCTGGCGCTGCCCGAATACACCGCCGAACGGCACGCCGCCTGGCTCGCTGGAAAGGCGCTGCCATGACGACCCAATCCAACACCACATGCACGCACGAAGCCGCGCCGCATCCTCGCTCGCGCCTGCGTGCTCGCATCGTGCTGGCGGCCTTCGCCGCCGTCGGCCTCGCTGCGCTGGCCTGGGCGGCTTTCGTGTCGCCACTGCCGCGTCTGACCTACAACCCGTCCGACAGCGTGGCGGTCGGCTGGTATCGCATCGAACCGTTCGACCCGCGTACCGCCTCGCTGCCACGTCCGTTGTCCGTGGACAGCATCGTGCTGGTGCGGCTGCCCGACAGGGCCGCCACGCTGGCTGCGCAGCGCGGCTACCTGCCGACGCGCGTGCCGCTGCTCAAACGTGTGGGCGCGGTCGCGCCGCAACACGTTTGCATCGTTGCCGGGCAGGTTCGCATCGACGGCGTGCCTGCGGTCGCCGCGCTGCCTGCCGACCGGCTGGGCCGGCCGCTGCCATCCTTGCAGCTTTGCCGCCGCCTCGAATCGGGCGAGCTGTTCCTGTTGAGCGTGACCAATCCAGCGTCGTTCGACAGCCGCTATTTCGGGCCAGTCAGCGCATCCGCCGTGATCGGCGTCGCGTATCCGGTCTGGCTGGAGACACGCCCATGATGGCCGCCGATTCGCTGCACGTTGCCGTGCATCTCATCGTGCCATCGGGCATGTCGTTCCGGTGGCTGCCGCCGTGTCGTCGCGCGTGCAGCGCGGGCGCATCCGCGCCGCGCCTCGCGCAACATCCGGCGCAGCCGTCCAACGTGCAGGCGTCTTGCCTCGAACGCGCCCGGCCTGCGGCCATTGGCGCGTTCGCCGGCGGGCGGGTTGCAAGCAGCACAGCGCCGCCGGGCCGCCGACGCCCGGAGCGACAGCGAAGGGCAAAGGCGGAAGGCAAGACAAAAGGACGCGGCACCGGGCCGCGCCCAAAGCCTGTCTGCACATGGGGGTGGCGCGGCACGGAGCGGCTTCGCCACCGTGCCGCGTGGGGCGCGAGGCCCGCGCCAACGCAGGCATGTCCGCGTGCTTTGCACGACAGGACACGCCGTAGCTTGCGGGGAGCGCATCCATGACCGACCACCGCGACGACGATTTCCGCGTGCGTCCCAGCGCCCCGAAGAACCGGGGCAAGGGCCAGGGCCAGAGCTTCGTTTCCAAGGTGCTCAAGCAGGCGGGCAAGGCCAGCGGCGGCAAGTCCTCGATACGCCATTCCGCCGTGTCCGGCGGCCAGCGCGCAGGCCAGCGGCCCGGCTCGCGCCTGGGGCGCGGCCACACGGCGGCGCGTTTCGCCGGGGCGAAGCTGACGCCCATGTCGCGGCGCGTGACCATCAAGACGCTGCTGGTCAATCACCAACGGGCCAGCCCGCAGTCACTCGCCAAGCACCTGCGCTACATCGAGCGCGACGGTGCGGGCCGCGATGGCGAGCCGGGTCTGGCCTACGGGGCGCAGGCCGACGATGCCGACCTTGAAGCCTTGAAGGAACGCTGTGCCGATGACCGGCACCATTTCCGCTTCATCGTCTCGCCCGAGGATGGCGCCGAACTGGACGACCTGCGCACCTACACGCGGCATCTGGTGAACCGCATGGAAGCTGACTTGGGCACGCGGCTGGATTGGGTGGCGGTGGATCACTGGAACACCGACAACCCGCACACCCACCTGATCGTGCGCGGACGCGACGACACCGGCAAAGACCTCATCATCGCGGGCGACTACATCGCCCACGGCTTCCGCCACCGGGCCGCCGAGCTGGCGACGGAATGGCTGGGGCCGCGCACTGAACTGGAGATCCAGCAGACCTTGCAGCGCGAGGTGGAACAAGAGCGGTGGACGAGCCTCGACTGCACGCTGCAACGCGAGGCCGGCGAGGATGGCCGGGTGCAGATCGAACGCTTCAATGAACCAAAGCTGCAACGCCAGCGCCTGCTGTTGATCGGCCGCCTGCAACGCTTGCAGCGCATGGGCCTGGCCGACGAGACGCAGCCCGGCACCTGGGCCGTCCATGCGGATGCCGAGAAGACCTTGCGCGCCCTGGGCGAGCGCGGCGACATCATCCGCACCATGCAGCGGGCCATGAGCGGCCAGCCGCGCGAGCTGGCGGTGTTCGAGCCCGGCGACGACGGCCGCACCGTCATCGGCCGCGTGGCCGCCAAGGGGCTGGCCGACGAGTTGCACGACCGCGGCTATCTGGTCATCGACGGCGTGGACGGCAAGGCCCACTACGTCGCGTTGAACACCCGCGACGAGCTGGCGAACTATCCCACCGGAGCCGTGGTGGAGGTACGCGGTTCCGCCGTGGTGCGGGCGGCCGACAGGAACATCGCCGCGTTGGCGAGCGATGGCCTCTACCGCACCGATCATCACCTGGCGATCGAGCAAGGCCGAGCTGAGCCCGGCCGCGACCCGCAGGAGGTCGTCGCGGCCCACGTCCGCCGGCTGGAAGCCCTGCGCCGGGCCGGCATCGTGGAGCGCGTGGCCGATGGCTTATGGAGGGTGCCGGACGACCTGGCCGAACGTGGCCGCCAGTACGACTCGCAACGGCTGGGCGGCGTGGCCGTAGAGCTGAAATCTCATCTGCCGATTGAGCGGCAGGCACGCGTGATTGGCGCCACTTGGCTCGACCAACAACTGATCGGTGGCGGCAAGGGGCTGGGCGACTCGGGCTTTGGCGGTGACGCCAAGCAAGCCATGCAGCAGCGCGCCGACTTCCTTGAAGAACAGGGGCTGGCCGAGCGGCGGGGACAGCATGTGATCCTCGCCCGGAATCTGCTGGGCACGCTGCGCAATCGAGAACTGGCGCAGGTCGCCAAGGACATTGCCGCCGAAACCGGCCTGGAGCACCGCCCGACCACAGACGGGCAACGTGTAGCAGGTATCTACCGCCGATCCGTCATGCTTGCCAGCGGGCGCTACGCGGTGCTCGATGACGGGATCGGGTTCAACTTGGTGCCGTGGAAGCCTGTGATTGAGCGGCGACTAGGACAGCAACTTGCTGCGACAGTCCGGGGCGATACGGCGGTTTGGCATTTCACGCGGCAGCGCGGGTTAAGCCAGTGATCCACCTCACGACGATGGCTTTTATGGGGTCGTCATGCCTCTCAACTTGCCGCTACGCGCAAAGACAGGTTACAATTCAAGAGCAATTTTCAAATTCACAGCCAACACTATTGGAGTATCGACCAGTGTAACTATCAGTCTCGCAGCGAGCCGTTTCCTAATTTCAATCTTCGCTCGCACGAGGCTGTATGTATGACTGGCTGTGGTTTGCCAGCCCATAGTCTTGGGCTGTTCTCTATTCCGGGATCGGAAAGAGGCATTCGCGCCTAGTCCCGTTCCAGCCTGCGGCCGAGCCTGCACCGGAATAGATCAATGATGAAATCCTTACGTCAGGACTGGTTCTCCAATGTCCGACGCGACCTGTTAGCAGGCGTTGTTGTAGCGCTTGCCCTTATCCCTGAAGCAATCGCTTTCTCGATTATCGCAGGCCTTGATCCCAAGGTCGGCCTGTATGCCTCATTCTGCATAGCCACAGTGATAGCTTTCACTGGCGGTCGCCCTGGCATGATCTCGGCAGCCACAGGCGCGATGGCATTGCTGATGGTCACCCTCGTTAAAGAGCACGGGCTGCAGTACCTGCTCGCTGCCACCGTCTTAACCGGTGTACTCCAGATCATCGCAGGCTGGCTGCAACTGGGCACGCTGATGAGATTTGTTTCACGCTCAGTTATTACTGGCTTCGTAAACGCCTTGGCCATTCTGATCTTCATGGCTCAACTGCCGGAGCTGACGAACGTAAGCTGGCACGTCTATGCCATGACGGTTGCAGGCCTGGGCATCATTTACCTCTTCCCTTACGTTACTAAGGCGATACCGTCGCCGCTTGTCGCCATCGTGGTGCTGACAGCCGTCTCGATCTTACTCGGCCTCGACATTCGCACAGTAGGCGATATGGGGCAGTTGCCCGACAACCTGCCGGTGTTCCTACTGCCCGATGTCCCGTTGAGCTTGGAGACACTCCAGATCATCTTCCCAGTATCTGCAACTTTGGCCGTAGTGGGTTTGTTGGAATCCATGATGACGGCTTCCATCGTCGATGACCTCACCGACACGAGCAGTAACAAAAACCGGGAATGCGTAGGTCAAGGCGTCGCAAATATCGCGAGCGGCTTTCTTGGCGGAATGGCCGGTTGCGCGATGATCGGTCAGTCGGTCATCAATGTGAAATCCGGTGGCCGCGGCCGTCTCTCCACATTGGCCGCTGGCGTATTTCTTCTGCTGATGGTGGTTTTTATCGGTGACTGGGTGGCCCGTATCCCAATGGCAGCACTCGTCGCTGTGATGATCATGGTGTCCATCGGCACCTTTAATTGGGCCTCGATCCGTAACTTGCGAGAGCACCCTAAAAGCTCCAGTGTGGTGATGCTCGCGACTGTCGCTATGACAGTGGGCACCCACGATCTGGCCAAAGGCGTGCTGGTTGGTGTGCTGCTCTCGGGATTTTTCTTCGCCCAAAAGGTCGGTCGGATCTTCCATGCCTCCTCGCACACGGAGGACGAAGGCCGCATGCGCGTTTACACCATTACCGGCCAAGTGTTCTTTGCATCGGCCGAACGCTTCGTCAATTCATTCGACTTCAAGGAAGCCATTGAAAAGGTGCGAATTGACGTCGGCCGCGCCCATTTCTGGGACATCACTGCGGTTAGCGCCTTGGACAAGGTAGTCATCAAATTCCGGCGAGAAGGTACGGAAGTGGAGGTGACTGGCCTGAACGAGGCCAGCGCCACGATGGTGGACAAGTTCGGGATTCACGACAAGGACGGCGCAGCGGACATGCTCGCAGGCCACTAAGAGGAGAGCAAATCATGAAAAACGAAAATAAAGTGCTTGCTTGCGTCGATCAATCACGCTACGCGGTTCATGTGGCCGACTGCGCTGCCTGGGCGGCACGCCGTATTGATGCTCCGCTGGAGCTTCTGCACGTGATCGACAGCCATCCCGAGCGGGCAACGGATGACGATCACAGCGGCGCAATCGGTATCGACGCTCAAGAGAGTCTGTTGGCACATCTGTCTGCAGAAGATGAAGCACACGCCAAGAGCGCGAGGGAGCAAGGCCGGTTGTTTTTGAACCGACTGCGCGAACGCGCAATCTTGGCAGGTGCAGCCCGTGTCGATGTGCGACAGCGCCACGGTTCTCTGGAAGATACGTTAATTGAGCAAGCGCAAGGCTTGCGTTTGCTGGCGTTGGGGCGAAGAGGCAAAGGGGCCAGAACGCACGAAAATGAGCTAGGCCATCACGTCGAAAACATTATTCGCGCTTTAAAGCTTCCGATTCTTACTGTAAGTGAAGAATTCAAGCCTCCTGAGCGCGTCATGATCGCTTTTGATGGCGGCACTGCAATTCGGCGTGGCATGGAGATGTTGTCCAGCAGCCCTTTGCTGCGAGGCTTGCCCATCAGAATTTTGATGTCTGGAAATCAATTTGGCGGTCAAGCCAAATCGCTTGAATGGGCGAAGCAAACTCTGTCGAGAGCGAGCTCTGAAGTGACCGCTTCGCTAGTGCCCGGAGATGCCGGAGCAGTGGTCGAAAAGGCAGTGAAAGAACAGGAAATTGACCTGCTCATTATGGGGGCATTCAGTCACTCGCCACTGCGCGCTCTTCTGTTCGGAAGCAAGACGGCTGAATTACTGCGTTCGTCACACATTCCAATTCTTCTACTGCGTTAAGTCTTGATCAACGCCACTAATTGGCTGTCAGGTTTGAGCCAAACCGATCACCGTCAACCGGCAATACATCTGGATGGGAAGTTTGAAGCGAACTAGTTGATCTGCGCTGCATAAGGCGATTTGTCCCGCTGATAACAACCTGTCCTTTTAGAAGTTTTCAACACATTGGCGGTTCATGACGAGAGTTTGTTGAAAGGCGCGCGTGAGCGGTGGCCACGCGCCTATGGACAGGGAGATTCCTATGGAATTGCGTCATCTACGCTGCTTCTTGGCCGTCGCAGAAGAACTGCACTTCGCACGCGCCGCTGAAAAACTACACATCGAGCAATCGCCGTTATCGCGCACCATTAAAGAACTAGAAGCTGATGTCGGCGAGCAGCTATTCATCCGTACTAGCCGCAGCACTCGATTGACACGGGCAGGGAAGCTTTTCCTCGAGCATGTTCCTCGCATCTTCACGGCCTTACAGCAGGCTCGCGATAGCGTTAAGGCAGCGGCCAATGGCTTTCATGGGCAACTGCGCATCGCTCTGTCTGACGGCATCACGCCTTCACGTTTACCGACGTTACTCGCGCTATGTCGGCAGGAGGAACCCGAAGTCGATTTGCGCCTTTTCGAGGTGCCGCTTTCTCAACAGATCAAGGGGCTACATGACGATCTATACGATGTTGGGTTTGCGCAGTGGAACAAAGTCGGCCAAGGTATCGTAGCCGAGGCGGCGTGGCGTGATGCGTTAATGGTGGCAGTGCCTGCGCGGCATCCATTGCTCAGGTACAAGCGCATTCCGCTTGAAGAGGTTCTGCGTCATCCACTAGTGCTTTGTGATCCTTCGATTTGCGAAGGGCATGCCCGGCAGGTTGACGGCATGCTTCAGCGAGCAGGCCTGGAACCGCTGATTGCAGAACGTGTTGCGTCCTTCGACCTAATGATGGCGCTAGTGGCAGCAGGCTTTGCCTTGGGTTTAGCCGGAGCGCCACATATCACAGGTAGCCGCGAACCCGGCGTAGTCGCCCGTTCGCTGGCAGGGCGAACTCCCATGCTCGTTACGTATGTGCTGTACCGCGAGGACGAGTTCACCGAATCGGTGACACGATTCAAACAGCGCGTCCACGCAATCGACTCTCCCGAAGGGACGGAAAAACCCACGTTTTAAACCCTATCTGCGAGAGGATGTCGGATCATGATTTTGAAGCTGATTGCCCCGTTCTTGCTGGTTGCTGCAATCACCGCCTGCGGCCCATCCGAGCCGTCGAACCAGGAAGCTATTGTGCCGACCGTCGAAGAGCTGGCCGCCGATCCCGAGCGCTTGAAGGAACTGCGCCTCCAGTGCAAGACCGAGCGCCCGACGATGGGCGACGTGCTGTGCAACCGGGTGGCCGAAGCGACGAACAAGCGCTTCTTCGGCGACGGCAAGGTGCCTTACACGCCATCGGAAACGCCGCCGAAGTTCTGACCGTTGGCGGCTTGCCGCATATCCTGTTTTTCTTTCTTAACACGCCGCAGCGCGCTCATGCCTGCGGCGTTTTTATTGGCTTTGTCCCTGCATGAAACCATGCTTTCTGCATCACCTTGCTGCCGATAACGGTCTTTGACCGGCACTGAACCGACACCGATCCTGACGTCTGCGGCACGCCTTCGTGCCGCGTTTTCCACGGGGAATCAGCGCAGGAGAAATCGGAGGCCAAGGTATGCAGGCTCAAGGTGTGTTGTTCGGGCAGATCGCCGCCGTGTTCGGCATCGTGATCGCCGGTGTGTGGGTTGCCACGCAATGGACAGCCGCAGCCTTGGGCTACCAACTACGCCTGGGCTCGCCCTGGTTCGACTTCCACGGCAAGCCGGTCTATTACCCGTGGAAGCTTTTCGAGTGGTGGTTCTTCTTCGATGCCTACGCGCCGCAGGTCTTCGACACCGGCGGCATGATCGCGGCAAGCAGCGGCCTGCTGGCCGTGGCGGTCGCCATCGCCATGTCGGTGTGGCGCTCGCGCCAGGCGCGCAAAGTGACGACCTATGGCTCGGCCCGCTGGGCCGATGCCGCCGACATTCGCAAGGCCGGGCTGACGCAGCCTGCTGGCGTCTTTCTCGGCCAGCATGACGGCCACTACCTGCGGCACGAAGGGCCGGAACACGTCCTGACCTTTGCGCCGACGCGCTCCGGCAAGGGCGTGGGCCTGGTGGTGCCGACGCTGCTGTCCTGGCCGGCATCCGCCGTCATCCATGACATAAAGGGTGAGAACTGGCAGATCACCGCTGGCTGGCGCAGTCGATTCAGCCACTGCCTGCTGTTCAACCCGACCGATGCCAGTTCAGCGGCCTACAACCCGCTGCTGGAAGTAAGGCGCGGCGCGCATGAGGTACGCGACGTGCAGAACATCGCCGATATCCTGGTCGATCCCGAAGGCGCGCTGGAGAAACGCAACCACTGGGAAAAGACCAGCCACGCGCTGCTGGTCGGGGCGATCCTGCATGTGCTGTACGCGGGGGAAGACAAGACGCTGCGCGGCGTCGCCAACTTCCTCAGTGATCCGGCCAGCCCGTTCGAGCTGACCTTGCACCGGATGATGACGACCAAGCACCTGGGCGGTGCCCAGCATCCCGTCGTTGCATCCGCTGCCCGCGAAGTGCTCAACAAGTCGGACAACGAGCGGTCGGGCGTGCTGTCCACCGCCATGTCGTTCCTTGGTCTGTACCGTGATCCGACCGTGGCGGAAGTCACTTCGCGCTGCGACTGGCGCATCGGCGACCTGATCGCAGCAGAGTATCCGGTATCGCTGTATCTGGTAGTGCCGCCTTCCGACATTTCGCGCACCAAGCCGCTGATCCGGCTGATCCTCAACCAGATCGGCCGGCGGCTCACCGAATCGCTCGATGGCAGTGACGGTATCGAGCGCCGGCACAAGCTGCTGCTGATGCTCGATGAGTTCCCGGCGCTTGGCCGTCTGGACTTCTTCGAGACGGCGCTGGCCTTCATGGCGGGCTACGGCATCCGCAGCTTTCTGATCGCGCAGTCGCTCAACCAGATCGACAAGGCGTACGGGCAGAACCATTCGATTCTGGACAACTGCCATGTGCGCGTGACCTTCGCCACCAACGACGAACGAACCGCCAAGCGTATTTCAGAAACTTTGGGCACCGCCACTGAGTTGCGCGCCCAGCGCAACTACGCAGGCCACCGGCTTGCACCGTGGCTGGGGCACCTGATGGTGTCACGCCAGGAAACCGCACGTCCGCTGCTGACGCCGGGCGAAGTGATGCAACTACCGACCGATGAAGCGGTGGTGATGGTGTCCAGCGTCGCACCGATCAAGGCGAAGAAGCTGCGCTACTTCGCCGACGCCAATTTCAAACAACGGGTATTGCCCCCGCCTGTAGTAACGGCTGGCCCCTACGCCGATGTACCGCCTGCACGACCTGACGATTGGAGCGGCCTGGCAATACCCGCGGTTCCTGCGGCACCGGCCACGGCATCCGCCGATGACCTGGAGGCCTTGGGCTCGACTGACGACGGCGGCCCACGCCGCCAGCCCGAACTGTCGGAAGCCATCGCCTATGCCCCCGAGATGGACGCCCCGACCAGCGATCTGTCGCTGCTCGATGACGACGACATGCCCCCGGTGCTTCCCGACCAGCTCGACCCCGCACTGCAACGCACGGCGCGACTGGCTTCTCTCGACCCCAACGACGGAATCAACCTATGAGCCAATACCGATTGAACCTGTTCATTCAGCACGAGCACGCCAAGCGCCTGGACGAGCTAGCCACGAAGAAAGGCGTCTCGAAGTCCAGCATCGTCGCCGCTGCCTTGGCGTCCTGGCTGTCGCCCGATGCTGGCGACCAGCGTGAGGCCGCCATCGCCAAGCGGCTGGATCGTCTGTCGCGGCAGGCCGAGCGTCTGGAGCGTGACCAGAACATCCAGATCGAAACGCTGGCGCTGTTCATCCGCTACTACCTGACCGTCAGTACGCCGGTGCCCGAAGCCCATCAGGATGCGGCTCGCGCTCAGGGCAAGGCTCGTTTCGAGCAGTTCGTCGAACAGTTGGGTCGGCACCTGATGCGTGGCCGCAGCCTGGTGCGCGACGTGGTGGAAGAACTGCACCCCCAAGGTCGTGAGTTCGGCATGCGCATGGACGACGCGGCGGCGTTGGCCGAAGCCCATCAACGCACAGCGGAGCGTGCGTCATGAGTGCCGTTCCACAGACCCCGCCCGATCCACGCTCATCCGCTGAGGCGTCCCAGGATCGCCGCATCCAGATGCTGCGCACGGCGATGGGGCCGGTGATCGCTGCTGCGCTGGAAGACCCGGACGTTGTGGAGGTGATGCTTAACCCCGACCGGACATTGTGGGTGGATCGGCTGTCCTCTGGCCGTGCGCCGCTCGGCGTCGAACTGCCCGAGGCCGATGGCGAACGCATCATCCGCCTGGTGGCCGCCCACGTCGGTGCGGAGGTACATCGCGGCCAACCGCTCTTGACTGCCGAGCTGCCGGAGACGGGCGAACGCTTCGAGGGCATCTTGCCGCCCGCTGCACCTGGCCCGGCCTTTGCGCTGCGCAAGCGTGCCGTGAGCATCATCGGTCTGGATCGCTATGTGGCCGAAGGCATCCTGACTGCTGGGCAGGCCGAGTTTCTGCGTCACGCCGTGCGCGAGCGGCACAACATCCTAATCGCCGGAGGCACCAGTACCGGCAAGACCACGCTGGCCAATGCCTTGCTGGCCGAGATCGCCGCCACCGGCGACCGCGTACTGGTGCTCGAAGACACCATCGAACTGCAATGCGCTGCCCGTGACCATGTGCCGCTGCGCACCCGCGCAGGCGTGGTGTCGATGCAAGAGCTGGTGCGCGCCACGATGCGGCTGCGCCCGGATCGCGTGATCGTCGGCGAAGTGCGCGGCGGCGAAGCGCTGGATCTGGTGAAGGTCTGGGGCACTGGCCACCCCGGTGGCATCGCCACCATCCATGCCGGCTCCGCCTTGGGTGCGCTGCTGCGCCTGGAACAACTGATCCTCGAAGTGGCGGTGCATCCGCCCCGCGCCCTGATCGCCGAGGCGGTCAATGTCGTGATCCACATCGCAGGCCGTGGACGCAAGCGCCACGTCGAAACCATTTCTCGCGTCGTCGGTTTCGACGGCGAGGGCTACCGCCTGGCGGATGCGCTGGAAGCACCGTTCTCCGAGCTTCCGCCGGTTCCTCTTGCAGCCGCTGCCGCTGCGCCTTCCTCGATCCCTGACCAACCTGGAGAACTGCCATGACGCAGATGCACGTTCCTGCTTTCCGCTTTTCCGTAAATCCGCTTTCCCACCTGTCCAGCCTGGCACGACTGCGTAGCCTGGCCCGCCCCGCACGGCAAGGGCTGCTGCTGGCAGCGCTGCTGCTGTTCCTGGCCGGAACCGCGCAGGCGGCCGGTTCCTCGATGCCGTGGGAAGGCCCGCTGCAATCCATTTTGGAGTCGATCCAGGGGCCGGTGGCTCGCATCGTCGCGGTCATCATCATTATTGCGACGGGCCTGGCGCTGGCCTTCGGTGATACCAGCGGTGGCTTCCGCAAGCTGATTCAGATCGTCTTCGGCCTGTCCATCGCCTTCGCGGCTTCGAGCTTCTTCCTGTCGTTCTTTAGCTTCTCCGGCGGGGCCGTCGTATGAGCACGGCCACCGATCTTCCGGGGTTTGAAGTGCCGCTGCATCGCTCACTGACCGAGCCGATCCTGCTGGGCGGTGCGCCGCGCACCGTAGCGATCGCCAACGGCACGCTAGCCGCCGCCGTCGGGCTGGGCCTGCAACTGTGGATTCCCGGCGTGGTGATGTGGATCGTCGGCCATTCGCTGGCGGTTTGGGGGGCGCGTGTCGATCCGCAGTTCATGCAGGTCTTCGCCCGGCACATCAAACACAAGCCGCTGCTGGACGCATAGGGAGAAGCCGACATGCTGAACCTTGCCGAATACCGCCAGCGGCCAGCGCTCTTGGCCGACTGGTTGCCTTGGGCCGGGCTGATCGCGACGGGCGTGGTACTGAACAAGGATGGCTCGTTCCAGCGCACGGCACGCTTTCGCGGGCCGGATCTGGACAGCGCCACGCAAGGCGAACTAATAGCTACATCAGCGCGGCTGAACAACGCACTGCGCCGGCTTGGTTCGGGCTGGGCCTTGTTCATCGAAGCCGAGCGCCGCCCGGCAGCAGGCTATCCACGCTCCGAATTCCCGGAGCCGTTGTCATGGCTGGTGGATGAAGAACGCCGCGCGGCCTTCGAGGAATCCGGCCAGCATTTTGAGAGTGCCTATCACTTCACACTTGCCTATCTTCCACCAGAAGAGTCCCGCGCCCGCGCCGCCAAAATGCTCTATGAGAACCCGCCAGGCGATGGCGTGGACTGGCGTGGGCGGCTGGAAGCCTTCGTGGCGGAAACGGATCGCGTGTTCGACTTGCTCGACGGCGTGATGCCGGAAATCGCCTGGCTCGATGACAGCCAGACACTGAGCTACCTGCACGCCACGGTGTCCATGCGGCGCTACCGCGTCGGTGTGCCCGACGTGCCGTTCCATATCGACGCACTGTTGGCCGACTGCGCCCTGGTCGGTGGTCTGGCGCCCATGCTGGGCGACCAGCACCTGCGCGTGGTGTCGGTGCGAGGCTTTCCGACTTCGACGTGGCCAGGGATTCTGGACGACCTCAACCGCCTGGGCTTTGGCTACCGCTGGAGCACGCGCTTTTTGTGCCTGGACAAAGCTGAGGCGGAAAAAGAACTCGGCCGCCTGCGCCGCCAGTGGTTTGCCAAACGCAAGAACGTCGTCGCGCTGTTGCGCGAAACGATCTTCCAGCAGGAAAGCCCGCTGGTCGATACCGATGCTAGCAACAAGGCGGCCGACGCCGATGCCGCCTTGCAGGAACTGGGCAGCGATCAAGTCGCTTTCGGCTACCTCACCGTCACTGTGACGGTGCTCGATGCCGACCCGGCCGTAGCCGACGAGAAGCTGCGCATGGTGGAGCGCGTCATCCAGGGCCGGGGCTTCGTGACCATCCCCGAGACCCTCAATGCAGTCGATGCCTGGCTGTCGTCCATCCCTGGCAATGCCTATGCCAACGTGCGTCAGCCCATCGTCTCGACGCTGAACCTGGCGCACATGATGCCGCTGTCAGCGGTGTGGGCCGGGCCGGAGAAGAACGCGCATCTGGATGGCCCGCCGTTGATCGTCACCCGCACCGATGGCGCGACGCCTTTTCGCTTGGTCACGCACATCGGCGACGTGGGCCACACGCTGGTCGCCGGGCCGACCGGCATGGGCAAGTCGGTCTTGCTCGCTACGCTGGCGATGCAGTTTCGCCGCTATCCCGGCTCGCGCATCTTCGCCTTCGATATGGGCCGCTCCATGCGTGCCACAATCCTCGGGCTGGGCGGCGAGCATTACGACCTAGGCAATGACGGGGCGATTGCTTTCCAGCCATTGGCCCGCATCGACCAGGAGGGCTACCGCACCTGGGCCGCCGAATGGGTGGAAGGCCGCCTGCTGCATGAAGGTGTCTCCATTGGCCCGGACGAGAAGGCCGCGATCTGGTCGGCACTCGGCAGCCTCGCCGGCGCGCCGGTGGAGCAGCGCACGCTGACGGGCCTCTCGGTGCTGCTGCAATCGAACGCACTGCGCCAGGCGCTCGCGCCCTATGTGCTGGGTGGTGCCCACGGCAAGCTGCTGGACGCCGATTCTGATCGGCTGGGTTCCGGCAGCGTGCAGGGCTTCGAGATGGAAGAGCTGATGCACAGCAAGGCGGCAGTGCTGGCCGTGCTGGGCTACCTGTTCGCCCGCTTCGATGAACGCTTCGACGGCGCGCCCACGCTGTTGATCCTCGATGAAGCCTGGCTGTTCCTCGATGATCCGGTGTTCGCTGCCCGCATCCGCCAGTGGCTCAAAACGCTGCGCAAGAAGAACGTCAGCGTCATCTTCGCCACGCAGTCGCTGGCCGACATCAAGGATTCAAGTATTGCACCGGCAGTGATCGAAAGCTGCGCCAGCCGGATTTTTCTCCCTAACCCACAGGCGACCGAGCCTCAGATCCGCACGATCTACGAGGGCTTCGGCCTCAACAGCCGCCAGATCGAGATCGTGGCGACCGCGCAGCCCAAGCGTGACTACTACTACCAATCGCGCCTGGGCAATCGCCTGTTCGACCTCGACCTGGGGCCAGCAACTTTGGCCTTCGCCGGGGCATCCACTCCGCAAGACCAACGCGACATGGATCGCGTGCTGCTGGACGCAGGCACACCGGGCTTCGCCGGTGCCTGGCTGCGTCATCGTGGCCTCGATTGGGCCGCTGATCTGCTGCCGTCCTCGCCGGCGGCAGCGTCCTTCCTCGCTTCTCAACCCCAGGAGGTTTCACCATGAAAACCCAACCCCGTTTGCGGTCCGTCTCGCTCGCCGCCGTGCTGTCGGCATCGCTGCTGGCCGTGCAGCCTGCATCCGCGCTGACGGTGTTCGACCCGTCCAACTTCGTGCAGAACACGCTGACCGCCGTGCGCACGCTGGAGCAGATCAATAATCAGATCAACCAGCTTCAGAACGAAGCGCAGATGCTGATGAACCAGGCGCGCAATCTGACGAATCTGGACTTCAACATCGTCAATCGCCTGCGCTCGACGCTGGCGACCACCGAGCGGCTGATCGCCGAGGCTCGCGGCCTGGCCTACGACGTGCAGAGCATGGATGCCACCTTCGCCCGGCTGTACCCGGAGCAGTACGCCGCGACCGTCAGCGGCGACCAGATGCTGCGCGACGCGCAGGAACGCTGGAAGAACACCTTGAACGGCCTGCATACCGCGATGCGGATGCAGGCGCAGGTGTCGCAGAACCTGGCGCAAGACGAAAGCGCGCTGTCCGACCTGGTCAGCCAGAGTCAGTCCGCCACCGGCGCACTGCAAGCCATGCAGGCGACCAATCAGCTTCTGGCCTTGCAGGCCAAGCAGTCGATCCAGGCGCAGCAGCTCCAGATCACGCAGGAACGCGCCGCCGCGCTGGAACTGGCACGCCAAGCAGCGGCTGTCGAACGCGGCCGGGAAGTGACGCGCCGCTTCCTAGGCGACGGCACGCCATACACGCCGCAGCGCGTGGATTTCTACGGCAACTGACGGGAGACGGCCATGCGATGCGTTTCCTTGCTGCTGCCCGTGCTGCTGGTCGCTTGCAGCCAGCAGCCGACCGAAGACCTGGCCGCAGCCTTGGCTGCCAATCCCGCGCGGCTCAAGGTTTTGCGTGCGCAGTGTGCAGCCGACCGGGCTACGGCAGGCGAAGACGCTTGCCTGGCTGCGGCTGAAGCCTTCCGGCGGCGCTTCTTCGCCGGTGAAACCGGGCCTGACGAGTTCCACACGCTGGCCGATCTGCCGCCGATCCCACCGAGCTTCGACACACCCATCAGTGACCAGGACGCCATGCCCTTCGAGGGGGACGTGCCATGAATGACGTGACAGTGATCGACCGATTCCTCGCTACCTTCTCGCGCTACATCGACTCGGGCTTTGGGCTGCTGCAGGGCGAAGTCGCGTTCCTGACCGCCACGCTGATCGTCATCGACATGACCATCGCTGGGCTGTACTGGGCGATGAGCCACGCCACCGGCCAGGGCGATGACTTGATCGCAAAACTGCTGCGCAAGGTGCTTTACGTCGGCGCCTTCGCCTACATCATCAACAACTTCAACTGGCTGGCCAGCATCGTCTTCCGCTCGTTCGCGGGCCTGGGCCTAACGGCCAGCGGCTCGACGATGAGCATGGGCGAATTTCTGCAACCGGGCCGCCTGGCCAAGACCGGCATCGACGCGGCAGCGCCGATTCTTGAGCAGATCAGCGACATGGCGGGCTTCCCCGAGGTGTTCGTGAACATGACGCCCATCGTGGTCATGTTCCTGGCCTGGGCCGTGGTGATCCTGTGCTTCTTCGTGCTGGCGATCCAGCTTTTCATCACGTTGATCGAGTTCAAGCTGACCACGCTGGCGGGCTTCGTGCTGGTGCCTTTCGCCTTGTGGAACAAGACCTCGTTCCTCGCCGAAAAGGTGCTGGGCAACGTGGTGTCCTCGGGCATCAAGGTGCTGGTGCTGGCCGTCATCGTTGGCATCGGCTCGGGCCTGTTTGCCGAGTTCCAAGTGCATCCGGCCGAGCCGTCCATCGACCATGCGGTGGTCATCATGCTGGCCTCGCTCACGCTGCTGGCGTTGGGGATCTTCGGGCCGGGCATTGCCACCGGGCTGGTATCCGGTGCACCGCAGCTTGGCGCAGGCGCGATGGCTGGTGCTGCGATTGGTGCCGCAGGCGCGGCGGTTGCCGTAGGTGCCGCAGCCACCGGCGTGGGCGGTGCTGTGATGGCCGGTGCGCGCATGGCACCGGCTGCCGCCAAGCTCGCCGGGTCTGGTGCGCGGGCTGCAACCTCGGCGGCTGGCAGCGCGAAGTCGGCTTTCCAGGCCGGTTCCGCCGCTGCGGGCGGCGGAGCCAAGGGCGCGATGGCCGGGCTGGGCAGTGTTGCCAAGGGCGGCGCACAGGCCGCTGGCCAGCGCGCTGGTGCTGGCATCAAGGCAGCAGCGGCCAAGGCTGCAGCGCCATTCAAAGCAGGCTGGCAAGGCTCTGGTGCCGATGGCGGCTCAGGCGGTGGCACTGCGGGGCCAGCCGCCGCAGGCGATGCCGCTGGCAACACAGCCAACGCGCAAAAACAAGAGCAGCCCGGTTGGGCCAAAAACCTGCAACGCCGCCAACGACTCATCCAGGCCACCACTACGGCCGCGCACACGCTGCGCGGTGGCGACGGCGGCGGTTCGGGCCAAGGCCCGAGCCTGCGGGATTCCGATAGCTGACTTTCAAGGAGAACTCCATGCGATTCAAACGACCGCAGGTGCGCTATGCCGATACGCCGCAGCCTGCCACTCCGTATCAAGCCGCTGCCCAGGTGTGGGACGAGCGCATCGGCTCGGCCCGCGTGCAGGCCAAGAACTGGCGGCTGATGGCCTTCGGCTGCCTGGTGCTCGCATTGCTGATGGCCGGCGGCCTGGTGTGGCGCTCGGCCCAATCCATCGTCACGCCCTATGTCATCGAGGTCGATCAGTCCGGCCAGGTGCGCACCGTGGGCGAAGCGGCCACGCCGTATCGGCCCACCGATGCGCAGACGGCACACCACATCGCGCGCTTCGTGACGCTGGTGCGCTCGCTGTCCATTGACCCCATCGTCGTGCGCCAGAACTGGCTCGATGCTTACGACTACACCACCGATCGTGGCGCGGCGGTGCTCAACGACTATGCGCGGGTGAATGACCCGTTTGCCCGCATCGGCAAGGAATCGGTGACGGTGCAGATCACCAGTGTGGTTCGCGCCAGCGAGGCGTCGTTCAACGTGCGCTGGACAGAGCGCCGCTACGTCAATGGCGCGGCGACCGGGCTGGAGCGATGGACGGCGGTGGTGTCCATCGTGCAGCAGACCCCGCGCACCGAAGAACGCCTGCGCCGCAACCCGCTGGGCATCTACGTCAATGGCTTGTCGTGGAGCCGTGAACTGGATTCTTCTGAAGGAGCCAAACCATGAATGCACGTTTCCGTAAAACCGCATTGCCGGTGATCCTGCTGGCATCGACTGTCCTGTTTGCGGGCTGCGCCACGCAGGGCAAGCCGCCGCCGGTGATCTCGCTCGATGAGCCGGTGCAGGCTCAGCCATTGCCCGAGCCGCCCACGCCCATCGAAGTGGTGGCAGTGCCCGAACCGTTGGCATTGCCCGGACAGTTGAAACCGCTGCCGGACGTTGATGCGACCCCGGCTTCACCGGAGCCTGCCGACGAGAAGGTGCGCGTTTCGCGTGCCAATGCCGAGGCGCGCATTGCGCCGACCCGTGAGGGCTACGTCAATGCGATCCAGGTCTGGCCCTTCACTGACGGCGCGCTGTATCAGGTCTATGCGTCCGTGGGCCGCGTGACCGTGATCGCGCTCCAGCCCGGCGAGGAACTGGTGACGGTCGCTGCGGGCGATACCGTGCGCTGGATCGTGGGCGACACCTCCAGCGGCAGCGGGGCCGATCTGCGCGTCAATGTGCTGGTCAAGCCTATCCGTTCCGGGTTGAAGACCAATCTGGTCATCACCACCAGCCGCAGGACGTACCTGCTGGAACTGACTTCGACCGACAAGGCATGGATGGCGTCCGTGTCCTGGGACTATCCCAAGGATCGAATGCTGGCCTTGCAGCGCCAGGCCCAAGCCGCCAACGCTGCCGCGCCGGTCGATGCAGGCTTGTCGCTGGAGAACATCCGGTTTCGCTATGCAATCAGCGGCAGCAATCCACCGTGGAAGCCGCTGCGCGCCTTCGACGATGGCGAGAAGGTCTATATCCAGTTTCCTGCAGGCATCGCCCAGGGCGAGCTGCCGCCGCTGTTTGTCATCGGCGCGCAGGGCCATGGGCAACTGGTGAACTACCGCTTCCGCTCGCCGTACTACATCGTGGATCGGCTGTTCGGTGCGGCCGAACTGCGCCTAGGGGCCGACAAGGGCGACGTGGTGCGCATCGAGCGCACGGATGGCATTGCTGGGAGGAACTGAGCATGAGCCAGGACGATACCCCCGACCTTGACGCGCCGCAGGCGGACAAGGTGGCACCCGAGGCGGTGGCGCTGCGCGCCCAACCGCGCCCGGTCACGCGCCTGAACCGGCGCACGCTGGCCATCCTCTCCGGCGGGCTGTCGGTCGGCCTGATGGGCGCACTGATCTGGTCGCTGCAACCGCAGCAACGCAGCGCGAGCGAGTCTACCGAGCTGTACAACGTGGATCGCGTGTCCAAGTCGGAAGGGCTGGATGCGCTGCCGACGGACTATTCCAAGCTGCCAGCGCTGCCGCCCGACGTGCCGGAGCTCGGGCCACCGCTGCCGGGCGATTTAGGGCCAGCCATCGTCAATTCGCAGCAGCCAGTTGCCGCCACCTATGCCGCGCCCGGCTACGACCCCAACGATGCGCTACGCAAGGAAGAAGAAGCAGCGGCAGCTTCATCGGTGTTCTTCCGCACGGGTTCCCCGCAGGCTGCGCCCGTGGCGCAGTCGCAGGTCGCTGCCGCGGCAGGCTTCGCTGCCAATGCCGCTTTCGATCCGCTGGCCGCTGGCCCAGCCTCGACGGCGGCCCAGCCTGCTGATCCGACTGCCGTGCAGAACCGGCAAGACCAGAAAGAGGCGTTCCTGACAGGCGGCTCTAGGGAAACCCGTAACTCCGGCAACCTGCAAATGCCCGCATCGCCGTACCAAGTCATGGCAGGAACGGTGATCGCAGGTGCGCTGGTGACGGGCATCAAGTCAGACCTGCCGGGCGACGTGATCGCCACGGTGACGGAGCCGATCTACGACACGGCCACAGGCAAGTTCCTGCTGATCCCGCAGGGTTCGCGCATCCTGGGCAAGTACAACAGCCAGGTCAGCTACGGCCAGAGCCGCGTGCAGGTGGTGTGGAACCGCATCATCCTGCCGGACACGTCTTCGCTCACGCTCGACAACCTGATCGGCACCGACCCGGCGGGCTATGCCGGTCTGGAAGACGACGTGGACTGGCATTGGGATCGGATTTTTGCCGGTGCCGTGCTGACGACGCTGCTGGGCGTCGGTGCCGAACTGGCCGCACCCGAGAACCGCCAGGACGGTGATCGCGTCATCATCGCCGGGCGCGACAGCCTGCAGGACACGGTGAACCAAGTCGGCCAGGAAGTGACCCGGCGCAACCTCAACATCCAACCCACGCTGACCAGCCGTCCCGGCTTGCCAGTGCGCATCATCGTGAACCGCGATCTGGTGCTGCGGCCCTATCAGCCGCTGTTCTTCAACAAGGGGACTTCGCGATGAGCTCGACCAGGAAACTGCGGCTGGGGCCGCTGCCCAAGACCGAAAGCGTCAAGCTGACCTTCGCTTGCTCGGCCAGCTTGAAAGCCGATCTCGACCGCTACGCCGCGCTGCATGCGCAGGCGTATGGCGAGGCGGTCGATGCCTCGACGCTGATCCCGCACATGCTGGAGGCGTTCATGGCGGGGGATCGGGGATTCAGGAAAGGAAACGCCAACAAGTCCTTGCCGCCGAACCCAAGCTGAAGGTGCACCGGAACCAGATTGACCATCACTCGAACGCGCAGCCCAACGCTGCGCGTTCTTCGTTCTGGATAGGCTGCGAGGGAATGGGCTAAAGTGACCGAGCAGGCCTGCCAGTTCTTGGCAATCTCCATCGCTACAACGCGACTCGGCTTGCTTTCTACAGGCTCTTATGTGGCCCCCAGTCCACAACACCGCATCCCCTGCAAGCGGCATAAAACAGAGCTAACCTATTGCCCCATATATGGTTTCAAGCCTCCCGTGTTTTGCACGAAAGGCTTGACGCTGGCCATTTTTTATTGCCGAGGCAACTGGCCTGCCGCTTGTGGTCTCCCCTCTCCCATTTCATGGGAGAGGGGAGCAAACCGTCGGCAATGCGGCCCCCGCAATCGTTGGCAGGTTTCCTTGCCGCTCGCCGTTCAGCCCAGCAAAGCCTCGGCGAACTCGTCGGCCCGGAACGGCTGCAGGTCTTCCACCTTCTCGCCCACGCCGATGAAATAGACCGGCACCGGGCGCTGGCGCGCGATCGCGGCGAGGATGCCGCCCTTGGCGGTGCCGTCGAGCTTGGTCACGATCAGCCCGGTCAGCCCGAGCGCGTCGTCGAAGGCCTTGACCTGGGCCAGCGCGTTCTGGCCGGTGTTGGCGTCGATCACCAGCAGCGCTTCGTGGGGCGCGCTCGGCATGGCCTTGGCGATGACGCGCTTGACCTTCTTGAGCTCTTCCATCAGGTGCAGCTGCGTCGGCAGGCGCCCGGCGGTGTCGGCCATCACGATGTCGATGCGCCGCGCACGCGCGGCGTTGACCGCGTCGAAGATCACCGCGGCCGGGTCGCCGCTTTCCTGCGAGACCACGGTGACGTTGTTGCGCTCGCCCCAGATCGTCAACTGCTCGCGCGCGGCGGCGCGGAAGGTGTCGCCGGCGGCCAGCAGCACGGACTGGCCGTAGCTCTGGAAATGCTTGCACAGCTTGCCGATGCTGGTGGTCTTGCCGGCGCCGTTGACGCCCGCGATCATCATCACCATCGGCTGCTCGCGGCCCAGCGCCATCGTCTTTTCGAGCGGGCGCAGCAGGTTGGTGAGCAGCTCGCGCAGCGCGGCCTTGACGCCCTCGGAGGTTTCGATGCGCTCGCTCTTGACCCGGCGGCGCAGCTCGCCGAGCAGGTATTCGGTGGCTTCCACGCCCGCGTCGGCCATCAGCAGCGCGGTTTCCAGCTCCTCGAACAGGGCTTCGTCGACCTTGACGCCGACGAACAGGGTGCCGAGGTTGCGGCTGGTCTTGGACAGGCCCGAGCGCAGGCGCTGCATCCAGCCGCGCCGCGCTTCCGGCGTGGCGGCCGGCGGCGGGGTCAGGACCATTTCCTCGGCGGCGGCCGGCTGGGGCACCGGCTGCTGCGCGACCGGCGCGGGAGCGGGAGCGGAAATGGGGACGGGCCGGGGGGCCGGAACCTGGGCGGGCCCGGCGGCGGGAAGCGCCGCTGGTGCGGCGGCCGGCGACGGAACGGGTGCAGGCGCGGCCGCGGGCGCCGGGGCCGGCACCTCGGGTGGCGCACTGGCCGGTTCGGCCTTGCGCTTCTTCCAGAAACTAAACATTGGGAAAGGGGTCAATACCCCGGTAGAATCAATCGCCAAAATTCTAGCAGACGGGGTTGCATGAACCATTGTGCTGTCAGGTCCAGGCCGGGCGCCGCCCGTGCCGCATCGCCGCTCGCCGGCGCTTTCCGGGCTTCACGCGCCGCCGCTCGTGCGCGGCGCCTTCTTCCCACCCTGCTGCTAGGCGTCCTGCCCTGGTTCGGCGCGGTTCACGCGCAGACCGGCGTGGTGGCGCCGCCCCTGCCCACCGGCCGGGCCACCGCCTCCTCGCAGAGCGCGGCTGCCGAGGCTACCACTACCGAGTTCACGCTGTCCAACGGTATGCGCGTGATCGTCAAGGAAGACCACCGCGCGCCCACCGTGGCCCACCAGATCTGGTACCGGGTCGGCGGCATGGACGAGGTCAGCGGCACCACCGGCGTGGCGCACATGCTCGAGCACATGATGTTCAAGGGCACGCCCAAGGTGGGCATCGGCGAGTTCTCCAGGCAGATCGCCGAGCTGGGCGGGCGCGAGAACGCCATGACCAACCGCGACTTCACGCTCTATTACCAGCAGATCGGCAAGCAGTATCTGCCGCGCATGATGGAGCTGGAGGCCGACCGCATGGCCAACCTCATCATCCGCAAGGACGAGTTCGAGCGCGAGATGAAGGTGGTGATGGAAGAGCGCCGCCTGCGCACCGACGACTCCGCGCGCGGCACGGTCTACGAGCAGTTGCTGGCCACGGTGTTTACCGCCGCGCCGTACCGCCACCCGGTGATCGGCTGGATGGACGACCTCGTCAACATGCGCGTGGAAGACGTGCAGGCGTGGTACCGCGAATGGTACGTGCCCAACAACGCGCTGCTGATCGTCACCGGCGACGTCACCGCCGCCGAGGTGAAGACCCTGGCCGAGCGCACCTACGGCAAGCTCAAGCCGCGCCCGCTGCCGCTGCGCAAGACCCAGCTCGAAGCCGAGCAGAAGGGCATCAAGCGGATCTGGGTCAAGGCGCCGGCCGAGAATCCCTACGTGGTGCTGGCCTACAAGGTGCCGCGCCTGCACGACGTCGACAAGGACGTCGACCCCTACGCGCTCGAGGTCCTGGCCGCCGTGCTCAACGGCTACGACAACGCGCGCCTGACGCGCGACCTGGTGCGCGAGCGGCGCCTGGCGGACGACGTCAACGTCGGCTACGACAGCATCAACCGCGCGGAATCGATCATGGTGCTCGACGGCACCCCGGCCGCCGGCCACACCGCCGAGGAGATCGAGCGCGCGCTGCGCGACGAGGTCGCCCGCATCGCGCGCGACGGCGTCTCGCCCGAGGAGCTCAAGCGCGTCAAGGCGCAGGTCGTGGCCTCGCAGATCTACAAGCGCGACTCCGTGTTCGGGCAAGGCATGGAGATCGGCGTGGCGGAGATGGCCGGCATTTCGTGGCGCAAGCTCGACCGCATGCTGGAGCGCATCAAGGACGTCACGCCGGCGCAGGTGCAGGCCGTGGCCGCCAGGTATTTCAGCGACGACAACCTCACTGTGGCGACGTTGCTGCCCCAGCCGATCGATCCCAACAAGAAGCAGCAGGCGCCGGTCGATCCCGGCTCGCTGCGCTGAGTCACCAAGAGGACCGAAGATGCCTCTCTTTGCCCCGACGATCCCGTCGCCACGCCTGCTGCGCCGCCTCGCGGGCGTGGCCGGCGGCGCGCTGCTCGCGGCCGCCTCGCTGCTGGCCCCGCAGGCCGCGCAGGCCGCCATCCCGATCGAGCAGTGGACCACCTCCACCGGCGCGCGCGTCTATTTCGTGCGCAGCCCGTCCATTCCCATGCTGGACGTCAATATGGATTTCGACGCCGGCAGCCGCTATGACCCGCCCGGCAAGGCGGGGCTGGCCACGCTGGCGTCGGCCCTGCTCGACAAGGGCGCCGGCGCGCAGGACGGCCAGCCCGCGCGCGACGAAGCCCAGGTCGCCGACGCCTTCGCCGACACCGGCGCGGACTTCGGCGGCGCGGCCAGCAGCGACCGCGGCGGCATCGGCCTGCGCACGCTCACCAGCGAGCCCGAGCTGAGCCAGTCGCTCGCGCTCGCCGCGCAACTGGTCAAGGCGCCGGCCTACCCGGATGCCGTGGTCGCGCGCGAGAAGCAGCGCCTGATCACCGCCATCCGCGAAGCCGACTCCAAGCCCGGCGTGATCGCCGACAAGATGGTGTCGCGCGCGATCTATCCCGCGCATCCGTATGGCGTGTCCGCCACCGTGGCCTCGGTCGAGTCCATCACGCGGGCCGACCTGCAGCGCTTCTGGCACGACAACTTCGCCGCCTCGCGCGCCGTGGTGACGCTGATCGGCGCGATCGACCGCAAGCAGGCCGAGTCCATCGCCGAGGCGCTCACGCGCGGCCTGCCGGCCGGCGCCGCGCCGCCGGCCATGCCGCCGGTGCAGCTCGCCATCCCGGCCAGCGAGCAGCGCGTGCCGCATCCGGCGCAGCAGGCCACGGTGGCGATCGGCCAGCCCGCCATCGCGCGCGGCGATCCCGACTACTTCCCGCTGCTGGTGGGCAACTACGTGCTCGGCGGCGGCGGCTTCAGCTCGCGCCTGACCAACGAGGTGCGCGAGAAGCGCGGCCTGACCTACGGCGTGGACAGCTATTTCGCGCCGGCCAAGCAGGCGGGCCCGTTCGGCATCGGCCTGCAGACCAAGAAGGAGCAGACCAACGAGGCGCTGGCGCTGGTGCGCAAGGTGCTGGCGCAATACGTGGCCGAGGGCCCGACCGAGGCCGAGCTCAAGGCGGCCAGGGACAACCTCGTCAACGGCTTCCCGCTGCGCATCGACAGCAACCGCAAGCTGCTGACCAACGTGGCCAACATCGGCTGGTACGGCCTGCCGCTGGACTACCTGGACACCTGGACCGCGCAGATCGGCAAGGTGACGCGGGCGCAGGTGAAGGACGCCTTCCAGCGCCACGTGCATCCGGATGCGATGGCCACCGTGATCGTGGGCGGACCGGAATAAGACGTCGTTTCGGAAAGATCCTGGCCAGAATCGGCGGAACCGGCGGGGCAAGCGGAACAGGCGGAGCAAGACGGGCGCGCCGGGCGCGGAGCACGGGCGCGTTCGCAGGCTCTACAATCACGGCATGAATTCGCGTACCCGATCTCCTTCGCCCGCCGCCGGCGGGCCGTCCCCGGCGCCTGCCGCGCGGCGCTCGCCCGCGCAGGTCCGCATCATCGGCGGCAAGTGGAAGCGCACGCCGCTGCCCGTGCTCGACGCCGAAGGCCTGCGCCCCACGCCCGACCGCGTGCGGGAAACCCTGTTCAACTGGCTCGGCCAGGACATGTCCGGCCTGGCGTGCCTGGACCTGTTCGCCGGCTCCGGCGCGCTCGGCTTCGAGGCCGCCTCGCGCGGGGCGGTGCAGGTGACGATGGTGGAGGCCAATCCGCGCGTGGCCAAACAGTTGCGCGACAACCAGTACCGGCTCGACGCGCAGCAGATCCGCATCGTGCAGGGTGACGCATTCGCAACCGCGGCGCAGATGCCGGCGTCGAGCTTCGACGTGGTCTTCCTCGATCCGCCGTTCGCGCAGGACTGGCTGCGGCCCGCGCTCGAGCACGCGGCCAGGCTGTCGCGCCCGGGCGGCGCGGTCTACGTGGAGACCGACCGTGCGCTGAACGGCCCCGACGCGCCGGTGCCGGCCGCGCTGGAGATCGTGCGGCATGCGCGCGCGGGCGCGGTGCACTTCCATCTGCTGCAGCACCGGACCACCTGATCCGCCCGGCGCGATCGGCCCGATCCGCCCGGCGGGGCGCCGTGGCCGGCCATCGCACGCTGGATGCCGCACTGCCGCGAAACCGTCATCGGGCGGCTTGCAAGTGCTGCTTTTAGCGTTACACTACGCCGCTGTCGCCAACGCTCGTCACGCAGCCTCGGCTCCCAGCCCTCACCATAGCGGGCGGGGCCAAGCGGTCCATCCAGGACCGGCAACGGGCAGAACAAGGAGGAAGCATGGTCGTCGCGGTCTACCCCGGCACGTTCGATCCAATGACCCGGGGCCACGAGGATCTGGTGCGCAGAGCGTCCAACATCTTCGATGAGCTCGTGGTCGGTGTGGCGCATAGTCCCAACAAGCGCCCGTTCTTTTCGCTGGAAGAGCGCATCGGTATCGCCCGCGAGGTGCTGGGCCACTATCCCAACGTGCGCGTGGAAGGCTTCTCCGGCCTGCTCAAGGATTTCGTCCGCAAGAACAACGCCCGCGTGATCGTGCGCGGCCTGCGCGCCGTGTCCGACTTCGAGTACGAGTTCCAGATGGCGGGCATGAACCGCTACCTGCTGCCCGACGTGGAAACCATGTTCCTGACGCCGTCGGACCAGTACCAGTTCATCTCCGGCACCTTCGTGCGCGAGATCGCGGTGCTCGGCGGCGACGTCAGCAAGTTCGTATTCCCCTCGGTCGAGCGCTGGCTGAAAGAGAAAATCGGCAAAGCGGAATAGAATGGGGGCTTGCGACATGCGGACCGCGGCCGGCCGGGCGCGGCCCATGTCCGGCTGAAAGGAAACACGATGGCACTGATGATCACCGACGACTGCATCAATTGCGACGTTTGTGAGCCGGAGTGCCCGAACGAAGCCATTTCGATGGGGCCCGAGATCTACGAGATCGACCCCAACAAATGCACGGAATGCGTCGGACACTTCGATGAACCGCAATGCCAGCAGGTCTGCCCCGTGGCTTGCATCCCGCACGATCCGGCCAGGGTCGAGTCGCGCGAGACGCTGATGGGGCGCTACCGCCTGCTGACGGCGGCCAAGCGCGCCGCCTGAAGCCACACGGCCAGGCAGCCTGTTCGGCGGCAAAAAACCCCGGCACCGGAAGGTGGCGGGGTTTTTTGTTGGGTGCTTGTTGGGTGCTTGTTGGGCATCCCGCGCGCGTGATGCCGGCGCGGCGCTCAGCGGCCCGTGTGCAGCTCCAGCATGGCGCGCTCGCTCTCGCCCCTGGCCAGCAGCGACAGCGGCGCGATGCTGCGGTCGATGGCCTCGTCGATGGCCTGCTGCTCCTCGCGGCGCGGCGGCTTGAGCACATAATTGATCACGTCCTCGCGCCCGCCCGCGCCGCCCGGCGCGTTGCGCGGATGGCCCACGCCCAGGCGCAGCCGCCAGTAGTCCTGCGTGGTCAGGTGCGCGGCGATGTCCTTGAGGCCGTTGTGGCCGCCGGCGCCGCCGCCGCGCTTGAGCTTGACCGCGCCCGGCGGCAGGTCCATCTCGTCGTGGGCGACCAGGATCTCGTCGGGCAGGATCTTGTAGAAGCGCGCCAGCGACACCACCGACAGCCCCGAGCGGTTCATGAAGGTGGACGGCTTGAGCAGCCAGATGTCCTGGTCCCACAGGCGCGCGCGCGCGGCCAGCCCGTGGAAGCGGCCTTCCACGCGCAGCGTGGCGCCGCCCATGCGGGCAAGCTGGTCGACCAGCCAGAAGCCGGCGTTGTGGCGGGTGGCTTCGTATTCCGCCCCGGGATTGCCGAGGCCGACGATGAGTTTGATCATGCGTGCACTACGTGGGTGAGGGCGGCCAGAGGCCAAGCATACGCGAAACGGCATGGGGACCGGCACGCGAAAAAAAACCGCCGGACACGCCGGCGGCTCTTTCTTGCCATTGCTGGAGCGCGGCCCGCGGGCCGCGCTCAGGCAACTCAGGCAGCGGGCGTTTCGCCGCCTTCGGCAGCTTCCGCGACGCCACCGGCCGGCAGCGAGATGCTGGCGACGGCGGGGTTTTCGTCACCGTGGGTGATGGCGCTCACGCCCTTCGGCAGCTTCACGTCCGACAGGTGCAGGGTCTGGCCCAGCTCGCCCGCGCCCAGGTCCACCTCGATGAACTCGGGCAGGTCGGCCGGCAGGCACGACACTTCCAGTTCGTTCAGGATGTGGTTGACGATGCCGTGGCCCAGCTTCACGCCCGGGGCGTTTTCCTGGTTGACGAAGTGCAGCGGCACCTTCACGTGGATCTTGTCCGAGGCCGACACGCGCTGGAAGTCGACGTGCAGCACCAGCGGCTTGAACGGGTGCATCTGGAACGCGCGCAGCAGGGCCTTCTCGGCCTTGCCTTCCACTTCGAGGTCGAGGATCGACGAGTGGAACGCTTCCTTCTTCAGCGCGTGGAACAGCGCGTTGTGATCGAGTTCGATCATCTTGGGTTCGGCAGCGCCGCCATAGATGATGCCCGGGGTCTTGCCGGCGTTGCGCAGGCGGCGGCTCGCACCCGTTCCCTGTACGCTACGCTCGAAAGCTACGACTTTCATGATGACTCCAAATGTAAGAGGGCTGTCCGCGACCAGACAGCCCGATGAACCGGCAGGAAAGGGCTATTCGCCCCTGCCTGCCACAGTAAAGCCTTGAATTCTATCAGGAATCGGCAAACAGCGACATGATCGAGTCGCCCTTGACGATCCGGGTAAAGGTTTCGGCCAGCAGCGGCGCGGTCGACAGCTGGCGGATCTTGCCGGACTGGATGGCGTCGTCGCGCAGCGGGATGGTGTCGCACACCACCACTTCGTCCAGCTCGGAATCCGCGATGCGGGCAGCGGCACCGCCCGACAGCACCGGATGGGTGCAATAGGCGAAGACCTTCTGCGCGCCGCGCTCCTTGAGCACCTGGGCCGCCTTGCACAGCGTGCCGCCGGTGTCGATCATGTCGTCCATGATCACGCAGTTGCGGCCGTCGACTTCACCGATGATGTTCATCACCTCGGCCACGTTGGCCTTGGGGCGGCGCTTGTCGATGATGGCCAGGTCGCAGTTGAGCTGCTTGGCCAGCGCACGGGCGCGCACCACGCCGCCGACGTCGGGCGAGACCACCAGCAGGTCGCCGTAGTTCTTCTCGCGCAGGTCGCCCAGCAGGACCGGCGAGGCGTAGATGTTGTCGACGGGGATGTCGAAGAAGCCCTGGATCTGGTCGGCGTGCAGGTCCATCGTCAGGATGCGGTCGACGCCGGCGACTTCCAGCATGTTGGCCACCACCTTGGCCGAGATCGCGACGCGCGCCGAGCGCGGGCGGCGATCCTGGCGGGCATAGCCGAAGTAAGGCATGGCGGCGGTGATGCTGCGTGCCGAGGCGCGCTTGAGCGCGTCGACCATCACCATCAGTTCCATCAGGTTGTCGTTGGTCGGCGCGCAGGTGGACTGCAGCACGATGACGTGCTTGCCGCGAACGTTTTCCTGGATTTCGACTTGGACTTCGCCGTCGGAGAACCGGCCCACCTGTGCCTTCCCAAGGGGAATGCCGAGGTGCTGCACGACAGCCTCCGCGAGTTTGGGGTTGGCGTTGCCGGTAAAAACCATCAAGCCTTCGCTGCTCATTCGGTGCACCTGTCTTGCTGCTGGGGGGGACGACCGTCACCGGCTAGTGCCGGTGACGTATTCTGCGGATCTGCGAGGAATGTAATGGCAGGGGAAGAAGGATTCGAACCTTCGAATGCCGGAATCAAAATCCGGTGCCTTGACCAACTTGGCGACTCCCCTACACAACCGGGTCCGTCCATCGTCACATACAGCCAGCGTGACGCCGAACGAAAAACTATCAAGCGAGCGCTGCGAGCGGGTGGCGGGACAAACTCCTCGCACACTTGCCATCCCATCCGGGTGGCAACCGTTCCAGTACCTGCTGCGCCGTCTGCTCGTCATCAAACCGTGCAAACACGCAGGCGCCGGATCCGGTCATCCTTGCATGGGGACTGTATTGTCTCAACCATTCAAGGGCTCGGGCAACTTCGCCGAACTTCGCCGTTGCTATCGTTTCCAGATCGTTGCGACCGAAAGCGAATTTGTTTGTGCAAGCAGCGAAGACCGCAACTATAGAGATCGGCGTATCCCTTGTCAAGCGCCCGTCCGAAAAAATTTCCGGGGTCGGGACGTGCTGGCGCGGATGGACGATCACGAACCAGCTCTCGGGCAGCTCGACCGTGGCCAGTTCCTCGCCGATGCCCTGCGCGAAGGCATTCTCGCCGTGCAGGAAGAACGGCACGTCGGCGCCGAGCGTCAGGCCGATGCGCTTGAGTTCCTCGCGCGGCAGGCCCAGGCCCCACAGGTGGTTGAGCGCCATCAGCGTGGTGGCCGCGTCGGACGAGCCGCCGCCGATGCCGCCGCCCATCGGCAGCCGCTTGTCGATGGCGATGTCGGCGCCGAACGCGGTGCCGCCGGCCTGCTGCAGCGCGCGCGCCGCGCGCACGATCAGGTCCGAGTCGGCCGGCACGCCGGGCACCTCGGTGACGCGCTCGATGCGGCCGTCGTCGCGGCGGCGGAAGTCCAGCGTGTCGCTCCAGTCCACCAGCTGGAACACGGTCTGCAGCGTGTGGTAGCCGTCGGAGCGGCGCCCGGTCACGTGCAGGAAGAGATTGAGCTTGGCGGGCGCGGGGCAGCCGCGCAGTTCGGGCGGGGGCAGGGTGCGGGCAGTGTTCATTGGGCCTGTTCCGGGTCGATCACGAGGCGGACCGACAAGGGGTTGCTGTCGCCGTCGCGCGCGAGGTCGATGCGGCGCGGCTGCTGTGCGGCCGCATCCTGCCACGCGACGTAGCGCACGGTCCAGCCGTTCTGCGCCAGCGTGGCCAGGCGCCCGCTGTCGTCGCGCGTGGCGCGCGCGGGCGTGCCCGGCGCGGGCCGGCCGTACAGCCAGTCGCGCATGCCGGCCACCGGCAGCGAGAAGCCGAGGGCTTCCTCCAGCAGCGTGTCCACCTCGGGCGCGTTGCGCGGCGGCTGGTTGGGCAGGTCGAGCGTGGCGCCGGACGGCGTGGAAGTCACCACGGCCAGGGTCTGGCCCAGCGGCGAGATCAGGTCGAGCCGCACGTTGCGGCCCTGCTCATGCCACTGGAAGCTGCCCTGCACGCCTTCGTCGCGGCCGTAGCGCACGTAGCTGGCGGCAAAGCGGCCCTTGAGGTCGCGCGCCTGCGCGGCCTCGCCGGTGTCGAACTGGCGGGTGGGCGTGATGCTGGCGCAGGCCGCGAGCCAGAGGGGCGCGGTCAGGCACAGCAGGGCTAGGCGTCGGGATATGGGCATGGGTGTCTGGCGCCCGCGCCGGCGGCGCGGGCGGCGGGCCTTCCTCCCGGCGCGGGCCGGAAGGAAGCGGGTGGATCATCGGACGCGGCGAACAGAGGCGAACGTCGGCGAAGGCAGGCGTGGGCCTACTTGGACAGCGCCGACAGCGGCACGTTGTAGCGGCGCAGGGTGTCGATCAGGATCACGTTGTCCGGCTCGATCTTGGCGGCTTCGGTCCAGGTCTTGCGCGCCTCGTCCTGCTGGCCGAGCTGCCAGAGGACCTCGCCCAGGTGGGCGCCGATCTCGGCCTCGGGCGCCCGGGCGTAGGCGTTGCGCAGCAGTTCGGCGGCCGGCTGGAGCTGGCCCAGGCGGAATTTGACCCAGGCCAGGCTGTCCATGATGTAGGGATCGTCCGGGCCCAGCGCCGAAGCCTTCTCGAGCAGCTGCAGCGCCTCGGGCAGGCGCACGTTGCGGTCGGCCAGCGAGTAGCCGAGCGCGTTGTAGCCCTGCTTCTGCTCGGGCTGCATGGCGATCACCCGGCGCAGCAGCGTCTCCATGCTGTCGTAGCGCTTCTCGCGCTCGTCGAGCATGGCCAGCTCGTAGACCCAGTCGGAGTTGTCGGGCTCGGCCGTGGTCCGCTCTTCCAGCACCTTGCGGGCGCGGCCGTAGGCCTTGGCGTCGAGCAGCATGCCGACCTCGGCCTGGCGTATCGCGGTCATGCGCTGGGCGCGCTGGTCCGGCTCGGCGATGTCCTCGCTGTCGGCCAGCATGTCGTTGAAGACGGCCTGGGCATCGTCGAGCTTGCCCATGCGGCCCAGCAGCTGCGCGCGCTTCACCGCGGCGGCTGGCGCCAGGCGGCTGTCGTCGATGCGGTCGAGCCAGGCCACCGCGGCCGGGTAGTCCTTCTTTTCCTCGGCGATCTGCGCCAGGTACTGGTAGGCGATGTCCGGGCTGGCGGTCGGCACCTGGCCGGCCAGCTGCAGGTATTCCTTCAGGTACTGCTCGGCCTCGTCGTAGCGCTTGGACTGCAGACTGGTCAGGCCGAGCGCGAGCGGCACGCGCGGGTCCTTCGGCGCGATCTTGCGCAGGGTCTCGAACTCGGCGCGCGCGGCCTGCAGGTCGTTCTGCTGCAGGTACAGGCGGGCCAGCGTGATGTGGCCGTTGATCGAGACCGGCGCCTTGTCGACGAAGGCTTTCAGTCCGGCGATGGCCTGGTCGGGCGCGCCGTCCGCGCGCAGCTCGGCGGCCATCAGCGCGGCCGCCTCGTAGTCGGGCCGCATGCGCAGCGTCTGGTCGAGCTCGGTCAGCGCGCCGGGGATGTCGTTGGCGGCTTCCCTGGCGCGGGCCAGCGCGAGGTGGGTCTCGGCCGAGCCCATGTCGTTGGCCACCAGGCGCCGCAGCAGGGCGGCGGCGCCGGCCGGGTCGCTGGTGCGCGAGAGCTGCTGCTGCATCTGCAGGATCGCGTCCGGCCGGTGGCCCGGCGGCACGCCATTGAGCTGCAGCGCGAGCAGCGGCTCGGCCTCGTCCCAGCGGGCGCTCAGCACCAGCAGGGTGGACAGCACCTGGCGCGCGCCCGCTGAAGTGGGCGCAAGCTCGGTCCACAGGCGCGCGGCCTCCAGCGCCTGCGGGGCGCTGCGCGCGTTGAACGCGATCTCGGTGGCGCGCTGGGCGAAGCGCGGGTCGCGCGTGTTGCGGGCCAGTTCCAGGTAGGTCTGGTAGGCCGGGCCGATCACGCCGCGCTGCACGGAAATCTCCGCGGCCAGCACGCGGTACAGGATGTCGCCGGTCAGCGGCACCGCCGGCAGCGGCATCTTGGGCGGCAGCGGGTTGGAGCGGGCCGGCGCCGGCGCGGCTTCCGCGGCGAGCGTGAGCGGACGGGCGTCGGCGGCATGGCCGGCGAGCGGAGCCAGGGCGCAGACCGCCAGCGCGGCCGCGGCGATGGCCGCCAGCCTGTGACGCAGGGGCCGCCGGGCCGGCCGGGCAAGGATGGAGTCAGCGGGGGTCATCGAGGTACGGTCCAGACGGTCCGACATGTGGGTGGGTGCTCCAGCACGCAAAAGCGCAGATGCGATGGGATAGTTAAGGGCATTGTAGCCTGCCGTTACAATGCCTTGCTTGTCCGCGTGGCGCCAGCCGGCATGGGGCTTCTGGCGGTTTGAGTGGCTTGGAAGGGAGAGGTTCGATGCCTGAGTTGCCGGAGGTCGAAGTGACCCGGCGCGGCTTGCTGCCGCACGTGGTCGGCCGGCGTATCGCCGAGGTCGTAGTGCGCCATCGCGGCCTGCGCTGGCCGGTGGAAACCGGGCTGGAGGCGCAACTGGCCGGGCGCGTGGTCGCGCGCATCGAGCGGCGCGGCAAGTACCTGCTGCTGGAGTGCGTGCGGGCGGCCCCGCACGATGATGGGGCGCCGGGCCCGGCCGCCGTGGCGGGTCCGGCGCCTGGGTCGCCGCCCGGCGGCGAGCGCGGCTGGCTGCTGATCCACCTCGGCATGACCGGCACGCTGCGGGTGCTGCCGCAGGCGCCGCCGCCGGGCGCGCACGACCACCTCGACCTGGTCCTGGCCGGGGCGGACGGAGATGGCGCCGCGGCGCCGCTCGTGCTGCGCTTTCGCGATCCGCGCCGCTTCGGCGCGGTGCTGTGGAGCGCGCTGGCGGAGGCCGAGCTCGAGACCCATCCGCTGCTGCGCGGGCTCGGCATCGAGCCTTTCGACGCGCGCTTCGACGGCGCCTGGCTGCACCACCACGGGCGCGGCCGCAGCGCGGCCATCAAGACCGTGCTGCTGGCCGGCAACATCGTGGTCGGCGTGGGCAACATCTACGCCTCCGAGAGTTTGTTCGCCGCCGGCATCCGCCCGACCACGCCGGCCGGGCGGCTGTCGCTGGCGCGCTGCGAGCGGCTGGCCGCGGCCGTGCGCGACACGCTGGCGCGCGCCATCGAGCGCGGCGGCAGCACCCTGCGCGATTTCGTCGGCAGCGACGGCAGCAGCGGCTACTTCCAGCTCGACTGCGCGGTGTACGACCGCGCCGGCCATCCGTGCCGGGTGTGCGGCACGACCATCCGGCAGATCGTGCAGGGCCAGCGCTCCACCTTCTATTGCCCGACCTGCCAGCGTTGAGCGGCGCCCGACGAAGTGCTTCGCGGGCGTCTTGCGGCTGGTGCCGCGCGTACCCGATGGGCCGGCGCAACACCGCGGCCCGCGGGCGCTTCTAATTTCACAAAAGTGCGCCGGAAACCTGTATCTTCGATAACGTAAAAAAGTGTTACAGAATACACAGCCGAATACTCAGCCCCTGCGCCGGCGCGAGCCGGCGTAGACGCCTGCGCCAGGCCCGTGATGCCGCCGCGGGGGCTGATCGCTCAAGATCCCAGTACCAATGACAACCCTCGCCCTTCAATTCGAACAGTACGGCGCCTGGAGAACCGGGGTACTCGATTCCCTGGCTGAATTCCGTGGCTGGCTGCAGCAGCACGACCTCTACGACGCCCAGGCCGACGAGCGCGCGCAGCGCATCCAGAGCGTGCTCAAGAGCGACCGGCTCAAGGTGGCGTTCATCGCCGAGTTCTCGCGCGGCAAGAGCGAACTGATCAACGCGATCTTCTTCGCCGACTACGGCCGGCGCATCCTGCCGTCGTCGGCCGGGCGCACCACCATGTGCCCGACCGAGCTGCGCTACGACGAGACCGAGGCGCCCTGCATCCGCCTGCTGCCGATCGAGACGCGCCTGCAGGAAGCCTCCACCGCCGACTTCCTCGACGTCGACTCGCACTGGCACACCGTGCCGCTCGACCCGTCCTCGCCCGACGGCATGCTCGACGCCTTCCGCCACGTGATCGAGACCAGCCGCGTCACGCGCGAGATGGCCGAGTCGCTGGGCCTGTACAACGACAAGGACCCCGACGCCGCCTACGCGCTCGACGCCGACGGCATGGTCGAGATCTCGCGCTGGCGCCACGCGGTGATCAACTTCCCGCATCCGCTGCTGCGCCAGGGCCTGGTGATCCTCGACACGCCGGGCCTCAACGCCATCGGCACCGAGCCGGAACTGACGCTGCGCCTGATCCCCGATGCGCACGTGGTGGTGTTCATGCTGGCCGCCGACGCCGGCGTTACCAAGAGCGACCTCGACCTGTGGCGCAGCCATGTCAGCGCGGGGCACCGCAAGGGCTGCCTGGCGGTGCTCAACAAGATCGACGGCCTGTGGGACCCGCTCAAGTCGCCGGCCGAGACCGCCGCGGAGATCACGCGCCAGGTCACCTCCAGCGCGCAGGTGCTGGGCATCGACGAGGCGCGCGTCTACCCGGTGTCGGCGCAGAAGGGCCTGGTCGCCAAGGTGACGCACGACGACGACCTGCTCGTGCGCAGCGGCCTGCCGCAGTTCGAGCACGTGCTGTCGGACCAGTTGATCCCGCAGCGGCGCGAGATCGTCGCCGACCAGGTGCAGCGCGCCGTCGAGGAGATGGCGCGCGGCGCGCAGCAACTGCTGCAGAGCCGCCGCCGCAGCATCGTCGAGCAGTTGTTCGAGCTGCGCGGGCTGCGCGGCAAGAACCACGCGATGGTCAAGCACATGCTCTCGCGCGTGCAGTCCGAGAAGGAGGAGTTCGAGCAGAGCATCGCCAAGTTCCAGGCGCTGCGGCTGGTGTTCGGCCGGCATAGCGCCGACATCATCAAGAGCCTGCAGTTGCGCGACGTGCGCAGCACCATGCGCGAGCGCCGCGAGCAGATGAAGGAGCGCTTCTTCTCGCGCGGCCTGCGCGAGGACATGGACAGCCTGTTCGCGCGGCTGGTCGAGCTGGTCAGCGAGGCCGACCAGAAGATCGCCCAGCTGCACCAGCTCACCGACAGCATGTACCGCCGCTTCAATGCCGAGCACGGCTTCACGCTGCCGGCGCCGATCCAGTTCGTCACCGCGCGCTACGTCAGCGAGCTGCAGGCCACGCTGGCGCTGGCCAACACGCATTTCGGCGCCATGAGCATGCTCACGCGCTCGCGTCCGCAGCTGGTGCAGAGCGCGTTCTCGACCATCGCCAGCCGCGTGCTGGAGACCTTCCGCGACCTCAACCGCGACATCGAGATCTGGCTCAAGTCGGTGATGACGCCGCTCGAGGCGCAGGTGCGCGAGCACCAGAAGCAGCTGCGCCGCCGCGTCGATTCGATCGAGCGCATCCACGAAGCCACCGACACGCTCGAGAGCCGCATCGCGCAGCTCGAGGAAGTGCTCAACGGCCTGGACGACCGCAGCGGGCGCATCGAAGCCTATGCCCGGCAGATCCTGCGGCCCGAGAGCAGCGGCCACGCGCGGGCGGCGGCCTGAAGGCAGTCTGTCGGCAGTCTGAAGGCGGCATGAAGCAGCGCGGCCCGCGGGCCGCGCCGCGGGAGGCGGTATCATGACGCGCCGCCGCTTCCGGCGCCGCCTTTGCCCGCCACGTCCCCGATGCCCCGCAAGTCCGCCGTCCTGTCCGCCGATATTCCCGCCACTGTAGCCCGGCCTGCCGCCGGCGTTCCCACCGATTTCGCCGCCCGCGTGGTGGCGTGGCAGCGCGTGCACGGGCGCCATGACCTGCCGTGGCAGAACACGCGCGACCCGTATCGCATCTGGCTGTCGGAGATCATGCTGCAGCAGACCCAGGTCAGCGCGGTGATCGAATACTTCCAGCGTTTCGTCGGCCGCCTGCCCACCGTGGCCGCGCTGGCCGAGGCGAGCGCGGACGAGGTGATGGCGCTGTGGGCGGGGCTCGGCTACTACTCGCGCGCGCGCAACCTGCACCGCTGCGCCAAGGCCGTGATGAGCGAGCACGGCGGCGTGTTCCCGAGCGACCCCGAAGTCCTGGTGACGCTGCCCGGCATCGGCCGCTCGACCGCGGCGGCGGTGGCGGCCTTCAGCGCCGGCGTGCGCTCGCCCATCCTCGACGGCAACGTCAAGCGCGTGTTCGCCAGGTTCTTCGGCATCCACGGACATCCCGGCGTCAAGGCGGTCGAGACCCGCATGTGGCAACTGGCCGGCGAGGTGCTGCCCGCCCAAGGCCCCGCGCAGTCCGAGGACATGGTGTCCTACACCCAGGGCCTGATGGACCTCGGCGCCACCATCTGCTCGCGCGGCAAGCCCGCCTGCCTGGGTAGCGCCGCGGCCTGTCCGCTGTCCGCCGACTGCGTGGCGCGCCGCGACGGCCTTACCGCCGCGCTGCCCACGCCCAAGCCGCGCGCCGCCATCCCCGAGCGCAGCACCGTGATGCTGCTGCTGCGGCGCGGCCGCGAGATCCTGCTCGCGCTGCGCCCCGACAGCGGCATCTGGGGCGGCCTGTGGAGCCTGCCCGAGATGCCGGTCGACACCGTGCCCTTCGACGCCGAGCAGGCCGAGGACGCCGCGCTCGAACGCGCCCGCGCGTTCGGCACGCCCGGCCGCGCCGAACTGGTCGGCGAGCTCACCCACGTCTTCACCCACTTCCGTCTGCTGATCCGCGCCATCCGCGTGGACATGACCGCGCTGGCCATGCGCGACGGCGGCGATGGCCCCGCGCTGCGCTGGATCTCGCTGGACGACCTGGATGAAGTCGGCACGCCAGCGCCGGTGCGCAAGCTGCTCGAAACGCAAGCGCAAAGCGGCCTGTTCTGATGGTTTGATCAGCGCCCCGAAGGTGCGAAGAAATCGCGGCGCCTGCCACGGCCCGCGCAGCAGATTTATTCGCGCCTTCGCTACAGGATGTGGTGTTGGTGCATGTACTTGTGGACGATCTCGATCCGCATCCCCGCGTCCGGCAGCGCCATCAGCATCTGCTTGGCCTTGAGCGGCACCGGCAGCAGCTCGCACAGGCGGTTCGCCACCCAGCTCGGGTCGTCCCACAGGAAGGGCTCGCAGAAAGGCAGCTTGCCCGGGTGCTCGGCATGCAGCGCGCCGACGATGCGGCGTAGCACGGCCAGGCATTCGCCCAGCAGTTCCAGCTTGCAGTCGATGATGTCCGGCGGCAGCAGCCTGGCCTGCCCGACCAGCAGGCCGTTGTCGCGCACGGTGTAGCTGAGCAGCTCGAAGCGCTGCCGGCCGCGCGTGCTGATCAGCAGCACGCCGAGCTGCTCCATGTTGCAGTCGATGATGTCGGCCAGGCAGCCGACGGTTTCCGGCACGGTGGGCTCGTCGGGGCGGGCCACCTCGCTGCCGCTGGCGATCAGGCACACGCCGAACGGCGCGCGGTCGCGCATGCAGGCGCGCACCATGTCGACGTAGCGCGCCTCGAACACGCGCAGCGGCAGCAGGCCGTCGGGGAACAGCACGGTGTTCAGCGGGAACAGCGGCAGGCTATCCAGCGTGGGCGGCGCCGATGTGGCGGACAGGGAAGGCGAGGCGGATGGGCCGGGTGCGGCGGGCGTGGCGCGTGAGGACATGCTGAGCCAGCAAAGGTTGCGGGCGGGCAGCGGTGCCGGGCACCGGCTGCCGGGGCCGGGCCGCGAAGGCGGGCGCGGCAGCGTGTATCAGCCGCCCGGCGCGAGCTCGCGGTGTCTCACCAGCACATTACCATGCGCGCGGAAATAGTTGGCAAGTCTTTCGGCGATGTAGACCGAACGGTGCTGGCCGCCGGTGCAGCCGATGGCCACGGTCAGGTAGCTGCGGTTGTCGGCGATGAAACTCGGCAGCCACTTTTCGACGTAGGCGCGGATGTCCTCGGCCATCGCCAGCACCATCGGCTGGCTCTGCAGGAAGTCGATCACCGGCGCGTCGCGCCCGGTCAGCGGGCGCAGGGCGAGGTCGTAGTACGGATTGGGCAGCGAGCGCACGTCGAACACCATGTCCGCGTCGCTGGGCACGCCGTGCTTGAAGCCGAACGACTCGAACAGCAGCGTGAGCTGCAGGCCGTCTTCGCGCACGAATTCCTTGATCCAGGCGCGCAGCGTGTTGGTGCGCACGTTGCTGGTGTCGATGCGGTGCGCGGCCTCGGCCAGCGGGCTGAGCAGCTCGCGCTCCATCTCGATCGCCTCGACCAGCGAGGTGTCGTTGAGCGGCGCGGCAGCGGCGACATTGTCTGCATTGTTCTCGCCGGCCGCGCCGGGCTTCTCCGTGCGCATGGACAGCGGGTGGCGCCGCCGCGTCTCCGAGTAGCGCTGCACCAGCGCGTCGGTATTGGCGGTCAGGAACACCACGCGGACCTGGTGCTCGGCCGCGAGGTCGCGCAGCGTGCCCGGCAGCTGGTCGAGCGATTCGCGGCTGCGGATGTCGGTGGCGACGCCCAGGTGCGTGTAGCCCTGGGACGCGAGATAGCGCGCCAGTTCGGGGATGAACTGCGCTGGCAGGTTGTCGACGCAGTAGTAGCCCGCGTCTTCCAGTACGTTCAGGGCGACCGACTTGCCGGAGCCGGAAATTCCGGTGATAAGTATGATGCGCATAGCGTCACAAGCATAACATCAGGGGAATGACGCCGTCATGACGGCGCGGGCGCCAAGAAAAATGGCGAACCGGGGTTCGCCATTCGACTGCGTGCCTTGCCGCAAGGGCGGCCCTTTTACTTGGACAGGCAATCCTTCATGAAGGCCTTGCGCTCGTCGCCCTTCTTGCCGGTGGCGTCCTTGTTGCACGCCTTCATCTTTTCCTGCTGGCTGTTGCCGGGCGCCGCCGCCGGCTTGTTCGACAGGCAGCCCTTCATGAAGGTCTTGCGCTCGTCGCCCTTCTTGCCGGAAGCCTGGGTGTTGCAGGCCTTCATCTTGTCCTGCTGGGTGTTGGCGGCTGCGGGTGCCGCCGCGGGGGCGGCGGGTGCGGCGGGGGCCGCAGCCGTCTGGGCAAACGCCACGCTGGCGAACAGCGGGGCTACCAGCGCGCACATCGCGATCATCTTCTTCATGCTTGCTCTCCTGGCTGTGGAAAACGTCATGGCCGCCGGCCTGTCGGCGCGGCGGCTCGGGGTGGGCTCGATGCCCATTACAGCACAAAACGGACGATGTCCCAAAGCCGTTGACGGCCTGGACCCGCAAGCAATGTAAGCAAATGAAAAACCGCGCGGGGCGGGCGCGCTTTCTGCGCGCGCGCGCCCGCGCTCCCGGCGCTTCAGAGCAGCCGGCCCTGGCCGCGCGCGACCACGTCGGCCTGCATCGCCGCGCGCTGGCGGTCCATGAAGTCGCGCAGCGTGTCGATGCCGCGCAGGCGCAGGATGGTGTTGCGCACGGCGGCCTCGACCAGCACGGCGAGGTTGCGGCCGGCCGCCACCTGGATCTTGACCATGTGGATCGGCAGGCCGAGCACGTCGAGGTATTGCGAATCGAGCGGCAGGCGCTCGAACTCGCCGTCGTTGCGGCGCACGAGCTGCACCACCAGCTTCATCTTCATCTTCCGGCGCACCGCGGTCTCGCCGAAGATGGTCTTGATGTCGAGCAGGCCCAGTCCGCGCACCTCGAGCAGGTTCTGCAGCAGCGGCGGGCAGCGGCCTTCGATGAAGTCCGGCCCCAGGCGCACGAAGTCCACCGCGTCGTCGGCCACCAGCCCGTGTCCGCGCGAGATCAGTTCCAGGCCGAGCTCGCTCTTGCCCAGGCCCGACTCGCCCATGATCAGCACGCCCATGCCGAGGATGTCGAGGAACACGCCGTGCATGGTCACGCGCGGCGCGGAGATCCGCGAGAGATAGAGCCGCAGGTGGTCGATCACCGCGGCCGAGGACACCGGCGTGGTGAACAGCGGCGTGGACGAGCGCGTGCAGCGCAGTTCCAGGTCGGGCGGCGGCTCCATGCCGTCGGCGATCACCAGGAACGGCGGCTCGAGCAGGATCAGCTCGCCCATCTGGCGCTTGCGCATCTCGTCGTCGAGGCGCTGGTAGTAGGTGATCTCCGGCTTGCCGAGCACCTGGATCCGGTTCGGGTGGATCAGGTTCAGGTGGCCGACGAGGTCGGCGGCGGAGGTGGCTTCGCGCGCGAACTCGACGTCGAAGGCGCGGTCCGCGCCTTCCAGCCCAGCAACCCAGGAGAGTTTGATGTCGGCTGCGTTGTCGTCGAAGATCGACTGCGAGGTGACGCCAGTGAGTTCCATGCGGCTACTTTCGGGGGACGGGCTTTCAGGCCGGGCGGGCCGTCGCCCGGCGTGCCGGGTGGCGGCTGCCCAGGCGGGTCAGGGATGCCATTGCGTCAGCAACTGGTGCACGGCATCGGAAGTGGGCAGGGTGGCGAGTCCTTCGCGCATTTCGCGGTCGGACAGCAGCTGGGCGATCTCGGAGAGGATTTCCAGGTGTTGCTGGGTGGCCTGCTCGGGCACCAGCAGGAAGATCAGCAGCGATACCGGCTTGCCGTCCGGCGACTCGAACGGGATCGGCTCGGCCAGGCGCATGAAGCCGGCCAGCGGCTGCTTCAGGCCCTTGATGCGGCCGTGCGGAATGGCCACGCCGGCGCCGAGGCCGGTCGAGCCCAGCGATTCGCGGGCAAACAGGTTGTCGGTCACGGTGGCGCGCGCTACGCCGTGGTTGTTCTCGAAGAGGAGCCCGGCCTGTTCGAACACCCGCTTCTTGCTGGTGACGCTGACGTCGAGGTTGATGTTGCCGGGTGGCAGCAATTTAGCCAAACGATTCATGTGGAATGCGCAGGTTTTTCTAGTAAGCAGGCCCGGGGCCGGCAGGGGGGCGCGCCAGGCAAAAAGGGGATGAAAAGGCCGGTGCCGGCTCATACCCGCATTGCACCGGTTGTCCCATGCCGGTGTCGGGCGTCTGGCCATTATAGAGCAGGCCCGCCCCCGCCTTGTGCATCGCAATAGCCCGTGCGCGGAAGCGGTGCCGCGCGCATGCCCGGAATCGCTGAACCACCGTTCATGTATTGCGCAGCATACACCGGCGGCGGGGCGTTGCGGAATCCCCTTGTGGCATTGCGCAACGGCCGCCGGCGCGAGGGTGGACACGAAAGCGGACGGCGCAAAAAAGCCGCGCAACGGGCGCGGCTTGTTCTGGTTCAAGGGACTGACACCGGCGGCCCCCTTGGCGGGCCGCCAGGCACGGTCATTGCTGCATCTGCGATGCGGCCATCTGGTACTTGACCGCGTCGCGGTCGTGGCTCTGCACGCGATCCTTGTGGCGAATCACCTGCCGGTCGAGCTTGTCGACCAGTGCGTCGATGGCGGCATACAGGTCTTCGTGATGCGCCTCGACAAAGATGTCCTTGCCCTTGAGATGTAGATTGATTTCCGCATACTGCCGCCGGTCCTTTTCTTTTGTATTGTCGACAGAGAGCAGCACGCTTACGCCAATGACTTGATCGAAATGCCTGACGATACGCTCCAGTTTCGTTTCCACGTACTCACGCAGCGGGGGCGTGATGTCCAAGTGGTGTCCACTGATCTTGAAGTTCATAGCGTTTCTCCTTCTGAAAGAGCCACACCAGGCAGGCGGTGCGGCTCGGCTACAAAGTCTTGCGGAGATTGACGGCAGGGATTTTCAGCGCTTCACGGTATTTGGCCACGGTTCGCCGGGCCACCACGAAGCCTTGCTCGCCGAGCAGTTCGGCGATCCTGCTGTCCGACAGGGGGTTCCTGGGGTCTTCGGCTCCTATGAGTTGCTTGATCAACGCCCTGATTGCCGTTGATGAGGCCGCGCCGCCGGTTTCCGTGGATACGTGACTGCCGAAGAAGTACTTCAGCTCGAAAGTCCCCATCGGCGTTGCCATGTATTTATTGGTTGTCACCCGAGAGATGGTGGACTCGTGTAAACCCAGTGTATCGGCAATCTCCCGCAAAACCAAGGGGCGCATCGCAATTTCCCCGTGGGTGAAGAAGTTCTTTTGACGTTCGACAATCGCTTGTGCGACGCGCAATATGGTGTCGAAGCGCTGCTGGATATTCTTGATGAGCCAGCGCGCTTCCTGCAGCTTCTGCTGCAGCCCGGCCGCGCCGGAGTCGCCTTTTGCGCCGCGCAGGATCTGCGCGTACATGTCGTTGATGCGTAGCCGCGGCATCACATCCGGGTTGAGCTGCGCGATCCAGCCGCCGCTCATTTTCCGCACGAACACGTCGGGCACGACGAAGTCGGCCTCGGGGCGGCTGTAGGCATGGCCGGGGTAGGGCGCGAGCGAGCGGATCAGCTCGTGCGCGGCCTTGAGGTCGGCCTCGTCGACCTGCAGCGCCTTCTTCAGGCGCGTGTAGTCGCGCACCGCGAGCAGCTCGAGATGGCTGGTGACGATGGTCAGGGCCAGCTCGCGCTGCGGATGCTTGAGCCGGCGCAGCTGCAGCGCCAGGCATTCGGCAGCGTTGCGCGCGCCCACGCCGGCGGGGTCGAAGCTCTGCAGCAGCGTGAGGATGGCGTGCACCTCGTCGAGCTCGAATTCGAGCTCCTCGGGCAGCTCCGTGCAGATTTCCTCGAGCGAGGCGCTCAGGTAGCCGTCGTCGTCGAGCGACTCGATCAGGAAGATGGCCAGGCCCTTGTCGCGCATGGAGATCTTCAGCGGGGCGAGCTGCTCCATCAGGTGCTCGCGCAGCGTGGGCTCCGCGTCGCGCAACTGCATCGGGGTCTTTTCGTCCTCGTCGCCCTGCGGGCGGCGGGCGAAGTCGTCCAGGCTCCAGTCGTTGCCGTAGTCCTCGCCGCTGTCGCTGTAGCTGTCCTCGCTGTCGGCGGCGCCGTCGGCGCGGTTCTCGCTGGTGCCCTGGCCGTCGGCGGGGGCCGGCGCGGGCGCGCTCTGCAGGTTGACCGAGCCGTCGGCGGCCACGCGCAGCGGGCTTTCGATCCAGTCGTTCTCGCGTTCGAGCAGCGGATTCTCGGTCAGGGCCTGTTCCACTTCCTGCTGCAGTTCGAGCGTGGACAGTTGCAGCAGGCGGATCGACTGCTGGAGTTGCGGCGTGAGCGCGAGATGTTGCGAGAGGCGGAGCTGTAGCGACGGTTTCATGCGAGCTATTTTATGCCCAACTTCCGTACTGGTGGAACGGAAATTGCTATCGCTGGCGTCGCCGTGATCGTTTGCGGGGCGAAAGGCGGCATGAACGCCGCCTCGCGGGTGTCCCCGCGTGCCCCTCCCGCGGCTACATGCGGAAGTTCTCGCCCAGGTAGACCTTGCGCACCGACTCGTTGGCGATGATGTCTTCCGGCTGCCCGGACGCCAGCACCGTGCCTTCGCTGATGATGTAGGCGTGGTCGCAGATGCCCAGCGTCTCGCGCACGTTGTGGTCGGTGATCAGCACGCCGATGTTGCGCGCCTTGAGGAAGCTGACGATGCGCTGGATCTCGCCCACCGCGATCGGGTCCACGCCGGCGAACGGTTCGTCGAGCAGGATGAAGCGCGGCGCGGAGGCCAGCGCGCGCGCGATTTCCACGCGGCGGCGCTCGCCGCCCGACAGCGACAGCGCCGGGTTGTCGCGCAGGTGGGCGATCTGCAGGTCGTCGAGCAGGGTGTCCAGGCGCCGCTCGATCTCGGCCTTGGCCAGCGGCTTGCCGTCGTGGACCTGCAATTCCAGCACGGCGCGGATGTTCTCCTGCACGTTGAGCTTGCGGAACACCGACGCTTCCTGCGGCAGGTAGGACAGGCCCATGCGGGCGCGCTCGTGGATGGCCAGGCCGCTGATGTGCTTGTCGTCGAGCACGATGTCGCCCTCGTCCAGCGCCACCAGCCCGACGATCATGTAGAACGAGGTGGTCTTGCCCGCGCCGTTGGGGCCGAGCAGGCCCACCACCTCGCCGCTCTTCACGTCGAGCGACACGTCCTTGACCACCGTGCGCGAGCCGTAGCGCTTCTTCAGGTGGCGCACGACGAGCGTGCTGCTTTCGGTCAGGACGTTGGTCGCGGACGACGGTTCGGTCAAGGTAGCGGTCATGAAGGCGTGAATCCGTGGGTCGGCTGCGGCGGGGTCAGGGGGCGGCGGGGGCCGGCGCGGGCTTGAGCGGCAGCGCGCTGGCGGCGGCGCCGCTGGCGGGCTGCTCCTGGCGCGGCGACAGCACCGCGCGCACGCGCCCGGACGGGCTGCCCGCGGTGGCGTTGTCGGTGCCGCCGGTGGCCGTGTAGAACTCGTTGCGGCTGTCGTAGGTGATCACCGCGCCGCGGATCTCGTCGATCAGCTTGGCGCCGGCCAGGCGCGCCATGCGGGCGTGGCCGATCAGCTTGGACAGGTCCTGCTTGCCGTCGGACTCGATGCGGTCGCCCCAGCCGTCGATGTATTCGTCGACGTTGTCGCGCTTCTGGCGGATGTAGGCCTGCTTGCCGCCCTTGGAGGTGGCCACCGCGTACTGGTAGCCCTCGGGGTCGGTGCGCACTTCCGCCGCGTCCGACTTCAGCACCATCGTGCCCTTGGTCAGCACCACGTTGCCGGTCAGTACGTACACCTGCTTGACGTCGTCGTAGCTGGCGTTGTCGGCCTCCAGCACCAGCGGCTTGTCGCGGTCGGCCTTCTCGGCGCGGGCCGGCGCGGCCAGCGCCAGGCCGAGGAGGGCCGCGGCCGTCATCAGGGCAGCCGTGCCGCGGCGGCGACAGGACGATGTCGTCAGGAATGGATTCATATTGGCGTGGTGGCGGTTGGCGCGGACGGCTGTGGCCCGCGGGCGGCTTCGTTTCTCTGGCGGTTTCCGGGTGGGGCCACGTCAGGCCCTGCTCACGGCCTGGCCGCGGGGCTGGCCGGCGGCGGGACCGTGATGATGGTGCCGTGTACGTTACCCAGCAATTGTACTTCGCGGGTGACGTTGTTGAAGACGAGCCCGTTGGCGGTCATCACGGAAGGCCCGCGCGTGAGCTTGACGGCCTTGTCGGTCTTGACGATGTCGTCGTTGACCAGCACCTGGAAATACTCGGAGGCGGCCGTCATGGGCGGGTCCTTGGACGGGTCGGGCCCCTGCGCGCGCACGATCAGGGCGTTGCCGAACAGGTCCACCACCGAGCCCTCGGCGTTCATGGTGCCGCGGTCGGCATGGCCCGTGACCGGCGGGCGGCCGATCTCGTAGGCGCGCATGGCCGGCCTGGTCACTTCGTAGGTCTGGTCGTCGGCGAAGTGGATCATCTTGTCGCCGGTGAAGCGCATCTTGGTGTTGCCGTCCTCGGCCAGCTCGGTGGCCGAGAAGCGGACCATGTAGTAGTCCGGCTCGTGCTTGGCGCCGACCGGCCCGGCGGGCGCCTCGCGCGGCGAATTGACCTGCACCAGCCAGAACGTGCTGCCGGCCACCAGCGCCATCAGCAGCAGGGGCAGCAGCCGCATGCCGAGCCGGCCGAGGGAGGACAGGAATTCCCGCATGTGTCGTGGCCGGCCTCAGATGACCTTGGCGCGGGTCAGGTCGTGGATGTGCAGCGCGCCCACCAGGCGGCCGTCGGCGTCGACCACCAGCATCTGGTTGATGCGGTTGGCCTCCATCACCTGCACCGCTTCCACGGCGAGCTGGTCCGGGCCCACGGCGTGGGGCGAGCGGTGCATGACCTCGCTGATCGGCATGGTCTTCCAGTCGCGCGGCGTCTCCAGCAGGCGGCGCAGGTCGCCGTCGGTGAACACGCCGATCAGGCGCTCGTCCGGGTCCACCACGGCGGTCATGGCCATGCCCTTGCGGGTGATTTCCATCAGCGCCTGGGCCAGCGGCGTGTTTTCGCGCACCTTGGGCACGGCGTTGCCGCTGCGCATGACGTCGCGCACGTGCGTGAGCAGCTTGCGCCCGAGCGCGCCGCCCGGGTGCGAGCGGGCGAAGTCTTCCTCGCCGAAGCCGCGCGCGTCCAGCACCGCCACCGCCAGCGCGTCGCCCATCGCCAGCGCGGCGGTGGTGCTCGCGGTCGGCGCCAGGTTGAGCGGGCAGGCTTCCTTCTCGACGCCGGCATTGAGGTGGGCGTCGGCCAGCTTGGCCAGCGCCGATTCCGGGTTGCCCGTCACCGAGATCAGCTTGGCGCCGATGCGCTTGACGATCGGGACGATCGACAGCAGCTCGGCGGTCTCGCCGGAATTGGAGAAGGCGATCAGCACGTCGTCGCGCGTGACCATGCCGAGGTCGCCGTGGCTGGCCTCGGCGGGGTGCACGAAGAACGAGGGCGTGCCGGTCGAGGCCAGCGTGGCCGCCACCTTGCGCCCGATGTGCCCGGACTTGCCCATGCCCGACACCACCACCCGGCCGGTGCACCCGAGCGTGAGCTCGACGGCGCGCGCGAACTCGCCGTCCAGGCGGCCCGCGAGGGCGGCAACGGCTTCGGCTTCGGTCTGGAGCGTGTCGCGGGCGAGCCGAAGTGCTCGATCCGCATTGAAATTAGCTATCATGGCGACGAAGTATACCAACGAATGCGATGGCGCTTTGGCTGTTCCGGGGATCGGGGCGGCCGTTGCGGCTGCCGCGCCTGCCGCAACCCGCCGGCAGGGCCGCCCGCGCCGGGCCTGGCCCTGGCGCGGGACGGCGCACCCAGACCCCTTTCGATGCATTCTCCGCTGGACCTGACTCTCGTGCTGCTGGCCGCCGCCGTGTTTGGCGTGGTCGCTTTCCGCATGCTGCAATTGCCGCCGATGCTGGGCTACCTGGCGGTCGGCATCCTGATCGGGCCGCACGCGCTCGGGCTGGCCAGCGATACCGCGCAGACCAAATACCTGGCCGAATTCGGCGTGGTCTTCCTGATGTTCTCGATCGGGCTGGAGTTCAGCCTGGGCAAGCTCAAGGCCATGAAGCGCCAGGTGTTCGGCCTGGGCGGCTCGCAGGTGGTGCTGTCGATGCTGGCGGTGGTGCCGGCGAGCTGGCTGTTCAACTGGGCCTTCCCGCTGTCCTGGCAGGCCTCGGTGGCGCTCGGCGGGGCGCTGGCGATGTCGTCCACGGCCATCGTCTCCAAGATGCTGTCCGAGCGCCTCGAGCTGGAAAGCGAGCACGGGCGCAACATCATCAGCATCCTGCTGTTCCAGGACCTGGCCGTGGTGCCGCTGCTGATCGTGATCCCGGCGCTGTCGCGCGACCCCGGCGACCTGGTCATGGCGCTGGTGCTGGCCACGGTGAAGATCGCGGTGGCGCTGAGCGTGATCTTCTTCCTCGGCCAGAAAGTGATGAGCCGGTGGTTCCACGTGGTGGCCGCGCGCCGCTCGCAGGAACTGTTCATGCTCAACCTGCTGCTGGTCACGCTGGGCATGGCGGCGCTGACCGAGCGGCTCGGGCTGTCGATGGCGCTGGGCGCCTTCATGGCCGGCATGCTGATCTCCGAGACGCCCTACCGCCACCAGGTGGAGGAAGACATCAAGCCGTTCCGCGACGTGCTGCTGGGGCTGTTCTTCGTCACCATCGGCATGCTGCTCAACATCCACGTGGTGCTGGACCACCTGTGGCTGGTGCTGGCGCTGCTGGTGGTGCCGATCCTGTTCAAGCTGCTGCTGATCGCCGGGCTGGTGCGCCTGTTCGGCTCGCGCCAGGGCGTGGCGATCCGCACCGGGCTGGGGCTGGCGCAGGCCGGCGAGTTCGGCTTCGTGCTGCTCAACCAGATCGACGGCCTCAACCTGGTGGACCCGGTGCTGACCCAGGTCATCCTGGCCTCGATGCTGCTCTCCATGCTGGCCGCGCCGTTCCTGATCCAGTACAGCGACGCCATCGTGCTGCGCTTCGCCGCCAACGAATGGCTGATGCAGTCGCTGAACATGACGCGCATCGCCGTGCAGAGCCTGCAGACCGAGAAGCACGCCATCATCTGCGGCTTCGGCCGCAGCGGGCAGAACCTCGCGCGCATGCTGGAGCGCGAGGGCATCACCTACGTGGCGCTCGACCTCGACCCCGACCGCGTGCGCGAGGCCGCCGGCGCCGGCGACACCGTGGTGTACGGCGACGCGGGCCGGCGCGAGGCGCTGATCGCCGCCGGCCTGCACCGCGCCGCGGCGGTCATCATCACCTACGCCAACACGCCGTCGGCGCTCAAGGTGCTGCACCACGTGCAGGAGCTCGCGCCGGCGCTGCCGGTGATCGTGCGCACGGTGGACGACTCGGAACTCGGCGTGCTGCAGAAGGCCGGCGCCACCGAGGTGGTGCCGGAGATCATCGAAGGCAGCCTGATGCTGGCCTCGCACGCGCTGGTGCTGCTGGGCGTGCCGATGCGGCGCGTGGTGCGCGGCGTGCAGCAGGCGCGCGACGCGCGCTACAGCCTGCTGCGCGGCTACTTCCACGGCCGCGACGACGACGAGGACATGGTGGAGCGCGAGTCGGTGCGGCTGTGCTCGGTCTCGCTCGGGCCGGACGCCACCGCGCTCGGGCGCAGCCTCGGCACGCTCGGGCTGGAGCGCATCGGCGTGGAGGTGACGGCGGTGCGCCGGCGCGGCATCCGCGCGTTCGACCCGCAGCCCGAGACCGTGCTGGAGCCGGGCGACATCGTGGTCCTGCGCGGCCAGCCCGAGGCGCTGGAAGCGGCGGAAAAGCGCATGCTGACGGGCTGATGCCCGCCGTCAGGCAAATGCGCGGATCGCGGTCAGGCTACCGTCAGGCCGCCGCGCGCGGCGCGGCCGTGGCGCTCGCCGCGCCGTCGGCCCACGACGGCGGCAGGCCTTCGAGCACCGAGCGCGCGTCGAGCGAGCGGATCGGCACCAGCGGGTCGGCCGGGATGCGGCCCTCGCCCTGCAGCATCAGGTAGCGCAGGCAGCACACGCGCAGGAAGGACGTGAAATTGGCCGCCTCGCCCCGGTAGGTCACCAGTTCGTCGTGCAGCCGCGTGATCAGCTGGCCCACGCTCATGGCGTCGCGCCGGGCCAGCGTTTCCAGCACTTCCCAGAACAGGCTTTCCAGGCGGATGCTGGTGGCCACGCCATGCAGCCGCAGCGAGCGCGACTGGCACAGATACGACTCCGGATTGGCCCGGATGAAGATTTCGCACATGGGAGACTCCCGTTCGGCGCGGCCGGCGGGCAACGCAAGCACGCGGGCCGCCTCCGGCAGCCTCTAATGTACGATCCGGGTGCCCAGCACCGCAAGGAACTGCGCCAGCCAGGCCGGGTGCGCCGGCCATGCCGGGGCGGTCACGAGGTTGCCGTCGGTATGGGCCTGGTCCACCGGGATGTCGGCGTACTTGCCGCCGGCCAGCCGCACTTCCGGCGCGCAGGCCGGGTAGGCCGAGCAGGTGCGTCCTTCCAGCACGCCCGCGGCGGCCAGCAGTTGCGCGCCGTGGCAGACCGCGGCGATCGGCTTGCCGGCGCCGGCGAAGTGGCGCACGATCTCCAGCACGCGCTCGTTCAGGCGCAGGTATTCGGGGGCGCGCCCGCCCGGGATCACCAGCGCATCGTAGGCGGCGGGATCGACCTCGGCGAAGGTCGCGTTGAGCGCGAAGTTGTGGCCGCGTTTCTCGCTGTAGGTCTGGTCGCCCTCGAAGTCATGGATGGCGGTCGCGCAGCTCGCGCCGGCCTTCTTGTCCGGGCAGACCGCGTGCACCGTGTGGCCGACCATCTGGAGCGCCTGGAACGGCACCATCGTTTCGTAGTCCTCGGCGTAGTCGCCGACCAGCATCAAGATCTTTTTTGCCATCGCGGTCTCCTGTATGGTTACGGGTGCCCGGCGGGGCGCACGCGCGGACGGACCGCGCGCCCGGCCCGCCCGGCGCGAGCCCATTGTGTTGCCGTTCGCGGCCGCCCGGGTAGTAACCCATTACCGCATCCTGTCCCGCAGCCTGTTCCGCACCCCTCCGGCATCCGGCCACCGCGGCCGGCCTGCCGGGCCGGCAGGCCGCACCAACGAGTTCCCATGCCCAATACCACCATCCAGTCGTCCGCCCTCGGCCACGTCACCGAATACCTGCGCGAGCGGATCCGCACCGTGCCCGACTGGCCGCAGCCCGGCGTGATGTTCCGCGACATCACCCCGCTGCTGCAGGACCCCAAGACCCTGCGCGTGCTGATCGACGTCTTCGTCCACCGCTACATGGACGCCCGCCTGGACCTGGTCGCCGGCATCGACGCGCGCGGCTTCATCCTCGGCGCGATCGTCGCCTACGAGCTCAACCTCGGCTTCGTGCCGATCCGCAAGAAGGGCAAGCTGCCGTTCCAGACCGTGTCCGAGGAATACGAGCTCGAATACGGCAGCGCCACCGTCGAGATCCACGCCGACGCCTGCAAGCCCGGCGACCGCGTGCTGCTGATCGACGACCTGATCGCCACCGGCGGCACCATGATGGCCGGGCGCAAGCTGCTCGAGCGCCTGGGCGCCACCGTGGTGGAGGGCGCGGCCATCGTCGACCTGCCCGAACTGGGCGGCTCGCGCCACCTGCTCGACAGCGGGCTGCCGCTGTTTACCGTGTGCCGCTTCGACGGGCACTGAAGCCGGGCGCGCGCCTGAATCAATCACCGGAGCCTCTGCCATGCCGGATCTGCTGCTGTTCCTCGTCACCTCGGTCGCCATCACGCTGGCGCCCGGGCCCGACAACCTCCAGGTGCTGGCGCGCGGCATGGCGCAGGGGCGCCGCGCCGGCGTGGTGGCGGCGCTCGGCTTCGCCTCGGGCTGCCTGTTCCACACCGTGGTGGCCGCGGTCGGGCTGGCGGCGGTGCTGCGCTCCTCGCCGCTGGCGTTCCAGTGCATCAAGTTCGCCGGCGCGGCCTACCTGATCTGGATCGGCATCCAGGCACTGCGCTCGCGCGGCGCGCTCGGCCGGGGCGCCGACGCGCCGGCGGTGCCGCTGGCGCGGGTGTTCCGCCAGAGCGTGCTGGCCAACCTGATGAACCCCAAGGTGACGCTGTTCTTCCTGGTGTTCCTGCCGCAGTTCGTGCGCGCCGACGCCGCCCACGCGGGCTGGCAGATGCTGCTGCTGGGCCTGGTCTTCATGCTGCAGACGGCGGTGGTGTTCTCGCTGTTCGGGCTGTTCGCGGGCGTGCTGGGCGACTGGCTCCGGCACCGGCCGCGCGCGGGCCGCTGGCTCGACCGCGTGGCCGGCGCCATCTTCGTGGCGCTCGGCGTCAAGGTCGCGCTGCCGGCCTGAACGCGCGCGGGCGGCCCGGCGCCGCCGCGTTGCGCCGCGTGCCCACGCCCTGTCCGCCCCCCGTCCGCGGCGTTGCCCGCCCATGCGTGGCGGCGCATAATGCCCTCTTGACAACGATACGATGGCCGGGCGGCACCTTGCGCCGGCATTTGCATCAGCTCCGGCATCAGCGCCGCGCCCGGCCCCGCGTCCGGCCCCGCATCTTCCGGCTCCTGCATCTGCCCTCGCAACGGCGGCACCGGTCACAGAAGGGCAGACCATGGGCGTTCTACTTCATTTGCTTTCCGGCGTGGCGCTGCTGGTGTGGGGCACCAACATCGTCAAGGTCGGCATCCTGCGCGTGTACGGCGCCAACCTGCGCCACGTGCTCTCCTCCAGCATCGCCAACCGCTTCACGGCGTTCGCCGCCGGCCTCGGCGTGACCGGGCTGGTACAGAGCAGCAACGCCACCGCGGTGATCGTCAGCTCCTTCGTCGGCCAGGGCCTGATCGCCGTGGCGCCGGCGCTGGCCATCATGCTGGGCGCCAACGTGGGCACCGCGGTGATGGTGCAGGTGTTCTCGCTGGACCTGTCGTGGCTGTCGCCGCTGCTGATCTTCGTCGGCGTGATCCTGCACCTGAGCTGGAAGGGCAACAAGCCCGGCCACGTCGGCCGCGTGCTGATCGGCCTGGGGCTCATCACGCTGGCGCTCGAGCTGATCTCCATCGCCACCCGGCCGGTGGTGCAGGCCGCCGGCGTCAAGGTGCTGTTCGGCACGCTGACCGGCGACCCCACGCTGGACATGCTGGTCGGCGCCTTCCTCACCATCCTGTGCTATTCCAGCCTGGCGGTGGTGCTGTTCTGCGGCGCGCTGGCCTCGGCCGGCGTGGTCTCGCTGCACGTGGCGATGGCGCTGGTGCTGGGCGCGAATCTCGGCTCCGGCATCTCCGCGCTGCTGACCACCTCGGGCAACAACCAGCCCGGCAAGCGCGTCACGCTGGGCAACCTGCTGTCGCGCCTGCTCGGCTGCGTGATCGCGCTGCCGCTGCTGGGACAGGCCGAGCGCCTGCTGGCGCTGCTCGACGCCGATCCGCAGCGGCTGGTGGTCAACTTCCACCTGCTCTTCAACGTGGCGCTGGCGGTGCTGCTGCTGGGCGCCACCGGCCCGCTCGCGCGCCTGTGCGAAGCGGTGCTGCCGGGGCGCAACACCGGCGACAGCCAGGTCACGCCGCGCCACCTCGACGCCGCCGCGCTGACCACGCCCACGCTGGCGCTGTCCAACGCCGCGCGCGAAGTGCTGCGCATCGGCGACCGCATCGAGCAGATGCTCGACAACATGCTGCGCGTGCTGCGCACCAACGATGCCAAGCTGGCCACCGCCACCTGCCGCATCGACGACGAGGTCGACGACCTCTACACCGCGATCAAGCTCTACCTCACCCAGATCAGCCTGGAAGCGCTGGACGAGCGCGACGGCCGCCGCTGGACCGAGATCATCTCGCTCACCATCAACCTCGAGCATGCCGGCGACATCATCGAGCGCATCCTGCTCGACGCGCGCGAGAAAAAGATCGCCCACAACCTGGCGTTCTCGGAAGCGGGCATGGAGGAAATCGCGCAGATGCACGCGCGCGTGGTGGCGAACCTGCGGCTGGGGTTGTCGGTGTTCCTCTCCGGCGACCTCAAGAGCGCGCAGCAGCTCATGAGCGAGAAAGCCACCTTCCGCGAACTGGAGCGCCGGTTCGCGCGCAACCACCTGCAGCGCATTGCGGTGCAGACCGCGGAGAGCATCGAGACCAGCTCGCTGCATCTCGACATCATCAGCAATCTCAAGCGGCTCAATTCGCTGTTCTGCGCCACGGCGTATCCGGTGCTGGAGGAAGCGGGGGTGCTGAATCGGAGCCGGATGAAGGAGGATGATGGGGAACCGCCGGTGGGGGTGGTGTCTTCGGCGGGGGTTTGAGGTTGATGGGGGGAAGGTTTAACGTCAACTGCCTAACGTCAACTGCTTAACGCCAAAGTCAAAAGCCTAAAGTCAAAGGCTTAAAGTCAAAGTCAACATCAAAGTCAAAGGCTTTCGCTCCCCCGGAGCGACCTACTTTCTTTTCCCCGAAAAGAAAGTAGGCAAAGAAAGCGGGCTGCCTGGCCGGCAGGGGCAGAAACGTTGGGATTTCTCTTGTTGGTGGTTTCGTGGTGGGGGTGGTGGTTCTGCTGGCATCCTGCCGTTACCGGTGCGAGCGGCCACGATCTGGCTGGCGGTATGGGTTGCGGGGTCAGACCTATGATGACGGGCGCACTGCTTGTTCGCTCATCTGCCGTTACCGGTTTGGGCGGCCACGACATAGCACCCTCGTGTTTTCGTGGTGGGCGTGGTGGACCGGGGCGCGGGTGTTGGCGGGTACGCGCTCGAATAGGGACCACCGCGCCCACCACGAAACCAGCACCATCTCTATGACGAGCCCATCCGCCCCGGTCGCGGCAGCAGCCCGAAGGGCCTGGACCAACGCCATCATGCAGCGCCACCACGAATCCAATTTCGTTTGCGACGCCGCAGGCGAGCAAACCGGTAGCGTCAGCAGTCTCATCGAAGCCAACGCCCGCACCACGAAACCACCACCAGACATAAGGTCTGAGCGCCCAGCTCCCCCTGCAAGGGGTCTGCTTTCTTTGGTTACTTTCTTTTCAGACAAAAGAAAGTGACTGGCAGCCCCGCGTAGCGGGGATGTCATACGGCCGTTGGATTCAAGCACCAAAACCGCCCGAGCCTCAAGGCCCACAACAGCCCGGACAAGGATCCCTCAACCCGCCCCTCACCCCTTCGCCAACAACGGCGCCAAATACTTCCCCGTAAAACTAGCCCGACTCTTCGCCACCGTCTCCGGCGTCCCCTTGGCAATCACCTGTCCGCCGCCGGCGCCACCCTCCGGCCCCATGTCGAGCAGCCAGTCGGCGGTCTTGATGACGTCCAGGTTGTGTTCGATGATGACCACCGTATTCCCCTGGTCGCGCAGCTTGTGGATGACCTTGAGCAGCAGCTCGATGTCGTGGAAATGCAAGCCGGTGGTGGGCTCGTCGAGGATGTAGAGCGTGCGGCCGGTGTCGCGCTTGGACAGTTCCAGCGAGAGCTTCACGCGCTGCGCTTCGCCGCCGGACAGCGTGGTGGCGGACTGCCCCAGGCGGATATAGCCGAGGCCCACGTCGAGCAGCGTCTTGAGCTTGCGCCGCACCACCGGCACCGCGCTGAAGAACTCGTGCGCCTGCTCCACGGTCATGTCCAGCGTTTCGTGGATGTTCTTGCCCTTGTAGAGCACCTCCAGCGTCTCGCGGTTGTAGCGCTTGCCGTGGCACACGTCGCACGGCACGTACACGTCCGGCAGGAAGTGCATTTCCACCTTGAGCACGCCGTCGCCCTGGCAGGCTTCGCAGCGCCCGCCCTTGACGTTGAACGAGAAGCGGCCCGGGTCGTAGCCGCGTTCCTTGGCGGCGGGCACGCCGGCGAACAGTTCGCGGATGGGCGTGAACAGGCCGGTGTAGGTGGCGGGGTTGGAGCGCGGGGTGCGGCCGATCGGGCTCTGGTCGACGTTGATGACCTTGTCGAAGTGTTCCAGCCCCTCGATGCGGTCGTGCGGCGCGGGCTCGGCCGTGGAGCCGTACAGGTGGCGCGCCACCGCGTGGTAGAGCGTGTCGTTGATCAGCGTGGACTTGCCCGAGCCGGACACGCCGGTCACGCAGGTCAGCAGGCCCACCGGGATCTCCGCGCTGACGTTGCGCAGGTTGTTGCCGGTGGCGTTGACGATGCGCAGCAGCTTGTCGTCGTCGGGCGCGGTGCGCGTGGGCGGCACCTCGATGCGGCGCGCGCCGGACATGTATTGCCCCGTCAGCGAGCTGGGCGACTGCTCGATCTGCGCCGGCGTGCCCTCGGCCACGATCATGCCGCCGTGCACGCCCGCGCCGGGGCCGATGTCGACCACGTAGTCGCTGGCGCGGATCATGTCCTCGTCGTGCTCCACCACCAGCACCGAGTTGCCGATGTCGCGCAGGTGCTTGAGCGTGCCGATCAGGCGGTCGTTGTCGCGCTGGTGCAGGCCGATCGACGGCTCGTCGAGCACGTACATCACGCCGGTCAGGCCCGAGCCGATCTGCGAGGCCAGGCGGATGCGCTGCGCCTCGCCGCCCGAGAGCGTGTCCGCGCTGCGCTCGAGCGAGAGATAGTCCAGCCCGACGTTGTTGAGGAAGTTCAGCCGCGCGGTGATTTCCTTGACGATCTTGTCGGCGATCTCGCGCTTGGCGCCGTGCATGTCGAGCGTGAGGAAGTACGTCAGCGCGTCGCGCAGCGGCCAGCCGTTGATCTCGAAGATCGCGCGCGCCTGGTCGTTCTCGCCGAGCTTGACGTGGCGCGCCTCGGTGCGCAGCCGCGTGCCGTGGCAGGCCGGGCAGGCCTGGTTGTTCTGGTACTTGGCCAGTTCCTCGCGCACCGCGACCGAGTCGGTCTCGCGGTAGCGCCGCTCCAGGTTGGGGATGATGCCCTCGAAAGCGTGCTCGCGCACCGTGGTGCGGCCGCGCTCGTTCATGTAGGTGAACGGGATCTCCACCTCGCCCGAGCCGTGCAGCACCACCTCCTGCACCTCGGCCGGCAGGTCCTCGAAGGCCGTTTCCAGTTCGAAGTCGTAGTAGGCCGCCAGGCTTTGCAGCATCTGGAAGTAGAACTGGTTGCGGCGGTCCCAGCCCTTGATCGCGCCCGAGGCCAGCGACAGGTTGGGGAAGGCCACCACGCGCTTGGGATCGAAGAAGGTGATCTGGCCCAGGCCGTCGCAGCTCGGGCAGGCGCCCATCGGGTTGTTGAACGAGAACAGGCGCGGCTCGAGCTCCTGCAGCGAGTACGAGCAGATCGGGCAGGCGAACTTGGAGCTGAACACGTGCTCCTGGCCGCTGTCGATCTCCAGCGCCACGGCGCGGCCGTCGGCCAGCCGCAGCGCGGTCTCGAACGATTCCGCAAGGCGCTGCTTGATGTCGGCGCGCACCTTGACGCGGTCGACCACCACGTCGATCGAATGCTTCTCGGTCTTCTTCAGCTTGGGCAGCGCGTCCACCTCGTAGACCACCGCCGGCGCCTCGTGCGTGGTGCCGCCGCCCGAGCGGATGCGGAAACGCACGAAACCCTGCGCCTGCATGGTGTCGAACAGGTCGGAGTGCTCGCCCTTACGGTTGGCCACCACCGGCGCCAGGATCATCAGCTTGGTGTCTTCCGGCAGCGCCAGCGCCGCGTCCACCATCTGCGACACGCTCTGCGCCTGCAGCGCCAGGTTGTGGTCGGGGCAGTAGGGCGTGCCGGCGCGCGCGAACAGCAGGCGCAGGTAGTCGTGGATCTCGGTGACGGTGCCGACCGTGGAGCGGGGGTTGTGGCTGGTTGCCTTCTGTTCGATGGAGATCGCGGGCGACAGGCCCTCGATCAGGTCCACGTCGGGCTTCTCCATCAGTTGCAGGAACTGGCGCGCGTAGGCCGACAGCGACTCCACGTAGCGGCGCTGGCCCTCCGCGTACAGGGTGTCGAAGGCCAGCGACGACTTGCCCGAACCGGACAGCCCGGTGATCACGATCAGCTTGTTGCGCGGCAGGTCGAGATTGATGTTCTTCAGGTTGTGGGTACGGGCACCACGGATTCTGATTTCTTCCATATACCGATTGTCTTCGCCAGGCGGGGCCGCCGGTCAGGTCGACAGGCCGGTCTCACGGAATTTCCAAGAAAAAAGCATGCCAGGCGCGGCTCCGGCGGCCCGCCCCGGGCCGCGCGGCGCCCGTTGCGGCGCCCGAAGCGCGGCGAAGCAAACCTGTTAATATACCGAACTTCGGTTTCCGGGGTTGCCAGCCCCTGTCCGGCAGCACCTGCGGGAGGCCTTTTTTGCGGGTTTGCCACGGGTTTGCGCGGTGCCCCCGAGGCGTTCCAGCAGTGTCCCTGCAGGGGGCCGCGGCGGCGCTCCGGACGGTGCCTCCGGTGAGGCCGCGCGGCAGCCTGGCGCGCGGCGCGCGCATCCGGCACGCCGCGCGGGCCGGTCCGGCAACCAGTCTCGGAAATTCCCACGATCGCAATGTCGTCGATCCATAGCTCCTCCCAAGATGCGGCCAAGGCCGACGATTCCAAGGCCGACGGCGCCAGCGCGCCGGTCGCCGGGCGCGACCGCATGACCCGCGTGGAACTGCGGGCCAGCATCTCGCTCGCCAGCATCTTCGCGCTGCGCATGCTCGGCCTGTTCCTGATCCTGCCGGTGTTCGCCGAATACGCGGCCGGGCTGCCCGACGGGCACGACGCCCAGCGCGTGGGCCTGGCGATGGGCATCTACGGCCTGATGCAGGCCTTCCTCCATATCCCGCTGGGCTGGCTGTCCGACCGCGTCGGCCGCAAGCCGGTCATGGTCGCCGGGCTGCTGCTGTTCGTCGCCGGCGGGCTGGTGGCGGCGAACGCGGACACGCTCAACGGCATCATCGCCGGGCGCGCGCTGCAGGGCATGGGCGCGATCTCCGCGGCCATCACCGCCTGCATCGCCGACCTGACCCGCGAGCAGCACCGCACCAAGGCGATGGCCCTGGTCGGCGGCAGCATCGGCCTGACTTTCGCGCTGTCGCTGGTGATCGCCTCGCCGCTGCTGCACGGCATCGGCATGCCCGGCATCTTCACGCTGATGTCGGTGCTCGGCGTGCTCGCCATCCTGGTCACGCTGTTCCTGGTGCCCGCGCCGCCGCCGCCGCATCCGGTGCGCATGCCGTTCCGCGCCGTGCTGGCCAACCCCGACCTGCTGCGGCTCAACGTGGGCGTGCTCGCGCTGCACGCCTCCCAGGTCGCCATGTTCATGGTGGTGCCGGCCATGCTCAGCGACGCCGGCATGCCGCTGGACCAGCACTGGAAGGTCTACCTGCCGGTGGTGCTGGTGTCCTTCGTGCTGATGCTCGGGCCGATGATGGCCGCCGAGCGCTACGGCAAGGTGCGTCCCGTGCTGCTGTGCGCGGTCGGCCTGATGACCGCCGTGCAACTGCTGTTCGCCGCCGTGCACGGCCTGTGGGGCATCGTCGCGGTGCTGCTGCTGTTCTTCGTCGCCTTCAACGTGCTCGAAGCCATGCAGCCCTCGCTGGTGTCGCGCTACGCTGCTGCCGCGCGCGGAGCCGCGCTCGGCGTGTACAACACCACCCAGGCGCTGGGCCTGTTCCTCGGCGGCGCGGCCGGCGGCTGGCTGCTCAAGCACGAAGGCCGCAGCGCCGTGTTCCTCGGCTGTGCGGTGGTGCTGCTCCTCTGGCTTATAATCGCCTGGAACATGAAGTCGCCCCCGGCGCGGAAAAGCAGTGCGCCGGCCGTCGCCGCCTGAAGCCGGCGGCAACGCCGGCGACGACGGGAGGTGGGCCCGCAAGGGTTTCCCGCATCACTTATTAACGCTTTTCGCCGCAATTTGGCGTTAGCATGACCGCGCGCCCGACTCAATGGCCGGGGGCGCGTTATTCGTTTACGCGCATTTTTTTCCAGCGCATTTGTTTGCGCATCAGTCAAGGCATCGCCACGCCGCTTGCAGCAGAGGGCGTGGCCCTGGGAGAACACTCACATGGCATCGATCAATAAAGTCATCCTCGTCGGCAACCTGGGCGCGGACCCCGAAACCCGCTACATGCCCAGCGGCGACGCCGTGACCAACATCCGCCTGGCGACCACCGACCGCTACAAGGACAAGCAGAGCGGCGAGTTCAAGGAAGCCACCGAGTGGCACCGCATCGCCTTCTTCGGCAAGCTGGCCGAGATCGCCGGCCAGTACCTGAAGAAGGGCTCGCAGGTCTATATCGAAGGGCGCATCCGCACCCGCAAGTGGACCGACCAGTCCGGCGCGGAAAAATACAGCACCGAAATCGTCGCCGATCAGATGCAGATGCTGGGCTCGCGCCAGGGCATGGGCGGCGGTGGCGGCGGTGACGACATGGGCGGCGGCTACGGCGGCGGCCGCGAGTCGAGCGGCGGTGGCGGCGGCGGTGGTGGCTATGGCGCGCGCGGCGGCCAGGCTGCCGGCGGTGGCGGTGGCCAGCAGGGCGGCGGCGCGGCGCGGCGTCCGCAGCCGGCGCCGTCGAACGGCTTCGAGGACATGGACGACGATATTCCGTTCTAATCTTGTGTAACGGAAATCTGTAAAGATCTACCCCGCCAACGAGCGGGGTTTTTCTTTTCAATCAGTACCTTATGGACAGTGGTGCATTGGAAAGATCCAAGGGTGGTTTTGCGGAGGAGCATGAGATTTCCGTCAGAAAGTAAAAAAGTGTCAACTTTGGCGTCTATGAGCGAAAATCTCACCAAGATCATCAACGTTCAATAAAGGTGAACATTGGCGCCCGGGGAACGTGAGCTAGTGCCGCGGGGGAAACCGACTCTGGCACTCCTTCGCAGTGTTGTCGCCGCAAGTCTAGCCTTCAAATTCAATGTCAAACGATCGTCGCTATCAAGTTTTTGTCAGCTCCACCTACGAGGATCTCCGCGAAGAGCGACAGGAGGTTATGCAGGCTTTGTTGGAACTAGACTGCATCCCGGCAGGGATGGAGTTGTTCCCGGCCACAGATGATGACCAGTGGACGTTGATCAAGCGCGTGATTGATGAGTGCGACTACTACATCGTTATTATTGGTGGTCGCTACGGTTCCATTGGGCCGAAAGGCATCAGTTACACGGAGCAAGAGTACCGATACGCCGTTGACACCGGGAAGCCCGTCATCGCTTTCCTACATAAGAATCTGTCGCAGATCGTTGCAGGAAAATCCGAGTCCACGCCAGAGTCAGTCGCGAGGTTGAAAGAGTTTCGCGATCTCGCTCAGAAAAAGGTGTGTAGGTACTGGGAGAGCCCGTCCGAACTTGGTTCAGCAGTGAGTCGTAGCTTAGTGCGCCTCATCAACACGCATCCGATGCCCGGTTGGATCAGGGCGGATAAGGCCGCAGCGGCCGTTGCGGCCACAGAAGTTCTACGCCTGAGAAAGACGATAGAGGACCTCCAAGCGAAGCTCGCTGAGTCCCAACTCTCGGCGCCAAAAGGAAGCGAAGAACTCGCCCAAGGCGAAGAGCCGTTTCCAATCGACTTCGTGTTTGAAGCGCATGAGCAAGATCGGTCGATATGGTCATTCGAGCGCCAATTCGACTTCACTTGGAACGAGATCTTCGAAGAACTCGGCCCTCTGATGCTGGATGAGGCTACCGACGAGCGCATTGGCGTCGGACTTTCACAGCTAGTAAGGGTGCGAACCCTAGAAGACTGGTCAAATGATAAGGAATTGAAGAAGTTCAATTCGCCAAGGGACTTTGTGGTTTCGTCCCGTGATGAGCAGACCATCAAGATCCAGCTTCGAGCGCTCGGACTAATCGAGCAAAGCAAGAAAACTCGCAGCGTCAAGGACTCGCGTACGTTCTGGAGCCTTACAACCTACGGGGATTCTGTACTGGTGCAACTGCGCGCGATTCGGAAAGGGGAATTCAAGCCCGAGGTTGAGGATGACCAATCTTCAAGTGAGGCTGGCTGAGCCCGTTATTGGCGGATCACGCATGTAGTTAAATTTGCGTATCACTACTAGGCTGGCAATGCCGCCCTTTTTCTATCCTGCAAACGCCAAGTTGCGGCCGTATAGCATTGGACAATGCTTAGGCCCGAACGCACGATATGCGTCGTATCGACAAGAAAACGGCGGGAGAGACAACGCCGCTGTGATTCGAGTATCATCCTCCGGGATGTGGGGATAAAAGCAAAAGACTTTCTGCGAGGGAGAGACCTTGGCGGTCTATGTAGACAACGCTCGGATAGCGTGGCGTGGCCGCCGGTGGTGCCATTTGGTTGCCGATTCGCTTGATGAACTGCACAGATTCGCGAAGTCCCTAGGACTGAAACGCGGCTGGTTCCAGGCTCAAGCGTCGTTACCGCATTACGACGTCACTGTCGAAGTTAGAGGCGTAGCATTGAGTCGGGGCGCAATGCAGGCCGACCGACGAACGCTCGTTTTGCGCGGTCGCCAATTGAAACTCGAACTTCAAGAATCACTCGCAAGAGCAGACTCTCAGTTTCGGCTGTTTGACTGAGCTTCGACTTTCGTGTTGTCTCAACTTTCGCGGTCCGCCGGCGATAGACCACGTTGGCGCGGCCCTTCTTGCCATGTACCTGACCGCAGAAACAATCGACGATCTGCTCCGGAAGGTTTACGGTCGCCTGCTACGAAAGCGCGGCTCGGGCGAAATCAACCCAACCAAGGGTCCAGCGACAGAGATTAATGGCGCGCTGCTCCTGCTGAAAAACCCCCGAGCCCGGCTCAGCCAAAGCGAGCGGAAAAATACTCTGTTCAGCTGCCTGGGTGAATTCCTCTGGTACCTCGCTGGTAGCGATAAGCTGGATTTCATCCAATACTATATAAGTCGGTACAAGGATTTTTCCGACGACGGAACAACCGTCTTTGGGGCCTATGGCCCACGCCTGTTCGGCCCAACCAGCGGCACCGACCAGGTGCGGAATGTCATACGGACACTCCGCGCAAGCGAGCCTTCGCGCCGGGCTGTCATCCAGCTCTTCCACGGCGACGACCTTGCCGCGAACCTCGTAAGCCGACGCGAAGACCTGCCCTGCACGTGCACACTGCAATTCACTATCCGCAACCATCAGCTGCACGCGATGGTCATGATGCGTTCGAACGATGCCTTCATGGGGCTACCGCACGATATTTTCGCGTTCACCCTGTTGCAGGAGCTCATCGCTCGGTCGTTGGGTGTCGAGATAGGCCAGTACAAGCACGCGGTGGGTAGTCTCCACCTTTACGCCAACAACACTCAAGCAGTCCACGACTACCTCGCAGAGGGCTTTCAAGAAAGCGTTTCGATGCCACCGATGCCGACCGGCGACCCGTGGTCTGCGGTCACGAAATTGCTGGCGGCAGAGCGCACCATCAGGCGAGGAAAGCAGCCAACAGTGGGTGCCCTCGCCCCATATTGGGCGGACCTTGTGAGGCTGTTGCAGGTATTTCGCTACTCTCGCGACGGTGTGCGTCAAGCGCAGCGGGACAAGGTCGAGGGCATCAAGGAGCAAATGACCACAGACGTCTACGACGTTCACATCCTGAAGCGTCAACTTCGTGCTCAGGTGGCAGCGCCAACTGCAGAGCAACTGCTGTTCGACACCGCGGAGCTCGATGCCCAACAACCAGCAAGCGGCGACTCGAATCATCGGTAAGCAGAAGTATCCAGACCAAGGACAGCCGAACATGAAGAAGAACCCTCTGCTCGCGAACCCGGAACTCGCGAAGGAGCTGGACCAAAAGCTCAAAGCCTATCGCGTCAATGGCAAAGCCCTTCCCGGCATCCCATCTGGTGCCGAGCGCGAAGCCCTGGTTGCACAAATTATCGATAGCGTCGCCCGCATCGAATTCGTGAAGGCAATTGCAAAGCGCCCAGTCTCGCCAAAGCGGCTTGACCCGAAGGAAGTCAAGATGTTCGATCCACTGCGGGCCGCCATCCAGCACATGCGCGACGGCAATGAAGACGAGGCGTTTTGGTTGGTGTTCCTGTTCGTGCACTGCGGTAAGCACGCAACGAAAGGCTATGGGCTGCTCCGCATGGTCTATGGCGCGTTCCAAGACCAGTTCGTCTGGATGTGGGAACGATTCACCCAAAACCCGAATCATTTCGCTCTTTGGCTGGGCCAGCACAATGACGCCATCAGACAACAGCGGCGAGACTTCCCGTTCGGCAACCACCGGAAGTACGAGAGCCTCGAACAGCTCAACGTCGTCCTGGCCAGCTACGCTGCCTGGATTGGTCCGAACAACTCGCATCAACTGTTTATCGACGCTGCCAAGGCGAAGGTTGGAGACGACCCGAAGGTACTGTTTGACCACCTGTACAAAAGCATGGACGCTGTGCATCGATTCGGCAGAACCGCCAAGTTCGATTATCTAACGATGCTAGGCAAAATTGGCTTGGTGAACATCGAGCCGCCGTCCGCATACATGGTGCACGCTACCGGTCCCGTTCGCGGGGCTCGCCTGTTATTCAGCGGAGCGGTTGACAACAACGCCCTCTCGAAGCAGAAGCTCGACGAGCTATCGGTCGACTTAGAGGAAGCGTTAGGTGTTGGTATGCAGGTGATTGAGGACTCTCTCTGCAACTGGCAAAAGAAACCCGCGGAATATGTGCAGTTCCGCGGTTAGTCCTGGTTCCACGTATACCTGTTTTTCAGGCTGTTGTAGCTTCGCTGACTGACTAAGCCACGGAACTGCATCTGTCCAACAACGATGCCATACGATACCCCGGCTTCGCGAGCGAGTCTCATGATGCCCTTGAGCGACTTCGAAGCCGCGGGTAGACGTGCCTGCAGGTTGGCCGGAAGAAGTTGCTCCGTCGCGAAGATATTTGCCTCATCCTCTTGGGGAGACATAGGACCGTCTGACGTCTCGAGAATGAGTAAATCAGCATCCCAATGCAGGACTAAGTGCCCTGCTTCATGGAAGAAAGAAAACCAGAACTGGTCATCGCTCAGATAGCGGACAGACAAAAGCAACACCGCCTTATCCGGGCCACCAAAGAAGGTCGCGCCGCTCGCTCGGCATCCCTTCGGGGCCTTCACGACGACGACAGCTACACCGGCTTCGGCACACAGTTGCTGAAGCTTCGGTATAAATTCCGACGGGTGGGGTATGTCCGTCAGTGCACGGATTTTCGGGAGCAGCTCCGCAAACAGAGCAGGATTCCATTTCTTGCACTCAATCTGCTCTGCTTGTAGTTCACCCCGTCTGAGCCATGCTGCAGTTGCTACGGCATCCTGGGCGAATGTGTTGCTTGTCCGAAAAGCAGCAGCGCTCTTCACATCGGAATACGTCCGACGCCACACATCTAAGTTCGGCACATCGAAAAATGCAAGGCACCGGCGGAGCGTCTCTCGCTTATCTTTGGTCGGCTCGAGCCAGCCGAACTCTTGCATCTGTTTAAGCGGAAGGCTTTTGAGCCAAGCCTGATACTCATCGTTGTCTGGGTCGACGCCATCGGTCAGATCGGACAGTTGCTCCCGATACTGCTCCTCGCGACGCAACCAAAAGCCAGCAGTGGCGCCAAGCTCAACTTCGAGACGAGCGGCGATGGGCGCAGTGAGAGCGCGCTTTCCCTGCAGGAGGCTATCGAAGTCTTCCTCGGACATATCGACCAAGTGCGCTAAGTGCGTCGAGGCAATGCCCCGCGACTTCATCAAATCGCTGATGGTCCGACCTGGCGGAATTGCCCACATGGGCGCGAATTCGGTGTCAGTTCTCATTGGCACGCTCGATAGTTAAGATTTTCACGCGCGTCACCTGCGCCCAGTCCAACGCTCCCGGTTCACCAGGAGGGGGACGATTGTTGGCCACAGCAAGCATACGGTACCCGCCGTCGATGGGGGTGATAATCCGGTCATGCGCTGTCTCGTCAAATTTTCCGAAGCCCCATTCAACATACTTGAGCGGAGAGTCCGCCGCACGCAAGTCTGCCAGCCGGCTATGAATCGCCCGCCCAGCGACCTCCCCGTATTTCCGCTTCGCCGAAACCGGGCTCTCACACACCGTTCGGAGCTTCTCGTCTTGAAACGCCAGTTTTATGGGCATCGTATGGACTATGCCGGCGGCCGAGAAGCTGGCCAACCAACGTAACGCTCACATGGAGAGCGCTATGGTCTTTGTGGATTGTGCGAACCTTTGCGGGACCGCAAGCCATCGGCCCGAGAACCCTGATGCACGCTTCAAAAATGAAATTTTAACAACAAACCAGTATAGGCATATGACGGGGCTCTTAACCCGCCTTGCTCCGCCTACTCCCCTTCGCTCAACTGCTTCACATATAGGATGTAGTGGTCTAACTTCCTCAGACAGATCGATAGGTGGAAAATCACGATCGAAGAGGAAAACAGATGACAAGACAACGTCGTAAGTTCGATGCCAGCTTCAAGCTGGAGGTGGTGAAGATGGTCCGGGATCAGGGCCTATCGGTCGCCGAGGTTTGCCACTCGATGGGGATTGGGGAGACGGCGCTGCGACGCTGGCTGACCCATACGATCTGGAGCTAGTGGGTAGCAAGGGCATTGGCAGGCCGCTCACGCCGGAGCAGCAGCGCATCCGACAGCTAGAGCAAGAGAACCGGCGTCTGAAGGAGGACAACCTGATCCCAAAAAAGGCATCGGCCTTCTTTGCCCGCGAACTGAAGTGATGTATGGCGCAGTGAGCGCATTGGCGAAGAAGGCCGTAGCGGTCAGCCGTGCCTGCCAGGTGTTGGAAGTAAGCCGTGCGGGCTATTACGCGCTCCGGCGTCGGCGCCCGGATCCTCTGAAACAAGCGAAGCAGCAGACCTATGTGCGAGCCGCATTCGAGCGCAGCGGGCGCAGTTATGGCAGCAGGCGCATCGCCCAGGACGTCAGCAAGATGGGGGTGAAGATCGGCCGTCATCGAGCCCGGACCTTGATGCGCTAGGCGGATCTGCGTCCGGTCTGGAGGCACAAGTTCATGGCGATGACCAACAGCCAGCATGATCGTCCGGTCTCGCCGAATGCGCTGAACCGGCAGTTTGCGCCGGCCAAGCCGAATCAAGCGTGGGTGTCGGATATCACGTATATCTGCACGGCTGAGGGCTGGCTGTACTTGGCGGTGGTACTGGATCTGTACTCACGCAAAGTAGTGGGCTGGTCGATGGCGCCAGCCATGCCGGCTGCGCTGATCGTCTTGGCATTGAAGATGGCGATCCAGCACCGCAGGCCGGCCGCGGAGCTGATTGTGCATTCGGATCGAGGCAGCCCGTCGACCGGACTGAAGCCCGGCGCGACGTGACACAGTACATCGTGGGGTTCTACAACCCCGTGCGTCTACATTCGACGCTGGGGTATGCCTCACCACAGGAGTTTGAGGATCAGTTACGCAGACAATCTATTCGACTGTCTGAACAAACCCGTCAAGATCAGCCCCGCCAAAAGCGGGGCTTTTTTTTGACATCTGAGCTGTAATAATTTCTCTTGCATGTTCGTGTGTTTCTCTCCACCTTGAAGCGTTGTCCTGTTTCCGTGGGGCAGTGGCATGCGCACTCTGACTCGCTCGCTGGTGGGAGAAGGCTCCTTCGGGATTCGATTCACCAGATTCGCTGGCGGTGAACGGGTTCCGATGCGAGTGGATCGCCGCGGCCTCCGCGCCTATCTGTCCACGTTATCTGTTGCCGCCCAGATTCGGAACGCCGGCAAGGCACCGAACACCATGCTCGCCGCGCTCCATGCATGGCGGTGGCTTTACCGCCGGGCGGCGGCGCAATCCATTGATCTCCAGGCATTGGAAGGTCGCGTTGACCTTCCGCGCGCGTGCGCGGCGCTGGCGCACAACCGCCTTGCGCTTGCCACCTACGCCGACACCCGCTCGGTATCCGGCATGACGAAGCGATGTTCGATCAGGTCGGGTTGCGGATGGTAGTAGCGCAGGGCCATGGCGAACCTCCCCTTGGGTGCCGGGAGCCAGTTGGCGAGGCCTTCCGCGGGCGGTGCGCATTGGATGGCGAGATCCAGAGACCCGTCCGCGTTTCGCGTCAGCCCGGGCGTACGATCGCCGATGGCGTAGCGCTGGATCGGATTCGCCGTGAAGAAGCGCCGCCCGTCCGGCGCGAACTCGTACATCGACAGCGACCAGAAGGCGTTCACGGGCATCCGTGCAGGCACGTGCAGCCGGTAGCAGTGCGCGCCGTCGAGCGGCTGGCCGTCTCCATCGGTCAATGCACTGGCGTAGATGGCTTCCGGGCGCTCCAGCGCGCCGAGTCCAACCAGCGAGATATAGGCGCGGTACAAATAGTCGGTGCCGAAGTTGCCGATGTGGTCCATGCCGCTGAGCCAGGATCCGCGCGGTCCGTTCCGGCGGAGGCTGCCCTTGGGCGGGTGCTCCAGTTCGTGGCGCAGCGCGGGCCACAGGCGTGTCCAGGCCTCACGGATCTCCGGCGACAGCGTGTCCCACGCGGCCAGGTCGCCGGCGCGGACGCCCAGGTCGGCAAAGCCCGCCACCATCTCCTGTTCATGCGCGGGCACGCCGTTGCGCGCCAGCGCTTCGTTGACCAGCGCCAGGTAGGCGGCGGGGCGGGTCTCGTCGGGCGTGGCCTGGAGGCGTGCGGGCGGCACGGCGCTTGTGCCGAGCCGCATCTGTTCCTGCAGCGCATGGACTTGCGGCAGGTCCGACGGGCCGTCGACGAGCACGCGCGCCAGCAGCCAGACGTCGTTGCACGGGGCGCGCGCCAGGACGGCGCCGTTGGGCAGCCCGGCCGGCGCGCTGGCGTGGTGCGCCGGCCCGGCGATGACGAACACGTGCGCGCCGGGGCCATTCGTGCGCAGGCCCAGGCAGGCGAAATTGTTGGTGAAGGCATCCATCAGCGCCACGCTGTAGTAGCGGCTGCCCATGTCGGGAACCGTCAGCGTGGCGGGGCCGGCGGACAGGTCGAGCCATGCCAACGAATACAGCGTGTCGTTGTTCGGCATCGTCACCTGGCGCGCGCGGTCGTCCAGCAGATCGCGGTTGTGATGCAGCTGGTTGGCTGGCCTGCCGTGCGTGGTCTCGTGCTGCGTGAAGCGCCAGCGCGTGCGTGCCAGGTCGTGCAGCGCAAAGGTGTAGATAAAGGCTGCGCGGATGCGCTGGTCCAGTGCGGCGCGGTCTGTGGTCATGTCGGTTCCTCGATGGTGTCGTTAGTCCACGGTGATGTGGTTGGCGCGAATCACGTTGCCCCAGACCGCCACGTCGTCGCGCACGGTCTGCGCAAACTGCTCCGGCGTCTTGATTGGCGGATCGGTCATGTTCATTTGCAGGAAGCGCTCCCGTATGTCGGCGCTGGCCAATGCCTGGTTCACTTCCGCGTTGAGCCGCTGGACGATGGCGGCGGGGGTGCCGGCCGGCGCGAACAGGCCGTACCAGCTATCGGTGTCGAACGGGTAGCCCTGCTCGGTCATGGTCGGCACGTCCGGCGTGGCCGCGCCGCGCCGCGTGCCGCTGATGGCCAGCACGCGCAGCTTGCCGGCCCGGATCAGCGGCAGCGACGACGACGCATCGACCCATCCCACCTTCACGATGCCCCCCTGCATGTCGTTCAGGATCTGCGGCACGGACTTGTAGGGCACATGCCGCATGCGGATGCCGCTCTGCATCCGCAGTGCCTCCATCGTCAGATGGCCGCCGGAGCCGATGCCCCACGACGCGTAGTCGTAGGCGTCGGGCCGCGCCCGCACGTGGGCGACGAACTCCTTCAGATTGCGCGCCGGAAACGCCGGCACCACCACCAGGAAGTTGCCGCCCGCGCCAATCTGGGCCACCGGCGTCAGGTCACGCAGCCCGTCGTACGGCATCTTTGGCTGCAAGGTCTGGTTGATGACCACCGTGGCCGCGTAGGTGAACAGCAGCGTCTGGCCGTCCGGCGCCGCCTTGGCGACGATGTTATTGCCGATGATGCCGGTGGCGCCGGGCTTGTTGTCGATCACGAACGGCTGGCCCAGCCGCCTGCCGATGACTTCGGCCAGCGGCCGGGCGAACAGGTCGGGGCCGCTGCCGGCCGACGCCGGCACGACCAGCCGGATCGGCCGCGACGGCCACGTGGCAGCGGCGCGGGCCGGGTGCAAGACCGCGCCCAGTCCAAGCCAGGCAAGCCACCGCAGGGCATCGCGGCGGCTGCGCCCGGGCGCCGCGCCGGTCATGAGGGAATGGGTCATCGCTGGCTCCTCAGTGGATGCCGAAGTTGTCGTCCGAACCGCTTTCCAGCACCATCGCGGCCGCCACATAGAGGCTGCGGGACACATAGCTGCGCACCTGTCTTGATCGGGCGCGCAGCCATTGGGCCTTGCGTTGGCGGGCTTCCATCACGGGCGGCGCGTCGCCGGGCGCCTGCGCCAGCAGGTCGATCACATGCAGCGCAAGCTGGATATCTCCGCGTTCGGCCAGCGCGCACGCATGCCGCACCACGGCGCCGTGGTCGGCGATTGCCGCCGCGATCTCGCTGGCCACGTCCTCGGGCGCGGCAGGATGCAGCGTCGTGGCATTGCGGTCCCACCAGCCGTTCTCGGACCGGTAGATATCGCGTGCGATGTAGGTCGGATCGCCGTAGGTCGGCTGCATGCACGGCTGCTCGAACAGTTCGGCCGGTGGTTGCAGCGCGGCCAGCATCTGGCGCTCGTTGCAGCCGGCGTTCATCAGCCGCACCACTTCCCCGCGCATCCAGCGCAGCGCGGCCGCTGTATGCAGCAGCACTTGCCGGCAGGTCTCCTCGCCGTGCAGGGTGGTCCCGAATTCCCGGGCCACCGTCTCGGGTCGCAGCCCGGCCAGGCGTTCCAGCGTTTCGGCCCAGCGCACCGTATCGCGCATCGTGCGGAACGGAGTGCCGATGTTCGGGATGGAGTCGATGACCGCCGGGCCGCCATACAGCAGCCGACTGCCCGGCAGCCACACGGCTACGGCATCGTCCGTCTCCGAGGGTGCCCACAGGATTTCGGCGCGACGATCGCCCTGGCCCACCGTGATGCCGTCGTGGAACGTCTCCGTGGGCACGCTTTGGCGCAGCTTGCCCGCCAGGGCGCCGCTGGCGTGCCGGAACTGGATCTCCGCCATGCGCTCCTGCATGCGCTGGGTCTCGCGGTAGCGGCTCTGGCGCGCCAGTACGTTGACGTGCGCCAGCACGCGTGGCGCGGGTTCGCCGCGCTGGGCGGCATGGTCGATCCACTGCTTCACACCGGCGTTGTAGCCCAGGTGTCCGTGGCTGTAGCAGAGCGCCAGCACAGGGAGGCTGGTCCGGGTGCGCAGCACTTCGATCATCCCGGCCGTCACGCCGCCGCCAGGGCCGCTGTCGACCACCAGCAGCCCGCCACCCACGTCGGCGACGAAACTCTGGCCCTGGCCGTGCAGCAGCCAGATGCCGTCTCCAATGGCGTCGATGCCGTGGCCGGTGATCAGCGCGGCGGGGCGGTCCTCGATTGTGTGCATGTGTTTCCCCTCCCAGTTGGCGAAGGGATATTCACGCGCAGACGCGGGACTATATGCAGTGGGGAAAGTCCCGGTGCGGCCGGGCGCGCCGGCTGCGCGGGCAGCGCTGGCGCGGCCTGGCGGGCGTTGCGGAACTTCAGGTGTGAACCGGCGGTTATCGCCTGTGGCCGGCCGGGAATTCCCGCCGGCGCGGCGCTGGGCTAGCCGACCGCTTCCGGGGGGTGCGGCACCTGGCGGCGCAGCGGGCTGTCGGGCATCTTGCTCAGGTAGTGCACTTCACGGCGCAGCAGCTTCGCGAACTGCTCGGCCACGGGCGTCATCGGCGAATCGGCGCGATAGACCAGGCTGACGGCATGGCTGGGCAGCGGGTCTTCGATCGGCAGCACCACCAGGCTGGCGTTGGTCAGGCGGCCCGGCACGAGCTGGCGCGGCAGCAGGCACAGCAGCGAGCGGTCTTCGAGCAGCGTCTGGATCATGCCGATGGTGTCGCACCGTACCGCCACGCGGGGCAGCGGCAGGTCGCGGGCACGGAAGGCGTCCATGATCGCCGCGCCGGGCCCGTGCATCCGCTGCCCGGTCAGCACCCATTCCGAACCCACCAGCTCGCGCAGAGATCGGGCGTTGCGCAGCGGATGCTCGCGATGCGCCACCACCACGGAATCGTTGTTGTACAGGGGCTCGCAGACGAACTCGCGCTCGATGCCCTCGTCGGGAATCGGGCTCACGGCCATGTCCATCGCGCCCGCGCGCAGGTTCGACAGATGGGCCGGATAGACGCCGCTGTCGATGCAGACCTGCACGTCGGGATGCTGGGACCGGAAACGCTTGAGCACCGCCGGCAGCAGCAGATGCGCCGGGCCGCCCGTGACGCCAATGCGGACCACGCCGTTGCGCGTGCCAAGCATCTGGGCCATCTCGTCGGTGGCCTTCCGGGCTTCGCTGGCGATGAGCTGGGCGCGGCGCAGGAACGCCTCGCCATAGCGTGAGAGCACGATGCCGCGCGTGGTGCGCGTCAGCAGCGGCACATGCAGTTCCTCCTCGAGCAGCCGGATGCTCTTGGTGATGGCCGGTGCCGACACGCCGCGCGCCTTGGCGCCGGCACGGATGCTGCCGCACTCGGCCACGGCGATGAAGTCCTGTACCTGGCTTAGTCGCATGGGTTCGTCTCCTGTCGCGGGCGTTCATGGCGGCGCCCTGTCCGCCAGCATAGCGCCAGCCGCGCGGCCACGGGATTACCCGTGGTGCTAACCGCTGGTTCACGCCGCAGCGATCTGGGAAGCTGCCGCATCCGATGCACGTGCCGCATGATCCGTTTCCATCGATGCCGTCATGGCATGCATTCGGAAGACAGGATGAAGACCCAGAACGACCTGCCGCTTGCAGGCATTCGCGTGGCCGAATTCGGCCAGTTCATCGCGGCACCGGGGGCGGCGATGCTGCTGGCCGACCTTGGCGCCGACGTCATCAAGGTGGAACCGCTGCGCGGCGACGGCGCCCGGCGTTTCGACGGCACCAGCCCGCAGAGCCCGATGTTCCTGGCCTACAACCGCGGCAAGCGCGCCATCGCGCTGGACCTGCGTCGTCCGGCGGGGCTGCAGGCCGCCCGCAAGCTGGCGTTGTCGTGCGACGTGGTGCTGCACAACGCGCGGCCCGGCTCGATGGAGTCGCTGGGCCTGGATGCCGTCTCGCTGCGGGACGTCCGGCCCGATCTGGTCCATGCCAGTGTCACCGCCTTCGGCACGCGCGGGCCGTCGCACCTGCGGCCGGGCCTGGATATCGCCGCGCAGGCCGAAAGCGGCATGATGTCCGTGACGGGCGAGGCCGGCGGCCAGCCGCTGAAGGCCGGCTTCGCGCTGATCGATGCCGCCACGGCGCTGGCGACATCCAGCGGCATCGTGGCCGCGCTGTTCCGGCGCTTGCGCACAGGCCACGGCGATACCATCGAGACGTCGCTGCTGAACGTCGGCGTGCATCTGCAGGCCCAGCTCTGGGCCGAGTACCAGTGCTCGGGCGCGCTGCCGGTACGCAGCGGCAACAGCCAGCCCAAGGCGGCGCCTGCCGCCGACGTGATTGGCGTGGCGGACGGCCATATCGTGCTGTCGGCCTATCTCGACGAACACTGGGCGCGGCTGTGCACGGCCATCGGGCAACCCGGGCTGGCCAGCGATGCCCGCTTTGCCAGCAACCCGCTGCGCGTGCAGAACCGGCCGGCCTTGCTGGCGATCCTGCATGACGCGCTGCGCGGGTACTCGGGCGAGGACGCGTGCGCGCTGCTCGAACGGCATCGGGTGGTGGTGGGCGTGGTACGCGACTATCGCCAGGTCGAGGTCAGCGCCGACGTGCACGCCAACGCAATGTTGATGGCTGTTGCCGACGGTGCTGGCGGTCACCTGTCGCTGCCGGGCCTGCCGTTCCGCATGGAGGCGGCCCCGCCTGCATCCAGCCCGGTGGTGCCCCGGATCGGCCAGCACACGGTGGAGGTGCTCCGCGAGCTTGGCTATGGCGACGATGCCATCGACACGATGGCCCGCGACGGCGCGATCGGTGTGGCGTTGCCGCGTCGCGAAGGCGCGGCAGCATGACCACCGCGCCGGCTGTCCCGGCATCTCGCCACGAAGGCTGGGCGGAGCTCACGCTGAACCGCCCCGAGACGCGCAACACCATCGATATGGCCACCACCCAGGCCCTGGCCACACCAGGCGCGCGCGGCGCCTGTTCGCGACACGCCGGCAACGTACTGGCATGAACGGCCAATGCGCCGTGATGGAGACAGCAATATGCGTAGTCAGAGATCTGGCGTCCGCGTGGCCTTGCCGGTCATCGTGGCGGCGCTGGCCACGGGGTCCGGCATCGCCCCGGCCCATGCCGAGACCGCACCGTATCCCAACCGTCCGATCCGGATGCTGGTGCCGTCCGGCGCGGGCAGCGTGACCGACCAGACCGCCCGGCTGGTGGCGGAACGGCTCTCGGTGGCGTTCAAGCAGCCGGTGGTGGTGGATAACCGCCCCGGTGCCAACGGCATCATCGCCAGCGAGATGGTGGCGCGTGCCGAGCCCGATGGCTACACGCTGCTGTTCACGTACTCGGCCACGATGACCGTGAACCCGTGGACCACGGCCAGCCTGCCCTATGACCCCGTCAAGGATTTCACGCCGATTGCCCGGCCGATTGCCCCGGGCGGCAACCTGCTGGCGGTGACGTCCACCGTGCCGGTGCACAGCCTCAAGGAGCTCATCGCCCATGTCGAGGCAAGCCCCACCGAACTGGCCTATTGCTCGTGGGGCGTAGGGTCGGGCGGCCATCTGGCGATGGAGTACCTCAAGGCCAAGACCGGCATCCGCATGCGCCACGTGCCGTACAAGACTGCCGTCCAGTGCACCAGCGACCTGGCGGCCGGACACGTGACCATCGCCTTCACCGATTCGCTGTCTGCCATTCCGCATCTGAAGTCGGGCCGCATTCGCGGCATCGCCGTATCCGGCCCCGAACGCATGCTCTCCGCGCCCGAGGTGTCGACCATGGGCGAGCAGGGCGTGCCGTTCGAGCAGGCAAGCTGGCTTGCGCTGTTCGGGCCCAGGGGCCTGCCCGCGCCCATCGTCTCGCGCCTGAACGCCGAAGTGAACCGCATCCTGCAATCGCGCGAGGGACAGCTGCGCTTTGCCTCGATGTACCTGAAGCCTGGCAAGCCTTCAACGCCTGACGAACTCGGGCAACTGCTGCGCGCCGATCTGGCTGCGTGGGGCGACATCGTCAAGCTTGCCGGCGTGACACCGCAGTAGGCGGCACCCTCAGCGTTGGCAGGGCCCGCATCACCTGAAATAGCCACCAAGGAGACAAACGATGCAGCAGCGTAGAACGGGAGACGGCAGCGTGAGAGAGAGCAGAGCAAGCAGACGGTCATCGGGCATCGTGATCGGCACGAACCTGGGCCTCGGCCTCGGCCTGGCCCTGGCCTGCGGCGGCGCGGCGGCCATGACGGCGCAGTTGTATGGCGTGGTCGACGCGTCGATCGAATATGCAAAGGGCTCGCAAAGCGTGGTACGGATGCGCGAAGGCCAGCAGGCGGCGTCGCGCTGGGGGCTGCGAGGCATCGAGGACCTGGGCGGAGGCACCAAGGCCAACTTCCTGGTCGAGTCCGGTTTCAACATCGATACCGGCACCGAGCTCTTCGGCAATGGCCGCCTGTTTGGCCGCCAGTCGTGGTTGGGGCTTTCCAACGAATCATGGGGCGAGATCCGGTTGGGCCGGCAGTACACGCCGTCGTTCTATGCCTTGCTGCGGCTCGATCCCTTCCTGCTGAACGGCATGGTGTCGCCATTCAACCTGCTGGGCGCCACGGCGTCGCAAGGTATCGGGCAGGTCGCGTATGGCGCGCGCTTCGACAATGCCGTGCAGTACTTCTCGCCGACCTGGGGCGGCTTCTCGCTCGGTGCCGCCGCGGCTCCGGGCGAGGTGCCGGGCAATCCGCGTTCGGGCACCAACTTCGGCATGAACGCGATGTACGAGGCCGGCAACGCCTACGCGTTTTACGGCTACCAGGGCATGTACACGGGCACCAGCACGCCGCAGGTTCCCACTGCGCTGACGTCGAACCACTTCCTGGGCGGCGCGTACCGCTTCAAGCCGGTGAAGGTGGGCCTGCTGCTGGCACAGGCCGGCAGCAAGCTGACGACGACCCGGGTGGCGCGCCACTACGGCATCACGTTCAGCTGGAACGTCACGCAGAAGGGCACATTCAAGGCGGTGGCGCTCAAGCGGCAGATACTGGGCGGCGGCGAGCGGCCCTGGAGCATGACGCTCGGCTGGGACCACGATCTCAGCAAGCGCACCACCGCCTATCTGCGCGCGGTCTATGTCCACAACAGCCCCGGCGGCAGCGTGACGATCAACAGTATTGCCATCGACCGCGGCAGCGGTGACGACGCGCGCTCGCTCAGCGTGGGCCTGCGTCACAGGTTCTGACAGGACGCTTCGGCACAGGCCAGCGGCCTGCCGGACTTCCGCCCGGCAGGTTCCGTCGTTCGCCTCAAGCGCCGCTCACGGAGCGCGCATCCTCGGCGGCCTTCGCCGCGCTCAGGACGTGGTCGAAGCACAGCTGGCGGGTGGTCTCGGCATCCCGCTTCTCGATCGCCGACACGACCGCGTCGAGCTCCTTGATGGATTCGGCGAGCCGTCCGGTGCGCCCGAGAGACAGGCGGCGCAGAAGGGTGATGCGGTTGTTGAGCTGGGTGAGCATTTGCCCGGCAATCTCATTGCCGCAGCCTTCCATCAGGATGGCGTAGAAGGTGTTCTTGCCCAGCAGCAGGGCATCGGTGTCGGCGGATGCCTGCGGCGTGGCCAGGTATTGCAGCGCGGCTCTCAGCCGCGAAATCTGCGGGTCCGTCGCGTTGCGCGCGAAGCCTTCCCCGATGCACGCTTCCAGGTAGGCGCGCACGGCGTAGATCTGGCGCGCTTCCTCCGCGGAAATGGTTGCCACCACCGGGCCCTTGTGGGGAATGAGGTGAATCAATCCCTCCGCCTGGAGCTGCTGCAGCGCCTCGCGCAGGAGCGGCCGGCTCACGCCCAGGTTCTCGCATAGTTCCCGTTCCACGAGTCGCGCGCCCGGCAGGAAGCGGCCGGAAAGGATAGCCTGACGCAACCTGTCCGTCACTTGCTGACGCAGGGTGGTCATGTCGCGCTTGATGTACAGGTCTGTTTCCATAGATTGCCATGCTGGTTGCGGGAAATTATCCCAGATTTCTCGCCAAACAGATTGTCAGACAATCTTATTGACTTATGAAAAGCTGCGCTCTACGATGGGAGCCGTTAACCAAAGGAGACACGCATGAACCAAGACCTGTTCGAGAAAGGCCTCAAGACCCGTCGTGAAGTGCTGGGCAGCGAGTACGTGGACGCTTCGCTGAAGAACGCCGACGATTTCAATCGCGACATGCAGGAGCTGGTCACGCAGTACTGCTGGGGCGACGTGTGGAACCGCCCCGGCCTCGAGCGCCGCACCCGCAGCTTCCTGAACCTCGCGATGATTGCCGCGCTCAACCGGCCGCACGAACTGAAGCTGCACGTGCGCGGCGCCATCAACAACGGGCTGACCAAGGACGAAATCAAGGAGGTCTTCCTGCAGGTGGCGATCTACTGCGGCGTGCCGGCGGCGATCGACTCGTTCCGGATTGCCCGCGAAGTGTTCAAGGAAATGGGCATCTAAGGAGCCGGCCATGAAGCAAATCGGATTCGTCGGCCTGGGGATGATGGGTTTCCCCATGGCCGGCCGGCTGGCGGCCGCGGGCGTGAACGTCCTGGCGTATGACGTGGTGGCCGAGACGCGGCAGCGTTTCGCCGCCGAGAACAAGGCGGCGCGCGTCGCCGCGGACCTGCAGGCGTTCGGCGACTGCGATGTCGTGGTGACGATGCTGCCGAACTCCGACATCGTCGACGAGGCGGTCCTCGCGCTGACGAAGGTGCTCGGGCAAGGCGCGCTCGTCATCGACATGAGCTCCGCGGACCCGGTGCGCACGCGGGCGTTGTCGGCAGCGGTCAAGGCCGCGGGCCTGGCCATGATCGACGCCCCGGTTTCCGGCGGGGTAAGCCGCGCAAGGTCGGGCACCCTGGCGATCATGGCCGGAGGCGATGCCGCCGACGTCGACCGCGCGCGGCCGTTGCTCGGCCACCTGGGTTCCACGCTCACCCGTGTCGGCGACATCGGCGCGGGCCATGCGATGAAGGCGCTGAACAACTATGTGTCGGCCGCCGGCCTGATTGCGACCGCGGAAGCCCTGATTGCCGGACAGCGTTTTGGCATCGACCCCAACATCATGGTCGACGTTCTGAACAGCTCCACCGGAAAGAACAACACGACGGAAAACAAGGCAAAGCAGTTCATGCTTTCCGGCGCGTTCAACTCCGGGTTCTCGCTGGCACTGATGGCCAAGGACGTTGCCATCGCGGCCGTGCTGGCCGAGGCCGTGCAGGCCGACATGCGGCTGGGCGCGCATGTCAACGCGCTGTGCACGCAAGCTTCCAATGCGCTTGGGAAAGCCGCGGACCACACGGAGATGTATCGCTTCGTCGAGCACCCGTAGCCTGCGGACCAGCCGCCAGGGCTTCCGACGGACAGCGCAAAGCCCGGGCGTTTCCCGAATTCCTCGATGTACGGATTTGCCGCGCCGCAAGGCGCGGTGGGCCGCGCTCGTCCCCGTGACGGCCGCGGGCCCGAAAAAACAAGGCGAATCGACAGAAGTCGCCGTTCAGACTGGAGACATCATGAAACGCATCCTTGCAGCAGCCACGGGTATTGTCATGGCGCTGACGTCAGCCATCGCGGCTGCTCAGTCGTATCCCAACAAACCGGTTCAGGTCATCATTCCGTATGCGCCCGGCGGGTCCACCGACGTGATCGGGCGGGCCTTGGGCGAAGCGATGTCCCGCAACCTCAAGCAGCCGGTGGTCATCGAGAACTCGGGCGGCGCCGGCGGGACCATCGGAACCGGGCGCGTCGTCAACGCGCAGGCGAACGGCTACACGCTTCTGTTCCACAACATGGGCATCGCCACCGCGCCGGCGCTGTACAAGAAACTGAACTTCGACTCGACCAAGGACCTGGATCCGGTCGGCCAGGCGGCCGACGTGCCGATGATCCTCGTGGGCGCGAAGGGGTTCGCGCCGTCGAACCTGAAGGAAGTCATTGCCACCATCAAGCAACGGCAGGGAGAAGTGCGCTTCGGCCATGCCGGCATCGGCTCGACCTCGCATCTTTGCGCGATGCTGCTGGCCAAGACGATCGGCACCGAAGTCACGATGGTGCCGTACCGCGGCACCGGCCCGGCGCTGCAGGACCTGCTCGCGGGGCAAGTCGACCTGTTGTGCGACCAGCCGGTGGCGACGGGGCCGTACATCAAGAGCGGTTTGCTGAAACCCTACGCGCTGGCCGCCGGTTCGCGCCTTTCGAGCCTGCCGGATGTGCCCACGTTCGCCGAAGCGGGCCTGGCGAATTTCGAGCTCGAGGTCTGGCATGGCCTCTACGCGCCGAAGGGCACGCCGCCGGCCGTCATCGAGCGCCTGAACCAATCGTTGCGCTTCGCGCTTGCCGACCCGTCCGTATTGCAGAGATTTGCCCAGATGGGCGTTGCGGTGCCGACGGCCGCGCGGCTGGACGCGCCGACGCTGGGGAAACGCACGAAGGCGGAAGTCGCGCGCTGGACGCCGATCATCAAGGCCGCGGGCATCTACGCGGAATAGCGATCGGGCTGGTCTGTCCGCAGGCAGGCGGCGAGCCTGCCTTGTCGGCAACGCCGCCTCAGTCCGCTTCCGAAGCCACCTTCAGCGAACCGATCTTCAGCGAGCCGTCCTCGCGTGGCGCCGCGGACGGCAGGCTGGCCCCGGCGGCACCGGCTTGGCGCTCGGCGAGGGCTTCCAGCAGCGTGGCCGACGGCGTGAAGAACAGCCCGCCGGTGACGGCCTTGCTGAAGTCGAGCAGCCGGTCGTAGTTGCCGGGCGGCCGCCCCACGAACATGTTCTCGAGCATCTGCTCGATCGGCCGGGGCGAGCGCGCATAGCCGATGAAGTAGGTGCCGAACTCGCCTTTGCCGGGCTGGCCGAACGGCATGTTGTCGCGCAGGATCTTCACCTCTTCGCCGTTTTCCTCGAGCGTGGTGAGCGAGCTGTGCGACGACGACGGCTTGACCGCGTCGTCGAGCTCGATGTCCGAGAGTTTCGTGCGGCCGATGATCCGTTCCTGCGTCTCGACGGGCAGCTTGTTCCAGCCGGCCATGTCGTGCAGGTACTTCTGCACCAGCACGTAGCTGCCGCCGGCGAACGCGGCGTCCTCGCCGCCGATGATGGTGAAGTCGACGGCTTCGGCGCCGGTCGGGTTCTCGGTGCCGTCGACGAAGCCCACCATGCTGCGCATGTCGAAGTAGCGAAAGCCGTGCACTTCGTCCACCACCGAGACGGCCTCGCCGAGCCGGCCCATCAACTGGGTCGCGAGCTCGAAGCACAGGTCCATCTGCTCGGCGCGGATGTGCAGGAGCAGGTCGCCCGGCGTCGCCACCGCGCGCCGGTCGCCGGCGCCGAATTCGCGAAAGGCGTGCAGGCCCGCGGGACGCGGGTCGCCGAACAGCCGGTCCCAGGCATCGGAGCCGAATCCGCACACGCACGAGAGGTTGCCGGCGGGCACGCGCTTGCCCACGGAGCGCACCAGCGCGGCGATGTCGGCGCACAGCGCGCGCACCGTTTCGGCGTGTTCGTCGCCGGGGGAAATGACGGCGACGATGAAGATCGCGCTGCGCGTGATCGGACTGCAGACGGCTTGCTGCTCGGGGATGTGGTTGGGCATGTCGGGGAGTGTTTTTTGCATCGGGTTCCAACAATAGCGGAACGATGCGCGCGGATCAATTTTGCGATGGCGCCGGCGCGGCCCGGGGCCGCCGACCGTGGCCGGTGGTCCCGCGTGCCGCGCGCAGGCCGCTGCCGGTGACTGCCGACTATCCGGCGTGCCCCAGCACCACGGCCGCCTCGGCCGTCAGCATGAGAAAGGTGAGGGTTTCCTGGAAGTACAGGCGCACGGTGGTGTCGGTATGGCCAAGGTAGCCGATCGAGACGTCCTGGCCGACGTGCAGCTCGAAATCGCCGCCCCGCTCGGTGAGCACCACGCCGCCTTGCATCGCCGGCGCCCAGATGATGTCGCCGTCCACGAGCTCGCGGATGTCGCGCAGCACGGGATAACCGCTGTCGGTGGCGCCGCTCAGGGCCGTGAACGGCTGGTCGCCGAGCAGCAGCCGGTAGGGGCCGTCGACGCCGGCGCGGCGCAGCTGGTCCACCGCCTGCGCCACCACGGCCGGATAGCCGCTGATGTCGGCCGGCAGGGCCAGCGCGACATTGCTGGCGCCCTGGGCGATGCCCTGGATGCCGGCCGCCGCGTAGCCGTCGAAGACGATGCGGTCCTCGGCGTCGGCGAGCTTGCGCGCCGCGTCCTTGAGCGGCTGCAGGTCGGGATTGTTCGAGCCGCGCTCGACGCTGTCCATCTCCGCGCGCGACAGCTCGAACGGCACGCGCAGCTCCACCAGCGCCCGCACGTCGCGCTGGGTGGCTTCGACGCCGTCGCCCGGCGCGGCGATCTGCCGCAGGTGGCCGGTGCCGACCGCGGCGAGCTCGGGTCCCTTCGGCCCGATCAGGTCCACCACGCGCCGCGCCGCGAAGTAGCGCTTGAGGGTGCGGGATGCTTCCTGCTCGATCTGTCCCCACGCACCTTCGGACAGCGGTGCGAGTTCCCGATGAAGATTGTTCATTTGAAGGCTTTCCTTTGACTGGCCGCCACGAGGCGCATCGTCATGCCGTCGTCGCGTGTTTCGTATTCCCTTCCTCCGGCCACGGCCGCCGGCGTGCCGGCCGGGCGTGGCTGCCCGGTCATTCTCGATGAACGTCCCGGGCGGGGCAAGTGCGCGGCAAGGCTTCTTCCGCATCGTCTTGCTTCCGGCCGATTCCGCTGTGCCTCAAGGGACACTATCGGGGCGCCATCTGCGCCATCTGCGCCATGCGCGCCTGCCGCGAGTGCCGCCCGGGCCACCGTGCCGACTTCGTGCTGTCACCGTGCGCCGGCACAATCCGCAACGGATCGGGCCGGCGCGGACAAGCAGTGAACACGCCGTGGCCGTGCCCGGTGCCGCCTTGCCGATCATGCTGGACGTGCGTCCCCAGAGACGCCGCGAGCCGGCCGGGCGGTCATTGATCGCGGGGAACCACTGGAGCCGTCTGCTGGACGGCTCTTTTTGTTGCGGCGCGCCCGCCTGTTACGGTTCGGTGCTCTTGAGATGGGTCCAGCGGTCCGGCCCGTCCTCGGTGGTGGCGGACAGCAGGATGGTCTGCCCGCAGACCTGGCAGCGATAGACGAACGCGTTGCCGCCCGCGCCGGCGTGGAACGTACTGGCCTTGACGAGCCGCGGATGTGGCGGGAAATGGCCGGGGCGGTCGACTTGCGCCATGCACAGCTCGCAGAGTGACATGCCTGCCTCCTGGGAATGCGCTGCGCGAACCACGAAATGCTGTGGTGCAGCATGAGTCCAGTATAGAGGTCTTTCGGCGCGGGGGCAGCGTCGCCCGGGCCGCATACACAGTCGTTTGCGTTTTCCGCATGCGGCGTGCCGCGCACGCGCGGGGTGCCTCAGGTCGCCGCGGGTGGCGGCGGCGCCACCGCCAGCAGGTGGCGCACCTGCGGCGCGCCGGGGCCGCTGTGGAAGCGGCTGACGTCGCGCTGGAGGTCGGCGTCGGCGTTCGGCACGCGCTCGTGCTGGCGCAGGTGCTCGGCCCACGACTCCACCAGGAACCACTCGGTGAACGCGCCGGGATCGGCCGCGTCTTCCATCACGCCCCAGTTGAACGCGCCGTCGCGCAGCCGTTCCTCGGACAGCGCATGGACCGCGCGCAGGAAGCCGTCGCGGTTCTCGCTGCTGACGCGGTAGGCGATCTGGACCATCACCGGGCCGCGGTCATGCGCCACGGCTTCGGCCAGCGCCGGCTCGGGCCAGTGGTGCGCCGGCACGAGGTCGTCCTCGCCGCGCGGCAGCTTGACCCGGTGCAGCGCCACGCCGGCCACGGCCAGCCCGGCCGCCGCCGCCATCAGCCCCTGGGCGACGCCCAGCTCCTGCGCGACGAAGCCCCACAGCAGGCTGCCGCCCGCCATCGCGCCGTTGAAGACCATCTGGTACACCGCCAGCGCGCGGCCGCGCACCCAGTTCGGCAGGATCGCCTGCGCGGTGCCGCCGAGCGTGGTCAGCGCCATGATCCACGCCGCGCCCAGCAGGAGCAGCAGCGGCAGCGCCAGCCACACCGGGGGCGCGGCCGACAGCGCCGCCATCACCGCCGCGGTGGCGAGCGCGGACAGCAGCACCAGGCCGTCGGCATCGAGGCGGCGCTGCAGGCCGGGCATGGCCAGCGCGCCGAGGATGGCGCCCGCGCCGACCGCGCCGAGCAGGATGCCGTAGAGGCTCGCGCCGCCGTGCAGCAGCTGCTTGGCCACCAGCGGCAACAGCGCCCACACGCTGCTGCCGAAGGCGAAATGGCAGGCCGAGCGCGCCAGCACCACGTGCAGCCGGCGGTGCGCGCGCGTGAAGCGCAGCCCCGCGCGGAAGGCGCCGAAGAACTGCTCGCGCAGCGGGTCGTCGGCGCGGGCCGGGCGCTTCCACCACAGCAGCGCCGCCACCACGAAGACGTAGCTGGCGAGGTCGAAGCCATAGGTCACGGCCGCGCCGAAGGCCGCCAGCAGCAGCCCGCCCGCGGCCGGGCCGATGGCGCGCGCGATGTTGACGCCCAGCGCGTTGAGCGCCACCGCGTTCTTGAGCTCGCGCTGCGGCACCAGCTCGGGCACGATCGACTGCCAGGTCGGCCCCATCATGGCCGCGCCGATGCCGCCGGCGAAGGCCATCGCCACCAGGATCTCGATGGTCAGCGCGCCGCGCCAGGCCAGCGTCATCAGCGTGCCGCTCACCAGCGCCAGCGCGGCCTGGATCACGATCAGGAAGCGGCGCCGGTCGAGGATGTCGGACAGCACGCCGGCGGGAATCGCCAGCAGGAACACCGGCAGCGTCGCCGCGGCCTGGATCGTGGCCACGGCCGCCGGCGAGCCGGACAGGTCGGTGGCCAGCCAGGCGCTGGCCACGTCGCGCATGAAGCTGCCCACGTTGCCCAGCACCGTGGCCGCCCACAGCACGGCGAAGGTGGTCTGCGCCAGCGGCGCGAAGCTACCGGCCGGCCTGGCGCCCGCGTCGCCGCCGGCCGCCGTCACGGCGCCGCCCGGTGGCGGGCCGCGCGGGCGCCGGGCCGGCAAGCGGGTACACGTGGGGTCATGTCGCTACCTCCGTCGGCTGGACGCCCGGCGCCTGTCGGCGCCGCGGGGCGTGAGTGCATGGTAGGCAAGGGCGCGAGGAAGCACAACGGGCATGCGCTGGCCACGGCCTGCGGCGCCGGCGGCACGCGCAATGCCGCGGCGTTCCGGCAGCGGGGTTTGCCGTTATATTCGGCGATATACTACGAGCCGGTTGCGCGGCCCGCGCGCGGAACCCAGATGACACGGAGGCAAGACGCCATGCTGACCGAAACCGCGCCGCAGGCGCATCCGCCGCATGCGCAGGACGCGCAGGATATGCAGGACGTCCGGCATTTCTCCGACAGCATCGCCGTGACCGGCGTGCTGCCGGGCAGCCGCAGCTTCGGCCGCGACGAGCTGCTCGCGCTGGCCGACGTGCGCAGCGGCCCGGCCACCATCGCGTGTTATTCGGGGCGGCACGTGCGCGACCTGGGCGGCATGCGCGGCGTGCGGCTGACGGCGCTGCTCGATGCGGCGGGCATGCAGTCGCTGCCGCGCGCGGTGTGCAAGCGGCTGGTCATCGCCGCGCTGGCCGGCGACGGCTACGCCTGCCTGTTCACCTGGCACGAGTTGTACAACACGCCGGTGGGCGAGGGCGCCATCGTGATGGTGGAGCAGGACGGCGTGGCGCTGCCGCCGTCCGCCGGCGGCCTGCAGCTGGTGTCGCTGGGCGACCTGCGCCTCGGCCCCAGGCAGGCCAGCGCCGTGAACCGCATCGAGGTGCGCGGCTGGCAGGCCGCGGGCTAGGCGCTCGGGGCGCCGCCATCGCGGCGGGCGGCGCGGCGGGGTGCCGCGCCGGGTCTTTCCGTCTTACTCCGCGCTGGCGCCGGAGTCCTTCGCCACCTTGGTCCACTTGACCGTCTCGGCGCGGATGAAGCCGGCCAGTTGCGCGGGCGTCATGTCGCCGGCGGTCACGCCCTGTTCCTCGAAGCGCTTCTGCACGTCGGGCTGCTTGAGCAGCTTGGCCAGCTCGGCGGCCACGCGCTGCTCCACCGCCGGCGGCGTGCCGTGCGGCGCCATCACGGCGTACCACGTGGTCACTTCGAAGCCCTTCACGCCGCTCTCGTCCAGCGTGGGCACGCCGGGGTAGGCGCCCGAGCGCTTGGCCGTCGTCACCGCCAGCGCGCGGACCTTGCCGCTGCGCACGTGCGGCGCGGCCGACGGGCTGGTCTCGATGGCCATCTGGATCTGGCCGGCGATCAGGTCGGTCATCATCGGCGCGCCACCCTTGTAGGGCACGTGGGCGATGTCGGTGTGGGTCATCGAGCGGAACAGCTCGCCGGACAGGTGCTCGGTGCTGCCGGTGCCGGCCGAGCCGTAGTTGACCTTGCCCGGATGCGCCTTGATGTAGGCGATCAGCTCCGGCACGTTCTTGGCCGGGATCGACTGGTTGACCAGCAGCACGTTGGGCGTCAGCGCGGCCAGCCCGACGGGGTCGAGGTCCCTGATGAAGTCGTAGGGCAGGCTTTTGTAGATGCCGGGCGCCATCGTGTGCGCCACGGTGGCCAGCAGCAGGGTGTAGCCGTCCGGCTGCGCGCGCGCCACGATGCCGGCGCCGAGCGTGCCGCCCGCGCCGGGGCGGTTGTCCACCACCACCGGCTGGTGCAGCGCCTCGCCGAGCTTCTGGCCGATGGTGCGGCCGATGATGTCGGTGGTGCCGCCCGCGGCGAACGGCACCACCAGCGTGACCGGCTTGGCGGGCCACGGGTCCGCCGCGAACGACGCGGCGCCGGCGGACATGAGGAGGGTGCCGATGATGCCGGCGAGCGCGGCGCGGCGGGCGGTGGACTGCATGATGTCTCCTGGAGGGATGGCTCTTGTCGTGCGTGCGTCATGCGCCGGGCAATGCGAGGGCATGCGCCGGCGGGGCGCGCTGTTGGCGTGACTGTACGCAGCGCCGCCGGGCGGCGCCAGTCACGTTGCGGCAAGGGGTCTTCAGGATTCGTGAAGGGTGGCGCCGGGCCAGCGGCCCTCGGTGACGAGCGCGCGCGTCACGCTGGCCAGCACGGTGCGCGCGGCCAGCCCGGCCGGCGACAGTTCGTCGTCGCTCAGGCTGACCAGCAGGTTGGGCCGGCACACCGTGCCGGAGCCATTACCGCCGTGGGTGCCGTTGCCGCCGTCGGCGATCTCGGTCATGGCGAGCGGCTCGCCGAGCAGCCGCGCCACCGCGGCGCCGGGCTGGATGGTGGCGCCCAGGCCGGCGCGCACCGCGTCCATCAGCATGGCCAGGCCGTCGATCTCGGCCACCACGTTGGGCTGGTGCTGGCCGCGCGCGAACGCCTGGTTGAGCAGCGCGCGCAGGCCGTGCGGGCTGCTCGGCAGGATCAGCGGCAGCGCGCCGAGCTGCTCCAGCTCCAGCGGGCCGCCGGCGGGCACGCCGGGCAGGCCGTCGCGCGCGATCAGGAACAGCCGCTCTTCCAGCAGCGGCGTCACGCTCCAGCGCTGGCCGGCTTCGACCTGGAACAGCACGGCGAGGTCGAGCTGGCGCGCGCCGATCATCGCGGCCAGGTTGCCGGACAGGTTCTCCACCAGATGCAGGCGGATGTCGGGATAGCGCTCGCGCATGGCCAGCATGAACGGCAGGCCGAGCACGGCCACGGTGCTGGGCGCCATGCCCACGCTGACGTGGCCGGACAGGCGCGCGAGCTGGGCCGCGCGCACCGCGTCGTCGGCATGGCGGATGGCGAGCTGCGCCTGGCGCCAGAAGGCCAGGCCGGCGTCGGTGGGCACCGCGCCGCTGGAGGTGCGCTGCAGCAGGCGCGTGGACAGCTCGCTCTCCAGCCGGCTGATCTGCTGGCTCAGCGCGGAAGTGACCACGCCCAGCTTCTGCGCCGCCTGGCCCATGCTGCCCATCTCCACCACCTGGACGAAATAGCGTAGCTGCCGAAGTTCCATGTCTGTGTGTCTCTGATTTTTCTGCTCGGGGGCGGCAGCCCGCATTGTGCACGGTGCCTAGCCGCGCGCCACCAGCGGCGCCGCCACGCCCTCGATCCGCACGTTGACGCAGGCCGGCTTGCCCGAGGCGATGGCGCGCCGCACGGCGGGCAGCAGTTCGTGCGCCTCGCGCACCAGCTCGCCGTGCCCGCCGAAGGCCGCGCACACCTGGTCGTAGCGCGTGGGCAGCAGCTCGCAGCCGACCAGCCGGTCCCGGCCGTAGCTGTTCAGCTGGATCTGGTACTCGGCGTTCCAGCGCGCGTCGTTGCCGACCACGGCGACGAACGGCAGGCCGTAGCGCAGCGCGGTGTCGAACTCGGCGATGTGGAAGCCGGCGCTGCCGTCGCCCATCATGGCAATGACCGGGGCTTCCGGCTGCGCCAGCCGCGCCGCCAGCGCCATCGGCAGGCCCGCGCCGATGGCGCCGGCGGGGCCGTTGACGAGGCGGTGCGGCGCGTGCAGGCAGGCCTGCGCCCACTGCCCGAACTCGCCGCCGTCGGAAACCAGCACCGCGTCGGGGTGGCTGTCCAGGATGGTCTGCAGCGGGCGGCAGGCCTGCACCGGGTGCAGCGCGCCGGCGCCGGCCGCGGTGTCCCACGCCGCTGGCCGGTAGCGGATCGCGGCGTCCACTTCGCCGCGCCACGCGGCGTGCGCCTGGCTGCCGGCCGCGAGTTGCGCGAGCTGCGCGATGGCGCTGCCCACGTCGGCCTGCCGCGCGAAGCGCAGGCGCTCGCCGGCGGCGCGCTGGCTGCGCGCGAGTTCGTCCGCGTCGGCGTCGATCTGCAGGAAGGCGCAGTCCGGCGCGAACGCGGGCGCGGCGCCGAAGCGCAGCGTGAAGTCCAGGCGCTTGCCCAGCAGCAGCACGCAGTCGGCGCGCGCCAGCATCTGCGCGAACGCGCCCAGGCCCGGGTCGGCGATGCCGCGCGGGCTTTCCATGCCGGCCACCGGGATGCCGGTGCCGGCTTCCAGCGCCGCGGTGGCGGCGCGCCCGCGCGCGCTCAGCCACGCCGGCCCGGCCAGGATCAGCGGGCGCCGCGCGCCGGCCAGCAGCGCCAGCACGGCGCGCGCGTCGTCCGCGCCGAACGCGGGCGCGTCGGGTGGCGCGGCGACGGAAGCGGGCGCGCCGGCCGGGCCCACGAGGTCTTCGAGCGCGTCGGTCGGCAGGCTCAGGTGCACCGGGCCGGGCCGGCCGGCGGCGGCGATGCGCATCGCCAGCGCCATGTCGGCGGCGACCGCATCCGCGCCGGCGCAGGTCCACGCGGCCTTGCACACCGGCGCCGCCATCTCGGCCTGGCGCATTTCCTGGAACGCGCCGAAGCCGTGCTGCCGGTTTGGCGCGTGGCCGGACAGCAGCACCACCGCGGACTCCGACATCTGCGCGGTGTAGAGCGCCGACACCGCGTTGGCATGGCCGGGGCCGCCGGTCACCAGCGCCACGCCGACCTCGCCGGTCAGGCGCGCCCAGGCGTCGGCCATGTGCACGGCGGCGGCTTCGTGGCGCACGTGCACCAGCGCGATGCCGGCGCCGAGGCAGGCATCGAAGACCGGCATCACGTGGTTGCCGGACAAGGTGAACAGGCGGCGCACGCCGGCCCGCGCCAGCGTGGCGGCGAGCGCGTCGGCGCCGCGTGGGGACTTCGCCATCGTTTTTTTCCGTTCTCGTGGTTTCGGTGTGGGCCGGGCGCCGCCCGCGGCGCGGCCATGCCCGCAGTTTGCCAGCCCGGCGGCGTATCCGTCCCTGTTTTCTCCTGACAGCGTACTGTCAGGAGATGTCAGCGCCACACCCGGCAAGCGGGCGCGCGCGCGTGCTTCGGGATAGGATAGCGGCCTGATCGTACCAATACCGCATGCTGCGTGCCGCCGGCGACACTCGCCGCCGCGCCCCGCCCACCCGCAGCAAACCGCAAGCCAAGAGGACGCAAGCCATGTCATCCGGTGTCATCCGCATCCGCGGAGCCCGTCAGCACAATCTCAAGAATCTCGACCTCGACCTGCACACCGGCGAAATGACGGTGGTGACGGGGCCGTCCGGGTCGGGCAAGTCGAGCCTGGTGTTCGACACGCTCTATGCCGAGGGCCAGCGCCGCTACGTCGAGACCTTCAGCGCCTACGCGCGCCAGTTCCTCGACCGCATGGACCGGCCGCAGGTGGACCGCGTGGACGGCGTGCCGCCGGCGATCGCCATCGACCAGACCAACCCGGTGCGCAGCTCGCGCTCCACGGTCGGCACCATGACCGAGCTCAACGACCACCTCAAGCTGCTCTACGCGCGCGCGGCCGAGCTGTTCGACCGCAAGACCGCGCAGCCGGTGCGCCACGATTCGCCCGAGACCATCTACGCCGAATTGCAGGCGCGCGCCGCGCAGGACGATCCGCGCCTGGTGGTGACGTTCCCGGTGGAGCTGCCCGAAACCACCACCGAGGCCGAGATCGCGCAATGGCTGTCGGTCAGCGGCTACACGCGCGTGCAGGCGCAGCGCGTGGTCGCGTCGCCGACCGGCCCGCGCAAGGTGCTCGACGTGGTGGCCGACCGCTTCCGCCTCGGCAACACGGAAAAGGCGCGCGCGCTGGAGGCCATCGAGGCCTCGCTCAAGCGCGGCGGCGGCCGCGTCAACGTCTACGTGCTCAACGCCGCCGACGAGGCGGCCGAGCCGCAGGTGTGGCGCTTCTCCACCGGCCTGCACAGCCCCGAGAGCGACATCCGCTACGCCGACCCGCAGCCCGCGCTGTTCTCGTTCAACTCCGCCTACGGCGCGTGCGAGACGTGCCGCGGCTTCGGCCGCGTGATCGGCGTCGACCTCGGGCTGGTGATCCCGGACGAGCGCAAGAGCCTGCGCGACGGCGCCATCAAGCCGATGCAGACGCCGGCCTGGAAGGAATGCCAGGACGACCTGATGCGCTACGCCGCGAAGGCCGGCATCCCGCGCGACGTAGCGTGGTCCAGCCTGACCGCGGCCGAGCGCGCCTGGGTCATCGACGGCTCGCCGGACTGGAACGGCAAGTGGAACACGCACTGGTACGGCGTCAAGCGCTTCTTCGACTATCTCGAGTCGAAGGCCTACAAGATGCACATCCGCGTGCTGCTGTCGAAGTACCGCAGCTACACCCCGTGCGAGACCTGCGGCGGCGCGCGCCTGAAGACCGAGGCGCTGCTGTGGCGCCTGGGCGGCAAGGCCGGCGCCGACGCCGTGTGCGAGCCGGCGCGGCGCTTCCTGCCGCGCGGCGTGGACTGGGACCGCGGCCAGCTCGAGGCGCTGCCGGGCCTGACCGTGCACGACCTGATGCTGATGCCGATCGGGCGCATCCGCCAGTTCTTCGACGAGCTCACGCTGCCGAGCCTGATGCTCGACGACGCGCTCAAGCTGCTGCTGGCCGAGGTGCGCACGCGCCTGAAGTACCTGTGCGACGTGGGCCTGGGCTACCTCACGCTGGACCGCCAGAGCCGCACGCTGTCCGGCGGCGAGGTGCAGCGCATCAACCTGACCACGGCGCTCGGCACCTCGCTGGTGAAGACGCTGTTCGTGCTCGACGAGCCCAGCATCGGCCTGCACCCGCGCGACCTCAACCGCATCGTCGAGGCCATGCGGCGCCTGCGCGACGCCGGCAACACGCTGGTGGTGGTGGAGCACGACCCGTCCGTGATGCTGGCGGCCGACCGCCTGATCGACATGGGCCCCGGCCCCGGCGAGCGCGGCGGCAATATCATCTATGACGGCACGCCGGGCGACATCCGCGCGTCCGGCACGCTCACCGGCGAATACCTCGCCGGGCGCCGCCAGGTGACCGACCTGTCCGCGTGGGCGCCGCGCCCGGTGGACGCCGCCACGCCGCGCATCGTGCTCGAAGGCGCCACCGAGCACAACCTGCGCGACGTCACCGTGGCGATCCCGCTGCAGCGCCTGGTGTGCGTGACCGGCGTGTCCGGCTCGGGCAAGTCCACGCTGCTGCAGGACGTGCTCTACCCGGCGATGGCGCGCCACTTCGGCAAGTCCACCGACGCGCCCGGCGCGTTCCGCCGGCTGGAAGGCGCCGGGCAGGTCAGCGACGTGGTGTTCGTCGACCAGTCGCCGATCGGCAAGACCGCGCGCTCCAACCCGGCCAGCTACGTCGGCGCGTTCGACGAGATCCGCAAGCTGTTCGCCAAGGCGCCGATGGCGCTGCAGCGCAGCTACACCGCCGGCATGTTCAGCTTCAACTCGGGCGACGGGCGCTGCCCCACGTGCGGCGGCTCCGGCTTCGAGCACGTCGAGATGCAGTTCCTCTCCGACGTCTACCTGCGCTGCCCCGACTGCGACGGGCGCCGCTACCGCGCCGAGATCCTCGAAGTGAAGATCGAGCGCGCGCTGCCGGGCCAGCCGCCGCGCCCGCTCAGCGTGGCCGACGTGCTGGAGCTGACCGTGAGCGAGGCGGTGGCGTATTTCGCCGGCGACGCCGCGGTGCTGCGCGTGCTCCAGCCGATCGTCGACGTGGGCCTGGAATACGTCAAGCTGGGCCAGCCGGTGCCGACGCTGTCGGGCGGCGAGGCCCAGCGCCTCAAGCTAGCCGGCTACCTGGCCGAGACCGCGCACGGCGGCATGGCGTCGCGCAACAAGCCGCTGCCGCACGAAGGCCGGCTGTTCATGTTCGACGAGCCCACCACCGGGCTGCACTTCGACGACATCGCCAAGCTGATGCGCGCGTTCGGCAAGCTGCTCGACGGCGGCCATTCGCTGATCGTGATCGAGCACAACCTCGACGTGGTGCGCGCGGCCGACTGGATCATCGACCTCGGCCCCGAGGGCGGCGACGCCGGCGGCGAAGTGCTGTGCGTGGGCACGCCGCAGGACGTGCGCGGCTGCGCCGCGTCCCACACCGGGCAGGCGCTGCTGCACTACGACCGCGCCATCGGCCACGCCTTCGCGCTCGACGACGAAGGCGTGCCGCTGCAGGCCGCGCTGCGCGCCGCGCGCGAGCGCCGCGCGGTGGAAGGCGTGGACGTGGTGCGCATCGTCAACGCGCACGAGCACAACCTCAAGGCGCTCAACGTCGACATCCCGCACGGCAAGTTCAACGTGGTCACGGGCGTGTCCGGCTCGGGCAAGTCCACGCTGGCCTTCGACATCCTGTTCCACGAAGGGCAGCGCCGCTATCTCGAATCGCTCAACGCCTACGCGCGCTCGATCGTGCAGCCGGCCGGGCGGCCCGAGGTGGACGCGGTGTACGGCATCCCGCCCACGGTGGCGATCGAGCAGCGCCTGTCGCGCGGCGGGCGCAAGAGCACGGTGGCGACCACCTCCGAGGTCTGGCACTTCCTGCGCCTGATGTACGTGAAGCTGGGCATCCAGCACTGCATCCACGACGGCACGCCGGTCACTTCGCAGAGCCCCGAGTCCATCGCCGCGCAGCTGCTGCGCGACTACAAGGGCCAGCACGTGGGTTTGCTGGCGCCGCTGGTGGTCAACCGCAAGGGCGTCTACACCGACCTCGCCAAGTGGGCCAAGGCGCGCGGCAACACGCACCTGCGCGTGGACGGCGAATTCCTGCCGGTCGATCCGTGGCCGCGCCTGGACCGCTTCCGCGAGCACACCATCGAGCTGCCGGTCGGCGACATCAAGGTCTCGGCCGAGAACGAGGCCGCGCTGCGCGCGCTGCTCGGCCAGGCGCTCGAAGCCGGCAAGGGCGTGATGCACCTGCTGGCGCCGCTCGACGGCCTCGGCCACGCGATGGGCAACGGCGGCACGCGCGGCATCGGCGCCACCACGGTGTTCTCCACCAAGCGCGCCTGCCCGGTGTGCAGCACCAGCTATCCCGAGCTGGACCCGCGCCTGTTCTCGTACAACAGCAAGCACGGCTGGTGCCCGAGCTGCGTCGGCACCGGCCTCACGCTCACGCGCGAGCAGCGCGCCGCCTTCGACGACACCGTGATGGCCGACGACAACCGCGGCCGCGAGCAGACCCTGCCGTCCGAGCAGCAGGAGCCCGACGACGTGGCCGACCTGCCGTGCCCCGACTGCGGCGGCACGCGCCTGAACCCGGTGGCGCGCGCGGTCACGTTCGACGCGCACGCCATCACCGACGTGGCGCGGTGGACCGTGTCCGACACCCACCGCTGGGTGCAGACGCTGCGCCTGGCCGGGCGCGACGCCGAGATCGCGCGCGACGTGGTCAGCGAGATCCGCAGCCGCCTGCAGTTCCTCGAGGAAGTGGGCCTGGGCTACCTCAGCCTGGACCGCGCCGCGCCCAGCCTCTCGGGCGGCGAGGCGCAGCGCATCCGCCTCGCCGCGCAGCTCGGCAGCAACCTGCAGGGCGTGTGCTACGTGCTCGACGAGCCCACCATCGGCCTGCATCCGCGCGACAACCAGATCCTGCTCGACGCGCTGCGCAAGCTCGGCGAGAAGGGCAACACGCTGGTGGTGGTGGAGCACGACGAGGACACCATCCGCCGCGCCGACCACATCATCGACATCGGCCCCGGCGCCGGCAAGCGCGGCGGCACGCTGGTGGCGCAGGGCGGGGTGGCGGCGCTGTCGGCCAGCCCCGACTCGCTGACCGGCCAGTTCCTCGCGCACCCGATCCTGCATCCGCTGCAGCCGCGCCGCGCGGTGCGCCCCGAAGGCAAGGGCCGCGAGGCGGTGCCGGCGCAATGGCTGACCGTGCACGGCGCCTCGCTGCACAACCTGCGCGGCGTCACCGCCGGCATCCCGCTCGGGCGGCTGGTGGCGATCACCGGCGTGTCCGGCTCGGGCAAGTCCACGCTCGCGCGCGACGTGCTGATGACCAACCTGCTCGACGCGGTGGGCCGCTCGGTGATGTCGTCGCCGGCCACGCGCCGCGCGCGCAAGGCCGCCGGCGCCGATGCCGCCAATGCCGCGCGCACGCGCAGCGCCGCGCGCGCCGAGCCGCGCCGCAAGCTCGACGTCGCGCACGACTGGCAGGGCTGCGACGCCGTCACCGGCTTCGAGAGCATCGATCGCGTGCTGGAAGTGGACCAGACCCCGATCGGCAAGACGCCGCGCTCGTGCCCGGCCACCTACATCGGCGTGTGGGACACCATCCGCAAGCTGTTCGCGCAGACGCTCGAAGCCAAGGCGCGCGGCTACTCCGCCTCGCGCTTCTCGTTCAACACCGGCGACGGCCGCTGCCCGGCCTGCGAAGGCCAGGGCGTGCGCACCATCGGCATGAGCTTCCTGCCCGACGTGAAGGTGCCGTGCGACGTCTGCCACGGCCAGCGCTTCAACCCCGAGACGCTGGCGGTGACGTGGCGCGGCAAGAACATCGGCGACGTGCTGACGATGGAGATCGACGAGGCGGTGGAATTCTTCGCCGCCATGTCCAACATCGCCCATCTGCTGCAGCTGATGAAGGACGTGGGCCTGGGCTACCTCACGCTGGGCCAGCCCTCGCCCACGCTGTCCGGCGGCGAGGCGCAGCGCATCAAGCTGGTGACGGAGCTGTCCAAGGTGCGCGACGACATCACGCGGCGCGGCCAGCAGGCGCCGCACACGCTCTACGTGCTGGACGAGCCCACCGTGGGCCTGCACATGGCCGACGTGGCCAAGCTGATCCGCGTGCTGCACCGGCTCGCCGACGGCGGCCACAGCGTGGTGGTGATCGAGCACGACCTCGACGTGATCGCCGAGGCCGACTGGATCATCGACCTCGGGCCGGAGGGCGGCGTGGCCGGCGGCGCCATCGTCGCCGCGACCGATCCGGAAGGGCTGGTGAAGGTCAAGGCCAGCCATACCGGGGCGGCGCTGGCGCCGGTGCTGGCGCGCGGGCGGGCAGTCGCCGCGCCGGCCGGCACGCAGGCCGCGCGGCCGCGGAAAGTCGCGGTGTCCTAGGGGCCGGCGCGCCGCGCCGTGCACCAACCTGGGCCGCGCCTGCCTGCCCGCCTGCACCAACTTGAGCGGCGCGGCGGCGGATTACCGGAAAGCGGCCAAAGTGGCCATATGGAATACTCGGAAATGGCTATCCAAAGTAACGCCAATGCGCCCTATAGTTGTGCGCACGGTCACTCTACGGATAGATCCAGATATGAGGCAGGCGATTGAGCGCCAGGCGGCAACGCAGGCGCAGGCAGGCGGCATGCATGGCATGCCGGATCCGCTCGGCGGCGACGGGCTGTTTGCCGTGTCGACACCCAAGCTCGACCTCCGGCAGGCGCAGGCGCTGGCCGCGGAAGTGTATGGCATCGACAGCCGCGCGACGGTGCTGAGCAGCGAGCGCGACCAGAATTTCCGGCTCGACGGCCGCGATGGCGGCACCTACGTGCTCAAGGTCACGCACCCGGCCGAGGACCCCGGGGTAACGGATTTCCAGACCCAGGCGCAGTTGCACCTGATGCGTGCACAGCCGGCGCTGCCGGTGCCGGGCATCCTGCCGACCAGGAGCGGCGAGAGCATCCACTGGCGCGAGGCGGGCGCCGGCGGGCTGCGCCAGGCGGTGCGGCTGATCACCTTCCTGCCCGGCGTGCCGCTGTACAAGGTGGCGCGCAGCGCCAGGCAGCGCCGGGCCCTCGGCGGCGCCCTGGCGCGCTTCGACCAGGCCCTGGCGGGCTTTTCCCACGCGCATTCGAATCACCGGCTGCTGTGGGACATCCAGCACGTCTCCCAGCTGCGTCCGCTGCTGGCCCTGGTCGAAGACGGCCCGCGCCGCGCGCTGGCCACGCGGTTCCTCGACCACTACGAGCAGGCCACCGCGCAGCGGGTCGCGGGCCTGCGCCGGCAGGTCATCCATAACGATCTCAACGCCTACAACGTGCTGGTGGACGAGCACGACACCGAGCGCGTGACCGCGATCCTGGATTTCGGCGACATGGTGGAGGCGCCGCTGGTCAACGACCTCGCCGTGGCGTGCGCCTACCAGCTCGCCGACGCGCCCGACCCGCTGGCGACGGCGCTCGACTGCGTCCGGGCCTACCACCGCGTCCTCCCGCTGACCGAGGCGGAGGCCGGCGTGCTGCCCGACCTCATCGCCGCGCGGCTGCTGATCACGGTGCTGATCACCGGCTGGCGCGCGCGGCAGCATCCCGAGAACAGTGCATACATCCTGCGCAACAATGCCCTGTCGTGGACCGGCCTTCATCGCCTGGCCGCGTTGCCGCGCGGGCAGGCTGAACACACCGTGCTAGAGGCGATCGGCGGCGAACCGGAGAACCACCATGAGTAAAGACAAGGCCATGCTCAACGCCTTCGACCCCGCGCGGTCGGGCACGCTGGGCGACATCGACCGCGCGCTGATCGAGCGCCGGCAGCGGCTGCTGGGGCCGGCATACCGGCTCTTCTACGAAGAGCCGCTGCACATGGTCCGCGGCGAGGGCGTCTGGCTGTACGACAACACCGGCAAGGCCTACCTCGACGCCTACAACAACGTGGCATCGGTCGGGCACTGCCGCCCGGAGGTGGTCGAGGCCATCGCCCGGCAGGCCGCCACGCTCAACACCCACACGCGCTATCTGCACGAAGGCGTGCTGGACTACGCGGAGCAGTTGCTGGCCACCTTTCCCGCCGAGCTTTCGCAGGCGATGTTCGCCTGCACCGGCAGCGAAGCCAACGACCTGGCGCTGCGCATCGCCCGCCGCCACACCGGCGGCACCGGCGTGGTGGTGACGCAGCTGGCCTACCACGGCGTCACCGCCGCCGTCGCGGCGATCTCGCCGTCGCTGGGCAAGTCGGTCCCGCTCGGCGCGGACGTGCGCGCCGTGCCCGCGCCGGACAGCTATCTCGGCGACCCGGACACCGTGGGGGCGCGGTTCGCGCGCGACGTCCAGCACGCCATCGACGACATGCTCCGGCACGGCATCCGGCCGGCCGCGCTGATCGTGGACACGCTGTTCTCGAGCGACGGCGTGTTCGCCGACCCGCCCGGCTTCCTGCGCGAGGCGGTCGAGGTAATGCGCCGCGCCGGCGGCATCTTCATCGCCGACGAAGTGCAGGCCGGCTTTGCCAGGACGGGGACCGCGATGTGGGGCTTCCAGCGCCACGGCCTGGTGCCCGACATCGTCACGATGGGCAAGCCGATGGGCAACGGGCATCCGGTCTCGGGCCTGGTGGCCAGGCCGGAAGTGATCGCGGCGTTCGGCCGCGAGGCGCGCTACTTCAACACGTTCGGCGGCAACCCGGTGTCCTGCGCGGCCGCCCGGGCGACGCTGGACGTGATCCAGAAGAACGGGCTGCAGGAGAACGCGGCCACGATCGGCGACTACATCCGGCAGGGCTTCGCCGAGCTGGCGCGCCGGCACGACCTGATCGGCGACGTGCGCGGCGCGGGCCTGTTCATCGGCGTGGAGCTGGTGCGCGACCGCGCGGGCAAGCAGGCCGCGGCCGACGAGGCCGGCCGCGTGGTCAACGCGATGCGCGAGAACGGCGTGCTGATCAGCACCACCGGCCCGCGCGGCAACGTGCTGAAGATCCGGCCGCTGCTGCCGTTCAGCCGCGCCAACGCCGACCTGCTGCTGGAGGTTGCCGACCACGCCCTGCGCGCGGCCTGAGCGTCCGGCGTTCCGCGTTCAGGCCGGCGCGCGCTTCTTCGCGCCGCACTGCTCCACCACCCGGGCGAGCCGCTCCACGCCCGGGGCGATCTCGGCGAGCGGCACGCCGCCGAAGCCCAGCACCACGGAGCGGTCTTCCAGGTCCGGGCGCGCCGCCACGAAGCGCGGGGCGCCGAGCACGATGTGCTTCGCCCGGGCCGCTTCCACCAGGGCGCCGGTGCCCGTCTTCAGGTCCATGCGCATGAACAGGTGCAGGCCGGCGCGCGCCTCCGACAGGCTGATCGCGCCGCCGAGCCGGCGCGTCAGGCACGCGCGCAGCGTGTTCTGCCGCTCGGCGTATTCGAGCCGCATGCGGCGGATGTGCTGGGAGAAGTGGCCTTCGTCGATGAAGTCGGCGAGGGCCGCCTGCGCATGGAGCTGGCCGGGCCGGTAGAGCTTGGCGCTGGCCATCGAGAAGGTCTGCGCCAGGTGCGTGGGCACCACCAGGTAGCCCAGGCGCACGCCGGCGAACATCGCCTTGCTGAAGGTGCCCACGTAGATGACCCGCGCATCGCTGTCCAGCCCCTGCAGCGAGGGCAGCGGCGCGCCGTCGTAGCGGAACTCGCTGTCGTAGTCGTCCTCCATGACCCACAGGTTGCGCGAGCGCGCGCTTTGCAGCAACTCCAGCCGGCGCGCCAGCGGCATCACCACGCCGGTGGGATAGTGGTGCGACGGGCTGGTCACGACCAGGCGCGTGTGGCGCGGCGCGTGGCTCGCTTCCAGCGACAGCCCGTGCTCGTCCACGGTGCCGGCGCCGATGCTGAGCCCGGCCGACGCCAGCACCGTGGGGAACGCCCAGTGGCACGGGTTCTCGACCAGGGCCATGTCGCCGGGGTCGGCCAGCAGGCGCGCGCACAGGTCGATGGACTGGTGCGTGCCCGAGGTGATGATGACCTGCTCCGGCTCGCACGCCACCGAGCGGGAGATCTTCAGGTAGCTCGCCACCGCCGCGCGCAGCGGCGCGAAGCCGCCGCCGTCGGCCGCGTACCCCGACAGCGAGAGGTCGCCCTTGCCGATGTGCCGGGACACCAGCCGCCGCCACAGGTGGAACGGGAACATCGAGGCATCGGCCACGCCGGGCACGAAGGCGCCGCTGGACTGGCTCAGGCCGCCGGGCAGGTCTTCCAGCATGCGCCCGCGCTGGGACAGGGCCATCGTGTGCCTGGCGTGGCTCGCCTCGGACGCGCCGCCGAGCGGCCGCACGCTGGTCGGCGCGACGAAGGTGCCGCTGCCGCTGCTGGCATTGAGATAGTTCTCCGCGATCAGGCGGTCGTAGGCCAGCGAGACGGTGATGCGGGAGATGCCCAGGTCCTGCGCCAGCGCGCGCGAGGAGGGCAGCTTCTGCCCGGCGACCAGCGTGTGGTCGAGCACCGCGCGCCGCACCACCTGGTAGATCTGGCGCTGCATCGGTTCCTCCCCCGACCTCGAAAGCGCTTGCGAAAGCAGGTCGGTAAGCAGCACGGCGCGCATCGAAATGGCCTCATCAAATAAAAGTATTTGGATATATAGGCTATAGCCATCGATTGCTATAGTCAAACGCCGCCTACCCATCCGAACAGATCCAGTCATCCGGCGGTGACTCGCGGCGGCGGCTCGCGCCGCGAGTGTGGACGCAACGGGCACCACCAATCACGAAGGAAGACAGAACATGGGTACGACAACGACGCGGCAGCCATTCCGGGCGGCCGCAGCCGCATTCTTCGGGACCACCATCGAGTGGTACGACTTTTTCTGCTACGCCACCGCGTCGGCCCTGGTGTTCGGCGACGTGTTCTTCGCCACCAAGGACCACTTCATGGGCACGCTCGCGTCGCTGGGCACCTTCGCCGTGGGCTTCGTGGCGCGGCCCTTCGGCGCCATCCTGTTCGGCCACCTGGGCGACAAGGTGGGCCGCCGCGAAGCGCTGATCATCACGCTGCTGCTGATGGGCGTGTCGACCACGCTGATCGGGCTGCTGCCGTCGTATCACGCCATCGGCATCTCGGCGGCGGTCCTGCTGGTGATCCTGCGGCTGGTCCAGGGCGTCGCCGTGGGCGGCGAGTGGGGCGGCGCGGTGCTGATCGCCGCCGAGCACGCGCCGCGGCGCTGGCGCACCTTCCTGGCCGCCGCGCCGCAATACGGCAGCCCGGTCGGCCTGATCATGGCGACCTCGATCTTCCAGGTGGTGTCGGCGCTGCCCGAGAACGATTTCAGGAGCTGGGGCTGGCGCATCCCGTTCCTGGTGAGCGCGGTGCTGGTGCTAGTGGCGTTCCTGATCCGGCGCGGCGTCAACGAGAGCCCGGAACTGGAGGCGCACCGCGAGGCGCGCGCGCGGAGCGCGCACGCGGTCGAGGTCGCGCCGCTGCGCACGATCTTCGCGCGCTTCAAAGGCCGGCTGGTGGCGGGGATCGGGCTGTCCATGCTCGGCATCTCCGGGTTCTACTTCATCACCACGCTGATGATCACCTACACCACCAACTACCTGCACGTCGCCAAGCCCGACATCCTCAAGATCGTCACCTACACCGGCCTGGTCGAGTTCCTGAGCTTCCCGCTGGCCTCCTATCTCGCCCATCGCCTCGGCGAGCGCAGGTTCATCGCCATCGTGTCGGGCGCGGCGGTGCTGTGGGCGGCGCCCATGATGATGCTCATCCTGACCCGCGACCTGACCAACATCGCCATCGGCATCCTGGTGGCCACGGCCTTCATCGGCGCCTACTACGCGGTGCTGGCGCCGTTCCTGCCCAAGGCGTTCCCGGTCAACGTGCGCTACACCGGCATCTCGCTGAGCTTCCAGATCTGCGGCGCCGTCTTCGGCGGGACCACGCCGCTGGTGGGACTGTGGATCGCGCAGCAGTACGGCCTGCAATGGGGGCCGCTGGCGCTGCTGTTCGCGCTGATCGCCGGCAGCACGTTCCTGGCCGCGCTGCTCATCCCCAATGGCGAGGGCGCGTCCGCGGAGGACCGCCAGGAAGCGGCCGGCGACTATCCCGGCATGGCCGTGGAGCGGGGCTGAGGCGCGCGCGGGCCGCATCGGCGGCCGCATCGGAACATCCGGAAACCGGCGCCAGGGTGCTGCCGCCGGCAATGATCTCAAAGGCAAACGCATGAACCAGAACGAACTCGCCACGCCGCTGGCGGACTCTCTCGCCGCGCGCATTCTCGACGCGGTGGACAGCGGCTTCGACACGCAGACCGAACTGCTCCAACAACTGGTCAGGATTCCCTCGCAGCGCGGCGAGGAGGCGACGGCCCAGGATTTCATGGCGCGGCAATACCGCGCGCGCGGTTATGCCGTGGACCAGTGGCAGATCGACGTCGAGAAGATCCGGCACCTGCCGGGCTTCTCGCCGGTGGCGGTGTCGTATGACAACGCCTTCAACGTGGTCGGCGCGCATCGCGCGCGCACGCAGGCCGGGCGCTCGCTGATCCTGAACGGGCACATCGACGTCGTGCCCGTCGGGCCGCTGGCGCAATGGACGCGCGACCCGTACAGCGCCGAGATCGTCGACGGCTGGATGCACGGGCGCGGCGCCGGGGACATGAAGGCGGGGCTGGTGGCCTGCATGTCGGCGCTGGACGCGCTGCGCGCGGTGGGCCTGCAGCCCGCGGCCAACGTGTACCTGCAATCGGTGGTGGAAGAGGAATGCACCGGCAACGGCGCGCTGGCCTGCCTGCAGCGCGGCTACCGGGCGGATGCCGCCTTCATTCCCGAGCCGCTGCTGCCCAAGCTCATGCGGGCCCAGGTCGGGCCGATGTGGTTCCAGGTGCAGGTCGACGGCGACCCGCAGCACGCCTCGGCGGCGTTCTCGGGCGCCGGCGCCAACGCGATCGAGAAGGCGATCTTCCTGATCGGCGAGCTGAAGGCGCTGGAAGTCACCTGGAACGCGCGCAAGAAGGACTACCGGCACTATTGCTGCCACCCGCATCCCATCAACTTCAACCTCGGCAAGATCGCCGGCGGCGACTGGGCTTCGAGCGTGCCCGCGTGGTGCCACTTCGACATGCGCGTGGCGGTGTATCCGGGCCAGAGCCTGGCGTCCGCCAGGGCGGAGATCGAGGCCTTCATCGCCGCGGCCGCGGCCCGCGATCCTTTCCTGGCCAAGCATCCGCCGCGCGTGATCTACCACGGCTTCATGGCCGAGGGTTACGTGCTGGAGAACGGCGAGGACGTGGAAGCCGCGCTGCGCGCCAGCCACGAGCGCGTGTTCGGCGAGGCGCTGCAGGAGTATTCGACCTCGGCCGCCACCGATGCCCGGTTCTTCGGCCTGTACGCCGACACGCCGGCCATCGTCTACGGCCCGGAATGCCGCATGCCGCATGGCTACGACGAGGCGGTCAACCTGCAGTCCGTGCGCATGGTGACCAAGACGCTGGCGCTTTTCATCGCCAGCTGGTGCGGCGTCGAGGCGCTGGCGGCCTAGCGCCGCCGGCCGGAGGGACTGCCGGAGAGGGTCGAAGAGGGCATCGCGGAAAGGGGCCCGGCGGGTCCGCGATTCAGGATACTGGCCCGGGAGCGCCACTAGCTGCGACAATGCTTCCTTCGGCAACGAGCGGCGGCGGGCGATTCCCGGTCTCGCCGCGGCGAGACAGTGTGATCTTGAAACCCCTCCTTCCCATCCTCGCAACCCTGTGCGCCTGCCTGGCGGCCCAGGCAGCCCCGGCCGCGCCGCCCGCCGACCAGCCCGGCGCCGGCGCCGCGCCCGGCAAGGCCGCGCCGCGCGCGGCCGGCAAGGCGCCGCCCGCGCCGGCGCTCCGGCCGGCCGCGCCGCCGCTCTCGCCGGGCAACCGCGACCAGTACGCGCTGCGCCCGGAGCGCGAGGCGCAGCCGCAGAGCAGCTTCGGCCTGCGCATGAAGCCCGGCTGGGTATCGCAGGGCGGCGTCGACGACGACGGGCGCTAGCGCCCGCCGCGCTTCAGCCGCGCGCGAAGATGCTGTGGAAGTCGGGCGTGCCGCTGGCCTGCGCGGTGAGGTCGAGCGAGGCCTCGATGTGTTCCAGGTGCTCGGTCATCAGCGCGCCGGCGCGCGCGGCGTCGCGCTTCTCGATGGCGTCGATCAGCTCGCGGTGCTCGTGCTCGGGGCAGGCGGGCGCGCCCGGGCGGTCGTAGAGCGTGATGATCAGGCAGGTCAGCGAGACCATCTCGCGGATCAGCTTTTCCAGGATCGCGTTGCCGGCGATCTCCGCCAGCAGGATGTGGAACTCGCCGGACAGGCGGATCATGGCGGCGCGGTCGCCGCGGCCGCGCGCGCTGTCTTCTTCCTGCGCGTGGCGGCGCAGGCTGCGGATGCGGGCCGGCGTGGCCTGCCGCGCCAGCACGCCGGCCAGCTCCGGCTCCACCACGCGGCGCGCCTGGAACACCTGGCGCGCCTCGTCCACCGTGGGGCTGGCGATGAAGGCGCCGCGGTTGGGCACCAGCGTCACCAGCTTCTCGTGCGCGAGCCGCGCGAACACCTGGCGGATGCGCGCGCGGCTCGCGCCGGTGACTTCGCACAGGCGCTCCTCCACCAGCTTGGTGCCCGCCAGCAGGCGGTGCTCCATGATCGCGGTGAGCAGGTGGAGGTAGATCGTCTCGGCGGGCGAGCCCTCGCCGGCCTCGGCCGCCTCGGTCGCCTCCACGGCGTTGTCCTTATCCTTGTCCTTCGGTTTCGCTTTGCTTCTGCTGGTTGCCATCTGGGTACGCATGGTCGGCTTGCCGCCGAGATTGGCGACGAAATTCCCGCATATCGTACACAAGTCGGCTGGCAGGCCGCGCGCTCAGTTGAGCGCGAACGGCGCCAGCATGCCGGCGTAGGCCTTGGGCAGCGGGCGCGCCCAGTCGCCGCGCTTGCTGGTGCCGAGCCGGATCGAGACCATTCCCTCGGCCATCTTCACCGCCGCGCTGACGCCGTCGATCACCGGCGCGCCGATGGCCTCGGCGATCTCCTCGCACAGGTCGGCCATGCCGGCGCAGCCGAGCACGATGCAGTCGCTGCCGTCGCGCGCGAGCGCGCCGCGGCAGGCCTCGGCGACGATGCGGCGCGCGTCCGAGCCGGGCCGCTCCAGCTCCAGCACCGGCAGGTCGCAGGCGTGCACCGCGCGGCAGAAGCGCTTCATGCCGTAGCGCTCGGCCAGGTGCCAGGCGATGTTGCAGGTGCGCGCCAGCGTCGTCACCACGCTGAAGCTGGTGCCGACCATGCTGGCCATGTGCATGGCCGCCTCGGCCACGCCGATCACCGGGCCGCGCGCGAGCTCGCGCGCCGCGTACAGGCCGGGGTCGCCGAAGCAGGCGATCACGTAGCCGTCGGTGCCGTCCTGCTCGCCGGCCAGGATCTCGTCGAGGATGCCGGGCACCGAGAGCGCCTCGTCGTAGTGGCTCTCGATCGAGGCCGGCCCCATGCGCGGGCTGACCGCGGCGATGCGCGTGCCGGGCGCGGCCACGGCGGCGGCGCACTGCCCGATCTTGTCGGTCATGCTCTGGGTGGTGTTGGGGTTGATGATCTTGAGCTTCATGGCGGGTTTTCGGGGTCGGGTGTCCGGGGTCAGATGTCCAGGGAATTCAGCCGCGGTCGGCAAGGTGCGCCGCCATCAGGCGCGGCGCCAGCAGGCGGTACAGCAGCAGGGCCATGCCCATGCCGATGAACCAGCTGTAGTTCGCCAGCCCCTGCCACGCCGGCACCACCACGCACAGGATGGGCACCAGCGCCGACGGCAGCAGGGTGAGCACGGCCGCCGGGTTGTAGCCGTTGCGGTACCAGTAGCGGCCTTGCGCGCTCATGGTGTAGAGGTCGTCCACCGCCACCCGTTGCCGGCGCACCAGGTAGTAGTCGGCGATCAGGATGCCGAACAGCGGGCCGATGAACGCGCCCAGGATGTCCAGCGTGTAGTGGATGACCTGCGGGTTGTTGTAGAGATTCCACGGCGTGATGAAGATCGACGCCACCGCCGCGATCATGCCGCCGGTGCGCCAGCTGATGTGCTTCGGCGAGACGTTGGAGAAGTCGAACGCCGGCGAGACGAAGTTGGCCACGATATTGATGCCGATGGTGGCGGTCATGAAGGTGAACGCGCCCAGCAGCATGGCGAAGGTGCTGTCGATGTGGCTGACGGTCTCCACCGGGTCGGTGATGAGCTTGCCGAACACCGGCAGCGTGGCCGAGGTGGTGATCACCGTGAGCAGCGAGAAGCCGAGGAAGTTGACCGGCAGGCCCCAGAAGTTGCCGCGCCGCACCGAGCGGAAGTCCTTCGCATAGCGCGAGAAGTCGCCGAAGTTGAGCATCGGGCCGGAGAAGTACGACACCACCAGCGCGATCGCCGTGAGCATCACCGGCACCGCGTCCCAGCCGGTGTACTTGAGGAAGCTCAGCGTGAAGTTGACGTTCTGCCAGCCGGCCTTCTGCACCAGCCAGATCGCCAGCGCGATCATCACCACGTAGACCGCCGGGCCGGCCCAGTCGATGAACTTGCGGATGGTCTCCATGCCGTTCCAGAACACCAGCGCCTGCAGCACCCACAGCGTCATGAACGCGCACCAGCCCAGCGCGGACAGCCCGGCGAAGCCGTGCAGCTTCGCATCCGCATACGGCGCCAGCGCCGGGAAGAAATGCAGCGCCAGCACCAGGAACGCGCTCGACGCGAGATAGGTCTGGATGCCGTACCACGCCACCGCGATCAGCCCGCGGATCACCGCCGGGATGTTGGCGCCGAGCACGCCGAACGAGGCGCGGCAGATCACCGGGTAGGGCGTGCCGGTGGCCTGGCTGGGCCTGGCCACGAGGTTGCAGAAGAACTGCACGATCACGATGCCCACCAGCAGCGACACCAGCACCTGCCAGCTCGACAGGCCCAGCGCGAACAGGCTGCCGGCGGTGATGTAGCCGCCCACGCTGTGCACGTCGGACATCCAGAACGCGAAGATGTTGTAGGTGCCCCAGGTCTGCCGGCGCAGCGGGGCGAGGTCCTCGTTGGTCAGGCGCTCGTCGTAGCCGGGCTTGACGAGGGCGTTGCCGTGCGCGTGGCCGGCGGCCTGGGCGGCGTCGGGCGACGCGGTGGGGGTGGCAGTCGCTTGCATCGTGGATCTCTCCTGGTGGCGGATGCCGGCCGGGCGGCAAGGCGGTCCCGCTGGACGGGCCGCGCCCGGGCCGGGCGTGGCGAGGCGCCGGCCGCGTTCCTGTGCGCGGCCCGCATTTTTATTGAGAACAAAATTGTCTACAAAACTAAATGATGTTGTGGACAGATTTGTAGGCGATAAAGGCGAGAGAGTCAATGCGGCGGGGATCGGGACAATCCCTAGGCGGCGGCCGCGCGCGGCCGGGCCGGGGCTGGCGCCCGGCGCCGCGCGAGGTGGCGCGGGCGAGATGGCGCGGGAATTGCTCCGTGCCCGGGCCGGCGCCGATACCGCGGCCACCGGCTTTGCGCTACGCTTGCGCGGATGCGCCGCTTCTCTCCGCTTCCCCCCGCCTCGCCGCGCGCCCGCCGGCGCGGGGCCACCCGACACCAAGGAGTGCAGATGTCCACCAGCCAGCCCGGCCCGGCCGCCGCCCGCGCCGCCGTCCATCACCTGCGCGCCTCGCGCATCCGCGAGGTGGCCAACGCCGGCGTCGGCCTGCCCGACGTGCTGCCGTTCTGGTTCGGCGAGTCCGACCAGGTCACGCCCGCCTTCATCCGCGACGCCGCCAGCCGCGCGCTGGCCGGCGGCGCCACGTTCTACACGCACAACCTCGGCATCGCGCCGCTGCGCGAGGCGCTGGCCGGCTACGTGAGCGCGCTGCACGGCGCCACCGCGGCGGACAACGTGGCCGTCACCAGCGCCGGCGTCAACGCGCTGATGCTGGCCGCGCAGCTGGTGGCCGGCCCCGGCGACCGCGCCGTGGCGGTCACGCCGCTGTGGCCCAACCTGGTGGAGATTCCCAAGATCCTCGGCGCCGGGGTGGAGACGGTCTCGCTCGACTACGGCGCGCACGGCTGGACGCTCGACCTGGACAAGCTGCTGGCCGCGCTCACGCCCGGCACGCGCCTGCTGATGATCAACTCGCCCAACAACCCGACCGGCTGGGTGATGTCGCGCGCGGACCAGCAGGCCGTGCTCGACCACTGCCGCCGGCACGGCATCTGGATCATCGCGGACGAGGTCTACGAGCGGCTCTACTACGGCGGCGGCGAACACGCCGTGGCGCCGTCCTTCCTCGACATCGCCAGCCGCGACGAGCGCGTGATCTGCGTGAACTCGTTCTCGAAGGCGTGGCTGATGACGGGCTGGCGGCTGGGCTGGATGGTGCTGCCGGCGGCGCTTACCGGCGATCTCGGCAAGCTGATCGAGTACAACACCTCGTGCGCGCCGTCGTTCGTGCAGGAGGCGGGCATCGTGGCCGTGCGCGAGGGCGAGGCCTTCACGCGCGAGCTGGTCGGCAAGCTGCGCGCGGCGCGCGACCACCTCGTGAGTGCGCTGTCCGAAGTGCCCGGCGTGGACGTGCATGCGCCGGAGGGCGCGATGTACGTGTTCTTCCGGCTCGAGGGCGCGCGCGACAGCCTGGCGCTGTGCAAGCAGCTGGTGCGCGAGGCGCATCTGGGCCTGGCGCCCGGCAGCGCGTTCGGCGACGAAGGCGAAGGCTTCGTGCGCTGGTGCTACGCCTGCGACACCGCCCGCCTCGACGAAGGCGCGCGCCGGCTACGGGCGTTCCTGGGGCGCTGACGCCGACGCCCCGCCAGCGGCGGTGGCCTGCTCCTGCCACCAGCCGCCGCCCAGCGCCTGCAGCAGCGCGGCCGAGTCGGAGAAGCGGCTCGCGCGCGCCTGCGCCAGCGCCAGCCGCGCCTGCCGGTCCTGCCGCTCGGCATCGAGCACCGCCAACTGGCTGACGCCGCCGAGGCGGTACTGTTCACTGACCACGGCCAGCGTGGCGGCGGCCTCGCGCGCGCTGTCGGCGCGCGCGCGCAGCGCGTCGGCGTCGGCCTCGAGCGCGCGCAGCGTGTCGGCCACTTCGCGCAGGCCGCTCAGCACCGCCTGCCGGTAGGCGGCCAGCGATTGCTCGTAGGCCGCCTCGGCCGAGCGCTTGCGCGCCACCAGCTCGCCGCCGCGGAACACCGGCTGCACGATGCCCGCCGCCAGCGACCACACGTTGAAGCTGTCGAACAGGTTGCGCGTGGACATGGCCTGGGTGCCGGCGCTGCCGCTCAGCGTGAGCTGCGGATAGCGCTGCGCGGCGGCCACGCCGATATTGGCCGAGGCCTGGTGCAGCAGCGCCTCGGCCGCGCGGATGTCGGGCCGGCGCCGCGCCAGCGCGGACGGCAGGGTCAGCGGCAGCGTGTCGGGCAGCGTCAGGTCTTCGAGGCGGAATTCGGGCAGGCCGGCGCTTGCCGGTTCCTGGCCCGCGTACACCGCAAGCTGGTGGCGCGTGGCGGCAAGCTGCTGGACCAGCCCCGGCAGCAGCGCCTGGCTCTGCGCCAGCTCGCCGCGCTGGCGCCGCACGTCGAGCGCGGCCACGCCGCCGGCCTGGTGGCGCTGTTCCGTGATGGCGAGCTGCTGCTGCTGGGCCCGCACGATGGCCTCGGTGTCGGCGATCTGCGCGCGCAGGCTGGCCTCGCGGATCGCCGCGGTGGCCACGTTGCCGGCCAGTGCCAGGCGCGCCGCCTCCAGCTCGAAGCGCTGGTAGTCCACCGCCGCGCGCAGGCCTTCGAGCTCGCGCCGCGCGCCGCCGAACAGGTCGAGCGTGTAGGAGACCGTCACGCTGGCGCCGTACAGCGTGAACGGGCCCGGGCTGGGAAACGCGGTGATGCCGACCGAGGCGAGGTCGACCTGCTCGCGCGTGGTGTTGAGCTTGGCGTCCACGCGCGGCGCCAGCAGCGCGCCGGTGCTGGCGGAGAGGTCCTGGCGCGCCTGCTCCAGCCGCGCGCGCGCCTGCGCCAGCGTGGGGCTGGCGTCCAGCGCGGCGCGGATGGCGCGGTCCAGCGCCGGGCTTTGGAACAGCGTCCACCATTGCGCCGGCACGTCGGCGCCGGCCAGCAGCGCCTGCGCGTGGCCGTCCGGCGCGTCGGCCGCGCCGGTGCGCCGCGGCTGCGCGCCGGCGGTGTAGGTGTCGCCGGCGGGCGCGGGCGGCACCGCGAAATCGGGGCCGACGGCGCAGCCGCCGAGCGCGAGCGCGAGCGCGGCGGGCAGCATGGAGACGAGAACGCGCGGCAAGGCTGGCATGGCCGGCTCCCTTAGTCGAGTGTGCGGCGGTAGAAACGCACCGCGATGGCCATCACCACGGCGGTAAACAGCAGCAGCGGCCACACGTCGGGCCACAGTTCGGCCCAGCCGTTGCCTTTGAGCAGGATGCCGCGGATCATGCGGTTGAAGTAGGTCAGCGGCAGCACGCTGCCGATGCCCTGCGCCCAGCGCGGCATGCCCTGGAACGGGAACATGAAGCCCGACAGCAGGATGCCCGGCAGGAAATAGAAGAAGGTCAGCTGCACCGCCTGCAGCTGGTTCTGCGCCAGCGACGACAGCGTGATGCCGACCGTCAGGTTGGCGGCGATGAACAGCAGCGCGGCCAGGTAGACCGCCAGCACCGAGCCGACGAACGGCACGTGGAAGACCCAGCGCGCCGCCAGCAGGATGATGGTGGCCTGGATCAGGCCGATGAACACGTAGGGCACGATCTTGCCGGTGATGACCTCGAGCGGCCGGACCGGTGTGGCGAGCAGGTTCTCCATCGTGCCGCGCTCGCGCTCGCGCGTCATCGCCAGGCCGGTCATCATCACCATCGTCATGGTCAGGATCACGCCCATCAGGCCGGGGATGATGTTGTACGGCGTGAGGCCCTCCGGGTTGTAGAGGCGCTGCACCTGCACCTCGAACGGCGCCTTGCCGCCCGCGAGATGCGCGAGCGCGCCCCGCAGGTCCTTGTCGGCCACCGAGTAGGCCAGTTGCGGCAGCGCGGCGATGGCCTGGCCGGTGGCGGACGGGTCGGTGGCGTCGGCCTCGACCAGCAGCGCCGGGCGCTCGCCGCGCAGCAGCCGCGCGGTGAAGTCGGGCGGGATGGTGAGCACGAACTGCACGTCGCCGCGGCGCAGCGCGGCGCGCCCGGCCGCTTCGTCGGGCAGGGTGCGGGTCACGCGGAAATACGTGGAAGCCTGCATGCCGGCCACGAACGAGCGCGTGAATTCGCTGTGGTCCGCCGCGATCACCGCGGTGGGCAGCTGGCGCGGGTCGGTGTTGATGGCGAAGCCGAACAGCATCAGCTGGATGATCGGCAGGCCCACGATCATGCCGAAGGTGATGCGGTCGCGGCGCAGCTGCAGGAACTCCTTGATGACGATGCTCCACCAGCGCTGCGGCGAGAACGCGAAGCGCCCGCCATTGCCGTTGCCGCTCATCGCCCGGCCTCCTTGCCGGCGCGCATGTTGTCGTCGGCGCGGCTCATCATGTGGATGAAGACGTCTTCGAGGCTGGTGTCGATCCGCTCCAGCCGGTGCTGCGCGCCGGCCACGCGGCGCAGCGTGGCTTCGAGCGCGGCTTCGTCGTGCCCGGTGACGTGCAGCGCGCTGCCGAACACCACGGTCTGCTCGACCCCGGGCGCGCCGCGCAATTGGTCGGACAGCGCGGAAAGCTGCTCGCCCAGCACGCTCCACGTGACCAGCTTCTGGCTGGCCACCACCTCGCCCGCGGTGCCCTGCGCCAGCAGCTTGCCGTAGGCGATGTAGGCGAGCTTGTGGCAGCGCTCGGCCTCGTCCATATAGTGCGTGCTGACCAGCACCGAGATGCCGCGCGCGGCGAGCTGATGCAACTGCGCCCAGAAATCGCGGCGCGCCTTCGGGTCCACGCCGGCGGTGGGCTCGTCGAGCAGCAGCAGCTGCGGCTCGTGCAGCAGGCAGGCGGCCAGCGCCAGGCGCTGCTTCCAGCCGCCCGAGAGCCGGCCAGCCAGCTGCTGCGCGCGGCTGGCCAGGCCGAGTTCCTCGAGCGCGCGGTCCACGGCCTCGCGCCGCTTCGGCATGCCGTACACGCGCGCGACGAAATCGAGGTTCTCGCGGATGGAGAGATCGTCCCAGTAGGAGAACTTCTGCGTCATGTAACCCACGCGGCGCTTGATCTGCGCGCTCTCGCGCAGGATGTCGTAGCCCAGGCAGGTGCCGCTGCCGCCGTCGGGCGTGAGCAGGCCGCACATCATGCGGATCGAGGTGGTCTTGCCGCTGCCGTTGGGGCCGAGGAAGCCGAAGATCTCGCCGCGCCCGACCTGCATGGCGAGCTTGTCGACCACCACCTTGTCGCCGTAGCGCTTGGTGAGGTCGCGCACGTCGATGACCCATCCGGCGTGGCCGTCGCCGCGCGGACCGGACGCTGCCGCAGGCATGGCGGATGCGCTCATGGCCGCGCCACCTCGACCGGCTGGCCCGGGTGCAGCTTCGGCGCGTCGGCCGCCGCCGGGCGCGCTTCCACCAGGAACACCAGCTTGGCGCGCGTCTCGTTGCTGTAGATCACCGGCGGCGTGAACTCGGCCTGGCTGGAGATGTAGCTGACGGTGGCGTCGACCGGCGCGGCGCAGCCGTCGCAGCGCACGCGCACCGGCTCGCCGGTCCTGAACGCGCCGACCACGGTTTCCGGCACGTAGAAGCGCACCTTGACGTTGCCCGGCGGCAGCAGCCTGACCACCGGGCTGCCGGCCGGCACCCAGTCGCCGCGGCGGAACGGCGTGTCGTAGACCAGGCCGGCCTGGGTCGCGCTCACGGTCTTGCGCGAGAGCTTCCACTCGGCCTGCGCCAGCGCGGCGCGCGCGGCGGCCACCTGGGCCTCCTGCGCGGCGCGCTGGGCGCTGCGCCCGGGCAGGCGCGCCACTTCCACGTCGCGCTGCAGTTCGCGCACGCGGGCGGCGTCGGCGGCGGCCGTGGCGCGGCTTTCCTCGAGCTGCGCCTGGGACACGCCGCCGATGGCGAACTGCGCCTGGTCGCGCCGGTATTGCGCCGCGCTGCGCAGCGCGCCGGCCTGCGCCTGCGCGAGCTGCGCGCGGGTGGCGTCCACCTCGGGCGGGCGCTTGCCGGTCTGCAGGTCGGCCGCCTGCGACTCGGCCGCGCGCACCTGCGCGGCGGCCTGCTGCCGCGCGGCGCTTTCGTCGTCGGCTTCGAGCGCGAACAGCGGCGCGCCGCCGGCGACCTGCTGGCCGCGCTGCACGACGAGCTGGTCGAGCCGCCCGGCGAACGGCGAGGCCACGCTGACGAACTCGCCCTCCACGTAGCCTTGCCAGGCGGGCGGCGCGTCGTTGCCGCACGCGCCGAGCAGCGCGGCGGCCGCGGCCGGCAACGCCAGGGCGGCGGTCCGGCGGGAGAGGCGGAGAAGGTGGCGAAGGCGGTGGCGGTGCATGGCAGGCTCCGTGCGCATGGCTGGGTCTCAGGCGGAGGGGCTGGGAGGCAGCGGCGACATCCCGTGCGCGAGCAGCGCGCCGACGTGGCGCGCCAGCGCCTCGGGGTCGATGCCCTGCGCGCCGGGCAGGCGCTGCCAGATATGCGTGGTGGCCAGCGGCAGCAGCGCCAGGCCGATCAGCGACACCATCAGCAGTGCCGGCTCCACGCCCGGGTTGAGCTTGCCGGCCGCACGCGCGGCGCCCAGGTGGGCGGTGACGATGCCGGCGCGCTGCAGCGCGATCTTCTGCAGCACGCGCTCGTGCAGCTGGCCTTCCGCGTTGACGATCTCGCGGATCCACAGCCCGGGGAACCACGGCGTGGCGGCGGCGGCGCGGATCAGCCGCGTGGCGATGCCGACCAGCATCGCGGTGGGATCTTCCTGGTCCGCCAGCGCGGGCGCGAAGACCTGCTCCACCAGCGGCTGCAGGCGCTCGTCGACCACCGCGTCGAGCAGCTGGTCGCGGTCGCGGAAGTAGTAGTGCACCAGCGCCGGCGTGACGCCGGCATGCGCGGCAATGGTCCTGATCGGCGTGGCGGCCACGCCGTGCCGCGCGAACAGGGTGGTGGCGGCGTCGAGCAGTTGCCCGCGCTGGCCGGCCGTGGCTGCCTTGCCGGCGGCGGGCCGGCCCGGGCGGCGGGGCGGGGAAGGCGAGCGGGCGGGCGGCGGCGTGGGCATGGGGCAAGCACTGTGCGGGAACAGAGAAATATTAATTGTTGGATTAATTAATTCAAGGCCGGTTACAAAAATGACGATGGCCTGGGACCGCGGCGCACCCGCGCGGGAAGTGGAATGTTGCAATGCAGCAATGCAAGGTAGACATGTCATAAAGCCTTGGCTATGCTTCGTCCCGCCAATTCGCCAGGCAGCACCGTTGCTGCCGCCGGCCGCCCCGCCGGTCAGGTTTCTCCCCGGATTTTTCATGCTGCTTCGCCGTCTCACCGCCGCCCCGGCGCGGTTCCGCTTGTCCGTTGCCTGCCGCTTGCCGGCCGTCGCCCTGTCGCTGCTGGCCTGCGCCGGCGTGGCGCGGGCGCAGGACGCAGGCCCGGCGCCGGACCCGATGCCGGCCTCGGGCAGCCTGGTGAACGAGGCCGACGCGCCGTTCTCGTTCCACGGCCAGACCACCTATATCTGGCAGCGCAAGCCGGCCTTCGGCGCGGCCTATTCGGGCGACAACAGCCTGGCCGCGCAGCGCGCCAAGAGCTATTCGTTCAGCACCACGCTCGACCTGGGGATCCGCCTGTGGCGCGGCGCCGAATTCCACTTCAACCCGGAGGTGACGCAGGGCGTGCCGTTCTCCGAGCTGCACGGCCTGGGCGGCCTGCCCAACGGCGAGCTGGCCAAGGTGTCGAGCACCAACCCGGTGTTCTACCGCGCGCGCGCCTTCGTGCGCCAGACCTGGGGCCTGGGCGGCGGCAGCGAGGACGTCGAGGCCGATTTCAACCAGTTCGCCGGCAGCGTCGACAAGCGCCGCGTGGTGCTGACCGCCGGCAATTTCGGCGCGCTCGACGTGTTCGACCAGAACGAATTCGGCTCCGACCCGCGCACCCAGTTCATGAACTGGTCATTCCTCACGCACGGCGCGTTCGACTACCCGGCCGACGCGCGCGGCTACGACTGGGGCGTGGCGCTGGAATACATCGGCGACGCGTGGTCGGCGCGCATCGGCCGCTTCCTGCAGCCGCTCGAATCCAACGGGCTGGAGCTGGACACGCGCATGTTCCAGCACTACGGCGACATCCTCGAACTGGAGAAGCGCTACAGCATCGCCGGCCAGCCCGGCACCGCGCGGCTGCTGTTCTTCCGCAACAAGGCGCGCATGGGCGCGTTCAGCGACGCGCTGCAGTTCGGCGCCGCCACCGGCACCACGCCGGACGTGGCCAACGTGCGCGAGGAACACGCCAAGATCGGCGTGGGGCTGACCCTGCTGCAACGGATCAACGAATCACTGGGCGTGTTCGCGCGCGCCAATATGTCCGACGACAAGACCGAGACCTACGCCTTCACGGAAATCGGCCGCCAGGTATCGGCCGGCGGCGTGCTCAACGGCAACGCCTGGGGCCGCCCGCGCGACGCGGTGGGGCTGGCCGTGGCGGTCAACATGCTGGGACCGCGGCACCGGGCGTATCTGGAGGCCGGCGGCCTCGGGGCGTTTCTCGGGGACGGCGCGCTACGGTATGGGCCGGAACAGGTGATGGAGTTGTATTACAGTTTTCAGCCGGTCAAGTATTTGAGTATTAGTCCGGATTTTCAGTATATTCGGAATCCTGGATATAATCGGGATCGGGGACCGGCCAAGTTTTATGGGGTCAGGTTGCATGGGGAGTTTTGAGTTTTTGTTTTTTTGAGTTCTTGTTTGGACGGTTTTGGTGCTTGAACCCAAAGGCTGTATGACATCCCCGCTGCGCGGGGCTGCCAGTCACTTTCTTTTGTCTGAA